>CAWHDT010000001.1:0-447356 GCA_963828195.1 Candidatus Bathyarchaeota archaeon
ATTTTTACGGAGTTTGGCTCCAACCAGAGCATCACACAAGCCATCGCTTTAACCAGGGGGGCAGCATACATGCAAAATAAGACTTGGGGTGACATAATAACATGGACCTACGATCAACCCCCATACATTGAGAATGGGTCAGAAATGTACAATCAACTTGTAGCAGGCTACACATCAGGGGCACAATACGAGGTAATTTTCGATTATCCCCAAATCCCAGGCGACCCATATGGGATATTGACAGATCAGCATTTTGCAGCGCTTGAAAAATTCTGGAAAAACATACCGACATTAAAAGTAAACAGCACAGCTGAAGCCGCATTGGTTTTACCTGAAAACTACGGGTGGGGCATGAGAAACCCGCAAGACCTGATCTGGGGAATATGGACACCCGACAGTACTTCAGCTCAAATTTGGAATATTTCGCAAAAACTCCTCGGCGAATACGGCTTAAGTCTAGATATAGTTTATCAAGATCCACAGTTTCCGGTTGAAGGAAAATTCCAGCAAATCTACTATTGGAACCAAACAATATAAAAAATTATTTTAAAGAAAATCCTTTGGCGAATTTTGCTTTCTCTATGCATAGAGTCTCTTCGCTGATTTTTGATCTAAAATAAAAAAAAGAAAGAGGTTGGTTTATGTTTATTTTTGCTTTACTTTATATCGTTTTCTCAGCATAAGCACTGCAAGCACTGCGATTCCGACGATGATTATCACTATTATAGCGATTCCAATACCCATGATGTCTGACTGCGTTGATGCCAAGCTTACTGGCGAAGATGAAGGCGCGGGCGATGCTGGAGCACTAGCGTAGAAGGCTGCGTTTGCATAGGATCCGTAGTAGGATTGGCTGCCTGCGAAAGTTGCTGTTACCGTGTAATTGCCTGTAATGGTGGGTGTCCAGCTATAGCTAAAGAAACCGCTTGGGTCAGTGGTTGTTGTTCCAATGTTATAGCAGTTTCCGTTTGAGTCGGTAACGCTGATTGTGACTGGGACTCCTGTTATGTTTGTTGGCATTGGCTGCTGCATGAACACGGATTCCATGAATTGGCTCATGCTTGCGTCAGATACGCAGGGTAAACCGTTCGGGAAGTCTGCTGCTACTGCTGCTTGTTGTGAACCAGCTGAGATGTCCATTACTGTACCTGTGATCGTCACTGGAGTGGCTGTTGTCACGCCGATGCTGGGTGCGTTTACAGTGGTTTTGCTTGGTCCCATGCCATAGGCATAGATTTGGTTGTCATAAGCGTTGAGGGTTGTCAATATTCCATAGGCAATAACTGGGTGGCTGTCAATGTCGAAGGCATCTATGCTCCATACAAGCTGTCCGGTAGTGCAGTTGAGAGCTAGCTGTTGTGCGCCGAGGAATAGTGGTGGACTGTATTCATGTCCTTCAGCGAGGAATAGTAGTCCGTCAGCGATACCGCCTTGGGCAAAGCCCCAAAGTGGCCAAATACCATATGGACTGTTAGTTCCGCTTGGACCCTGCAGGTCAGTTGTGTTCGTGTACCAGTTGATAGCTCCAGTCAAGATGTTTATAGACCATATGTCTCCACCGAAGCCTGCAAGATACAATGTACTGCCAGCAACGTTTGCGAAGTAGCCGCCGATGCTATCATAAGGATCGAAGGGCGCAAGGTTAGTTGTCCAAAGCAAACCACCTGTAGCTAAACTGTAACCTTGAATTACACCGTTCTGATGGCTGGGTATGGTCCAAACTCCGTCTCCAACTGCAGTTCCACCGCCTGTGTTGCCGTCTTCAGTGAATGGCACCAAAGTTATGTTTTCTACCCATAGTTGTTGTCCAGTAGCCATGCTGTAGGCTGAAAAGATTCCGTATCCAGGCTGGAAGTAATTTGCTCCAGCAGAGGGATACGCAGCGCAAACAACGTCGTTGCCAGAAATAGCGCGTATTCCACCAGGTGCATAGGTGTAAGCGGGTATTGCAACTCCTGAAATGTTAGTAGCTAATGGCATTACCCATTCTAATCCGTCGGCAAATGGAATTATACCGTCTTGTGGAGGTCTCCAGTACCATCCTGAAGCCTGTGCGCTCCAAGCGCCGTTCTGAACGCATAGCGTTGAGTTCCATTCTTGCAACATAGGTCCAGTACTGACGACCGGTGTACCAACGAGGTTGCCCCCAAGGTTGCTGATGAGAGTTTGTGTGCCAGAGGTTGTTTCGTTAATGTAGTAGCCTATCAGATCTCCGCTTTGGTCAAAAGTCATCGACATCGAAGTTCCGTTAACGACGCTGAGGATGTATTGGCCAGTCTCTGCGTCAAACATGTTAAATTCGGTTCCACTGTTAGCAATTCCGGCAACGGCTCCGGTAGTCCACAGGTACGCTAAGCCTCCGTACTGGTTGGGCGATACGAAATCCAGTAATTGACCGTACACTAGATCCGTAACTATGCCTGTCGTTGTTAGAGCAGTTTGTTCTGGTGAGCCACCGCCAAAGTTGGCTGCATTATCAATCCACACAATTTTTCCAGTGTACAAGCTTACGCAGATGTTTGCTGCGGGATTGGTTGAACTTCCCGGAAATTCAGTGTAGTAGAGGTAGCCGTTCATGACTATTTGATCGAATTTTTTCTCGTACTGCGATGTTGAATAGTAGTTGCCGTAGGTAGTTGTGCCGCCGTATTGTCCGCCAAGGACACCGCCGAACGCTTCAGGGGTAGTCCACATGATGTGTGCTGTCATTGGCGCTAAAGTGTAGGGATTATAATTTGAACTGATGTTGTACATGCCGCCGCCGCTTGTGCTGTAACCGTTGGTGAAAAGCGAAGCGCCGCCAAGAACATACCAGTTGTTGACGTTCATTGCGTTTATCGGGGTCTGCCAGTAACTTGATGGAAGCGGAGCCACTGAAACTCCTCCGACTGGCTGCTGCTGCACTGTCATCGTTGCCACGTTACTAGTGGCAGGCAAATAATAATCGCCGATGTACTGTGTTATAGTGGAAGCGTAGCCTGTTGGCGGAGGATTAGTGCCAAGCAAAGTTTGTCCTGGAAAACTCATTTGGAAACTGTATGTCCCAAGCTCAGTTGGCGTGTACTGATCATGCGTTCCTCCTGTGTCATCAGCAGTAAACGGACCTAACTTCGCAGTGGTTCCATCTGGCAGCGTAACCGTCACCATGAAACCTGTCCATCTGTCTCCATAAGGACCAGTCGCTGTGGGTGTCGGTTCGTTCAGCCAAAAGCCAATGTTAACCGGTTGGTTGATTCCGTCAGGGTTAGTTCCAACGTTACAGAACGCAAAAAGCTGAATATTGAGTGGTGCTGGTGCTGCACTCGCACGCGGTGTTAAAACCATCGATGCACTCATAGATAGTGTTAGAAACAAAGCAATTGTTATGGCTAAAGTTTTATTTTTTAGATTTTGCATTTTTCTTTTCTCCTAAATCTTGTTAACGAGAAGTATAGCCTCTCGTAAGAGAGACTTTTGCAACTTGAATTTATAAAGCTTGGGGGAAAAACAGGGAAAAACAGGGAAAAACATTTTCGAAAGCTTGTGATTTGAACTGAATATTTTGCCTTTCACAAAGATTAAAAGAAGGTAAAGGGGTTGCTTGATTAGCATTGCCCCCATGAAAATAACCTTGAAAAAACCAAAGTTGTAACCGTTTTTTAGGGAAACTGTTTGTTTTGCTTCTTACCTAGCGTATTAACCTTGTTCTAAAAACATGTATCAACGTCAACCAAAGGATTAATAGCTTGACTTGAGCTGAGAAATGGGCGCTTTACTGGCTGCAGGACAAGTTTGTCCGCACATAATTTATAGTACTTTAGCAGACTAAGTATTATCACTCTTTTGCGGTGCTTAAAGATGAATGCGAAAAATGTGCTTGAACTTATCGGCAACACGCCAATGGTGGAAATAAGACGTTTGAATCCTAACCCTAATGTTCAGATATACGTTAAGTTGGAAAAATGCAACCCGGGCGGGTCAGTTAAAGACCGAATCGCCAAATACATGATTGAGGAAGCAGAAAAATCGGGGCAGCTGACAGCCGCCAAAACGGTGATTGAACCCACAAGTGGAAACACAGGCATCGGGTTGGCTTTGGTGTGCCGCGCTAAAGGCTACGATTTGATGCTTGTTATGCCCGAGACCATGACGTTGGAGAGGCGCCAAATCCTGATTTCGATGGGAGCCAAGATTGTGCTAAGCGACGGATCCAAGGGGATGGATGGAGCGGAAGACTTAGCGCATGAAATAGTCAAACGCAATCCAAACAAATATTTCATGCCTAACCAGTTTGCAAACAAAGCAAATGTCAACGCTCATTACCAAACCACAGGTGAGGAAATATGGCGGGATACAGACGGGCAGGTCACTCACTTCTTTGCCGGCGTAGGAACCACAGGCACATTAATGGGTGTCTCAAAATGTCTCAAAGAGCACAACCCCGCCGTGAAAGTCATAGGGATTCAGCCTGAGCCAGGCACAGCGATTCAAGGCTTGAAGGACCTCAAAAACCAGTACGTGCCAGCAATCTGGATCAACACCTTGGTTGATGAAATCTGTTACGTGAACCCAAGGGACGCTGAGGAAGCTTCTCGGCTGCTTACATTGCAAGAAGGAATTTTTGTAGGTCCAAGTTCAGGAGCCATTTTCCACATCGCACAAGCCAAAGCAAAAGAAATCGAGAAAGGCGTCTTCGTTGCCATTGCTCCTGACGGCGGCGAAAAATACTTAAGCACCACTCTCTGTGACCCCGTTCTCTGTTTAGAATGCGTGAAGAAGTATGGGCTCCAATGTTCGTACAAAGATGGCCGCCCAATTGTGAAGGGAGAAACTTCGCCATAGAACACGATTTCTCGTAAGTTGAAAATTAATGGCGGGCGGGGAGGGATGCGCTTAGGAATCAGACTGCGTCAAAACTCAGCGCTAAAGCCTAAAAGCATCTATCCCTCAAGCTATTGCTCGGAATCCTTTGTCACTTGTTTTCGCTTTTTTATGACTTCACCAAGCTTATTAGCATTCCAACTCCAAGAATGTTGATGACTCTTCTCATATTGTAAGCCAGCATCGTGAATCCGACCTCTCCGTTCACCTTCCTCAGGCCTTTGAGCAACAGGTATGCCTGATTGAACGCCCTTTTCATCGTGCCGAACGGGTGCTCGACAATCTCCTTTCTCCTCTTGAGCTTGCCAGATCCCTCATCGCTCTTGAGCCTCGCCCTGAGCCTGTCGATGACATCCTGATACTCCGACCTGAAAATTATCCTGCCCTGCTTGCTCCTCGTACATCTGCTCCTGAGAGGACATGCGGCGCACGCTGCTGTCCTGTATAGCCTGCCGCGGTTCTTCCATCTGCCCTTCCAGAAGCCCATCACCTGATTGGCGGGACAGACGTATACGTCTCTGAGAGGATCATACGCAAATCTTTGCGAGTAGAATTCAGGCGCTGGTACTCCCAACTTCTTGTTGGGCATGGTCTCTTCCGGTATGGCGACGTATGCGGTTATCCCATTCTCCTCACATTTCTTCAGCTCACTCCCTGTACAGAATCCCTTGTCTGCCGTAACATCCAGCTTCTCCACCTCCAGAATCATCTTCGCTTTCTGAGCCATTCCTGCGAGTTGGTACCTGTCGTTGGCGTCATTTGTGATGTCGTAATCGACCACAAGGTGGTTCTTGGAGTCTACTGCAGACTCAACATTGTAACAGACATCCAACTTCTGACTGTCGGTCATCATCAGTCTGCTGTCAGGGTCGGTGAGGGAGACCTCCTTCTGCCCTGTCTCCATCATCAAATTCTGAGACCGGACATACTCCTGCTTCTTCTCTTCAAGCTCGGCGAGCTTCTCCCTTAACCTGTCGATCTTCACAGCGGCGGTACTGCTATCATCGTCCTTAACCTCCTGTTCAGCCTCGTCGTTCTCCTCCAAGTTCTTCAGGTACTGAGCTATCTTATCTTCGACGCGCTTCAACCTCTCTGGTAACGTCTTCTCGTTGAGGTTCCTCTTTGTGGAGTTCACGGCCTTGAACTTGCTCCCGTCTATGGCGACGAGCTGGGCATCGTAGAGATCTAGTGAGCGGCAGAGGTAGACGAACTCCTTGAACACGGGTTTGATGCAGCCGACGTTGTCTTTGCGGAAGTCAGCGATGGTTTTATGGTCAGGGGTGAGTTTCTTCATTAGCCACATCACTTCAACGTTTCTGTGGCATTCTCTTTCGAGTTTTCGGCTTGACCTTATCTGATTCAGGTAGCCGTAGACATACAGCTTGAGCAAGTCTGATGGGTTGTAGGGCGGTCTTCCTTCCTCGTTTGGGATGGAGTGTTTGAAGCCGAGCTTTTCCAAATTGAGGCTGTCGATGAAAGCGTCTATGAACCTGACTGGATTTTCCCTGTCAACGTAGTCATCAAGTTTGTCTGGGAAGAGTACGGTTTGGTCTCGGTGTGTTCCGTTTATGTGCTCGCTCATGGTTGTTCGCTTTCCTTGTTGTCAGTTTCCGCGGTTGGTTGCCAGGGCTCGTTTGTTATGATGAGGTAGGCGGTTTTTCCGAGGTATTCCTTTGGGCAGGTTACTTTGGCGCCAGTTCCGTGAGGAGTGACTTTTCTCTTGACGAAGCCGACGATTCCTTTCACAGTTAGCTCGTTGGTGGTTTGAAAATTAACTTTCCTTGGCATAGTGCTCTATTAGAGCTATTACGTATTTATGTTTATTGCTCCCTCAAAAATCTATGGAGTTTTCGCACAGTCTGTTATTTAAGCGAATCCTTTATTTTAACCATAAACGAATGGGGCCACTGGGATTTGAACCCTAGGACAAGTGGAGATATCTCCCGCACAATTCCGCAGACTTGTGTTTTTTCTTAGGAAGATTGGAGTTGGTTTGGTGGGTGAGCCTTTGGGTGAACCTGTGGCTTGGATAGGGCCAATTGTCATGAACACCGAGGCAGAATTAGAGGAGGCTTTCAAAGAGTTGGAGTCAGGAACTTTCATCAAGCCAAAAAAGGCTTTTGGACACTAAAAAAAGGGGCAACTAGAGTTTACTTTTTTCCTCGAGCAGGAGATTACTTTACGACAGCTTGATCAGTAGAGGGTTCATCAAAGGTGATTCTTGCCCTTTGCTGAGCGTCTCTTACAAGCGGGGAGTTTGGCGCAGTAAAAATCTCTGAAAACTCTTTCGCTGTGGCAAGCCGGTTCCAGTCCCGCTGCAACTCACAAGCAAATTGGGCCCACGAAATGTTTTGGCTGCCAGCTTGAACTAAGCGCTGCAGGGCAGTCTCGTGTGCAATTACTGATGTTCCTCCTACAGCATCGACAACTGGGTACACTTCGTAACCTTCTTTTAAAGCATCAAGGCCAGGAAAAGTCAGGCATGCTTCTGTCCATAAGGCGCACATAACCAGTTTTTTACGTTTAGTCGCTTTTACTGCTTCGTTGAAGTCCTTATCTTCCCAGGCGTTGATTTGTGTTCTATCAAGTTCCAATTGTTGAGGGAGCACTTTTTTAAGTGGGGGAATTGTGGGCTGATTATAACCTGTTTTTACGTTAACTGTTGACAAAACAATGGGCAAGCCGAATATTTTGGCAGTCGTTGCCACTCTAACTATGTTGTCGACAAGGAGCTGTCGGTCCATAGATACAATTGAATTTACCTGAGTTGGTTGGTAGTCAATGATAATTAATGCTGAGTTCTTGGGGGTTAATAGATGGTCATTTGTTTGGTCTCTTACGGGAAAACTTGTCATAACTTTTTTCTCCAATCAGTTCTATCTATCGAACGACCGAAAAAAATATTTAAGGTTTCCATAACCTATACCAAAGTGAGTAATCTATGAGAAAGAAGCTGTTTTTAATGGAATTTACTTTATTAATAGCTACATACTTTACTTATTAAAGCGGATAGTTTTAGAAATGGTAGCTTCTGAGTGATTTTAATGGCTGCAGTTGATTATCATAGTTTGAATAAAGAAACCAAAAAACAACTGGTTGATCGAACCGTAGTTATTGTGGGGGACAAATGGAGCCTTCATGTGCTTGGCAACCTCGCGTTTGAGGCGAGTCCCCTTAGATTTAATCAGTTGATGGAAAAATTAAGACCGATCAGTTCAAGAACACTGTCTTCTAAACTTGCAAAGCTTGTTGAGAATGGAATTGTTAGGAAAGAGATAGAGAATGCTTCACCGCCATACACTAAATATTCTCTTACCGAGAAGGGTGTGGATTTGGTAAGGGCTTTGGAAGCAATGGCTGAATGGAACATGAAATGGTATGGGCTGCCTAAGCCTAATCCTCTGCGAAACATTGTGGGGTTTGGGGATGACGACACATTCTACAAGTCAATAAACGCTAAATTTCCCCCGAAGTAAAGATCTAGGCCAAAAAGCGGGATTTTCTTGGAAGGAAATTGGTTTTCCTTGAAAAACCCGAAGGCCTGAGGGAGGTTGGAGACGACGATTCCAGTTAAGGACCTTACTGAAAATCATTAAGAACCTCAAGCCTTATCTTTTTCTAGACGCACCTAATTTTTTTATTTCAAGGATTCGTCGCCGTCGTTGAATCCTTCATCTATATGGGACCCATCACAGAATGGCTTATTCTGGGATTTACCGCATCGACAAAGGGTTTGACGATTCCGAACTTCATATGTAGTTCCATCAGAACACTCCACAGGTATCCGGCCCTTAAGCCAAATTGGACCGCTCACTTCATTCTGCGGATCCTCCACAAGACTTATTGACTGCTTAAACTCTTTCTCGAAAACCTTCCCTGTTCTCTTATCACTTTCCACGAGCCTACCTGAAGGACACTGGCATGCTTCTTCAACGGCTAACTCGCTGGCTTTAGGGTCATCAGACTGATGTGTTAATCCCCAAGTTCCTCCACCTCTGTGGCAAAATCTAGCGCCAGCACACAACGCAGACGCATCCTTAAGTCGCAATGTAGGGCCGTCAATGACCTGCGCTTGCTTGTCATGGGGTTTTTTGACTGCGGTTTCAGTTCCGTCAAAATCAATTTTTGTGTGTGTTCCATCGCAGAACGGTTTGTTGTTTGATTCTCCGCAACGACAGAGTAAACAGGGTTGATTGGAGGGTACATTTTTGCCTTTAAGCCATTTTTCAGGCTCACCTTCGTTTCCGGTTGCTATGATCTGTTTATCTATGGGCAGGTTTCCCGAAACCAGGTAGGGTCCGTCTTTTGTAATCATTATTTTCGGATCTTTCTCGCCGTCTTTCATTGAATTTTTGCCTTCCTTTTTTATTTACTTCATCACCTTTTAAAGCTCCAAAAAAGTCTTAAAGTTGAACAAGTAAGTCGTTACCATCTACTTTTACTTTGTAAACTGGCAGATCGTAAGTTTTGATTAAACTCTGATTCTCGCCTGTATGCTTAAGCATTTGCATTAGGCCTTTTTGGGCTTCTACGGGAACCTTGGCTAATATGTTAGCAGCGTCGCTGCCCTCCAAGATAGGTCCAGAGATTAATTTTCCTGTGGTTACGTCAAATCTTGAATAATGAAAAGGGCAAATAACAGTTGTGTTAGTTAGCGTACCCGTGGAGAGTCTAGCATTCTCGTGACCGCATCTATCGCTGACTGCATAGAAATTGCCTTCAACGTTAGCTATCATTATTTCTTTTTCATTAATTTCTATGTGTTTCATTTTACCGACCGGAATCTCAGATTTGATGGCAACTTTTACATAATTTGTTTCCAATAAGTCCACTGTCCCTGCTTCGCCTATAATCTATGGTTGGAGATTGAGCATTTTCATTAAGGGCCCAGTATCTTGGAATATGTATTCTTCAACGATGCGGCCATCTTTCCAATGCGCTATAGTGCACATTGAACCTTTGATTGCCTTGCCGTTTGGTAAAGTAGTGACGGTTTCGCCTGTGACTGCTGTCCATTCACCTTGCCCAATTTTAATGGGGTGCTCCGTAATTTGTAAGTTTACCATTTTCAGGAACGGCTTTACTGCGTCGTTGTGGGCTTCAATTCCTTGAGTTGTGGTTCCGTCTGCCATCACAACAAGCACATCTGGGGCATGAATTTCATTGAATAGTTTCCAATCCTTTTTAGTCCATGCTTCAAAATCCAATTCATCAAACTTCTTCAGGTTCTTTTCAACAATAGTTTTGTCGTTAATCAAAAATTTAACCTCCGAAACATTATTCATTAAAGTTAATTTACAAAATAACGCTTTTAAATTTAAGCTAACCATGTGTAAAGTAAGTATCTCTTGGTGAAGAATAGATGCCCAATATTAGCATATTCTCTATTCCAACATAGTTGTAGCACAAAACCAAAATAGGCAAACCTCTTTTTTCACAGATTTTAGCGGCGCACTCGGTAAAAGGCTCTCAAACTAAGTCCGATGGGTGCCTTATTTGGAATTTATGAATATTTGGAACCGCTCTCTTTCAGGTTTTCCTTTATTCTGAACTTCACCATTTCCTTAATCAAATCTAATGGCATTGGCTTGTCCAATGGAAATTTAACGGTGCCCTGGACTTTGCTTACTTCTTTGACAGTTTATCTTTGAAATTCTTCTATGGCCGACTCCCGCGGATGGAAACCTACGTGATTTTTGAATGCTCCAAACCAGACCAAGTTACCGTTCAGTTTGAACGCTGGCATGTTATAGCTGATTGCTTCTTGTGCTTTGGGTGCGGCGTCCTTGATTGCTTGCCTTATTTGTTCTAAAACAGTTTGAACGTTCTTTGGAAAAGAAATTTATGTATTCATCAATCGACTCAAAATTCTTTTTCATGAACCAAAAACACCAAAAGAATGTCTGTAGAGCTTCTTCTAATAACCTTTCGCACCGCACCTTTAAGCGCGCGCTCAGATAGGCTTAGAACAATAAGCAAATCTTCTTTTTTCCTTTGGAGAAAGCCTGACGCGGACTCACTGGGACTCGCTTAATGATTTAAGCGGGCCCGCTGGGATTTGAACCCAGGATTCTCGGCTCCGGAGGCCGATGCCTTAATCCGTGCTAGACTACGAGCCCGCAGTTACAAACCAACATGTCCAGTTAATTTAAAGCTAACTTGTTATTCTTGGATTAACTCTTCGTCTATCCACCAAGCTTTCTTCTTCCCAGATCTTTCGCCCGCGTAATATTCTATTACTGATTTTCCAACCTGTTTTTTGGAGGTTTTCTGGATTTTCCTGAGCCTGTTTAGTATGAGCCACCTGTTGGTTTGGACGTATGCAGCCAACTCAGGCGTAGTTGCGCTCTTGTAATGGAGCAGGTACTCTATTATTTTGTGGTCCACCTCATCAATACAGAAAGAGTGCGGGTTAATCTTTCCATGCTGAAACGTCAGCAGCTCCAAATCGGCAAGGTACTTTCTAATTTGCCCGAATTCCCCCTCTATTTTGCCCATTCTCGCTTCTAAGGCTAAAAGTTTGTCTGCTTTAGGAGTTTTCTGAAGTTTCTCACTTATGGCTTCCCTGATAAAGTTGCTTCTATCGCCCTCAGGAATACGCAGCGCCATTTCAAGGTAGACGTCTTCAGGTAACTTGACGGAAACTATTCTGACTTCGCTCAACCAAGACCTTCCTCTGCCACGTAGTATTCTCCTTTGTGTATTTCATTTTTTCCATAACTTAACCTAGAAATTATGAAAAACGAATAAACATAACTTTTCGGAAGAGAGCAAAACAACTAAAAACTAAATTTCATCGGGATAAACGTGTTGGTCCGCCAATTTAGCTAACGCAATATAGCGCTGCTTAACTATTTCATGCAATTGCACACGCAAGTCCTCACCAACCACATTTCCCTGTTTTAATAATGCCGCTTTTTTTGCTAATTCCACATCTCCGAGTCCAGTGAACCAGACTTCAAAGTCTCCCCGTTTTGTGTGGAACTCTATTGATGCAACGTCGGCTTTTTCTACTTTATTGACGAAATCGCGGAGGTTGTGAGCGTGCAAATTTAATGGTTTTCCAACGTCAGCGTAGAATTCGAATGATTTATCATGCGGCGCATAAGCCAATATGGCGGTGGCTTTTTCTTTGTTGATTTCTGGCAGCCCGAGGGCTTCTTTTCCTTTTTCAGTAATTACGTATAATCCTTTTTCAGGCGAGCTTACGTAGCCCATGCGAGCTAGGCCTAAGAGATGCATCATGACGGGAGGAAACTCTTTTTTGGTTTCCTTCGCGATTTCCATGGCTCTTAAGGGTTTTTCATGTAGCAACATGGCTTCAAGTATTCCTTGTTTAACTGGTGATAAACTCATTCGCAAGCACCGTGCCTTCTAGTGCTATGCCGAACCAGCTAATCAAACTTTTCCTTAATTTTTGAGCGACAATTCAGTTTCAAGTTTGATTGGGCTGATAAGCAAAGCTTTAGTATGGTGAGAACAATTCTTAGGATAAATTGGAGACAGCTCAGAATGAAACTTGCGGTTTTCGTCTACGAGTACCCGCCTAAAATAGTTGGTGGATTAGGAACCTACGCAGCTGAGATAACGCGAAAGTTTGTTTTGGACGATCATGACGTAACGGTTTTTACCATGAATGATGATGCGGGTTCCTTGCCGACCAGAGAAATTTGGCGTGGAATAGAGATTCATCGTCCACTGCACATTGACATTTCGGACTCTTTGCCGGATGTATTAGGGGAAGACATTAAAAAATGGGGCAGAGGACTGCATTTTTTCGGCAAACTGATGGTTTATAATTATTTGTCAGCAGCGAAACTCATCAACGAGTTGATTAAAAAAGAAGCTATGAAATATGACATTGTCGTCGCGCACGATTGGCTTTCTGCAATGGGTGGAATTACTGTTAAAAGAGAAACGGGTTTGCCGTTGGCTTTTCATGTTCACTCCACTGAGAAAGGTCGAACTTTAGGAAACGGGTCAAGTGTGGTCAGCAACATTGAGTTGCGCGCGGGTAAAATGGCTGATTTGGTTGTGACTGTTTCTTACGCAATGAAAGATGAGCTAATACAACTTGGTTTTCCAAGAGAAAAGATTCAGGTTAGCTACAACGGTGTTGACCCACAAAAATACAATCCTGAAAACGTTTCTTCTGAAAACATTAAGCGGATCCGAAGCAAATACGGCATAAAAGACAGCGAATTGATGATTCTTTTCCTCGGGAGGCTCGTGGCCGTCAAAGGCGTTGATAAACTCATAATGGCAATGCCTCATATTCTAACAAAGATACCTAACGCGAGACTAGTAATTGTAGGCGTAGGCGACCTTCAAGAATACTTAACAAACCTTACAAGAACAATTAGGCTTGACGAATACGTCAAATTCTGCTTTGACTTCATCCCGGAAGAAGAACGAATACTTCATTACGCCGCATGTGACTTAGCGGTTTTTCCCAGCCACTACGAACCTTTCGGTATCGTAGCTCTTGAAGCCATGAGCATGGAGAAGGCAGTTGTCGTCGGCGCCGCGGGCGTTAGCGGAATGCGTGAAATAGTAATTTGCTGCGGCGAAGAACAATGCGGCTTCCACGTAGATCCAAACAACCCCTCTGACATCGCGTGGGGAGTAACAAGCGCTTTAGAAAGCCCTGAAAGACGCAAAATTCTGGGCAAAAACGGCAGAAAACGCGTTCTAGCCGAGTTCACTTGGAGCAGAATCGCCGAAAAAACCATTGATCTTTACGAAACAACAATGAAGCGTTGATAAGGCGCTTGGTGAATGGTTAACGGTTGACTTTGACTTAAAACGCAAAGTCGCGCGTGAAGCTGCCACTTTACTTTATTTTGGCGCTGAAAAAGAGTATAAACAAGCTAAAGAAAAAGCGGCAAGGAATTTGGGCACTCACTTTTTGCCGTCTAACCTTGACGTTGCTCTTGAACTGGACAAGATAGCTGAAGAAAACGAAGGTGCAAAGAGAAAAGAGCGGCTGGTGCAAATGCGAACAGAAGCTCTAAAAATAATGCGGCTTCTCGAAGATTATTGTCCCGTTTTAATTGGGAGCGTTTGGCGGGGAACAATAAGGCAGGGAAGCGACATCGACATCGCCGTTTACTCAGACCAACCAGAAGAAATCTGTCAACTCCTCAAATCTGAAAAGATTAAAATTTCAAAAACCGCGTGGACAACCGTGAACAAGCATGGAGTAACTTTGGAGTCATTTCACATATACGCTCAGACAACGACTAACTATGGACTCGAAATTGTTGTGCGAAGCTCCGAGGAAGCGGGAAAAAAGAGAAAATGCGAAATCTTCGGCGACGAAATGAAAGGTCTAAAGGTTCAAGAACTCGAAAAAGTTTTAGAAACTGGCCCCACCCAACAATTTCTCCCAGCCTAGTTCCTGCAAAAACTTGTTTTCCATCAAAAAAGAAAATAAAGAACATATTTAATATTTATTTTTAGTTAACTGATGAAAAATGGCAGCAGATAAAAAATCGCTCAAGAAAGTGTTTCCGCACCTCTACGAGGAACTTGAAACGGGAGACGCCAAAGTTCCAATCGACGCGGTGCGGAAAAATCCGCAAGAAGCCGAAGAAGTTGTCGAGTGTGAAGAATGCGGAGAAGAGGAGTTATCCGCCTGCACTGAGACCCCTGATAAGCTGCGCCATTTTAATCCTTGCGCCGTGGATTTTATCCGTCGATGTGACACAGAGGCGCAAGCGGAAGAAATAATTGCTTACTTACAAAAGAAAGGAGAAATAACAAAGGAGTACGCCGAGGAACTGCGTTGTCAGCTTAAACGTGAAGGCGTGAGAAGTTTTGGGCCGAAGAAAGAAGAGAACTATTATTTTAGAGAAGGCGGAATATTCTAAAAATCTTTTTTGAATTAATCACAAAAAAATTGTAATGCAATTTTTTTCTTGCAGTTTCTAAATTATTCTAAGCATTTAGCTTGCGGTTGCTTGTCAGCTTGCCTTTATTTGTGTCGGAAAACTAATAAGGGTTGAGGGTATTGTACAGACTTTGTAAATACGGTGATATTATGGCAATAAAAGTAGGAATTAACGGATTCGGAAGAATCGGAAGACTTCTTTACCGCGCAGCACTCGAACGCAACGCCAACATCGATTTTGTTGCAGTCAACGACCTTGCGGATGCCAAAACAAACGCTCACCTTCTCAAATACGACTCGGTCCACGGACGCTTCCCAGGCACAGTCGAAGTCAAAGGCAACGACATGATAGTCAACGGAAAAACCCTCAAATGTGTCAGCGTAAAAGACCCAGTACAACTGCCATGGAAAGACCTTGGGGTTTATCTAGCAGTAGAATCTACGGGCTTATTCACCAACCGTGAAGGTGCCAGCAAACACTTCCAAGCAGGGGCAAAAAAAGTTCTGATCAGTGCGCCAGCTGAAGATCCAGATGCAACTTTTGTTTTAGGCGTAAACGAAAAGACGTATGACCCCGTAAAACACAATATCTTAAGCAATGCTTCATGCACAACAAACTGTCTAGCTCCAGTTAGCAAGGTATTAGCCGATAACTTTGGCTTAGAAAAAGGCTTCATGACGACATGCCACAGCTACACCAACGACCAAAAAGTCCAAGACCTTGTCCACAAAGACCCGCGCAGAGCAAGAGCAGCAGCAATAAACATTATCCCGACAAGTACTGGTGCAGCAAAAGCAATCGGTTTAGTTTTGCCAAGTTGCGCCGGAAAAATGAATGGCTACTCATTGCGTGTCCCCACACCGGACGTATCTATTGTTGACTTAAGCGCGATTTTAAGCAAAGAAGTCACAAAAGACGAAATTAACGCAGCGATGAAGAAAGCAGCAGAAGACCCACTTAAAGGCATCTTGAGTTACACTGAAGACCCAATCGTTTCAACCGACGTACTGCACACCACTTACTCAGCAGTCTTCGACTCGCAATTAACCATGGTTCTAGGCGACAAAAGCAACTTCGTTAAAGTCTTCGCATGGTACGATAACGAATGGGGCTTTAGCAACCGCATGGTTGAATTCATCGAAATGATCGGCAAGAAAGCAGGCGTTTAAGCAAGCTTAAATGCTCCCTATCTTTTTCTTTTGTAAGCTAAATCAGATGAAGTGAGTAACATGGCGAAATACAAAACTTTAGATGATTTTGATGTAAAGAACAAAGTTGTTCTTGTCAGAGTGGATTTTAATTCAGAAATTGATCCGCAGACAAAGAAAGTTACAAGCGACGTGCGCATAAGAGCACATGCTGAATCAACAATCAAGGAGTTGGCAGAGAAAGGCGCTAAAACTGTTGTTCTGGCGCATCAGGGTCGCAAGGGAGACCCAGACTACACAACACTCAAAGGGCACACAGAAATCTTAGGCAACATTCTCAAATGCCCAGTAAAATACGTTGACGACCTCTTCGGAGAAAAAGCAAAAGCCGCCATCAAGAACCTTCAAGGCGGAGAAATCCTCGTTTTAGAAAACGTGCGCAGCTGGGACAAAGAAACAAAAAGCATGACGCCTGAAGAGGCAAGTAAAACCGAATTGGTGCAGAACCTTGCGCCACTTGCAGATTTGTTCGTTAACGACGCTTTCGCCGCAGCACACCGCGGCCACGTGTCGATGGTGGGCTTCACCGCCGTTTTGCCTTCAGCAGCTGGCAGAATAATGGAGCGCGAACTTAAGTCGCTAAGCAGAGCTCTGGAGAAACCCGAGCACCCCTGCGTCTACGTTATGGGCGGAGCTAAAGCAGACGACGCGCTTGAAATCTCCAAGTACGTCTTAGACAACGGCATCGCAGATTACGTTCTTGTCGGCGGAGTCACTTCGCAATTGTTCCTCGCCGCCAAAGGCGTTGACTTAGGCAAAAAAACCATGGATTTCCTCGCCAAAAAGGAACTGATGCAGTTTATCCCCGGCATAAAAGCGCTTCTCGCCAAGTACCCTGACAAAGTAATTTTGCCCCCAGATGTCGCGTTAGATGTAAACGACAAACGAAAAGAAATCCCAGTAAGTAAACTGCCAACTGAATGCAGCATCTTTGACATTGGAAAGGAAACCGTTGACACATTCGCTGGAATCATCGGCAAAGCCAAATCCATCGTTGTCAGCGGACCAATGGGCGTCTACGAAAACAAAGAGTTTAACTATGGCACCAAAAAAGTCTTAGAAGCCATAGCAAACGGCAAAGCCTTCAGCCTCGCAGGCGGCGGAAACACCATCGCAGCCATAAACGAATACGGGCTAAACAAAAAAATCGGCTACATAAGCACCGCAGGCGGAGCACTAATCGAGTTTCTCATGGGCAAAAAACTCCCAGGCGTAGTCGCATTAGAAACAGCCGCAAAAACCAAAAAAATCTAATGCCCCCATATTCTTTTTTGTTTTTTGTACAGCCTACTACCGGGTCTACTAGATGTACCTAATATATCCCTAATATGATTCAACATAGCTGTGCAACGAACTGACGCGCTCACTTTTGCATGCAGAATTGACGCTTTTAAACATAGAAAACGCTGTTTTGATTGCTGAAACGAATTAAAAACCAACTATTTCAAAGAACCTTTCAGGTATTAAAATTAGGTCTTTTGCTATTAAATCTGGTTTTTGTTTGCTTTGGGTTAGGTCTTTTATTGTGTTGAATTGTGAGGGTACAAATACTGTTTTTAGTCCTGCTTCTTTGGCTCCTTTGATGTCTTCAATTGGGCTGTCGCCTATGTAGACGGCTTCGCAAGCTTGGACGTGGAGTTTGTTTAGGGCGTCTTGGAATATGCGGCTGCTTGGTTTGCGCCAGCCGACCTCCTCTGAAATCACAACTGCATTGAAGAACGCGCTTATTCCCAGTTTTCTTAGGCTGCAATGGATGACGGGCGCATAGGTGAAGTTTGAGATTAAGCCAACTTTGCCCTTTGACTGAACCTGTTTAAGTAGCTTCTTTGCGCCATCCCGCAGCGTAAGCGAATCTAGGAAGTCTTGGAAAAAAACGTTCAAAGCGGCTTTCATTCGGGATTCTTCAGGGGTCACCTGAAACCCGAGGCTGCATAGCGCTTCGGCGACCCAAACGGCGTTTGTCACTTCTTTGAACTGTTCATAACGGACTTTACGGTATTTCTCATGTGCAACAATGTAAGCAGAAACAAACCTGTCTTCAGGCATCTCGAAGCCTTCGTTGACAAGTGCCCGATAAAGTTTGAGTCTTGATGCTTCCATGGTGTAGCTTTTGCAGTTGACAAGGGTGCCGACGTAATCAAATATTACCGCTTTGGTGCAAGTCACCTTTGTACCCCACTTTTGATGTTAAAATGAATTTTTCCGCGACTTCAAAAACCCCTCTTCCGAGCCCCGTGCTCATCAGCTTTGCTCCATCACCAATGGCATCTTCAACCTGCTGGTCAAAGACGATTGCCCCAAGATACTTAAGCCCAAGTTTCTGCGTTTCCATTTGAACGCAGTTTGCCTTACCCATTTTCATATTTTCCACCACGCCGATAATGGGCATTTTTAACTCGCATAGAAGATTAGCCTGCTTTTTTACGGTTTCAAAGGCCAGCATTGAAGGCGTGGTTATGATTAGGAACTCGATACGTTTGACGAGTCGGACCAAATCGAGTACGGCGTCGCCTATCCCCGGCGGCATATCAATTACCAAATAGTCAAGGGTGCCCCACTGGGTGACTGAGAGGACTTCGATTAGGGCGTTTGAGATGTCGGTTCCGCGTAGGGGTGCAGCTTTGTCGCCGACGAAGTAGATGAGGGACATGTATTCTAAGCCGTGGACTTTTGGGGGAACTATGCCTTTTTCCTCTTCAAGTTCGGCTTTTTGGGCGCCGAGGATTATGTGGGTTGAGGGTCCTGTGAAGTCTAAGTCAAATAACCCGACTTTGCAGTCGTTGTGCGCCAAAGTCAACGCGAGGGTTGTTGCAACCATGCTTTTGCCGACGCCGCCTTTGCCGCTTGAAACGGCTATAATTCGGCTTATTCGGCTTAAACGCTCGTTAATTATGCTTGTCCGCGGGTCAACCACTAGCACCTAACCCCTTTTACGTTCTCAAGCCAAACCCCGCGCCCGCTGACAATTTCAAAGTCAGGGCTGCCACATTTAGGACACTTAACATAGGTGTGCGCTACCTCAGGGATAAAATGGATGGCTTCAGCAGTTTCTTTATCGAGTTTTTTTAGGCTAAACTGCCACGTCGTTCCGCAAACCCTGCATTTAAGCGTTGACTTAGCCTTCAAAATGCGGAATTTAGCATCCTTAAAAATTTCAGATTTCATTTGGTTCAGGGCAAACCGCAAAATTCCAGATTCAACCTGTTGAAGCTCGCCAACTTTGACAGTGACTTCCGTGACTTCCCCCAAATTTTCTTTTTCAGCAACTTCCTTCGCTGATGCGAGGATTGCTTCAGCTAGCGCCCATTCATGCATAAACTAACCTAACTTTAAGCGTATTTAAAAGAATATTGTGAGAGACAGGCATTTTAAAAAGAAAAACGAAGGTACTTACCAACAAAGCAATGGCTAGCTTTAAATCCTGTTCCACACCTTATTTTTCATTAATTGATAAAAGTGATTTTCTTTGGAAAAACAATTTAAAATTCTCGCTTTTGCTGGAAGTCTCAGAAAAGGCTCATACAACAAAGCCTTAATCCGAGCGGCTGTAGAGGTTGCGCCGCAAAACGTGGCAATGGAGGTTTTTGATTTGGAGGGAATCCCGCCATTCAACCAAGACCTTGAAAACTCTCTACCCCCAAGAGTTATTGAGTTTAAACAGAAAATCAGGGGCGCCGACGCACTTTTGATTGCTACTCCCGAATACAACTACTCAATTCCAGGCGTCTTAAAGAACGCGCTTGATTGGGCTTCAAGACCATATCAGGATAACGCACTTAGAGGGAAAACAGTCGCTATTATGAGTGCTTCAACTGGAAAGTTTGGCGGAGCTAGGGCACAGTATCACCTTCGACAGTCGTTTGTTATGCCTAACATGTACGTGGTTAATCAGCCTGAAGTCATGCTGGCGTCAGCCGCCGACAACGTGGATGACAACGGCAGGTTAACCAATGAGCAGACGCGAACGCTCATCAAGCAACTCGTTGAAGCGCTTGTTGCATGGACTAATCAGCTAAATTGTAAACCGCAATAACTCATTAACGTGCTGTTTAAGCTCTTTAATCCGTTTTTTGTTTACAAGTAGCTAACCCACCATAGAAAAGTAGTCTGCGAAGGCTTGCTGCTTTTTCATTTTTGTGGCTGAATTTTGGCACTAATAGCAGGTACCCTCTCAGGTAGGGTGTTTGTGCTTAGACGCTTAATCTTCATATTGGTGCATCTTTAGGTTTGAAGCATCCAGATTGGTCAACTTATGACATAAAGACCATTAAGAACTAATTTTGGAGCGTCTATGAATCCTAGCAAATAGCTAAAAGGTTATATTCAAATCGATATCAAATAGAGTTTGTGCGTAAACTTAGCTTAAGATTATCTATTATTCTATTCATTTCAGCAATGATATTGGGTTGTTTAATGCCTGTGAGGGCAGACGTGGTTTTTCAGGATAACTTTGGAAGCGGCAATCTTAACAATTGGACTGTAGTAGGTTCGCCAAACATAGTTTCAACACCAACTGTGGCTGGCAGTACGTATGCAGTACAGTTTCCCTCAAACGCTATGATTGCTGGTATGCCAAGTTCCAATGTTTCATATATACAAGCACCTTTTCCGCAAGCCAGTACTGCAACACTTGAATTCTATTTTCAGTTTGACGCAAACGCAACAGGCACAGAATTTGCGGACATAATCAACGGTGGATTTGGTAACTTGTGGTTACTGTTGGCTCAATACGTTAACAATGGCAGTCTATATTTTGCCTTTACTTATCCATTAGGGAAGGGCAGTTTTTCACGCATTGTTTTTTCAGGTGCACAATCAGATGTATGGTACAAATTTGACATAGCGGTTAATCAGATAAATGGAGCTATTCAACTATCCATTAATGATTCACCAGTATTTTCAATCAACGAACTCTTCGGCTGGAATCCAACCATTTTCATACTTGGAGACATGTACAGTACTGCCAACAATACTTCAAACATATACATTGATGATGTAACCATCACAAATACAGCAAACATATCTCAATCAACTGTGACTCCTTCACCAACCATAAGTCCAACACCTACTCCAACTCCAAGTCCTACACAACCACCAACTCCCACACCATCAACAACAACCGTGCCAGCGACCACGAATAATGGCGCAGCAGTTGACCTTGCAATCAGCGGAAACGTAACCAGTTCACAGATGTCTAACGTCACAATCACAACAAACCAGCGTGCTTCAGCAACTACAGTGTCTTTTACGGTAACGGGGGAAAGCGGCGCCACAGGCTTTGGCAACATAACCATCCCCAAAAGTGCCGTATCTTATGGAACAACACCAACAATCTACATCGACAACCAGCCAGCGTCAAACCAAGGCTACACACAAGACAGCAACAACTACTACGTCTGGTACACAACACAGTTCAGCACACACGAAATATCAATTGTATTCACAGCAACGCCTGTTCCAGAGTTTCCAACTTGGGTAATTCTGCCACTTTTTGCGGCAGTGATACTTTTATCAGTTGTATTTATCAGAAAGAAAATGCCCAAGAAATAGCGTTCCTTTAATTTTTTTACTTTTGAAAGCACGATAAAATGAATTGCCTTAGAAGAAGAAGAAAAATTGTTTTCATCAGCTTCTTCTTCTTTTAAAAAAAAATTAGGCACCAACTTTTCCCATTAGAGGGTGTTTTAGCGCTAACTTGGCGAAGCCTTAAAATGGCTAGAGAGCAAGTTAGGGTTAGGCGCTAACTTTGAGAGTTATAGCTGACCTGCATATTCATGGGCGTTACAGTCGGGCGACAAGCGAGCAGATGAGCATACCTGAAATCGCAAGGTACTCGAAGATCAAAGGTTTAAACCTTGTGGGCACAGGCGACTTCACCCATCCCCTGTGGCTCAAAGAAATCGCTGAAACGCTGACGCCGGAGCAGGAGTCAGGACTCTTCAAATTAACCAAACCCGCCGATTCGGCCGTCCGCTTCATGCTTACAACAGAAGTATGCACCATCTTCGACTACAAAGGTGAATCCAAGAAAATACACCACGTCATTCTCACACCAAGCATTGAAACCGCCGTGCAAATCAACGATTTACTAAAAAAGTTTGGAGATTTAGGTTCCGACGGCAGACCCATCCTGGATATGACGGCGCCTCAGCTTGTTGAGCAAGTGATGGCTGTCTCGGGCGAGAACATGATTTTTCCAGCGCACGCTTGGACTCCGTGGTACAGCATTTTCGGCGCCTTCAGCGGCTTCGACACCATAGAAGACTGCTACCAAGACATGACAAAACATATTCACGCGTTAGAGACGGGTTTAAGCAGCGACCCCCCGATGAACTGGCGCCTCAGCAACCTCGACAAATACGCTTTGGTGTCGAACAGTGACTGCCACAGTTTTTGGCCTTGGCGCATCGGAAGGGAAGCAAACGTTTTCGAACTTGAAAAGTTCAGTTACCAGCAAGTCACTGGCGCCATAATAAGCAATGACCCTGCGCGGTTCAAGTTTACCATCGAGGTTGACCCTGCCTACGGAAAATATCATTGGACGGGGCACAGAAACTGCAAGGTATCCCTCTCCGCGCAGGAAGCCATTAAATTCGGCAATACATGCCCGGTTTGCCGCAGAAAACTCACCAAAGGCGTAGAGCAGCGTGTTGAAGAACTGGCAGACCGTCCCCTAAACTATAAACGGCAAGATGCGCCGGGGTTTCTGCGTTTACTTCCGCTCTCCGAAATAATCGCGGCGGTGCTGGGCACTGATTCCCCTGCAACTCAGGCAGTTTGGAGAAATTATAGTTTGCTTGTTGAAAAATTCGGAGACGAATACACTGTGCTGATTGACACCCCGCTGGAAGCTTTGGCGAAAGCGGTGGATGCGCCCATTGCACAAGCCGTCGTTAAAGTTAGAAGCGGAACGGCGAAGGTTACGCCTGGATATGATGGCGTTTATGGGCAGCTTGTTTTAGGCGTTGATTCTCCAGCAGCTAAGCCTAAGCCTGCAATCGGAACGGTTAAGCAGATGAACATGTCTGATTTTTTCGGAAAATAACAAAGTCACCTTTTCCGGCTTTAGATGCAGCAAAATAGTTTAATTCATCCAAATAATTCTAGTTAAGAGTTCAGTTGAAAAGGTAGATTACTCTTGAATGACCTTCTAACCAAAATTAACAACATAGCCACCCAAAAGTACGAGGCGAAGTACGCTGAAGCTCGAGCGCAAAAACTCTACAAAACAAGCCTCACCATCAAAGAGGAACGTGTGGAAGCAGCCAAACAAGGCATTGAAAACGGTGTTGCGCTGCGCGTGATGGTAAACGGCGCATGGGGCTTCGCTTCTGTCGGCTCGTTTGACGATGAAATCTTGGAAACCGCGGTTTCTGACGCCTGCAGAATGGCTAAAATGGCTAGTTCACGGTTGAAAACCCCCATAAAGCTCGCCGACGCCAAAATCGTCAATGACCGTGTCGAGGCAAAACCGAAAAAGAACCCCTCGGATATTTTGATGGAGGATAAAATCAAAACCGCCCTGGCTGTGAACAAGTCAAGTTTGCGTTTTGATAAGAGAGTGAAAAGCTGCACCATTGACTACTTTGATTTGACCGGAACCAACTATTTTGTGAACAGCGAGGGCGCAAGCATTGAGCAAGATAAAATGTTTGTTTGGGCAAGAATAACTGCTTCAGCCTTAAGCGAGGGCATCTTCACTTTTAGCCGAGAAGAAATAGGCTCCACCGCGGGCTACGAAATATTCGACGCCCAATCTCCCGAAGATTTAGGCGAAAAAGCTGCAAAACGCGCAGTTGAACAGTTAAGTGCTAAACCGCTTAAAGGCGGAACATTCCCAGTTGTTTTAGGTCCAAACGTGGTCGGCGTTTTTGTGCATGAAGCGTTTGGGCATTTAGCCGAAGCTGACTTGGCTCTTTCAGGCGGCGTGTTGGCAGATAATATGGGTAAGAAAATCGGTTCTGATTTGGTGACGTTTTTTGATGATGGCACCATCGAGGGGGCTTTTGGCGGCTTCAAATATGACGATGAAGGAGTTCAAACCCAGAAAACGACGCTGATAAAAGACGGCGTTGTTGCTGGTTTGATGCATAATCGGGAAACAGCGCAGAAATTCAATGCTGAACCGACCGGTAACGCGAGGGCTGAAGATTTCCGGGTGGAACCAATCATCCGTATGCGCTGCACTTACATGGAGCCAAGAGACCAGTCGTTTGAAGAATTAACGGAGAAAGTGAAGCAGGGATATTACTTTAAGAGTTTTAGGGGTGGGCAAGCGAACCTTGACGGCACCTTCCAAGTTGGCATTCAAGAGGGCTACGAAATAGTCAACGGAGAAATAGGGGCTCCTGTACGCGACGCATCGATTAGCGGCAACACCTTGGAGACCCTGCATAAGGTTGATGCTGTGGGGAAAGATTTCATGTTAGACCCGGGAAGATGCGGAAAAGGGCAAATAGCTTTCATTTCGGATGGTGGACCCCACATTAGAATTAAAGAGGTGGTTGTCGGTGGCAGTGCTTAAAAAAGACGTTATGTTAAGTTTGGCGGAAAACGCGGTGAAGGGTGCGTTGAAAAGCGGAGCCTCTGAAGTTGAGGCTTACGTTTACGAGGGGCAAGCGACAAACATCGGTATTGAACTGGGGCAAATCAGCAAAACCAACAGGATAATTGACCGAGGCGTAGGCATCCGCGTGGCTACAAACAAAGCCATAGGTTTTGCTTACACAAACATAGTTGATGACCAAAAAGCAGTTGAAAACGTGATTGTCAGGGCTTTGAACGCTGCAAAAGCAAGCAAACCTGACGAGGACTGGAAAGGTCTCCCGCAAAAGAAGCCTTATACTTCTCTGGAAAAAACTTTTGATGATAAAATCGTTAATTTGGGTTCAGAGGAACTGGTAAATGTTGCGTCAATTATGCTGGATTCCGCTGTGCAAGTTGATAAACGCGCTTTTCCCATTGAAGGCGGAATAGGCAGCGCCTACATCTCTAACGCCATTGCTAACTCAAACGGAATCTCAGGTTTTGACAAAGGAACGGTTATTGAATGCAGTTTAGCAACGTTAGCTAAAGAGGGCAATGCGGTTACGCCGGTTTGTTTTGAATTTAACGCTTCAAGAAGCTACGATATTGACCCTGTTTGGGTTGGAAAAGAAGCCGCGAAACTGGCGGTTTCAGCTTTAAAAACTAAGTCAGTTGAAACCAAATCTACGACGCTTATAATGACGCAGTTTGCATTACAAGACCTCTTCGCCTACACGCTAGTAGGCGCGGTTAGAGCTGACAGTGTTCAGAGGAATCAGTCGCCTTTTAAAGGAAAAATCGGGGAAAAAGTCGCTTCAGAAAACATTACAATTTACGACGACGGCTTATTCCAAGGCGGACTCCGCACGATGACCTTTGACGGCGAAGGAGTGCCTCACCAGAAAACAGCAGTCATAGAGAAAGGAGTTTTACAAAATTTCCTCTACGATAACTATTCGGCAAAGAAAGAGGGGAAAGAGAGCACGGGAAACGCGGCGAGAGCAGGCTACCTGTCAACACCCGGCATTGACACGACAAACTTCCACGTTATGCCTGGAAACAAAACTTCGGAACAGATGCTAAGCGAAGTAGATGATGGATTAATAATCTATTACCTGCAAGGAGCTCACAGCAGTAACCCCGTCAGCGGCGAATTCTCGGTTGTTGCGACTCCAGCTTGGAAAATCAAAAAAGGCGAAGTAGTCCACTGCAGCCGAGGCGTAATGTTAGCTGGTAACATTTTTGAGGTTCTTAAAAACGTGAGTTCGGTCGCTAGCAATGAGCGACAGATGGGGCAGCTGATTTCACCGTGGATTCAAGTTGAAAATGTGCGTGTGATTGGAAAATAGAGTGAGGTAAATTTTTTGCGTTGTATGGTGGAAAAGAGTGCGGTCTCGTTTATGGGTTAATTAAGCCCAAAAACTCTTGGAATATTCGCCTAAAACGCCCTCGTAAATCAGCTTGGTTTGCTGACCGATTTTTTCCCAATCGTATTTTTCCATGACCCTCTTGTAGGCGTTTTCTCTGATGACAGCTCGGTAGTTGTCGTCTAGCAAAACCTTGGTTATCCCCCACGCTAAAGAATCAGGGTTATTCGGGAAAACCTTAACTCCTGTCACATCATGCTCGATGATTTCAGACAAACCACCCGTGTCAGATGCGACAACGGGGCTTTTCGCCGCCATAGCTTCCAAAGCAACGATTCCGAACGGCTCAAAAAGCGAAGGCACAACCGACACGTCAGCGCATTTTTGAAGCCTAAGCAATGTTTGTTCATCCAGAAAACCTTCGAAGAGAACTTTATGCTCAAGCCCCATACTGCGGACAATGTTCAGCAATTGCTCTTTCATGTAGCCGCTGCCGACAATTATGAATTTAGCGTTGACTTTCGCCAAAATCTTTGGAACTGCATTAACTAACACGTGGATGCCTTTTTCGTAAACCAGTTGACCGACGTACAGCACTATTTTTTCTTCAGGCAACGCATACTTCGCTCGGAACCCCTTAAAATCACAATCAACTTCGTTGTAGGATTGCGTGTTTACGCCGTTTGGAACCATCACTAACTTGTCGTTCGGAAGCCCAAAAGCCCATCTGACATGCGAAATCATATAGTCACTGCAGCAAATCACTTTCCACGCTTCATATGTGAGCCAAGCTTCGGTTTCATGGATCATTTTTTCGGTACTTGTATGTAATCCGTCTCTTCTGCCCATCTCGGTGGAATGCATAGTTACTAAAAGAGGCTTTCGAAAAACATGCTTAAGCCCTATTCCAGCGTTTGCCACCAACCAGTCATGAGCGTGAAAAACATCGATTTTGTTCCCAATTTTTCTTGTAAGTGCAGCTGTCTCTTTTTGCATGTTCAAATTCATCAGGTAAACCCAAGTGGCGAAATCCGGCGAAGGATTCTTGTAGGAGTCAATACGGTAAACTTCTACGCCGTCAATTACTTCATGGGACGGGGCGCCGGGAAAATCGCACGTTACCACATAAACCTTCACGTCTTGCTTTGCTAAACTTTTTGACAAAAAATAAACATGCGGTGAAATTCCCCCGATAACTCTTGGCGGGAACTCCCAGCTAAGCATCATAACACTCAAATCATTTGTCATTTACTTTAAAACCTCCAATCACGCTGTCGTACAGTTCGAGGGTTTGTTTTATCCATGAATCAGGGTTTGTTGGGATGACCGCGATTTTTTCCTTAGGCACCTTATAAATTCTAACGATTTCATCCCTCATCCATTCTGTTTTAGCGCTGATTTTTTCTGCCTCGTAAAAGCCAAGCCACTCAACACCTTTGATTGCCATGTTGTAGGAGGTGTTTGTGTTTGGAGAACGATGGTCCTCTAAGCTTTCAACAGAATAAATAAATGGAATGCCAAGACCGTTTTTCAACGTGACAGCGGCGGGAATGAAGTGCCAGTCGTAAACGTCGATGAGGTCAATTTGTTTGTTGGCTTTGTAGTAAATGTTGGCTGCAGCTCTTTCAACCTCTTGGTTCAGCGTTAAAACCCACGTTAAAACTCCGATGTGTGTTCGCACAGGGTTTGAAACTCGAACAGTCTGCACGCCTGTTGGTTCTTGGACTGAACCTGTTAGGGAATCATGATAGGTTACCACGTTGACTTCAACGTTATTTGCGGCCAATTGGGTTGACAGGGTCTTCACGTATTCGGAGAGTTTACCTACGACTCTTGGTGGATACTCCCATGTAAAAATGATGAGGCGCATGTTTCCACTACGTGAAGAGCGAGCAGACCTTAATTATTCCTCTTCCAGTAAGATAGTACCGTTTTTTCCCTTCATTGTCAACGAAGCTTTCAGCGAAACCCTCTGACTTGTACGTATCCAAAATACTCTCAATCTCGTTTGGATCTTTCTGCATAAGCCTAGCCACGTCGTCGCCTCTTCTTGCCAGATCAGCCGCAGTAGCGCACAAGTTATGCAGCGTTTGCAAAACTTTGTCAGGAAACGGAAGTTCATCTCTCATTTCATTAATGCACCCATCATAATTAGGGCGGCTTTTCTTATAAACGCATTTGCGGCAACTTTTCAAAAAACTCAGTTGCGTCTCGTTTCTGATTAAAATAAGTGATATAACGTTGTTTTGCAAAATTAACTATTATTTCACTTATTTTTTCCCCATATTTCTTTTGAACCTATGAATTTTTGGTCACCGACAAGTTTTCCACGCTTTCAAAGGCGCATTTAAAAATTAAGCTCAATGGCTCGCAGATTAATTGATTGTCACTAGCAATAGGCATAAATGGCTTTGTTGAATAATTGTTGTTGAGGCTTAAATTATGATTCCACAAACCCCAACTAAAATCCTGTTACGTACCACGATGGGCGACATAATCATCACATTGCGAAGTGACATGCCAATAACCACTGGCAACTTTAAGAATCTGGTCCAAAAAGGAACGTACAACGGCACAATCTTTCACAGAGTCATCGCTGGCTTTATGATTCAAGGCGGCGACCCAACTGGAACGGGATATGGAGACCCATCTATTCCAGACATTAAAGACGAGTTTACCAGAGATAACCATAACGTAAGAGGCACAATAGCTATGGCAAATGCGGGTCCAAACACAGGAAGCAGCCAATTCTTCATCAATTTAGTCAACAACAACTTTCTGGATACTAAGCACCCGGTTTTCGGCACGGTCACATCAGGAATGGATTTTGTTGACAAAATAGCCAAAGTAAAAACAGGCCCAAACGACAAACCCAGAGAAAACATAACGATAATTAACGCGTCCATCGTGCAGTGAACAAAACAACCATTTCGCTTTAACCACAACAAAACTAGAAACAAAGAAAAATTGGTGGAAAGTC
The DNA here is from genome assembly GCA_963828195.1 of Candidatus Bathyarchaeota archaeon. Classification (GTDB taxonomy): domain Archaea; phylum Thermoproteota; class Bathyarchaeia; order Bathyarchaeales; family Bathycorpusculaceae; genus Bathycorpusculum. Next base: position 28,835 of record CAWHDT010000001.1, read on the forward strand.
AACTTATTTTTTCTTTTCGTCTTTCTCTTTCGGCTTTGAACCGATTTCTACAACTTGTATGCCAATCTGATATTTTTTGCCCCCGGCCACCATCTTGCCGGTTCCGTAATATCCTCTGCTGCCTGTTTTGAAATCTTTTTTGTCGATTATGAAGTTTTGTTTATCGCCGTTTAACTGGATAGTTGCCATGTTCGGTTGATCACTCATGCTTACTTGACTCCTTATTTTGGTTTAATAGCCACTGTCGCTTTTCACCTTTTCGCTTTCGTTTTTCTTGAATGGTGAAAATCAATAGTTAACATGAAAATAAAAGGCAAAGAAAGATAGAAAAACGCGAAAAAAGCGTTGCCGAACAGTTGAGAAAACGCGGCTGGAAGGTCTGGGTCTGACATGTTTAGCCCAAAATTTTTCAGTACTTCCAAGAGGACTGAGCCTATCGCGGTTAATCCTAAACTGACTAGGAACTGTATTGAAATTCTTTTGTCTCTTCCAACAATGAAGTTTGTTATGACGGAGGATAAAACAAACATCCAGGCAAAAGAAAAAAGGAAGATGCCTACGGAGATGTTCGAGTTTAACGATGACGCGATAAATGGAGCTGAAGCTTGGAAAACAGAGATTACTGTGGTTAAGGCTGTTTTGGTAAAAATTTGGTAGCTAACAATTAAAACCCAAGCTACAATCAAACAGGCTGAAGTTACCACAAGCCCTCTCGCCAAACAAGCCACCGAAAAATAAATCACATCGCCGTTTTATAACAGTTATCATCCAAAATTAACAATTTAACCAAGTTATCTTCAGTTCGACTTTTTGTCACTCTCGAATTGACAAGCAAAAAATCATATGTGCACTTTGGGCTAAATTTTAAGTTAATAGTTCGCACCAGTCCCGGCGGAAGTAAAACCTATTAGGATACGCGCTCATACTGTTTGCGAATGATACCAAATCAAGCTACGCCTTTTAACCGTCGAAGAACTTTAAAAAACGGGGTCTGCTTAGCCCTTCTTTTGGCTCTATCTTTAGCAATCATCTCACTCGCTGCGCCCGCCTTCGCGGACACATGGTCGCTGTCGGCTAAACCGAACAGAACAAATTATGTTCAGGGAGCATTAGTAACCATCAACGGTACATTGACAGATACGACCACTGGAGCGGCAGGCGTTAGCTACATCGTTAGTATCTCAGTCTATGACTCAGCCGGCACCTCTGTATACAGTCAAGTTGTCGCCACGGGAACAACAGGCGCATACAGCACACAATTCACTGTCAGCTCAAATGATCCAAATGGAACTTACAGTATTTTGGCATCGGCAGTCGAAGCTACCACCGGCCAGCAGATAGCAAAAGCCACTGCAACCTTCAGCGTAGGAACCACTCCAGCGCCCACGCCGTCAACGACGCCGTCTGCAACTCCAACTACCGCGCCGTCAAACTCGTCTACGCCTAAAGTGCCAGAGTTTTCGGCAAATCTGGTTCTTGCAGCATTAATTGTAACAGCGATTGCGAGTGCTGCAGTGATCAAAACGAGAAAAAGCACGGAAAGAGAACTGCCCTAACTGAAGTCAACGGGAAACTGGTGCGGTCGCCAGGTTGCAATAGAAAACAGGTTCAAAACCATGTGTGCACGGTTTTTTGCGCTGATCAGCAAGGATCGGACATATTAAAGCGAAGAAAATACGAAATCGACTAGACACACACTGCCAAAAAATTTGTCCTAATTAACATTCCCAACCTAGCTGTGTCGGAAAAATAGGCTCATGTTGGGTAGCAGGGTTTTCCTTTGTCCCAATAGTAAAGGAAAAGATCTCTTGCCCAGTTTACGAACGCTTGGTCTTTGCTTTGGAAGGCAGCGTAGTCCATTCTTCCTTCGGTTGAAGGAAAGCACAGAGCAGCTTCTTTTTCCGTGCAAACTATTGATATTGGAATCTCGGTGAGAGTTCTGAGTTCAATATGTGGCGCTTCTCCAGGAACATGATTGAAGTTGGGAAGCAAGCTTTCGCAACCCATGAACTTGAATTTGACGCCTTTGGATATTGGGTCCGTCATCGCTGGACCTAACGATTCTAGGCGTTTTTCGCCAATCGCCCATGCATACTTCTCGGCTTCGCTAAACAGGTGACATGCTCTGTTCATGTTCTCAATCGTGTCCATGCAAAGTGTGCTATTCGAAAGCTCGCCTATCCTGTTTACAAACTGGTATGGAAGTCGCCAAACGTCGTGATTTAGAAAGTACTCTTTATGCTCGAAGGTAAATTCGAGTGATTGAAGAAGCCGCAGAGTCAGTTTGCCGTAGTTTGTAATTCCATACGTTCCGTCAGGAAGCCTCTGAACCAGGCGTGCTTCGGTTAGATGTTGTAGCTGTCTGAAGGCTTCTGTGGCTGTAAGATCCAGTTTCCCGCCTAACTCATTATTTTTGAGATTTTGTTCTTTTAGCTCGCGTATTATGCCGATCCTGCTCTCACTTGCAAGATCAAAAAATAACTTTTCTATTCCTTCGCCTTTTTCCATGCTCCATCACCGATGATAACGACGACACATCGTTGTATACCAATACACATGCCCGTCAAATAAGACTAATGGGTATTAGCGGCTCTAAACATTCTGAGGAAAACGAAAATGATGAATGAGTCGATAATTGAAGTCAAGAACCTCACGAAAATGTTCGACAAGTTCACAGCTGTAGATGACATTTCATTTGATGTCAAGAAAGGCGAAATCTTCGGTTTACTGGGGCCTAACGGAGCAGGCAAAAGTACAACCTTGCGCATGCTCTCCACTTTAGCGAGGCCTACAAAAGGAACCGCAACAATAGGCGGCTACGATATTGTCAAAGACGATACTAAAGTGCGTCAACTCATCGGTATTGTCTCTGAAAAAATGATAATGTACAACCGCCTAACTGCCAGAGAGAACCTTTGGTTTTTCGGTTGCCTCTTCGGCATACCTAAGGAAGTCTTAACCAAGCGTATTGATGAACTTTTGGAGATGGTGCAGTTGACCCGCTGGAAGAGCAGTCAAGTGGGAACGTTTTCCACTGGTATGCGGCAGAGGATGAATGTGATTCGAGCGTTACTTAACGCGCCTCAAGTGCTTTATTTGGATGAGCCAACGCTGGGCTTAGATCCCCAATCCTCCGTTGAAATCAGGGAATTCGTCAAGAAGCTAAACAGGGAAAACGGCACAACCGTCGTCTTGACCACACACATGATGGTGGACGCCGATTTAATGTGTGAACGCATAGCCATCGTCGACCACGGAAAAGTGGTAGCGTTAGACACTTCAGCCAACTTGAAAAAAACCATTTCAGGAAAAGACACAACCATAGTAAAACTTACAATACCTAACCTCTCATCAAATCTTTTGGAGAAACTTCAGGCGCTTAACTGCGCGGATTCCGTGACTCAAGAGAGTGAAACCGAACTAAAGTTTTTGGTTCATGGAGAAGACGCGTTCGATAACATCATTGACGCCACGAGGGCAAACAGTGGAAAAATAAGCTCCATGGAAAACCTGCAGCCAACCCTTGAAGACGTATTCCTGCACATTACCGGCCATCAGGTACGTGACAGCGCAGACCAGAAAATTCCCATGGGACATAACAGTTTTCAACAAGGGAGAATCAGGTGAGAAGTATGGCCGCAAAAGATCTTTCAAACTCTTTCAGAATTGCCTGGAAAGACTTAACTGACCTTTTCAGAAATCACTTAGGCTTGGCTTTGCTCGTGTTGATGCCTCTCTTCATGATGGTTTTAGTTGGCTTGATTTATCCATCCACGGGAACAGTGACTAACCTGCAAGTCGGAATAGTTAACAACGATTCAGGCTTTAACAATTCAACGGTTATGAGCCAAAGTTTAATCACGGGACTGCAGCAAATTAACAGTCAAACCCATATTTTGGTCCTCTCCAACGTTACCAACGTAGCAAATATAGATGACATGATTAAGAAGGGGGATCTTGAGGGCGGAATTATCATTCCCAGCAACTTCTCATCAAGCACGATGACCGGGCAGCAAGGCACCATAATAATCGTCAGCGACGAGTCTAACCCCCAAGTATCAGCGGCCCTTCAGGGTGAATTGAAAACTGTCTTCGGTGACATGGGTACTGCTTTGGCACAGCAGAAAGTTCAGCCTCTCAATGCAACGGATACTCTGGCAGTCGTTCAACCATATGACGTGCAAACTCAAGGAGTCATCGCAGGCAACCCCACCTACTTTAGTTTTGTTGCTCCAGGAATAATGGCTCTCACTGTCACGATGAGTGTCATGACTGGGCTGCCAGTTGCTATTTCGCAGGAAAAAGAACTTGGCACGATGGATGGCATAATGGCGGCTCCAATCAAGAGGCTCTCCATAATCTTCGGTAAAGCTCTTGGGCAAACTGCAAGAGGAATGATTCAAGGAACAATTGTGCTTCTATTGGCCGTGGGCTTATTTGGAGTAACGATTCAAGGAAGCATCCTGCTCGTATTTGCGCTGCTTATACTGGGAGTGTTCGCCTTCGTTGGCTTAGGCATTGTAATAACCTCAGTTGCGAAAGACCAACAAACCGCGCAGATGCTGCTGATGACAATAAGTTTTCCAATGATGTTCCTAAGCGGCGTCTTCTTCCCCATCCAGCAAATGCCCTGGTACATGCAAGACGTCTCAAAGATTCTTCCGCTTACCTACGAGGCGCAAGCGCTCAGACAAGTCATGGTGCTTGGCGCAGGAATATCCGACATAACCACTGAACTGATAGTACTGATAGTGTTCGGTGCAGTCATGATGGCTATTGCAGTGCCAGTGTTCAGGAGACTGATGACCCGATAGGATCTGCTGGTGAGGAAAACTTGAGCGTGCCCCACAAACCAAGTCAAAAAGAATTAATCTTCTTTTTTCTCTGCGGAATCCCTCTGAGTTTTCCTAATGCTTTTTTTAGCAGTTTTCGGCGCACTATGATTTTTTAGAATTGACAGACTCATTTGACAATCAGTACGGCGCATCCTGCATGGTGGGCAACTCTTTCACATGTGCTGCCGAGAAAAAGTTCTTTGGTTTTGCTGTGACCTAAGACTATTAAATCAATTTCGCTGTTGGCAGCTGTCTCAATTATCTGGGATGGCGGATATCCTTCCTTGAGCTGGGCGGTGATTTTAAGGGCAGGCTTTAGTTTGGTCGCCCTTTCAGTAGCTTTGGACAAAACATTCTCATGCATCTTTTTAAGGTCATTGATTACTGAGGGATAATCTATTGACTCTTGAGGGTATCCAGATGCTTGAGGCTTCGGAAACATGTTAAGATATTCAAAATCTGGAGGAGGCTGAAAAACGTTGAGTACCAGAACAGAGGCGGAAAACTTGTCAGCGACTTCAAGAGCATAATCCAAAGCTTTTTCCGAATTTTCAGAACCATCTACTCCTACAAGAATCTTCGTTATCAAACTTGGTTCCCTTAGGTTTAATTTGCGATTGAAGCTCATAGGCATTTCGAAGCAGGCGGAAATTATCAGAACCAAAAAAATTAAAAAATTTTAGATCACTGGTCTTAATTATCGCCAGTTAAGATGATCCCTTTTATTTCTTGGATAATTCCTTTTTCTACCTCACGAGTCCACAACATTTCCGGCACGTCAACGCTGAGAAACAGCAAAGGCGTTAAGACGGCTTCAACTGTTGCCACTGCCAAATTCTGAATCCACTTGCCAATGCCTACGTGGATTGAGAAATCATTCGGCCGCCCCGTTATCAGGATGCTAAAGGCCCTGTCCGCAGTAATGATATCCCTCAAAATCCCTGCTTTTTGCGCTTGTATAATTATTCCCATATGCTTAATGGTGGATTGGGTCTTGTATTCTTTGGCTGTTAACTGTTGAATGATCTGTTGTGATAATAGGTTCAGGTCCTTGTTTTTTCCTTGAAAATGTATTGTTTTTTCGGATACCAAATTAGAAACCGCAACATTCAGTAGAGATAGAGACTAATTAATAGTTTTTCATAAGAGGCTCTGTCTCCAAATTTCTTTAAGTTGTTTGAAACGTGAAGCCTTCTTGTTCAAGCTTCGCTATCGATGTTAACGCAGACACATTGTTGTTTGCCAGTACACATTTTCGTCAAATAAGACTAATGGGTATTAGCGACCTATTTGCATTTTGAAGGAAATAGAAATGGCGAATGAAAACAAACCAATGGAAAAAGAACGCTCTTTCTCGATTGAACTAAAATCAAAAGACAACCTCAAAAACATCACACTAAACAATGCCTCCCAGGAAAATGCCCTTATCGAAGGAACAATAGGCAAACTGGAACACGCCCAATTCGTCGAGGACTCAGTTTTGGAAGTCCAAGGCAAAAAAGGCGTTTTGAGAATTGACATTAGCGAAAACGAAATCAAAAGAAAAGGAAAAAAAGAAACGAATACTCTAGACAATTAGGCAGAAAAGGAGGCGAAAATAACAATGGAAAGAATGGTGGTTGTAGTTTTTGAGAACGAGCTAAAAGCGTATGACGGATCTAGAGCGCTAAAGGCGCTTGATTCAGAAGGAAGCATTTCTATTCACGCCGAAGCTGTGATAAAGAAAAATGATGACGGCACCGTTACCATAAAGCAGAAGGGAGACGAATTTCCGATTCGTACACTCGGTGGAACGACAGTCGGTGCTTTGATTGGGCTTCTGGGAGGCCCAATCGGGTTGGCTGTTGGCGTCGTGGCTGGGACTTTTGCCGGAGGCGCTTGGGATATAAACCGGGCTGGAGTCAATTCGGATTTCCTAAATGATGTGTCGGCTAAACTTACACCTGGCAAATGGGCGATAGTTGCAGAAATCAGCGAAGACTGGGTCACCCCCGTCAACACCCAAATGGAAGCGCTTGGTGGCACCGTATTTCGCACTGCGCGAAGAAGCGTTGAACACGAACAATACGCCAAAGACGTGGCAGCTATCAAAGCGGACATTGCCCAGTTGAAGGCAGAGCAAGCTAAGTCGCAGGCAGACCAAAAGGTCAAGCTTCAGACCAAGATTGACAACATGGATAAAAAACTGCATGCAAAGTTGGAGCAAGCGAAGCAGACGTCAGAGCAGCAAAAGAAAGAAGCCAAAGCTAAAGCGGATGCCTTAGAAAAGAAAGGGGCAAAAGCGAAGGGTGAAGCAAAAGCGAAAATTGATGCAAGGATCGCCGAGATCAAAGCGAGGGAGAAAAAATCCTCAGATGACTTTGACAAGTGGTTAAACGGAGAAGAGCTCACATGAGTGGGTGGAAAAACAAGGTGCTCGCTAATGCCACTCGCATGCTTACTTGCGTCATCAATAGTATGGGAGGTGAAAAAGTTTGACTGATATGGTCGTACTTGCTTTTGATAGTGAAGGTGGAGCAGACATGGGACGTGAAAAGCTAGTAGAGCTAGACAACGAATACGAGCTTAACCTCGTTAATGCGGTTGAAGTTGTTAGGCACAAAGATGGCAAAATCAAGGTAAAGGATATTCGCAGCCTAAGCGGCATCGGAGCATTAGGCGGGGCTTTCTGGGGAACACTTTTCGGTCTTCTGTTTCTCGTGCCAGCCCTCGGACTCGCCGTCGGAGCAGTCTCAGGCGCCGTCGCAGGCCACTTTGCACACTTTGGCGTCACCAAAGATTATTTGAAGCAGATAGAAGCCTCAGTGGTACCGGGAACCTCAGCTCTTGCAATCCTAGCCGCAAACGTTACCGTTGACAAGGTCGTTCAGAAGCTTAGTCCACTTCATCCGAAAGTTATTCGCAGTTCACTATCAACTGAACAAGAAGCAAAACTAAACGAAGCCTTCGGCTCAATCACAAAGTAACACCATCAGAAAATCTAAACACCCAAGAAATCAAGATTCTTGGATCCCCATTTTCTTTGTAGTTAACATGAGAAGTAATCGACATTGGAGTGATACTTACGCGTACACGAGTTTCAAGCCAAAATAAAATAACCAATAATTATATTCAAAAAGTATATCTCTGGATGTTCGCAGGCTTAATTATAACCAGCATTACGGCCTATTTGGTTTCCCAGTATCCAGACTTCTACAATGTGATATTGGGTAATGACATTATTTTCTATGGGGTATTAATCGCACAGTTTTTAGCTATCGTCAGCATAGCTGCTTTCATAAAGAGAATACCCGATAATCTTGCGGAAATTACGTTTGGACTGTACTGCTTCCTTACTGGCCTTACTCTTTCAATAATTTTTTTGGATTTTTCAATAAGCTCCATAGCTTACGCGATTTTGATTGCAGCCGCTATGTTCGGCTTTATGAGTCTTTATGGTTACGTAACTAAAACAGATCTTACCTCGGTAGGTAGCATTTTAACAATGTGTTTATTTGGGATTATTTCAGCATTGATCGTTAATTTGTTTATTATGAATTCGCTTCTTGACACAATACTTAGCATTTTGGGCGTCCTCGTTTTTTCTGGTTTTGCAGCACACGACACGCAAAACGTCAAGAATACTCTAATGTATGGCGATGGTGATCTTATAAAGAAAGAAATACTTGGCGCCCTCAACCTCTATTTGGATTTCGTAAATCTCTTCTTGGACCTCCTCAATTTATTTGGAAAAAGGAGAGATTAGTCTTTTCTTACGAAGGAAAAGCTTACTTAGGATAAATTAGATGTGCCTCTATAAACTAACTTTCCTTACGAAATTCGAAACCTTAAATAGAAAAACCAAAGAGGCATGTAACTGTGAGCCTGCCTTGTTAGTAAAAGTTTTTATGTTAATAATTATTAAGAATTTTTAGGTGATACGGGCGCACGCACTTTTCTCTTTTTCATTTCTATTTTTATATTTTTTTCATTGATGAATTCATCTAAAAATTGTTTGAGGTTTTCATGCATCTTTTTTGCCGGTTCTCTAAGCTTCTCTGTTGCTTCTGCGGGCGGTTGGAAAAAGCCATATTCCGTTAGATAAAAGTTAACGCTTGAATAATCGCCTGCTAAAGCGGAGTCAATAGTTTTTTTGCCCATTTCACGACAAGCCCAATATCTGTGGTGGCCATCCAAAACGGCGTAAAGGTCTATTCGGGGATGTTTAACGACAATTATGGGATTTATTTTTTCGTTGTTTGCTATCTTTTTCTTATAGAATTCTACTCCTTCCCTTGAAACCTTTGTATCAGCAACAATTTTCTCAATAGTCAACGGCCGTGAATATTTACCGGGATTAATAAAAACGTCTGGATTAAATTCAGGCTTTCTTTTAACAAGACCAAGAATATCTTTTTTGATTGACTCCCAAAGATTTCTTGAAATCTGACGGAAACTCATCATACCATACTTGTCATGCTAATAATTAATTTTTTCCTTGTTTATTAGCGCACCGTAGAAGTTGTTGGCGCGCCATATCAAATCCTGCTTTGTAACCTTTATTCCAATAATCATCTTCATTCATCTAAATCATTATTCCTGCAATAATAATAGCTATGCCAAGAGCAGTCCTTGCGTATCTTTCTCCGTCGAACCATGCATTATGATGCTGCCCACCTTTTACAAGTACGCTGCCGACTCCGTCAGCCACTATTGCGAATCCTGAAGCTATAAAGAAATAATTAAAGAAGTTCATACAAAGCCACCGTACCTGCACGACTAAGTGTTCACATACTGCCCATCGCAAACACACTTCTTATGTTAGTTCCTAATCTTACATCTATGTTGAGATGCAGCATAGGTAAAAGTTATTTTGGTACACTCGAGTTATCGCGCCGCCCAAATTTAGGAACAACCACGCTCGCTACGTTTCGCATCTTAACGGTATGCGTCTCTATGGTTTTTGAACTCAGATTCTGGTACGGTTGTGGTGCGGTCGCCGGGATTTGAACCCGGGATCATTAGCTTGGAAGGCTAATGTCCTAAACCAGACTAGACGACGACCGCCCTCAATATTGCTTGTATTTCCAATATCTATGCTTGATTTAAGGATATTGCAATCAGCTTTAACTAGGTTTTGAACACTCAGAAGATTAGATTGACCAGCATCAGTGTTCAATTGGTCGTTAGTAGAAACTTTGCTGCTTAGCTGATTTTGAACCCACTCTTTAGTTTGCCGGTGATAAGAAAACTTTCCCTTGCCAGTTGCCCCTTTCCCTGCATAATGCCTAACTCTATAGTAGTTACCTAATTGCTGAAGATACCTTCTTGCTTACAGACTTCATATATAATTCTCATTTTAAGACTAAGAAAGCAGAGAATAAGCTGAGAATATGCTCTGAATGTGTCTTGCTGCCCTTCGGTTTAGTGAGTAGGTTATATTGGATTAGTGGTCTGGAAAAATCTTAATTTGAACGTTTTTGGTTTTGATTTGTTTAGGCGGGTTGTATGATTACGTCATAGATATAGCCTGTTAGGGGTGGTTTTTCTTTCTGCAGGAGCAATTGGATTATTTCTGGGATAAAAATGCGTCCATCTTTGCCTGTTTTTGCGTAAAAAGACTGCCAGTTGCTGACATAGTCTAGGCGGGTTATTTCAACTTTGAAAACTTGGTTTGCTTCTATTTTGAATTGTTCTCGGATGATTTTTGGAATTTGCAGCCTGTTACCTTTCTGGATTATTGTTTTAAACTCAATTTGTTGCGGAAGAGGCATAACAGTCTGTCTCCTTTGACGCGTAGCGACGCACCTTGACGGATAATGACGCGTAGTGACTTTTTAATACGCAACCTGCAAACGATTTAAGCTTTGCCACAAAAAAGCAACCCAAAACAGCCCCTCTACAAAATAAAAATTCAACCGTTGTTGTTCTATCAAAAAAATGAATCCACTAAAATCTGAGTTGCAGGATGGAATGGTATATCTTACTCCATGAATGGATATACTGTTGGATTGGTTTGGAAGATGGGTATGGGAAAGGAAGCGAAAAAGGTTCCTAACAGCCGCATTAAAATTTTAACTAAAGACGCGAAGCAAATGGTGAATGGACCTTACTATTGCCCAAAATGCCGAAAGGAACTATTGCAGATTTTGGCGAATGTACACAAAAAAGAAGTTTACGCCGTTTGCAAATGCGGTCTCGAGTGGCAGTTGACATATGCACCTGTTTTCCAGCCGATAGATTACTATAACAAGTTTAGGGATTGCTGGAAGAAGCAGAGCTACGGCATAATCAAACAAAAATAAGGACTAAAATTTACAAATTCATTTTTAGCTCTACCCAATTACTGTAATTTAAGCAAAAACTTTTACCACACATGTTATCTATAAGATGAAATCACCTGGCAATAGAAGGAGAAAAAGTGACCGAAGAAAAACTTGAATTCACACGCCGTCTACTTATTTTGGGAAATCTGGCGCTTCTCGCATGGGTTTTTCTAGCTTTTTTCAGCGTCCTTTTTTACAACCAGATCGAGGGGTGGGGCTACCTACTTTTAGAAGTCGTTGTCATCTATCTTATTCTGCGTCGGCTCGGATGCAGTAGCTGTTACAATTGCAAAACTTGTACAAGCGGCTTTGGAAGACTTGTAGGCGCATTTTTTGGAAAAGGCTTCGTCAAGAAAGCAAGCGTTGGAAACAAGTGGGGAATAATAGGTTTTACTTATTTTCTTCTCTTTCCTCTTCCATTAGTAATTTTACTTTACACTTTTTCGCAGTCGTTTTCGCTCTTAAAGGTGTTAGTGCTTCTTTGCCTTTTAGCCGTGTCTATTTACAGTCTGACGACGTGGTACACCCGTTCAACAGTTCCTAAAAAGGTGTAATTTGGGGGAACTTTTAAACGGTTGAATGATTCATGTAACGACTCTGAAGATGTGTGAATGCGCAAGCCGCCGCTTAACCGTAAGCCAGTCAAGCTGCTGATTATCTTTACATTAGCGGTTATAGTTTCTTTACCGATTTTTCTGCCCTTCGGGGTGGTGGCTGCTCAAAGCTCAGCCCAAAATCAGTATTACAACACAGAATTTGCATGGGATTACGGAGGAAACCATTGGGATTGGAACCTGAGCATTCCAATGACGCTCTATGATTCTTTCGACTCGACGGCAGTTCCCGATTCAGTTCGAACACCGTATGGGCTTGCAGACTTTGGCTTTTTCACTACAACTCAAGATGCCTACATGATTACTCTTGCCGACAAACTTAATGAAAGCGCAGCGCAGAATGGATATGGCTCATACGATGAAGTAAACTTTATTTTAGCATTCGTGCAAAGCATACCCTACAAAACAGACAATGTGAGCACAGGTTACCAGGACTACCCGAGGTTCCCCGTTGAAACTTTGGTGGATAATGTTGGAGACTGCAAATCTCACTCCGTACTTTTTGCCACGTTAATGCTTATTTTGGGTTATGGCACCGTTTTCATCAACCCGCCAGATCATTTAGCGGTTGGCATACTGGGAAGTAACCTTCAAGGAACATATTGGACTTACAATAACGGATCTTACTATTACTGCGAAACTACCGGTCCGGGGTTTACAATTGGTGTACTTCCCGAACAATTCAATGGCGTAACTGCCAATGTCTACCCGATAGACACCAATGAACAATACGTTCCAAATTTGCAGACAACTTCAACCGAGCCCAACCCATTTATTGTTCCTTACCAATCTACGCCAACTCCGACTTCGGAACCGAACCCGTCGGCTTCTTCGCCTAACATCTCTGAACCCACAATTCAACCAGTCATGCCGATGTCACTTAATTTAATTTCTGAGGACCCATTTTTCTTCACCGTAATTATTATTGCAATAGTAATTTCGATAACGGTCACCATTAAGACAGCAGGCAAATCCAAGCAAAGGTCTCCTCTCAATGAAACAGTTTCAACTGGGTCAAGCAGCCCCAATGGGGCAATTGTCAACTCAGAAAACGGCAAGTTCTGCATCTATTGTGGCTCAAGTAACAAATCGATTGCGGTATACTGCGAAAAATGCGGTAAAAAAATAGCTTAAGCCGCAATCCTACCTTTCTTAATGCGTTTCAAGTTTCATGTCTCAACAGCGAATTGAGAGTTTCATCCGCAAATCTGTCTAGTTTAGCCTTCACATAAGCGACGATTCCGACTTCTAAAAGTATAGCAGCTGAAAGGAAGATGGCAAGAGATTTTGTTAGAGTCACAAAAGCGTGTCCTATTTGAAAATTCACGCCTCCATTAACTGTTATTAGCCAGCTCCAGAAATTAGGATTCTGATTAACCATAAACGCTTCTAAATCAAACGTTATCCATAGACATAAACTGACCAACAAGGCAGCTAAGGCGCAGCCGACGACTGTTAGGTTTTTCCAGTCCGAAGTCAACTGGGAAGAGCAGGTTACTTGTGTTTCAGAATCAACCCTCTCAAAATCGATGGTGATTGTTTTTTTGGCTGTTCTTGGCGACGCCCCCCATAGCGAGCCCTGTTTAACCAAAATTTGCTTAGGCGGATCTTCTGAGATTATTTTGCAGCCTTTTGCTGCGAACGCAGCTTTCACATCTGAATAGGCTTTATCGATTCTTAAATTGACAGTTCGTTTGAGCAACGGAGGCACCATTTAGATTGAGCAGTTATGCAGCTGTTTACCTAAAAAGCTTCTTCTAATGCCTCGCCCTAGCTTTAAAACCTTTAATGTGCCTGCGCTCTAAGGCTCGGTTTCGCTCCATGTTTTTTATGCGGGCATAAAGCTTTGACACCTTGGTTTTAGAGGGCACCTTAGACCGCGGCTTATGAACAGGCACAGGAGTGAACGGTTTATTAATTTCAAGTTTGCGTCTTCTAGATTTTTTGACTGCAACATTACGGACTTTCTTGAATATCACGTAGCCCTCTTTGAGGTTTAGTTCCTGCACTTCCCAACCCGCATTTAGCCAAGCCTTTGCATGAGCGCTTGATGTTGAGTTACTCCACCAAGCATCATCTCTGAAAGCGTTCATAGGAAGGTTACTGCCGATTAAGCCGTCTATTCTTGCAAAGGAAAGTTTCACCAAATCTGTGAAAGCAGCTCTAAACTTCAAATGGCTTTCAAGCCCATCATACTTGGAGGCTGAACGCGGCGAAACCACTCGCCTAGCACAATGGAGGCACAACATGGCATTCGGGTCCCCAGTGGCAACATCAGGCACCATGCAGTCTCTGCAAAACAGTTTTTTACAACGTTCGCACTTTCGCATGTAAGCTACGCGCAGAACTCTTCCACAGATCCCGCATTCATCTTTCAACGAATAGTCAACCTTTTACTAAGCGAACTTAAAAGTCACTAAACATATTCCGCATTTTAGACATATTAATTTTCATTTTCTGAAAAACCGTTTTCGCCCAAATTATTGCCTTTATGGGTTAACTGTCGTAGCGTGACCTTGATTTCTTCCACTATTAATCTAATCAGGTCTCTCGCTTGGGCATCAATCGTCAGCAGCAAACCCGCATAGATTGCAAAGCCCCCAACGGCTTTTGCTATTGTAGGAAGCAGTGTTGATGGAGTGGGAAGCAGAAAAAGTACAACGCCCATAAAGATGGAAGCAAGAACATATTTGACTATACTTTTCCAAGCAACAGGTAACCTAATTGAACGACGCCAAGACCAGTAAAGCCCAATAAAGGCTGAAAACTGAATGACAGTAAGTATTACGATAATGTCAACTGCCGCTTGGGGTGTTCCAGCTAGCCGAACATGCGTCAGAACTAAATAGATTAATGGTAAAGCAAATGCTGCCTGAATGTATCCAAGACTGAAAACGCCGAATATTTTGCTTCCGACAAGTTTACGAAGTGAAATTTTTCCTTCAGCGTCAAACCCTTCTCGGCCCATAATGAGCGAAGAATAAAACGAAATTATCACACCTACAAAAGTATTAGCCGTTAATGCAACGAGAACGGGCCAAGCAACACTGTAAGATATATTTAAAACTGATAAGAACGAGATAGACATAACCATAGTTATAGTGGCTAATGGAATGGCCAACATTAACACTGTTCTTAATGATGTTCGCACCTGATCGTCTGGGCAACATTTAGCCAACAGTTTAGGATACATCGCAAATGCCAAAGAAGAGGAATAACCCACTATAGTCGTGAAACTTAAAGCTGCTTGATAGTAAGCTCTATCCGTTGCTCCACCATATAGGAAGAGCAAGATAAGTGCGAAAGCAACTAACTGTCCGCCAATGGAGCTATAAGCAAATGCTGTTGAACCCTTAAGCCATTCTTTTAGGTAACTCCAGTTTATTTTTTGCTTAAATTCATCAGCTAAAAGTCGCATATAGTATGAAATTTGAACTAGGACAGAAATAACCAAACTTAGTATTGCGCCGAGAAATAGCTGCCTAAAACCAAGAATCAAAACTAAAGCAACAATCACTTTCACTATTTCCTCAATCAAAAAACCATAGCCAATTACATGCGGCTTCATAGCAGTTAAAACGCTTTCAAAAATTGAGATCATGTAAGTGTTCAAAATGTACAAGCCAGTAATCAAGTAAATTAGCAAGTAAGCTTCGGTACCGATTGCTCTTGAAATCAGAACAATTACAGGAAGATAAATTACGACTGAAATAAGAGCTATGAATAACTGCGCTAAAACGCCTGTTTTAACAGTTCCCGCCTTGCCTCTTGCCATAAACCGAGTTGCCCAGAAGGGTAACATGCCACTGAAAAGCAGAAAGTACCCAGTGTAATCAAAAATGTTTGTCCAAATACCAAATTGGCTTGTGGTCATGTTTCGGGTAAGCAAAAGTGTATAGATAAGCCCCGTAATTATGCCTAATACTTGAGACGTAAAAATAATAAATCCGCTGTACTGAAGCCTGATTTCATGTTTGCTCAAGTGAGCCTTCCCGCTTTTGACGATTTAGTAAAAGACCATTATTAAACTTCTAGATATACGATTCCCCAAATCAACCCACAAAAACAAGATTCAACCAAAAAAATAAAAACGAGGAATAAGCTCTAGCCTTTCACCACAGCGAGCGGAACGAGCCGAGCGACTTTAGTGGCAATTCCAACTTTATCGCTGACGTCGGCAACCACATCAACATTCTTATACGCTGGGTCGGCTTCCTCTGCCAAAACAGAAATGCTTGCTGCACGAACAACAATACCACGTTTCTCCAAAGCCGCTTTTATGTCTCCGCCCCAGTACTGCCGTTTTGCTGCTGATCGACTCATCATTCTTCCTGCGCCATGAGCTGTTGAACCAAAAGTTAAGTCCATAGCTTTCGGTGAACCCACCAAAACCCACGAGCTTGTGCCCATGCTCCCTGGAATGAGTACTGGCTGCCCTTCACTTCTGTAATCGACGGGAACATCTTGATGCCCTGCTGGGAAGGCACGTGTTGCTCCCTTGCGATGAACCCAAACCTTCTTTTCTCCGCCATCAATCTTGTGTGTTTCTACTTTAGCGATATTATGGGTTACGTCATAAACAAGTTTTAAACCGAAGTTTTCGGGAGGCTGCTGGAAAGCTTGTTGAAAGCTTTGTCTGACCCAATGCATAATTGCGTGGCGATTGCAAAAAGCATAGTTTACGGCGCACGCCATAGCTTGGAAGTAATCACTTGCTTCACTGCTATGTCCAGGGGCACATGCCAATTCCCGGTCAGGTAACGTTATCTTGTACTTTTGCACTGCATGCTCCATTACCCTCAGGTAGTCGGAGCAGACTTGGTGACCATAGCCTCGTGAACCGCAGTGAATCATGACTGTAACTTGGCCTTCTTGCATAATTCCAAAAGCTTTAGCTGTTTTAGGGTTAAAGATTTTATCTACTTTTTGGATTTCTAAGAAATGATTCCCCGAACCTAAAGTGCCAATTTGGGTTAATCCCCTGCTTTTAGCTGTCGACGAAACCTTATCAGGGTCAGCATTAGCCATGCAGCCGTTTTCTTCACAGTGCGAAGCATCTTCAGGCCAACCAAACCCTCGTTTAATAAGCCAGGGCACTCCTTCAACTACCAAGTGGTCTAGGTCGGCTGATAAAATCGTTAAATCCTTTCGCCGGCTGCCAAGTCCAGAGGGAACATTTCGGAAAATTGTTTCAGCTAAAGCCACAAGTTTAGGGCGGATCTCTTGTTCCGAAAGCGTTGTTGATAGTAGGCGAACGCCACAATTAATATCGTAGCCTACGCCGCCTGGGCTTATTACGCCTTCATCATAGTCGGTTGCGGCGACGCCGCCTATTGGAAAACCGTAACCTTCATGCCCGTCGGGCAATGTTATTGCATGCTTATAAATTCCAGGCAATTGTGCTACGTTTGTGCATTGCCAGAGAGTACGATCAGTCTTCATCTTTTCTAAAAGCGCTTCGTTTGCAAAAACCACGCCTGGAACTCTCATAGCTGACTTGTATTTAGGGATACGCCAAGAGTAATCATTTATTTTCTCAAGAGGAACTTCTTCTGGCGCCCCTCGACTTTCACTTTCACCCAAAACTTTTCACCTTAAAAACAAAGTGGAAAGATACTATAAAACGTTTATGAATCCTCTTTAGCCTGATTTTGCTTCGCATATTCGATAAAACCCTGTACACTGTTTCCAAGAGCGGTCCTTGAGTAAATTCGATGCGATTTTAGGTAATTTGCCAGTTGATGCATAACCGTATCCTCAGCAATTATTCTTTCTCGCACCTCCTCCAAACTTTGGTTTTTCCTGACACCTTCCTCCGCGACTTTCGCCCATAAACGAAGCTGGCTCTTGTAATCCTTAAGGCGTTGAACCCCATTCGAGGCTTTTCCGAAGTGGCTGTAATACAAGGCTGTCGGCTTAAGGCTGATTAATTTATCTAAAGAAGCTAACCCTGCGGCAAGATAGAAGGGAGGCGGCGTTGTAGGCATCACCACATCGAACTCTGGGAAATAAGTGCCTGCTGCATCCCCAGGGAAAACTCCTCCGTTGAACGATTCGTGAAAGCTAAGGTTGTGTGAAGCATGCCCAGGCGTTTCAATGACCGTTAGTTTTGCGCCGTCATCCAGGTTAAAGGAGCCTTCTGTGATAGGGATCATTCGTTCTTTTGAAACAGGTTCAGGCTTTCCGAAGATTCCGCTTACATACCCGAGAACTTCTTGAGCAGAAAGCCAAAGCTTTTCGGGATTAATCAGATGGGGCATTCCCCGCGGGTGGACAAGGATTTTTGCGTTCGGCAAAAACTTTAGTAACGTGCCAGCGCCGCCGCCGTGATCTAAATGTACGTGCGTAATAGCAACGTATTCAACATCTTCGAATCTGATGTCGAGTTCCATTAAGCCAGAAACAAGGTTAGGCACCGAAGAAGTTGGACCGGACTCCACCAGCAAAGTTTTAGGGCCCTTTATTGCGTAGCTGCAGATGAGGTTTTTGAATCCTCCAGTTTCCAAGTCGATCTGAAACAGGTTTTTCCCAATTTCTTTTGTATGCAAAACTTCACCCTTGATTAGGTCTGATAAGTTTTTGTTATGCCATAAACGTTTCCATGAATCTAAAAAGCAACTAGTAAAACTTAATTATACACCAGTATTCTATGGGAGAGTTAAGAGGTTGCAGATGTAAATTGAAAGCAATTATCTTTGGAGCACCAGGCTCTGGAAAGGGAACGTATGGTTCAAGGCTACAAGCAAAACTCAATGTTGAAGTAATAGCAACGGGCGATATTTTCCGCGAATTAATGAAAGAAGAGTCTGAAGTAGGCAGAAAAGTAAGGGGATACGTGGAAAAGGGGCTTCTTGTCCCAGACAATGTTGTTGTAGAAGTATTAAAGCAACGCTTAAGCAAAATTCCAGAAGAAAAAGGCTTCATTTTGGACGGTTACCCACGAACACTTGATCAAACGAAAATCTTGGAAAACATCACTAAAATTGACGTAATACTGCTGCTGGATGTTCCAGACTGGATTATTATTGAGCGCTTATCTTCACGTAGAATATGCCGGAACTGCGGAACTGTTTACAACATTCGCTTCTTAAAGCCAAAAATTGAAGGGGTCTGTGACAAGTGCGGCGGAGCTTTGTATCAGCGATCTGATGATAATCCCGAAGTTATAAAGCAAAGGCTAAATGTTTACCAAGAGCAAACAAAGCCGCTTCTGGAGTATTTTAAAGCCGAAAAAGTGCCCTTTATCACTTCACACACTACAAGCCTAGAACAATCACCAGAACCCATAGTTGACAAAATGATAGAGGACCTAAAAAAAATAAAGATAATCTAAACGACGACACAAATTTCTCGCCAAACACCGTTTTCTTTTCATATTCTCCTTTGTATCCAAAGCTTTTAGCATGAAGGAACACGCAGAAATTAAATTGCCACAGCCATGCCCTGGTTTTGATCCAAAAAACAAACAGCGTTTAGTTTAAAGGAGCAATAAAGC
Organism: Candidatus Bathyarchaeota archaeon; assembly: GCA_963828195.1. GTDB lineage: Archaea > Thermoproteota > Bathyarchaeia > Bathyarchaeales > Bathycorpusculaceae > Bathycorpusculum. The sequence goes on from CAWHDT010000001.1 coordinate 48,084, forward strand.
AAAAACAAAACTGAAAAAGAACTAGCTTTAATGTTTATATAGATTCGGCTAATTATGCTATCGCTATGAGCTCCAAAAAAACTGGTTTCGAGGACTCACTTTTAGCTGAAGTTGTTTCAACCGGAAAATGCGCAAGCTGTGGAACATGCGTTGTCGTCTGCCCCTTCGGCAGCCTTGAATTTGCCGAGGGTAAACCCAATTTGATAAAAGAATGCAAGGTCTGCGGCATATGCTCCCAGGCTTGTCCAAGATACAACTGGGCTATGGCGAAAGCTGAGAACTTTGTTTTCGGCAGGGAAAGAAAACCAGAAGAGGAATTCGGAGTTTTCCGCAGAATAGCCGCTGCCCAAGCAAAACCTTCAGATATTCTTAAGGCACGTCAGGATGGGGGTGCCGCTACCGCAATGTTGGTTGCTGCTTTGCAGAGCGGACTAATCGATGGAGCCGTCGTTTCTGGGAAAAGCCGAGAAAAACCATTCCGGCCCATCCCTATTCTTGCAACGTCTGGAGAGAAAATTGTTGAGTCGGCTGGAACAAAGTACACTTGCTCCTCGGCGCTTGCTGCTTTGCCCGAAGTAATTAAGCAGAAAAAGAGTCAAGTCGCGTTTGTGGGCACACCATGCCAGATTCAAGCTGTCAGAAAAATGCAGATGAACGGTGTGAAGAGGTACAGCGCGCCGATAAAGTATCTAGTTGGGCTTATGTGCTCTGAGTGTTTTGATTACGAGGGACTCATGGAAACCCACATTAAAGGCAAATTAGGCATCAACCTAAACGACATCACAAAAATGAACATTAAAGGAAAAATGCTTGTAACCACGCCGGCGGGAACCACAGCCATTCCCCTTGCAGACATAAAACAGTACGTTAGAAAAAGCTGCAGCGTCTGCGAAGACTTCAGCTCCGAACTCGCCGACGTCTCAGTGGGCGGATTGGGGCTTGACGGCTGGACCTTCACAATTATCCGAACAGAAAAAGGCGAAGAACTATTCACAAACGCCGAAAAAACAGGATTCTTAGAATCAAAACCGCTCGAAGAAGGCGCATTCTCCAAGGGACTGCTGCTTAAGTTATCGAAGAAAAAACACGATACAGTAGCCACTCAGGCCCAGCCAAAACAGTAAACAACCAAAAGCCAAATCTTCCATATTCTTAACTATTTTTTTACATTTCGGCATATAGATCATCAGGCACATAGTTTATTGGAGAGCGCAGATGAAAGAAAAAAATGCGCGTAAGGCTTTAAATATCCATGATGAATTCTAAGACAACCAAATCCCTTTCTCTAATGATTACCATTCTATGATAAGTTACAGCTTTTACGGCGACTTTCTGCGGGTGCTTCTGAGAATCAAATTTTTCACCCCAAATTTTCGCCTTAATTTTGAAGTTTTCATCTGTTTCTGCCCATTTAGTTATTTGGAATTTTGAGTAAAGCATATTTTCAGTTTCAAACTTCACCAGCAACGCTTCAAGCCAATTATAAAGCAGCGCGTACTGATCTTCGGCTTCAACCTCCACGGTTTCCTCTTGTGTTTGGGCTATTTTGTCGGTATCTGTCATGGTTTCAAACATTGAGAGAGCAGCGTTTTCGTATGCTTCCTCCATTGTTTTGCCATGAGCCCGGACGTAAACATCCGCGGTATGTTCTAAAAACTCGAATTTTCCAGCAAATTTATCAGCAGAGTCCATTTTGAGCCTCAATAGTTAAATGATGGTGAACAGTTAAAACGCTTTTGCTGGTAATGGCTACCAAAAAATTATTTGTTTTCTAATGCAAGAAAACTTTCGATCGCATTTTTAATCAGGTTAGCGCACACTTTCTCAAAGACCTTTTCCTGCCGAGCTTTAGCCGCCTGTTCATGATTTGACAAGTCATATTTAATCAGGTCGCGACATAGAACGGTGCCATTCTGCGTCTCAAATTGTTTGAAAAGTTTTTTTGCTTTTGTGTATGTTTCTGCCCTTTTATCCATGCCAGCTTCGTTTGATGCATATTTGATTCCCACCGCCATGATACTGCCTGTTAAAGCTCCACACGTGGAGCCGCATCGCCCGATACCTCCTCCGAAACCCGCCGCAATTTTCGGAATTAAGTCGCTGTTGCCTTCAGGTTCCAAGTATTGATATAATGTTAAGAGTACACTCTGTGCACAGTTGTAGCCGCTTTGAAAGTGTTTAATTGCTTTTCCTCCCAAATCTTGATCGGATGGCACCGTTTTTTCACCCTTCAGAAATATTTTGAAATTCTCTTTATTGCTGCAACTGTAAGTTTAGCTGAGTTTTCAATGTCTTTTAGGCATAGCATACCGACTGGGCTGTGAATGTACCTTGTAGGTATGGATATGTTCCCACATGGAATTCCCTGCCTAGTAAGGGAAATTCTTGCTGCGTCAGTTGAGCCGAGCAAGCCTGTTTCAAGCTGAAAAGGGATTTTTTCTTCTTCCGCCGTTTCTAGAAGCCACCGTAAAACCTTGGGGTGAGTAATTAAGCCTGAATCTGAAATTGTCAACGAAGGACCTTTACCCATCTTAACGCTGGTGTCATATTCTCTTACGCCCGGAACGTCACCCGCAATAGTTACGTCCAACGCTATTGCTAATTCAGGGTCAACACCGAAAGCGGCTGTTGCGGCGCCCCGTAAGCCGACTTCCTCCTGAACGGTGCCGACAGCGCAGATTGTGTAGTCAGTTTTCTCCATCAATTTGAGGGCTTCAACCATTGTAGCGCAACCAGCTCGGTTATCGAAGGCTTTACCGGTAACAACATCTCTGCCTAAAGGAACATATTTTATGTCAAACCCCACTGGGTCACCGACTGCAACCCCTAGTGCCGTAGCATCTTCCTTGCTTTCGGCTCCAATGTCGATGAAAAGCTCATCGAAAGCTGTGACTTTTTTCCGCTCCTCTTCTTTCTGAATATGCGGTGGTTTTGAGCCGATAATGCCGGGAAAAGTTCCTTGTCTCGAAAAAACTGTGACTTTCTGAGCGGGTAAGATGCGATCATCTATTCCACCCATTTTAGCGAATTGCAAAAAGCCGTCTTTAGTGATTGTTTTCACCATTAAGCCGACTTCGTCCATGTGAGCGGCAAGCATGATTTTTGGGGCGTCAGACTTCCCTTTTTTTATAGCGATAACGTTTTCAAGTTTATCAACAACTATCTGGTCTGCGTAAGGAGTCATCAGCCGAATCATTAATTCACTAACTTCGCTTTCTCTACCCGTTACTCCGCAGGCGTTTGACAATGATCCTAAAGTTTCGTTTAGCGTCATTACCTTTCCTTCTTTAAGATTGTTAACTAGAAGCCTAAGTTATTAAATAATTTCGGTCAGTGAAGATGTTCAAGTTTTCAAGGCAAAAGTTAACCAACGAGGCAGCAACCCATGCTCATGTTCACAGAGTTAAACGGTTTTTCACACACATGCGCCAAATATTATTTTTCATTAGAATCTGCGAAAAAACCACATTATTAAAATCAAAAGAAAAGGGGTAAATTCAACTGAAACGCTAAGCTTAAAAATCTGCTCACATAACTTTAGAGGGGGAACAAACTTGGAACAGCAACCATTAAAAAAGATTGGAATTTTTAAATGCGGTAACATCGGTACCTCACCAAATCTTGAGCTCCTTCTTGACGAACTGGCTGACCGAAAAGACATCAAAGTTCGCGTTGTCACTACGGGATCAAAAATGAACCTTGACGATGTTGAGGATGCGTTTCCCAAAATTTTAGAATTCAACCCCGATATGATTGTCACAATATCGCCCAACACAGCTTTGCCCGGACCATCGAAAGCTAGAGAGCAGATTTCAAAAAGCCATCTGCCAGGAATTGTAATATCTGATTCTCCTGGAAAACGGGCAAAAGCGGAAATGGAAAGCCAAGGGCTAGGCTACCTAATCATCAGCGGTGATCCGTTAATCGGCGCCAGAAAAGAATTCTTAGATCCAATTGAAATGGCAATATTCAACTCAAACATCAACAAAATACTTGCAATCACTGGCGTTTACAGGATAGTTCAACAAGAAATTGACAAAGTAATTTATTCACTTGAAACTGGTCAAACTCCAGTTCTGCCCAAATTGGTAATAGACATGAATGCCGTCCGCGACAATTCACCTTTCAGCAATCCCTATGCAAAAGCAAAGGCAATGGCTGCTTACGGCATGGCAGAGAAAGTTGCTGAGGTTGACACTCAAGCTTGCTTCATGGAGAAAGAGAGTGAAAAGTATATTCCTCTAGTCACCTGCGCGCATGAGATAGCTCAAGCAGCCGCGAGATTGGCTGAAGAGGCTCGTGAAATTGAGAAATACAATGACAGCGTCCTTAGGAAACCTCACTCGAAAGACGGCAGGCAAAAAACTAAGAATAGACTGATGCTAGCGCCGACTTTCTCTGAAGAATTCTACGAGAAAAGCGGAGCACTTTAGCCTCCTCTTTCATTTTTCGAGCACTTGTAAAATATGCTCGCAATTTAAAGAGGCGCTATTGCAAGTTTTTAATTTCTAACATTTACTTTCGCTTTCAGGTTTTTTGTTGAATTCTGCGTTTACATAAATATTTCTGCGAAGGTTAATATTGGCGTTCGCTTTTTTTGTAAAACTGTTTATTTTAAAATTTTTAAAAAAAATCGAGGGAAAGGTTCATTGTATATATCGTATATACTCGCATATAGTGTATTGCGACTAAGTATATATTTTTAAACGATATGCATGTATTATAAAAAACCAAGGAGATAAAAAATATGAAAGCACTTGAAGTTAAACCGCTTGAAAACAAGAATTTAACTGTAATGATACAGGAGAAAGAATACAATGAGCCTTTCCAGCTTTTCGAATCTTCACAGCCAAAACAAAACATACTGCAAGCCCTCCAAAAACCCTCAATTGGTTTTTACAAATTTGTCGAGAATGTCGTTGCCAAAGTAAATATAGACTTCGTCACAGAAGAGCTAGGCAATAGAACTCAAAAAGAATTCTACCAAGATAACATCTTAGCAAACGTATTTCAAAAAAGCAACGTTCCTTTCTTCCCCGTTGACATAGACACCGAAGCCAAAACCTACATTGAATCTTCTTTTGAGAAAAAAATTGAATTAAGAGACAACATAATCAAAAACATAGAAAACCTAAGCAAACAGAAAAACAGCGATACCACAGAGAGAGACTACCTCATTGCGTACGGTCAGAGTTTGCAATCGGAAATAGAGGAACAAGAACGCGAAGTCAACTTCTCAATCAGAGAAAGCTGGATCGTCATGGGCATTATGGAACATGCAAGAGAAATCAAAAACAAAGACCAGATAACCTGCCTCTACGTTTGCAGCCCAGAGCATGTTACAGGAGTTAAGCAAATGCTAGAATCAGTTAACGCCAACGTGGAAATCGCGAAACTCTCAAAAAAGATAATGTCAACTCAGGTTGAAACTCCCTCGTCACAGGAAATGGAAAACTGGCTCCAATCAATGCAGATTCAAGTTAAACCCATTGTCGGAAAAGCAGCTGACAAATCACCTTACTTGCTGTTCTACCTCGACACCGACGTTAAAGCAAGCCCATTTGACATTTGCATGGCATACGATGCAGGATACAACGCCGTCATTCCTTACGAGAACATCATTCCTGAAGACGTCAAAAGTATAGTGATGGATGCGTTACTCTCCAGAGGACCAAAAGCTGTTAAGCACACATGCTTTCTGATCGGAGGAAAAAACGCTGAAAGAGCCGAAAAAGTTTATGAAGTTATGAAAGATGCGATGTTCCCCCCATTCAAAGCAAGCATAATAGTTGACCCGGCCGGTGCATATACAACTGCCGCCGCAATGGTAGCAAAAGCTGAAAACGCGGTCGAAGCGAGCAAACTCGGAGAGTTAAAAACCAAAACGGTCGCTATCCTCGGCACAGGTGCTGTTGGACAAATAGCTGCAGTTCTCTTAGCTAAAATGGGATGCAATGTAATGATTGCCAGTCTTAATCCGAAACGCGTTGATGGAAAAGAACATGCTGAAGGAATATCTAAACTTCTTGCAAGAGATCATGGCGTCCAAGTTGAAGGGATCTTCGCTCCAACTCCAGCTTCGAAAATTGAGATCATAAAGAAAGCCGATGTAGTGATGTGCGCAGGAGTAATGGGTGTTCGAATCATAGACAAAGAAATGCTAAATGAAGTCAAAACCATGAAGGTTCTACTTGACATAAACGCTGTACCGCCATTCGGAGTTGAAGGAATAGAATTAAAAGATGACATGAAAGAAATGCTGCCTGGAATTTTTACAATTGGAGCACTGACAGTTGGAGATCTGAAACATAAACTTGAAAAAGAAATTCTGCGCGATGCATTAGCCAACGGAAAAGAAGTCTATAACTTCAACAGTGATTTGCCACTTGCACGAAAACTGCTACAGAAAGATCTGTTCCCCACAAAGTTGGCGCTAACTCTCAACTATCCAACCGTTAAAAAATCCTAAACACCTACGCTAAACGCGCGATTTATCGCGATCTCAGCTATGTTTGCGGCACAGTCCGCAATTCTTTTTATATTATCTCTCACAGAGCAGATTGCGCATACCAATTGCTCATTTTTTTGTTTTTCGGCGAATGCTTTAGCAGCTATTTCCTGATCCAACTTCGCAATTCCTTGTCTTTGCCTCAGTATCTCAATTGATTTCGTGAAATCCTTCAAAAAGAAAGTGTCCACTGCCTTTACATATAAATTCACAGCTTCATTTCCTGCGATGCACATTAGCTCTAATACGTTCTCGGGGATGTTTAGTTGGCTTCCGTCAAGCATTATTACGTCCCGCGCTACATCCGCTGAATTATCTGCTACCTCCCGCATCATGTAAACTAAGGTTTGGTAATCCATACATTCTAGCGGATCAATGCGAAACTCATTTGCCAAAGCAGCATCTTGAGCTGCATTACGTAGAACCCGAATAAGAAAATACGCAAAATGATATACATCACTGTCGAGGGAGAAAACAGCTTTGGCCAAGGGCACATCTTTGGTTTTTAGAGATCTAATTGCATCCTCCCCAATTGACTGAGAGATCATATGCATTCTCTGCACAGTTTGTTTTAAATCCGCCTTTGTTTCATCCATTAAGGTTTGGATGAAAACACCCTTAGAGTTAGACTCCATAATTCTCATGTACAGCATCCCTGCAATTTTACGGATTGCTTTTATCTGGGGAATGGAAAAAACTTTTTCCGAGATAAGGGTGATTCCACTGTTTCCGTTTAAGTAGCTGCCTACGATCTTCATCGTTATTACCAGTTCATCTTCATTGGGGTCAATGCGGAGCGTTGTCTCTTTTGTTGTTGTCTTTTTCTTAGCGACAGGATAAATAACCAGGGAGCGGTCGCGTTGAATGGCGAATGAAACTACATCTCCTTTATTTAATTCGTTTAGCTGCATCCAGTTTTTAGGGAGAGAAATTACCAGAGAAGACCTGCCGAGGGACATAACTCTACGTTCCATAATATTCCTCAACCTTAGTATATACTCATCATGAATCATATAAATTAAGTATATACGAATATACTCACAGTTATCCTAACCGTCGAAACCACATGAAACCACAATTTCAGAAAAACAATTGTCGTTCTACGCAGTGTCTAAAAGCAGGCAGACATCGGTCCCACTGCACAGCAGATTACTTGAAGAAAATAACTTTTCATAGTTTCGGCAGGTTTAGTTGGTTCAAGTCTACTTAAAAGCGCGTTCCATTCTGTCACAAGCTTCCCGGATCTTTTCTTTGGGCTGAGTTAAGGCAAATCGAACATGACTTTCTCCGCATTCACCGAAACCAGTTCCAGGCGTGACAACCACTCCAGCATTCAGCATTTTGCTCGTGAAGTCCATCGAATTGAAGTTGCCGTTTACCCAAAGATAGAAAGTGGCTTTTGGTTTCTCGCATTTGAAGCCTAATGAGCATAATCGTTCCACAAGCACATCACGCCTCTCTTTGTAAATGTGGTTATTTTTTTTCAAAAAATCGGGCTGTTCTCTGTTCTTGTAGCTTTGAAGGGCCTTGACCGCTACTTTTTGAATGTAAACAGGTGGTCCGGAATCAATTTGCGACTTGACTTTAGTTAAGCCAGCGACGAGCTGCTTGTTTCCGACAGCAAAACCTATACGATCGCCTGTCATGTTGAAAGTTTTTGAAAGCGAGTGAAACTCGATAGCAACATCCATGGCGCCATCGACCTCCAGAATGCTGGGTGCGCGGTAGCCATCGTAGGTGATTTCTGAGTAGGCGTTATCATAGCAAAGGATTATGTTGTTGTCTTTAGCGAAGTCTACTGCTGCTTTGAGAAATTTCGTGTCAACGGTTGCTGCTGTGGGATTATTTGGATAATTTAGAAACATCATCTTTACATTATTTGTCTTTACAGCTTCAAAATCTGGCGTAAAGCCTTTTTCCTCAAGAAGTGGCAGTGGCACCGATATGCCGTCGCAAAGGATTGTGCTACCATTGGCATACACTGGGTAAGCTGGGTCGGGAACTAACACTCGGTCGCCCGGGTTTATGAACGCTCGGGCAATGTTCGCTATACCTTCTTTTGAGCCTAAAAGCGCAATCACCTGGTCCTGCTGCAGGTCAACAGTGAATCGCTTCTTGTACCATTCGGCAACTGCTCCTCGAAAGTCCGGTTCGCCTTGGCTAAATGAGTAGTTGTGGTTCTTTGGGTTAGCTGCCTCTTCTTTGAGCGAGTCTATGACAAAGCTTGGCGGCGGAAGGTCTGGGTCACCGATGCTAAGTGAAATTAGGTCAATGCCTTGAGCCCTTTTTTGCTTAATTATTCTCTCAATTTCAGCGAACATATACGGAGGCAATCGCGTTATTCGCCCAGCATAATCAAATGTCATATTCATACTTCTCCAAACAGCGCACCCTTAAACACTTTTTCGGCTCCCCCGCTTAAAAATAAGCTTTTAGCCACTTCAATCTGCAAGTCTCCGCCCAGCACATGAACGACAACTTTTTTTCCGACTTTTCCAAGCTTGTTTGCAACAGCCACAGCAGCACACGCACCCGTCCCGCACGCTAAAGTCTCACCGCAGCCTCTTTCCCAAACGCGAACTTTCAACTCATTAGGGCTTAAGACTTGAACGAAGCCTACATTGGTTCTTTTTGGAAAGCCACTATGGTTCTCAATTTTTCGTCCTATTTGCTCTACTGGAAAATCGTCTAGGTCGTCAACGAATATTATGCAGTGCGGATTACCCATTGAAATGCACGTAATCTTGAAGGTCTGATCGTCAATGTCCAAGCTTTCGTTGATGCATGTCCCTTGTCCAATCATTGGGAGGGAGCATCTTTCCCAGTTTGGCGAGCCCATATCCACCTTGACAGCACTAACTTCATGATGCTGCAGAGTTAACCAAACAGCCTTTATCCCAGACATGGTCTCAACAAAAAAAGCGTTCTTCTTAACAACACCGTTTTCGTAGCAGTACTTGGCAAAGCATCGTATCCCGTTGCCACACATTTCTGCTTCACTGCCGTCAGCGTTAAAAATCCGCATTTTAACATCAGCCACCGTGGAGGTTGAAACCAGCAAAAGACCATCTGCTCCAACAGAAAAGTGTCTCTCGCAGAGCTTCTTAGCTAAGTCTGCAGCTTGCTTACTGCTGAACTTCTCTTCTCTGTTGTCGATAACTACGTAATCGTTGCCTAAACCATGCATTTTCCAGAAAAGCATCAAGGGCACTCTGCCATTCGCTGATTAGCGGTTAAATTATCAAGTTGCTCTCGCTCTCTAATAACCAACGGTTTGCCTTGCCTAATCAAAACTTCTTCAGCTCGTGGCCGTGCATTATACTGTGAACTCATGCTGAAACCGTATGCGCCAACGTTCAAAACTGCTAGCAAATCACCTTCTTCAACAACAGGCAGCTCTCGGTCTTTAGCTAAGGCGTCGCCTGACTCACAGATTGGACCAACCACATCGCAGATTTCCTTATTGGTTGCTCCAAGCTTATTGGCGACCAGTATTGGATGGTAGGAACCGTACATTGTGGGTCTGACAAGCGTGTTGAAGCCAGCGTCCACGCCGACGAATTTTTTTGAAGGCGTAACCTTAACCGTATTAACTGTTGTTAAGAGGATGCTTGCATCACAGACCAAATACCTGCCGGGTTCAACACACAAAAATGGTTTACCGAGACCATACTCGGCGACTTTACCTTTGAAAGGCGCCACTACTTTTGAAGCAAATTCAGCCAAATCGAATTCTTGATCCTCAGGCTTGTAAGGAACCCCAAAACCGCCACCAATATCGATAAATTCGAATTCTAGCCCAACCTCATCATGAACCCGCTTAGCTATACTTAACAGCTTATCCACTGCCAAAACGTAAGGTTCAACATCAAGAATACCCGACCCTATGTGCATGTGAATACCGAAGCGTTCCACTCTTGCCCTCTTAGCAATCGCGTAAGCCTGAATCGTCTCTTCTTCCCAAAGCCCAAATTTCGAGTCTGGACCAGCCGTTATGCAGTGGCTGTGATGACCAGCGCCGACTTCGGGGTTAACGCGCACCGACAAAATCTGTGGCACAGCAATCTTTAGCAGCCTATCGAGCTCTGATTGAGAATCCACGTTTACGGTGACATTGGCATCTGTTAGCATTTTTAACTCATCGTTTCTCACGCTGGTTCCAGTAAACATTATTCGGTCCTGCGAGTAACCGCTGATTAAGCCCATGAACACTTCGCCGGGGCTAACAGTGTCCAAATATGCACCTTGTGACTGAAGAATCTTGAGCACCGTAAGGTTAGAGTTTGCTTTTGCAGCATAATAAATTCTAACGTACTTGTAGTTGCGAACTAACGCGTCATAAATCCGATTGTAATTATCTCTGATGCGTTTCTCGCTTATGACGTATAAGGGCGTATCGTATTTTTCAGCCAATTCCTTAACTGAAACACCATCGAAGAACAAGTTGCCTTTCCGATCCTCCAATGGTTCACGAAGCTTTCTTGTCTTAACCATCTTGCACACCCAACCCAATTGTTTATTGTTTAAGAATTTAAGCTAAGCCTTTAGCAACGAACAACTCAGCGCTAAGTATCCCTGCGCCTGCACCGCCGCGAACCGTATTATGCCCAAGACACATATACTTGAAAGTCATAATTGGGTCCTTCCTTATTCGCCCAACTACAACACTCATGCCGCATCCTGTGTCACGGTCGAAACGTGGCTGAGGCCTATTTTTCTCACATCGAACCACAATGGGCTTCGCTGGGGCAGACGGCAACTTTAGTTTTTGCGGTTCACCGCTAAAGTTGGCAAATGAGGTCTCGATTTCTTTTAAGGAAGGATCCTCTGACAACTTTATGAAAACAGATTCCAGATGCCCGTCCTTAACGTGGACTCTGTTGCAACTTGCGCTAACAGTGAAATCAGCATTCTTCACTGCTTTACCGTTGAAGGTTCCCAATATCTTTAGAGCTTCAGCTTCCATCTTCTCTTCCTCGCCTGAGATGAAGGGAACAACGTTGTCTATTATATCTAGTGATGCAACACCGGGGTATCCTGCCCCGCTAAGCGCCTGCATAGTTGAGACAATAATTTGCTTTAGACCAAACTGCATCAAAGGCTTCAGCGTAATTGCAAGTTGGATGGTGCTACAGTTGGGGTCAGTTGTTATGAACCCTTTCCAGCCCCTTAATTTCTGCTGAACCTTAACTAAATCAGCATGGTCAGGGTTAATTTCTGGAATGATCAAAGGAACATCTTTTTCCATGCGGTGCGCGCTTGCTTTGCTGAAAACCGGATAAAGCGCCGCGAATTCGGATTCAACCGGACCCGCCAAGTCACCTGGAAGAGACGAAAACACCAAATCCACGTCCCCTGCCTTCTCCACTGATTCCACATCAGCGTTTGCCACGGACATTTCTGCAATCTCCTTAGGCAAGTTTGACTCCATAACCCAGTTGCAAGCATCCCCGTATTTTTTTCCTGCTGACCGCTCTGAAGCAGCAATCACCTCTATTTGGAACCATGGGTGCCCCTGTAACAGTTGAATGTACCGTTGCCCAACCGCTCCGGTTGCGCCTAATATGGCTACCTTACGCTTCATCGACATTATTGGTTCTTCCTTTTGCTTGTGAGTTGTTGTTCCTTGATAAAAAAGTTAATGGTTGATTTTCTGGTCAAGATAAACCTAAAACATCAGCCATGCTAAACACCTTAGGCTCATTTTGTTTGCTTAACCATTCCGCTGCGTAAATAGCCCCTTGAGCAAAAACGTCACGGGAGAAAGCCGTATGCTCAATACGCAGCATCTCGTAGGGTCCTGCAATTATCAGGTCGTGAATGCCCGGAACACCTCCGGCTCGTAGAGCAGTTATTTCAAGTTCGCCAGGTTGCCTAGGGCTTATTCCTTCGCGTCCCGAAACGATTTTTGTGTAACCGCGCGCGTTAGCAACTATTTCGCCTAGTTTTTTTGCAGTTCCGCTTGGCGCATCTTTCTTGCCTGTGTGATGGACTTCGTTTATGCTGAAATCGTATCCAGTCGGAAAAGCCTTCAAAGCTTCAGCGAGCTTGAACAGTATGTTGACCCCAACGGAATAGTTTGGTGAGAAAACGGCTGGAACTTTGCCTGACATGGCAGCTACTACTTGGCGGTTTTGCTCAACTGTGAAGCCGGTGGTGCCAAGAATTATGCGTTTTCCAAGGTTAGCAACGATGGGTATGTTGATTACCTCGGCGGCAGGAACTGTGAAACTGACATAAGTGTCAGCGTGCTCTAAAGCTTCGTTCAATCTGTCGGAACTCAGGATTTGCGTGTCTGAATTGGTAATGCCTAGTTCTCTCAGGGTTCGCCCTATATTTGGGTTATTTGGAGCTTCAATTGCCCCAACTATCTCATGCCCTTTTGAGGTGGCTTCAGTGATTATGGCGTTGCCCATTCTTCCTGCGGCGCCTGCAACGCACAGCTTAAGCATAGTAGAGCCCTTCCAAGTACTTCTCGTTGTATAGCCGGTTCTTTAAGTCGACGTTGAAGTAGTCGGCGATCGGCTGAAGGATTTCTGGGGTGTTCTCATATACTTTCCGGGCGTTCGTAAGCACTACTTCTAAACCGTTTCGAGTCATCTTTCCTAATGGTTGCCTGCAGGGACCGGAGGGCATACCCAACACATTCATCAGCGTTTTGTAGGCGAGAGGATTGCGGGCTCTGCATGCTACTGTGCCGTATATGGTTTGTTCGTGTGTTTTAACGGTGACTATGCTAAAGAGCGGTTGGAGTGCTTGGGCAATGACGCTTGCAGCCTCTTCGTTTCCATCCAGGACATAATGCACCATATCCACTACGGCGCTTGGAGCTACGTTAGATATTACTGATATTGCGCCGCTGGCCCTTATGTCGGGCGAAATCATCATAGTATATGTTTTATCGTCGTCTCCCGAAAGGATGTCAAAGTCGTCACCGCAAAATTGCCTTGTCAACTCCATGTTCTTCAAATCGCCAGTGGCTTCCTTCACGCAGCGGACGTTTGGGTATTGCTGATGAAGTATTGCTAAATCTTGCGGGTAAAGCTGAGTTCCCGTCCTTCCCGGGATTATATAGGGGATTACTTGGATTTCAGGGAACTGCCTTGCAATTGGTTCAACATATTCCATACGTATCTCTAAGGAGCTCGGTCCGTTATAGTATGGATCCACAAGCAAAACACTTTTTATGCCTAACTGCTGCGCGTGTTCCGTACCGTCGATGGCTTCCTGGGTTGAGTTGCTTCCTGTCCCAGCTATAGTTAAGACTTTTTCACCTGCGTAATCATGGGTTTTTTCAATTACGTTGTTATGTTCATTCCAGTCTAAGGTGGGGCTTTCGCCAGTTGTGCCGACGGCAAGTATACCTTTTACACCTTCTTCTATTTGGAAATCTACCAGTTGACGTAAGCCTTCGTAATCGACTTGGCGATTACGGGTCATGGGGGTTATTAGCGCAGTGTAACATCCACTAAATTTCACCATTATGATTCCTCATCAGGATAATGAACAAATCAATAGCACCATATTTAAGCGTTACGTTTTAATTATTTTTTCAACTGAAAACGTAAAATAAATCGATTATAACTCCAGTTTAACCACTTATTTTAACATAAAAGTAAAATAACTAAAAATGTTTAACTCTCTAGCGGTTCGATATAATAAGCAGTAAAAACGTCGTCATACCCCGCATAAAGCTCCCGCAGGTAAACAAGAGCATCATCAATAACTGCAGCTGAAGGAATAACCAGCTTGTAATTATCGGCCCGCACAACTTCGCCAAGTTTTCCGACTTCCGTTTTAATAATTCTCATTCGAAGGACCTTACGACCTGAAAGATAAACTGCAAACTCGCCTCGGTGTGGAGTACCTTTTCTGACGTCAATGGTTTTTTTGCTTGACGTTAACCAGTCGAATGCTTCTTTTTTTGTTCGGAAGAGGGGCAAACTAGGCACCTAAATTCATGATTAAAACCACTGAAAGATAAGCTTTCAGTTAAAAAGCGAATAACAAAATTGCTAAAAAATGAAAAATAGGTTGGAAACTCAAAGGACTTGTGGTTTTAACCTTTACCTTTTTCTTCTTTACCGAAGTACTTGGTCCACTTTAGTTTACGTGCATCTCGTTTGAATTGCAGTGAGCTTTTCTTGCATTTGCCAGAATCGTACCATAGAATTGATCCGTCGTTTTTAACGAACATCATGCCTGTGCCAGCTGGAAAATCGACACCGCAGAATGAACATTTTCTTGTTTTTGGCATGACAAAGTCTCCTCAATTATCTTGTAATTTTCTTTGCTTCTCGCTCTGTTTCCCGCAGCATCAAAATATCTTGAACGCGGATGGGTCCTTTAACGTTGCGTGTTATAATTCTGCCTTTGTCTTTTCCTTCTAAGATGCGAACTCGAACCTGTGTAATTTCGCCGGTGACACCTGTGCGACCTATGACTTGGATAACTTCTGCGGGAATAAGCTCTTCTGCTGCTTCTTTACTCATTACTGAGATCCTCGTTTAACCTGGTCAATCCGAGTTACGATTTCTTTGATTAATCCTGCGGCTTCCCCTTCTTTGAGAATACAGGCTGCGGCGCATGGAACGTCTATGCCTATGGCGTTGCCTAGTTTATCTTTGTTTGGAACGAATACGTATGGGATTTTTCTTTCTTCGCAAAGAAGCGGCAGATGCGCCACAACTTCTGGTGGATCAACATCTTCAGCTATAACGACAAGTTTCGCTATGGATCGTTCAACAGCTTTTGTTGCCTCGTTTGTTCCTTTCCTAACTACGCCTGATTTAGAAGCAATGGTTAGGGCTTCATAGGCTGCATCTACGATTTCTTTCGGTACTTCATATTTTACATAGAATGGTTTGGACATATTAGCCTCACCCTTTTAAGGCACAGTCTTATCCACACTTCTTATTTAAGAATCTTTCGACTCTAAAACGTCAGTCTAAATCGTTCAGCTTATAAAGCCTTTAGAAAGCTTTAAATAAAGTACTACGGTCACCTAACATGTTTCGCGAGAGGGGAATGGCGCGTTTGCAAAAATTGGGTAGAGTGCGGGCGTTAACTCCATCGAAAAACATGATCGTTAAGACTGAAAAAGCTCCTAAAATTGGCTCAGAAGTTATTGACGAAAACTTGAATGTTGTCGGCAAAGTTTTTGACATTATAGGTCCAGTGTCTACTCCTTATGCGGTGGTTAAACCGACTGTCAGAGAACCCGCAAAACTAGTGAATAAACCGGTGTACTTGCTTCTCTCGAAAACACAACGGAGAAAAAATGAATGATTAGAGACAGCAAGTTACATGAAGAAACAGATCAATCTACCAAAACAGAACCAGCAAAAATACAATCGTGCCCTGAATGCGGCAGCATACGACTTATGCGCGACTATGAATGCGCGGAAATAGTATGCATGGACTGCGGTTTCGTAATAGCAGCCAAAATAACTGATCGAGGACCAGAATGGAGAGCTTTCGATGATGAGCAAAGATCAAAGCGAACCCGAGTTGGAGCACCCCTAACTTACACAATCCACGACAAGGGTTTATCAACAACGATCGATTGGCATGACCGAGACATTTATGGTAAAAGTCTCTCACCTGGGCAGAAAGCGCAGGTTTACCGACTTCGCAAATGGCAAAGGCGCATAAGGGTTTCAGACGCCACGGAACGCAACTTGGCATTTGCACTTTCTGAAATAACAAAGATTTCTAATAATTTGAATCTTCCAAAAAATATTCTGGAAACCGCTTCAGTAATTTACCGAAAGGCAGTAAAAGAACGCCTAATTCGAGGAAGATCAATTCAGGGAGTTACTTCAGCAGCGCTTTACTTAGCTTGCAGACAATGCGCGTTACCGCGAACTTTAGACGAAATTGCTCAGGCTTCAAGTGTAAACAAGAAAGAAGTCGGCAGAAGCTACCGTTTCCTAATCAGAGAACTTAACTATTCAATTCCACCACTTAGACCCAGCCAGTACATAACAAAGTTTTCTAATCAACTAACAATGCAGGGAAAAGTTGAAGAAATCGCCCACAAAATCTTAGCTGCAGCAAAAGAACTTAAACTCACATCAGGCAGAGGACCAACCGGAATTGCGGCGGCAGCAAGTTACGTCGCGTCTGTTTTGACTGGTGAACGGAAAACTCAGAGGGAAATCGCTGAAATTGCACAGGTGACAGAGGTTACCATTCGTAACAGATACAAGGAGCTCGTTGAACGGTTAATGTTCGAAATAAGCATCTAAAAGCTGCCTTTGTTTATTTTTAATTTCAAGCAAAGTGTTTAAAGAGATGGCTAAGTCCTCCAAAAAAACTCCCGAAGAGCCAAAAATAAAAGAGTTAATTGTAAAACTTAAGGAAATACAGCTAGGGCTCAAACAAAATTTGGTTGATCTGCAGCAGAAAATAGAAACGCTTGATTCAGAGCCTGAATTGTTGACTAGCTTGGAGAACGCCAAAAAAGACGCAGAATCAAAAGCCATCGACCTTGAAGCTGAAGTAAAGCAGCTTCGAGAAGAGCTTAAAGCCATTAAAGATTTGTTAGGCTTAAACAGGGAGAAGAAATAAGACTGTTAATTTATACAAAGACACAGCTATTTTTTTAAGCATCATGCCCGCTTAACTAAGTATATGCCCTATAAATTTACTTTCGACCTGTCAAAGGTCCCGCTTTTCTTCTTCACCGAAATCGCGACAGTGAGTTACCAAAAGGGCATGCATAAAACAGTAATTAAAAAATTACAAGAAATTATTTTAAGGTTCAGAATACAAGAAGCCACAGGATTGAACCTGTCTGATTCGTTAGTTTTACTTCAAGACCTAATTGATTTGCAAGCAGTAAACATGATAGAGCGGGGCAAATTCTTGCAGACCAAGAAAAGAGCCCTCTTTCTTTCTCACTGCACAAGAAAGTACTTGGATGGACGCTGCAAAGCAGTTTTTAACTCAGATATTCCATCCTACTCCTGCGTTCACTGCTCAAAAGACTGCTTAGTCAGCCAGTCCGACTACTTAGCTAAAGAAAAAGGGTATGACGTTTATGTGGTTCCAGGCGGCTCATGCATACCGAAAATCCTAAAGAGCACAAATTACGAAGGCGTCGTGGGAATTGCATGCGGAGAAGAAATGCGAATGCTGGAGCCGTTTCTGAACAGTTTAAACGTAGCCGGACAAGCCATACCGCTGCTAAAGAACGGCTGCGCAAACACCGTTTTCAACATGGAGACCCTAGAGAAAACACTATAGCACGCTTTGACTGCTAAAACGAAACCGCTTTTCATTATGCAGCCTGAGAGATATTCTTTTTAAGTTTGGTTCTTTATTCACTTGATTTATGCCCTATAAGTTTACTTTCGACATTTCAAAAGCTCCGCAACATTTTTTCATAGAACTCGCCGTAATCGGCAACCAAATGGGCATGCAGAAGGTTTTTGAGAAAACCCTACAGGAATCAATCAAAAAATTCAGAATCCAAGAAATTACAGGACTCAACATAGAAGATACAGCGGTACTGATTCAAGATCTTCTCAAGATGCAAACTTTGAATTTAATACAGAAGCAGGAATTTCTGCATACCAAAAAAAGAGCTCTGTTCCTCCCTCATTGTAGCAGGAAATACATGGATAGTCGATGCCAAGCCGTTTTTGATACGGACTTGACTTCTTATGTTTGTGCTCACTGCTCACCCGACTGTTTGGTCAACAGAACGGAACGTATTGCCAAGGAAAAAGGGTACGACGTTTACGTTTTATCTGGAGGTTCTTGTGTGCCTAATATTTTGAAACACAAGAAGTATGAAGGTGTCGTTGGGGTCGCTTGCGGTCCAGAAGTGGTTATGTCTGGCGAAAAGTTAAGCAGTATGGGGTTAGCTTGGCAATCAGTTCCTTTGCTAAAGAACGGCTGCGCAAACACCGTTTTCAACTTGGAAACCCTAGTAAAAATCCTTTAACCAAGGAACAGGCTGCTTAAGTGAAAAGCTCGGCTCGGCAAAGCCTTATAATTTTAACCAACCCAAAATAGTAGATTGATGTAAATTGAAAAAAGCAAAAACCAAAAAATATTAGAGGACAGGCGAAAAATGCCCAGAGTCTGGCTTATACTCGCATTTCTGCAAAGAGAAAGGTGAGAAGTCAAGGATTCCTTTGTCAAAAACGGAGACTTTTCCGCCGTGCAGAACCTGCGGTTCAGTTAGATGGACATTAGCGGTAGCAGCATAACTGACCTAAGCCGTGCGCGGTCTTACTAATTTCGGTAAAACAGCTAAACCACCATAAAAAACCTTCATTCTTACAATGGAGAAAATTTTTCTGAAAATAGGCTACCCTGCAATTTTTCTATTAATTAAAGAAGGACTGTTGATTAGAAAATGAAATGAGGAGAAGAAAACAGCTTACTTTACTATTTCTCGTTTCTTCCAGCGCAGGTTTTTGCCTTTGCATTTTCTGCATTTTACTGCAGTTTCAGCATTTCGTGCGCCGCAGTCTCTGCAGATCTTCATGTATAACCTATGCTTCTGCGCAATTGCCTTCTTAACTGGGTCTAATATTGGCATTTTATTGTTAACCGTCCATTTTGGCTAAGTCTTTGATGGTTAAGTATCAAATATACCTTTTGTCTTAACTTTGCAGTTTACAGGAAAACCCAATCGTTAAGACTGAAGCGCTTCCATTGACATTGCCACATCGCCAGGTTTCTCAGCCACCGTGACTCCCGCGTCTGTTAATGCTTCAATTTTGCTCTGCGCAGTTCCCTGCTTGCCCATTATTATGGCTCCCGCGTGACCCATCCGTTTGCCAACTGGAGCAAAACGACCAGCCACATAGGCTACAATCGGCTTGGGATAACGTTGACGAGTTATGTACTCTGCTGTTAGCTCTTCCATGTTGCCACCAATTTCGCCAATCAAAACAACAGCCTTAGTTCTTGCATCTGTTTTGAATAATTCTAGGGCTTCAATAAAATTTAACCCGACAACGGGGTCGCCGCCGATGCCAACGCAGGTGGATTGACCTAAACCTTTGGCTGTGAGCCCGGCGGCTATTTCATAGGTTAAAGTTCCGCTTCTGGAAGCCACCCCAATGCTGCCCGGCGCGAAGACGTCGGCAGGCATTATTCCAAGTTTGCACACTGTCGGCGTTATGATTCCAGGGGTGTTTGGACCAATAATAGTGACCTGCGATCGGTTTGCGTAACCCATTACATTTATCGCATCTTGTATTGGCAAATGCTCAGTAACCACTACGATTGTCTGGATTTTGTTAACGATGGCTTCCAAAACAGCGTCCTGGGCAAATGGTGCTGGGACAAAAATTATTGAAGCGTTAGGCGAATATG
Source organism: Candidatus Bathyarchaeota archaeon (assembly GCA_963828195.1). Lineage (GTDB taxonomy): Archaea > Thermoproteota > Bathyarchaeia > Bathyarchaeales > Bathycorpusculaceae > Bathycorpusculum. The sequence continues at coordinate 67,930 of CAWHDT010000001.1, forward strand.
CTTCGACGGTTTCTTTTACAGTGTCATAAACTGGCACTCCATTGGGTGATGTTCCTCCTTTGCCTGGAACCACACCCGCCACTATTTTGGTTCCATAATCAAGCATTAATTTAGTGTGGTAACTGCCCTGCTTTCCAGTTACGCCCTGGACAATTGCTTTTGTGTCAGCATTGATTAATATGCCCATCAGGCTTGCGCTCCCCTTGCAATGGTAACGGCTTGTTTTGCGGCTGCTTCCATGCTGTCTAAAACTTTTATGCCTGCGTTAGCGAGAATTTTTTGGCCTTCCTGCTGGTTTGTGCCAACAAGCCTAACAACCAACGGTTTTTTAACTTTAGCCTCGTTTGCCGCCTCAACAATGCCTCGTGCAACATCATCGCAGTGGGTTATCCCCCCAAGGACATTAACTAACACGACTTTAGAGGCGGGTTCAGCTAAAACAATCTGCAAAGCTGCCGCGATGGCTTCCACGTTTGCTCCGCCACCTAAATCCAAAAAGTCTGCGGGTTTGCCGCCAAAGAAATTCAGCAAATCAAGCGTAGCCATAACCAAACCGGCGCCGTTACCGACCAAGCCTATGTCGCCGTCAAGTTTAACGTAAGCCAAATTATTCTTTAAAGCCAAAACATCCTCCTTCGAGAGCGCTTGGGTTTCTTTCGCCGCGTACTCTGGATGCCTGAACAGGGCGTTATCGTCAATCACCATTCGACCGTCCAGAGCAACAAAGTCACCTGATTGGGTCTCGGCTAATGGGTTAATTTCCACTAATTCAGCGTCGTTATCGACGCAAACTCTGTACAACTTTTGGATTGTGGCTGATAATTTTACGAGTTCACCGCTACTGTAACCTAGCTGTTTTGCTATTGCCAACCCGTGGAAAGAACGTATACCCAACTGAGAATCAACCAGAGTCCGGATAATTGCTTTGGGCGCTTCAGTGGCTATTTCCTCGATTTCTTCTCCGCCTTTTTCCGAGGCTATTGCGACGTAACTTCGGTTGAAGCGGTCAATTGTGAAGCCCAAATATAATTCCTTGCGGGTTTGAATTTTTTCTTCTATTAGCACCTGGTTAACTGGCAAACCCCTTATTTGTGCCCCAAGAAGTTTAACGACGTCTTCTTCAGCTTCTTTTGCAGTTTGGGCAAACAGGATTCCGCCTGCTTTTCCCCGTCCACCAACTAAAACCTGCGCTTTCACCATGTAAGGCGGCTTAAGAGTAGCAATTGCTTCGCTTGTTTGGGCGGGGTCGCTAATTAATGAACCATTTGGAATGGAAATACTGTGCTTTGAGAACTCTTGTTTTGCTTCGTACTCAAATAAATTCAAAACTTTCCCTATTTAATTTCCTCAATCGTGACATAAGAACGTGTGTCTTCGATTCCGTCTATTCCATAGAGTTTCTTTAAAACTTCATCCAAGTTATCTCGCTCAACAATTATCAATGCATCGACTTCCCCGGCTATGCGGAAGGCTCTTGAGACTGCAAGCTCGCGAATTTGGTCATAAACGTGTATTCGCTTAATTGGTGAAACCTTAAGCAGAATAAAAGCTGGAGTAGTGGATACTCCTAGAGCGTTCAATCCTTTATCGGTAACATCTATGAAGCCTCTGCCAGTTCGGATGTAGCCTCGGTTTTTTAGTTTGCGCAAGTGCACATTCAAAGCTTGTCTGCTTACGCCCAATTGGCTTGATAATTCGTCTTGCTTAACCCTAAGAGTATAGGTGTTTGTGGATTTCCCTTTCTCATAGAGTGTTTTTAAGAGTTGGATTGAACGTTTAGTTAATGGTTCCAAATTAATCACTTATGTGATGTTTGTTAAGTTAAACGTTTACAATGATGAGGTTGCTTAAGAATTTGGTGTTACAAACCCGTCGAAAACACGACGCAATCCATCAAAAAATTGCTTCCTCTTACAATTCAGGGCTTTTTTATTATCAAGATTCTCAATTGGCTTCTTAAAAGGCGGCTATTGACTTTTTGCGTGCAGAGTAGAGCTTGTATTTTTAAGCAGATCTGGCGCTATATAAATAGAAACAGCAAATGATGCAACCAACTTGCATATTTCAGATAGAACATTAAACATTTACCACAATGTATTTATTTTCAGAAAAAGCTTTACTGAAGCCACTTAAAAAGTAAACTAGGAGTGAAGCGAAGACGTGACTGAGGCTAGCGCTGTCTTAATCGGGAAAAAACCAGTAATGAACTATGTACTCGCATGCATCACTTTCTTTCATGGCGGAGCAAAAGAAGTAAGCATAAAGGCACGGGGAAGATCCATCAGCCGAGCAATAGATGTGGCTGAAGTTGTCAGGCACAGGTTCCTCCCAGACGCAAAAATCAAAAACATAAGCATCGGAACCGACAAACTATTGCCACAAGACGAAGACGACTCAGCAACTGTTAACGTGAGCACAATTGAAATAACGTTAATAAGATGAATCATGCATTAGCCAAACTCCTATTTGCAGGATAACGACACACAAATGAAAACTGAACTATGCAGTTTCTGCTTAAAAAGCGGCATTCTATGCCAAAAATGCTCGGCTAAAGTTAAAGCTGGCGAAATCAGTCAGATGGACCTAAAAATAGCCCGTTTACTGCTTTCGCTAGAAGAGAAGTATCCTTCCCTGCAAAGCGTATGTTTCTACAAGGCAATTGAGGTAGAAAAAACCTTAGCCATCATTGTCGGACATGGCGATGTACCCAGACTTTTAGGTTACAGTGGCAAAATCATCAAAGCTCTAAGCGATGAAACAGGCAAAAACGTCCGTGTATTAGAGTATGGTGTTGATGACCGCAAATTCCTCGAAGACCTTTTCATACCCTTCAGCATATTGACAATCAACACGATTTGGCTTCCAGACGGAACAACCGAAACCAGAGTTATCCTGAAGCGGAAACGCGGCACACAGTTGCCTTTTGACCTAAAGGCTCTAAAGGAAATCGCCAGCAAAGTGCGAAAAATGTCCCTCCGTGTAGAAATCGCAGATTAAGGATCAGCGATAAACATGAACTTGGACTCTGTCGGTGACTGGACTAGAACTCATTATACAAGCAGCGTGACGCCAGAGTTAGATGGTCAAGAAGTCACGGTTTTCGGTTGGGTTCAGGAAATCCGCGATTTAGGCGGCATCCGCTTTATCATACTTCAAGACCGAGCAGGAACCATCCAAATAACCATTCCCAAAAAACGAATAGCCCCCGAAGTTTTAGCTAAATCAGACTTGCTGCAGAAAAGATTCAGCTTGGCAGTCAAGGGCGCGGTTAAGAAAACTAACATGACGCCAAGAGGCATAGAAATCATCCCGAGCGCCATAAAAATCTTGAACTCCGCCATTGAAGCATTACCCATCGACATTACAGGCAAAACCCCCGCCAACATTGAAGCTCGCTTAGACGCAAGAGCTTTGGATTTGACGCAGGATAAAGTGTTGGCAGCCTTCAAAATCCAGCACACAGCCCTAAACTCAATCAGAGACTACCTCTTTGAGAAGGGATTTCTGGAAGTTCACACACCACGAATTATTGCTTCAGCCACGGAAGGCGGAGCAGAACTTTTCTCAGTTAAATATTTTGACCAAAAAGCGTACCTAGCGCAGAGTCCTCAGCTCTACAAAGAAGAATTGACGCTTAGCTTCGAGAAAGTCTTTGAGGTTGGACCTTTTTTTAGAGCGGAAGAATCGCATACCCGCAGGCACCTAAGCGAGTTCACATCCGTTGACATTGAAGAGGCTTTTGTCAACGCACAAGACGTGATGGCGCTTCTTGAGCAAGTCATCCACCATGCATGCGTCACGGTAAGAGAAAAGTGCGCCGCGGAGCTTTCGGTGCTCAAGTACAAGTTTGAGGTGCCCGAGGTTCCGTTTAAACGTTTAACCTACACCCAAGTGCTTGAGGACCTCAAAGGGCAGGGCGTAACAATTTCATGGGGCGAAGACATCCCAACTGAAGCCTTCAGGGAACTAGCCAAGCTATACCCATTCTTTTACTTCATCACTGACTGGCCCACACACGCAAAGGCTTTTTACATTAAACCGCGGGAAGACAAGCCTGAAGTTTGCGAAGGGTTCGATTTGATGTGGCGCTACATCGAGTTGGTGTCGGGCGGAACAAGAATTAGCCAAAAAGAACAGCTTATCCAAAGGATGACCGAGAAAGGATTGAATCCTGAATCGTTCAAGTACCATCTACAAGCGTTTGATTATGGAATGCCGCCTCATGCGGGCTGGGCGATTGGACTTGAAAGGTTAACGATGATTCTGACTGGGAAAAAGAACATTCGGGAAGTAACGCTGTACCCACGTGATAGAGCCAGATTAACCCCATAGGGCGAATTTTCCCACTATTTCTAACAAAAGCGTCAAGTTTACTTGCAGTTAAGAAGGGGCTTTAATTTTGTCAAAAGAAGAAGAAGACTGGAAAAACAATTTTTCTTCTTCTTCTTCCAATTCAGTGAACATTTTCAAAAGAACAACAACACCCGGAAAACAAATGGTGTTCTTCTTTTTGGGGCAGCTGTAAGAATTTGTTTTTTGTCCAGTGTTGTCTGGTGTTTTATACCATTGGGTATAATACCTTGCGGTCTAACATCGCCGGGTAGCATTTTTCAACCCGGCAAAGTGGCAAAATTAATCATAAGAGCTGCTTAAAGAAAAAGCCAAGAGCTCAGCGCTTTGAAGCCGCAAAAAGCTCACCGATGTATTCGTTAGCCGTTTTATTCTGCTTTTTAGCTATCCGCTTAATCGCATTGTTTATACCCGTGGAGTACTGCACCGCCTTTTTGGGTTTATCCACCATCGAACTTGGCAAGCCAACAGCCAAAGCCACTTTTCTTAGAACAAGCTTTCGCAGCGTATCAGCTTTCCGCTCCATTTTACATTCAACCGGCAGACTCAAAGCAAACTCCGCAAGCTCAAACGAAGCAAACGGCAGCCGAAGCTCGACATCGTGGAAACCCGTGATTTTCAGGTCACGCTCCAAGTTGCTTTCATGAATCCTAACCACGTCATTGAACATTGTTTTACGAACCGCTTCGCCTCCGTCTTTACAGTACTCGGTAACGTAGCGTTGGTAGCCGCCGAACAACTCGTCCGCGCCCTGCCCAGCCAACATCACCTTGAAACCAGCTTCAGAGGCCTCTTCCGCCGCCCAATAAAACGGCAAACCCACGCTTGCTTTGATCGGGTCAGCTTCTTCAATCAGCGCCACCGCCTTAGGCAGAGTGTCTTCAACGTCAGAGTCCTTGAACAAATGCACCTGAAGCGGCAAATTCAGCTTGTTTGAAGCATAAATGGCTTCTTCGGTTTCAGCTTGGTTTTCCATGCTTACATGAAGCAGATTAACTTTTGCGCCAAGCTTACTTGCCAAATAAGCCACTAAGCTGCTGTCCAAGCCTCCCGAAAACGCCACCGCAACCTTTTCCACGCCCCGTATGCGTCTTCGAACTGATTCTTCCAAAAGACCCTGAAGCCTTTTAGCCGCCTCATCCAGCGAAATCGATGTAGGCTCAGCAAAAGTCAGCGTTTTAATGTGTTTAAATTGGAAGCCTTCACGGTTCACAAACGCGATGTTTCCAGGCGGAAAAGACAGGGGGTTCTCTATTCCCAGTTTCCAAAGGGCTTCTTTGTTTGTAGCCACTGCGGCAATGTCGTGGTTTTCGCCGAAGTAGAGCGGCTGAACACCCACGGGGTCTCTTCCTGCGCCAATCCAGCCGTCCTTAATCATAATGAAAGAATAATCCCCATCCGCACCCGAAATAAGTTTTTGAAGAAAGGCTTCGCAGTGAAGCGGTTCCTTGGCAACCTGTGCCGTAACAGCGACTTTTGGTACAGGCGAGTAAACTCTGCCTTCGAAAACAAGCGACGCATCATCAAGCTGCAGAAACTCGTAGCCGCCCGCCCCTTTAGGTTTAGAAGAAACGTACCCAGCCATAGTTGACGAAACTAAGCCTTGCCTGCTCATGATGTCAAGGTTTTTGTCCAAAAGACTCTTCGTCGGGGAAACTAACCCGAAATTCGAAGTCCGCACATCACCGAGCATTGGGAGCAATCCAAGAACCCGCTCAACCACGTTATTACGCTGCTTATCCAACACCGCAACAGTAACTTTCATGCACTCACACTCAACATTACAATCTGCAATAGTATTGGTAAAACATTAATCCTTAATGTGTATATCCTTAGCCCTTGAGGAAACATCACTTGCCTATCTTACCTATCGACACTGGTCGTTATGGAACGCCGGAGATGCTTAAAATCTTCGAGGAAGAAACCCGAGTTCAAAAACTGCTTGACGTTGAAGCTGCGTTGGCTTTAGCTCATGCTGAAGTGGGCAACATTCCAAAGAAAGATGCTGAAAAAATAGCTGAGATGGCTTCCACCAAATACGTCAAAGTTGAGCGTGTTAAGGCTATTGAGAAGGAGATTAAGCATGATATTGCATCGCTTGTTCGTGCGCTCTCCGAGGTTTGCGGGTCAAGCGGCGCTTACGTGCATTTGGGCGCAACAAGCTACGACATTGTGGACACTGCTAATGCGTTGCAGCTAAAGGATGCTTTGGGACTTATCGAGGAAAAACTAGCCGACTTGAAAGAAATATTGCAAAAGCAAGCGGCTCAGCATAAAGAAACTGTGATGATTGGCAGAACCCACGGGCAGCATGCTTTGCCTATTACTCTGGGTTTCAAATTTGCCGTCTGGGGCTACGAGGTTAACAGGCACATTGAACGGCTCAACGAGTGCAAAAAACGTGTCTTAGTCGGTAAAGTCAGCGGTGCGGTAGGCACGCAAGCTGGGTTAGGTGAGCACGCCGAGGAGATTCAGGAGCTTGTAATGAAACGGCTTGGTCTGACTGCCGCCGAGATTTCGACCCAGATTGTTCAAAGAGACCGCTACGCTGAACTTGCGTGCATTTACGCGATGGCTGCTTCGTCGCTTGAGGACTTCGCAACTGAAATTCGGGAGCTGCAGAGACCCGAAATAGCGGAGGTCTTCGAGGCGTTTGAAGCCAGCAAACAGGTCGGCAGCTCCACAATGCCTCATAAACAGAACCCTGAGACATGCGAACGGGTTTGCGGTTTAGCGCGAATAGTACGAAGCCTCAGCACACCCGCATTGGAAGACATAGTGACATGGCATGAGCGGGACCTGACGCAGTCGTCAACTGAACGCTTCATTCTGCCCGAATCAAACATCCTGCTTGATTACATGCTTAGCTTAATGTGCAATATCGTGGCTAACCTGCGGGTGGACAAAGAGCGGATGCTGCAGAACCTGAACTTAACGCGGGGACGCGCAATGTCCGAAGCTGTGATGATGGCGTTGACAAAGAAAGGCGTGAACAGGCAAGAAGCCCATGAAATGCTTAGGAAACTGACAATTCAAAGCGCACTGGAAAAACGGGACTTTAAGCAAATTCTTCTAGAGGACAAGTTCGTGAGCAGCAAACTAAACGAAAAAGAAATAGACGAGGCATTAAACCCCAAGAACTATTTGGGAACGGCGGTTAAACAGGCGGAAAAATTTGCAAAAAGCTAAAAGTCGCCTAAGGCTTTTTGCTTAAATTCTTGTTCGCTACCGAGTTTTTCCCATGTGTCCTTTTTCACGAAACCGCCGACTTGCTCTTTAATTTTCTTAGCTAACCTTGGTCCGATAAGCGGCAGATTAGTCAAGTCCTCGACTGACGCATGTTTTATGTCTTCAATGCTCTGGTAGCCTGCGTTGAACATTATGCGTCCGCGGACTCTACCGACACCTTCCAACCGCACGATGGGCAGCAGCTCTTTCTTTATGCCGTTAGAAACCCGCTCCACCAACTCACTGGTGAGAGGCAAAACCTCTTTTTCCTTGAAGAGCTGAGCTAACTCGTCGGTGGCGTGAATAAGCCACTTCGCATTCTCAATAGTACGGTACAAGTCGCCGGGCTGCACGTTAAACTGCTCAATCAGCTTTTCCTCGCTGACCTCCCCAATCCAACTGTGCATAACCCACGCCGTTTTGACTTCGCCGAGAAACTCCTCATAGGAAACCCGGTCGTCCCACGGGTTTGGAACGTCAGTGAAAAACTCATCCCTGCGCTGTTCAAGCAAGTTCGCCAGCGGGTCAATCTCACGCGCGTAGGGTCTCATAACGGGTCCCATGTCGGGCGTGTGGGAAACCAAGTGAAGCATGCTGAAATCCGTCAGTGAGGCAGGCTTGTTTTTTAAGGCGTCGCGGATTACAACTCCTGTGAGCGGGTCAATGTACAGCTCGCTTACCCGTTTCCCGAACTTTGTTGCGCAGAGATTGTCTCCGACGTAGTCGATCATTTTCTCTTCGTAGAGGTACTCGAGGATTTTGCCGATGATGCCTTTTATTGCTTTTACGTCGTATTGGTAGGCGTAGAAGGTTTTGCCGAAAAACTCGTAAATGCCCTGTTCTGAATGCGCAAAATCCGACGCAATCGTCGCCAACACGTGCCCGCGGATTATTTTTTCAACGCCCAATCTGGACCAAATTCTCTCGGGCTTAGCCATAACGTAGCCTTCCATCAAATAGTCCGCTTCATCCGAGGTTTTGGCGATAAGGATTGATTCGCCGACTTTGTCGTATTTCGGTCGCCCAGCCCTGCCTGCCATCTGCTTATACTCCAAAACGCTGATTGGGTAGTTGCCGTAGCCAGCCTCAAAACGCCTGTAATCCATAATAATGACCGTTCGCGCTGGAAGGTTAACGCCGAACGCCAATGTGGGTGTAGCGGTTAGAACCTTGATTTTGCCCTCCTTGAAAGAATCCTCAATAATCTTTCGTTGAGCTCCCGATAAGCCTGCATGGTGAAAAGCTGTTCCACATCGAACAGTTTCGGCAAGGGCTTCGCTGATTTGGGTTCGCTCGCCTGCTGAGAGGATTTTTTCTGATTCATGATCAAGCGTGCGCTTCATTGGCTTAGATAAGACTTCGCCTGTGTGTTGAGCAATGGTTTTTGCGGCTGAAACCGAGTTTTTCCTTGTGGAAGCAAAAACGAGCGCTTGCCCACCCGTCTTCAGAGTGTTTAAAACAAGGTTTATTGCTGGAAAATGCGTTTTCTTCTCAACTTTTCTTGCGCTGCCGTCTTTGTACTGGATTTCATCGTTTAAAACGACGCCTTCTTTGAGGATAACTGGACGCCACTCAGTCACGATGTAGGCGGCTTTTAGCCATTCTGCGATTTCGTTAACGTTGCCTATGGTGGCGCTTAACGCTAAAACCTGAATGGCAGGATTAACCTGCATAAGCCTAGCCAACACCACCTCAAGAGTTGGACCTCGCCCAGCATCATTCAAGAGGTGAACTTCATCCGCTATGACCAGAGAGATTTCATCCATCCATTTAGCTCTGTGCCGCAGAAGCGAATCAGCTTTCTCGTTGGTGGTAACTATGATGTCGTAGCGTTCAAGCCAATTGTCAGCTGTATCAAAATCGCCTGTGCTGATACCCACACTGACCTTTCTGCCGTCAGGCTTGCGTATGGAGGAGTATTTTTTGAAATCCTCGAATTTTTCGCTCGCCAAAGCCCGAAGCGGCGCAAGATAAATAACTTTACCATGTTTCTCTAAAACGTGTTTAAGTCCACAGAGTTCAGCAATCAAAGTTTTGCCCGAAGCAGTTGGGCTGGCTAAAACGATGTTTTTGCCCTCCAGCACTCCTGCCCGTATGGTTTCTTCTTGAGGAGGAAACAGCTCTGCAATCCCTAAGTTAAGAAGAACATTCTTAACTGGTTCAGGCACGGGCAACTCGGCAATCTTCAACTTTGAACACGCCATCAATTTTTTATTTATGACGTATTGAACAAGCTGATTAATAGAATTAGCCGTTGAATAAACTGTTTTTTCAGCTACATTTTTCTATCTGAACTAGATACTAGCAAGGTGACGAGTTATATTATCCCTTAAAACAGGAAGGTTACTCTATGGTTGAAAACGTGAAAGAACTCCTTAAACTGCATGAAGGCATAACACATGAGGTTTACCTTGACAACGAGAACTCCAGCATAGTTCCCCAAGAAGTCGTTGACGAGATGCTGCCCTATTTTAACAAGAAAGCCTACGGCAACCCCACGCTTACCCATAAGCCAGGCTGGGAAGCCTTTGAAGTCATAATGAACTGTTTCCAAAAAATCAGCAACACAATGGGCGCAAAAATCCTGGAAGAAATAACCTTCACTCCAGGCGAAACCGAAGCCAACAACTTAGCCATCATGGGCGCATGCTTTGCGCAAAAAAGCAAAGGCAAAAAAATCATCATATCCGAAATCGAACCAGTAAACGTGATGCAGGTTGCGGAAATGATGCAGAAATTCGGTTTCACCACCCAAAAAATCAAAGTCAATCATGAAGGCTTCATCAACCTTGAGAAACTCAAAGAAGCAGTCGACAACGACACGATTCTTGTCAGCGTTTCAGCCGTGAACAACGAGATTGGCACGGTGCAGCCGATTAAAGAAGCGGTGGATATTGTTAAAGCCAAAAACCCGGGGGCGCTCTTCCACACCGACGCGTCAGATGCTTATGGCAGGATTCCCTTTAACGTGCAAGACTTAAACGTTGACTTAGCCACCATCAGCAGCTACAAGATCCAGGGACCACGAGGCATGGGTGCAATGTATCTGCGTGACGGCGTAAACATGGAGCGCATTTTAGAAGGGCAAATTGGAACACAGAAGCTCTGGCCAGGAGTCGAAAACACCCCGCTAATTGTCGGCTTCACCAAGGCGTCGGAGCTTGCATTCCAAAACTTCGAAGCAAACACCACCAAGATGCGAAAGTTGCGGGACATGCTGGTTGAAGGCATATTTGGCGAGCTTGATGACTTGCGTTTTAACGGTCCAAAAGGCGATAAACGATCCCCCGACAACGCTAATGTTAGTTTCCTGCGAGCTGAAGGCGAAGCATTAACCATTGAACTCAGCCTCAAAGGCGTCTACGTTTCCAGCGGAAGCGCATGCAGCCGCCGACTTTTGCAGCCAAGCCATGTTCTTATCGCTATTGGACGCATATTCGAGGAAGCTCACGGCAGCATTCTAATGAAAGTCACGCGTAGCCACACAGAAGAGGATATAACCTACGTTTTAGAAGTTTTACCTGCAGCTGTCAACCGTATTAGAGGGATAGTTGGCTCAACAGGAGTGCATTAATATGTCACGTATACCATTACCGTACAACCCAAAAGTTATGGATTTATTTAGACACCCCAAGAACCTGGGAAAAATGGAAGATGCCACCGTAGTAGCAGTCGCTGGAAACCCAGCTTGCGGAGACATGATAACCTTCTACCTGAAAATAACCGATAAAGACGTTATTGAGAAGGCAAGCTTTGAAAGCTATGGCTGCGCCGCCAACATCGCCACGTCAAGCATTGTAACTGAGATGATCAAGGGTTTAACTCTTGAGAAAGCTTGGGAAGAGATAACTTGGAAGAGAGTAACTGAGGAAATCGGCGGGTTGCCAAGCGTCAAATTCCACTGCGGAGTCCTTGCGGTAGGCGCGCTGAAACGAGCAATACGGCAATATTTCACGCAAAGAAATGTTGCTGCTCCAAGCTGGATGCCGGCGGAGCATACGTTTGAGGAAAAGCAGGCGTTGGAAGAGGAAGAACTTTCAAAGATGCTGTCAAAGAGAATGAAGGCAGAGGACGAGAAGAAGGCTGAGAAGTAATCGTGGATATTCAAGCGGTTCGACAAGATTTTCCAATACTAAAACGCCAAGTGAACAACAATCCCTTAATTTATTTTGATAATGCAGCAACCACCCAGAAGCCCCAGCAAGTAATAGATGCAGTAAGCGATTTTTACGAAAAACACAACGGCAACGTGCATCGGGCAGTCCACACCCTGTCTCTGGAGGCAACGGATCTTTATGAGAAGTCACGGGAAAAAATCGCAAAATTCATCAACGCCAAAGACCCCGCGGAACTTATATTTGTCAGAGGCACAACCGAAGCGGTGAACTTGGTTGCGTATTCTCTGGGGCTCAATAACCTGAGCAAGGGCGACGAGGTTCTGGTTTCGTTGATGGAGCATCACAGCAACATTGTTCCATGGGAAATCATCTCTAAACTGAAGGGTTTCACAGTGAAATACGCCAACGTAAATCCCGACGGCACCTTGGACTACAACGATTTTGAGGGCAAATTTTCAAGCAAAACAAAAATCGCATGCCTAAGCCATGTCTCAAACGTTACAGGCATAATCAACGATGTTAAACGAATCGGGAAAGCTGCACATGACCACGGCGCATATATGCTGGTTGACGGAGCACAGTCAGTCCCGCATCTGAAGGTTGATGTACAGGATTTAGACGCGGATTTTCTTGCTTTTTCGGGACACAAAATGCTTGGACCCACGGGCATCGGGGGGCTTTACGGCAAAAAGGAACTGCTTGAAAAAATGGCTCCGTTCCAAGGCGGAGGAGAAATGATTAAGGAAGTGGAGTTTATCCAAAGCGGCTGCAGCATAAGCTGGAATGAGCTGCCGTGGAAGTTTGAAGCGGGCACGCCTGACATCGGCGGCGCCGTCGGTTTAGCCGAAGCGGTAAAATATCTTGAAGCAGTCGGCATGGATAATGTGCTTAGCCACGAGAAAGCGTTAACTGAGTACGCGGTTGAACGCATACGGGAATGCACTAAAGTTACAATTTACGGCTGCAGCAACCTTAACGAGAAATGCGGAATAATACCTTTCAGCGTCAGAGGATTATCGTCCCATGACGTTGCACTCATCTGCGACAACTACGGCATAATGATTCGAAGCGGTTACCACTGCGCGCAGCCGCTGCATCAGCAAATTTTGAAGCTTCACTCCTCCGACCGAGCAAGCTTCTACATTTACAACACAAAAGAGGAAATTGACCGTTTCGTCGAAGTTTTAAGGGAGATCGATCAGCTCTAATGACGACTATTGAAGACTATGTGGCACGCGTTGAAGGCACATGCGGGGAAGAAAAGGACGTCATTGTTGTTTTCAAGTACGAGAAGAAGGAGGAAGCCATCGCCCGCATCCTAAAAAAAGCAACCCTGAAAAATACGATAGCTGGAATAATTTTTGAATTAACATTTGAAAACTTTTCCTTCCGCGTCTACGCAAGCGGAAAAGCCATTTTTAGAAGCATCAAAAACAGAGAAGAGCTAAACCAAATTCTAAAGGCACTTCTGCTTTAGAATGGCTTACGCTTTAGTTTTGTTACCTGAGTTTTTGGCTTTTTTTATCTTACTCGGAAAAGGCACCTGTATATTAGTTATGGAAAAACAAAAACGCAGGTTTCTTTTTTTTTCGGGAGGCTCTTTTTTAGTCAAAATAGAAAGATACGGGGCAAAATTTACCGAATCGTATAATATTTTCGGGATTCTCTATTGAATAGAAAAGTATGCAGAAAATGGCAAGCACGAAGAAAACAGAGGGGTTTACCTCTAAAGTCAGAAGGCGGATCAGGGAGAAAGGATAAGATACGTGGCCTTGGCTCCTTTCAGGATTATTCGGTATAGACTTCAAATTCCTTTTTGGTACAACTACAATAAATTTTTCAACTTTTGGAGAACATTCACCTTTCAAGAAAAGAAATACAAGTATTTTTATCATGAAGCTAACACAACGTGGCGAAACGAGAGAGCAGTTGAGATTCCAATAGTTTGGGAAATGGTGAAGTCTTCCAAGGGAACTATTTTGGAGGTGGGCAATGTCCTTTCACATTATTTTAGTTTCAAGCATGATATTGTTGATAAATACGAAAAAGCCGAGGGCGTTGTAAACAAAGACATTACCAATTTTCAAACAACGAAAAAGTACGATCTAATCATCAGCATTTCAACTTTGGAACACGTTGGATGGGACGAAAACCCGACAAGTCATGAAATCACAGGCGAATCAGAAAAGATTCTGAGTGCTGTCGAATGCTTGAAAAATATGCTCGCTCCAAACGGCAGAATTGTCGTAACGGTTCCCTTAGGATACAATCCCTTTTTGGACGAGTTAATCAAATCTGGCAAACTAAAGTTTGACAAGCAATTCTACCTGAAACGAATCTCGAAGGACAGATGGTTCGAAACGGATTGGAACAACGTTAAAGAAGCAAAATTCAGAAAGGAGGTTCCTGCTGCCAACGCATTGATGATCGGTGTCTTCGACGCTTAATACGCGAAATAATTACAGATGCGCTAGCTACTTTGTACACAATTCACCCTAGTAGAATATTGAATTCGAAGATTTTTTGACCAATTTTTGGTTCAAATCAAAGTTTTTCTAATATCAGTTCGGAAGCGAAAATGATTTTATACTGGTCTGCTGACTTGAGATGACAGCGGGGCACCTTCATGAGCACAAATGCACGGGAGACTTGTCGGGTTTGCGGATCAAGTAAACTAACTCCAATATTTTCTCTGGGCAATCAGTTCATTACTAATTTTGTTGAAGATCCAAACGGCGATTATGCGAAAGGACCATTGGAGCTTGTTCTTTGCAACGTTCAAGATGGGGGCTGCGGGCTACTCCAGTTAAAGCATACAGTAGACCGGGATGTTCTATACAGGAAATATTGGTACAGGTCCGGAATAAGTACAACAATGATAAAAGCATTAGCCGATATTGTCTCTGCCGCCGAGAAATTGATTAAATTATCTTCCGGAGACTTGGTCATTGACGTTGGTGCAAACGATGGAACATTGCTGAGACAATACAAGACTCCAGAGTTGATAACGGTCGGTTTTGAGCCCTCGAACCTATGGAAATTAGGAACCGAGGGATGTTGCAAAATAATTAATGACTATTTTAATCGTTCATCATTCCAAAATGAATTTGGAAACAAAAAAGCAAAAGTGATAACCAGCATATCCATGTTCTACGATTTGGAGGACCCAAACGCCTTTGTCGATGACATAAGCAAGTGTTTAGACAAAGATGGTTTATGGATTATACAGATGAATTATTTGGGGTTAATGTTGGAAAACAACACATTTGACAACATCAGCCATGAACATCTTGAATATTATTCGCTGTTATCGCTTTCAAATCTTTTGAAGAAACACGAAATGGATATTTTTGATGTTGAACTTAATGACGTGAACGGCGGAAGCTTCAGAGTCTACATTAAGCAAAAGACGGGATGCATAAACGGTTTTTCTGGGCACGCAAAAAGACTTGAAAAACAGATTAGATACGAAGAAAAAATGGGTTTTGAGGATAGCAAGGTTTATGATAAATTCGGAGAACGGGTGGAAAAAACCAAACATGACTTATTGGCATTTCTAAATCAAGAAGTAAAGAAAGGAAAGAAGATATTCATCTATGGAGCTTCCACTCGCGGTTTGGTGGTCCTCCAATACGTAGGGATTGACAAAAAGCTTGTTGATGCAGCCGTTGACAAAAATCCTGACAAGTGGGGAAAATATATTGTTGGAACGGGTATCCCGATAATGCCAGTTGAAGAGTATAGAAAAGAAAAGCCAGACTACTTGTTCGTTTTACCTTATCATTTTATCGAAGAAATTAAGGTTCAGGAAAAAGATTTTCTCAAAAATGGCGGAAAAATGATTGTTGCAATACCCGAGTTTCGAATAATCTCTTGGGACAATACTTTAAACGAATTTACTTCTGTCTAAGCATTCATTTTTCACTTCCGGCTTATTTGAGATTATTTTGTCTTGCGACGTGTAATTTCCTCTAAAAATACGGCTTCAACATTTTTGGCGTAATTTTGCCATGACAAGTTTTCTTTGACATATTCATAAGCGTTTTCACCAATTGTTTTACAAAGCTTGGGTTTCTCTATCAATATTTCGATTTGTTCTGCAATCTTCTCAGGTGTATCTTTGTCGATAATTATCCCGTTTACGTAATCTTGTATGATCTCTGCCGTTCCGACTTGCTTAGAAATTATTACGGGTTTACCAGCGGCCATGGCTTCAGTTACCACTAATCCCCAGGGGCTTGCTGATGAAGGATAGACAAAAACATCACAGGCAGCGTAAACTTCTGCAAGTTCAACATCGCTGTGGCTGTTAAGTAGCAGAACTTTGTCTTTTAAACCCAATTCTTCACTAAGTTTTGTTAAAAAGTCCCGCTCCCTGTAAGTA
Source organism: Candidatus Bathyarchaeota archaeon (assembly GCA_963828195.1). GTDB lineage: Archaea > Thermoproteota > Bathyarchaeia > Bathyarchaeales > Bathycorpusculaceae > Bathycorpusculum. Next base: position 84,010 of record CAWHDT010000001.1, read on the forward strand.
TCAAGTATCAGTCTAACGTTGCTGTATTTCTTAGAAAGGATTGCCAGTGCCCTGATCAGATTGGATCTTTTCGCGTAAGTGCTGCCGCCAACGAACAAAAGAATAAAAGATTTCTCGAGATCGTATTTTTTTCTCAAGCCTCCTCCTTTAGCGTTGTGAAATAGCTCAGCGTCTACGCCTGTTCTCACAATCCTGGATGATCGCCCATAGGCATTTCTAACATACTTTTCAGAAACATGGGACAACACCATAATTTCATCAATATAGTTCACTGTTGTTCTGTCAATTATTTCAAACATTGGCCAGTTAATTTTTCTGAAGCGTGATTTATCGGGGGCAAAGAACCAGGAGATTGGTTCATTGCACATCCACACAAGAGGCACTTTAAGCCTATTCTTCGCGACAAAACCAGCCCAGTTGGTGAAAATATTGTGGTTATTAATTATGTCAAATCTCTTCGGTATTTTCCTGCCCATTTCAATCATATAAGGAAGATGATTAACGTAATATTGACCGAGCCAAAGCTTACGCACTCTTCTTCTAATTTTTCCAAAATGGGCTGCTTCTTGAACCCTTTTTTGCGGTATTTGCGTAATCTTGGGCGGAAGAATATAAGGAATCCACTCAGGAGGCAGTTTTCCAGCAAGTGGATAATGAATTACGTTTAATTTTACTTTGTCAAAAAACTCAGGGTATGTTTCAAGGTTAACGCTGTTAGTGAAAATTTCAACTTCATGGCCCATTTTTTGCAACTCAATTGCCAGCCTTAGAATCTGTCTTTCGCCCCCAGAGCGTGCTTCAAAGGGTGTATGAATCAAGGCTATTCGCATGGCAATGATCACTCAGCGTCCTATGAATGAAGATTTCAAAGTTTAAATATTTCTATGTCTTTCTTGAAGACAAACTGGTTAGCGCAGGCATTTATGTTTTTAACCGCGCAATCACTAAATACCTGCCAGAGATTGGATCAATTGAAAAAACAACCTTTCCCACTCTTGCAGAAAGAAGACTCCTTAAGGCGTATAGACTAAGCAAAAATGAATTGAATCGGTCACCTCAGCTCAATCTAAGTCAGGGAATTGACAAAACCATGGCATATTTCAGGAACCATAAATAGACAAGTGTTCAAAGGCAAAAGTGGCAGGTTGTCAGCTTGCTCACCCTTAACATGGCGGGTGATTCATTTTAACAATTCTGCAAAACATTATTGGTTAACCTTAAGCTTCGTTTTCTGACTCAGAATCAACAATTCTGGTTGCAGTTTTAATCGGCAAGAAAGATTTCCATTTCTCTTTGAAATCAGCCAACGAAGCAAGGTACTCGGGTGAGTTTATGTCTCCTTTTAAGGTTCTGCTTTTATGCTGACAATTTATTTGTGTGGCAAGAACGTCGAACCCCTTAATGTATGCCTGCATGCAGAAGTCGGCATCATAGAAGTGGAAACGGAATCTTTCATCAAACCATAACCCTTGCCTAAAAACTGATGAGTGAGCAATTAGGCACTGGGCGTCAAGCGTTTGGACGAGGGCATCTTTAATCAACGGCGTGCCGATGGGTTCATTGTTGGTTTGAATTATTTGGCCAAGAGAATATTCTAATCCAAGACGTCCACCTATTGGACCATAAACTGATTCGGTGTCTTTCTCTTTCAAACGAAGAGCCAAGTCTTCCCGAAAAATAAAGTCTTGGTGACAAAAAATAAACCAGGTATCCTCAGCCAAGTGGTTTCGAACGGTTTCGTTGTAAAACTTGGGAAGAGGCTCATTTTTCACGTTGTGGTACGCGATTGCTCGGTCGGGTGAAACAAACCTGCTTGAAGAAAAACACTTCTTAAAAATCTCTGGAATATTGTAAACCACAACAAATTTTGTCTCAGCGGAATCAAAACAGGGTCCAGTTTTCTTAAGCCAAGCTTCCATCTCAAGCGGAACCTTATGTATTCGCCTGGTCCATCTTTCAAAATGCCGTAGATGACGCCAAAGCGAAGTCTTCTGAATTTTTTTGGGAAAGATTTTCAGGAGTCTTCCACTGATTGGGTAATCGATAGTGTTGACGAACTGGACGCTTTCATAAGTTAGAGTTGCAGCTGCATTCTGGAACCATTTTTCATCAAAACGGTAGATACGTCGGTGCACCGCCGCACCGCTTCCCCACTTGTAGAAGTACCGCACTATTGCTTTTCTTTTAGCAACGCGGCACATTTCTTTCAGCATACGAAAAGGGTTAGGGACTTGCTCGATGATGAATGCGGAAAACGCAACATTAAACGCTTCATCTCTAAATGGCAGAAAAGCAGGGTCGGCGACGACAAAGTTTTTTGCTCTTTTTTTCAGGGAAGTCGGATGTCGGATGAGGTCTATGTTTACGTCGCCTTTCGGTTCGTTTCCTGAGCCGACGTCAAGAATGTTAAACTCTGCGGGATATTGTTCAGTCATGCGGGACTTTCCGTTTTTTATTGACTAATTCAGCGACTTATTAATTATATGCTGTGACCGAAGCGGCAGCGTTTATTTTACGAACAGTTTCAACCGCATTTTATTTCTGCTCGCCCAGTTCAAAACTGGAATAAGCGGACCCTTAAGCCACTGGGGCAAAGCATCTTTAAAGTCCATGTGCAAGCCTAAGCGCATGGCAACTCTGCCCTTCCACGTTAAGGGCACATAGTAACGTGTTATCGGAAATTTGGAAAACCCGTTGCTTTCTTTAAATTTATCAAGTGAGGGGTGGTTTCCTATTCTGCCATACATCAGCCACCGCTCGCCCTTGGACGCGCAGACTTCAACCGCTTTAGCAAGAAGCGCGTTGTTTACCGATTTATCCCAGTGCTTCTGCATCGAAAGAATCTGGGAAATAATAGCGATGCTATCCCCATAGATAATTTGGATAAATCCGACCAGGTCTTCGTCCAAAAAAGCCCCAATGAAAGTGGAGTTTTGAACGGCAGAAAGGTTGCGGGAAACTGTTTCTTTCGATTCGCCGTAATGTGAAAAAGCGCGCTCTTGCCTTATCGGTGTTTCATTATATATTTTCCATACCCCTTCACTGAATTCCGCGTTTGGCTCAACCACATCTACTTTTACACCGCTTTTCTCAGCTCGCCGAACCATGTTGCGGGTTTTTTTTCCAACCGAGTTCCACCAACCGTCATAGTCTTTTATTTCAAGCAAGCCAACGTTATCCTCGTTTTTTATCCAAGCACTTGTAGCATTCGCGATGGGGCAGCACCATTTCCGCTCAAGAAACGTGAAAATATCGACGCCTCTGTCCTCCAGCTTCTCAACGAAAATGTCGGTTGGAACAATATTTTTTTCGTACTCTTGGATGTCGTGTGCTATTTTGAAGAATGCTTTCTCTTTTACTTGTACAGTGTCAAACTCTTTGTCCACGTCCAAAATGCTCTTCAGCACATGATAAAAAGGTCCCCTGTGGCTTGCTCCCCCTTGCTTAAATAGCCAGTCAGGATGTATGGAAAACACTTTCCCTTGACTAATGTATTCTTCAGCTCGTTTTTTACCGACATCGACACCTTCGTTACCAATCACAGTATCTAAACTAAAGGTTTCAAAATCAGGGAGAATCTTGAGTGGAAAGTCACTGGGGATGTTTGCTTGTTTTTGCCCGATTTTCCGTCCCCATATCAACTGAGCAATTAACCGTGATGTTCCGTGAATGGTGTAGTACTCAACGGTTCGGTTGGTTTCATTCTCCAAGATTTTCCATTCGCGGTAAGGGTCGTTTGCGACGTGCAAACCCACTTCCTGCGTACTTGGATTTAACAAATCTAAAAGTTTTTTGTCGGGAATTGTGTAGGGCGTAAAAAACCAGTAAGCCATAACCTGCTTTGGCGACTCATCAATCATCCTGGCGATGATGCGGGCATTTCTGAGGTAGTCTTTACCTGTTCTTTTTTTGATTCCTAAAACTATGTAAAGAAAACTTTTAGCCCTTGACGGGTAAGGATAATCTACGTCGACTCTTAGATTTATCATTGCTTCTTCATTTGCCAACTAAGGGAAAATACTAGTTTAGTTATAAACCCTCTGTCAAATAAACCGATTTTGAATTTGCTATAATTTGCCTATTGATTCAAGTACATTTTGCCGAATGTAGTAGCTTTGGATGTTTGGGTTGGAAATAAAATCTTGCATTATTTTAGGGTGGTCTTCCTTATTTACAACTCCGAAGGCAGGATAATTAACGCCGCCTAATTGTGATCTAAATAAATCGGAGGTTTGTTGCCAAAAAAAACTAGGATCACCCACTTTATCTTTAAGCAGTTCAACAGTGTCTTTAAATTTTGGCATACCGAACATTTCAGCGTGATTTTTGATTTTCTCAATGAAGTCGCGCGGAAAAAGGGAATAATACCTGAAAACTGGTTTGGATAAATATAAGGTTCTTGAAAGAAGGTTGCTGCATGAATTTACATAAGTCCACTCGATGCCTCTTCCAAGATAATTGAGAAGCTTTTTTGGATTTCGTAAACTTTTCGCGGCTTCAGAAGCAATGAAGGCTTTGCTTGGACCCAGTGCCCATGCATCCCCAATCGCAACTATACCGTTTAGGTTCTTGGAGAATCTTAATCGAAATTCTTCAGCGTATTTGTAGTTTCCCATCAAATGCAAATAGGGAAAGCAGAATGTGTTAACTTGAGGCAACATTTCTGGCAAGTCTCTAATAAAACCAACATCTGCTTCGTGAACTATCTCGTTGGCTTGAATATAAAATATGTACTCGCCTCTGCACTTTTTACGCAGCGCGTTTGTAGCATCGGTTAAAACGGTTACGCTTTTTGCATCAAGCCAGTTGTACCTGAAAATCTTGATTTTCTTGTTCGAAAGCGACATCTGCCTAAGCAATTCAAATGTTCCGTCCGTCGAGTAGCCGTCTGATATCAAGAATTCATCGCATATTGGCAGGGCTGAGGCAATAGCTTCTGGAAAAGGATAGCCTTGTTTCAAAGCATTCTTAAGTATCATAAAACCTGAAATCATTTTTCTTGTAACCTGATTTCAATAAAACTTAGCATCTATTTAATACTTGTCTGATTTCTGCAAGCTTCACCAGTTTTTTTGGTTTTTGCTTTGCCAGTATTCAATTAGCCTTTAAATTTCTTCAAGTATCCCCGAATCCCGATGATAGGGAAAACTGAAGAGAGCTTAGCCGATTAAGGTTTCAACATGCGACCATATGCCATTTTGGAATTCTTCTGGATTAAGAACTGAAATCTTATCCCACAATGTCTTACGTTTATTTTCCCAACTTGCTGTTTCATCGTCTGATTCCATGTATCTGACGATTTTTTCCTTCAAATCATCATATGTTTCCCATCGAAATTCATCGGGAATAAACTCTTTCATTCCCCCACTGTTGTGAACTAACGTAACGCACCCGCTTGCTAACCCTTCCACTGGGGCTATGCCGAAGTGCTCTCCCACCATTAAATGAACGTACATTCGGGAGTCGTGAAGCATTTTGACTAAATCTGGTCCAGGAAGGTTAGTTTTTAGAGCATAGTTCGGGGGCAGATTTTCCGAGAATTTGTTAAACCAGCTCTTTTCCGCATCGATTAATCCGCCAACGCTTACAAACTCGTATGATGGTAAATCAGAAGCTAACTTTTTCATGATTTCGTGTCTTTTCACAGGAATAAAACGGGCAACGTAGATTACTCTTTTGCGTCGTTCAGACAGGGGCGCATCGCACCAAAAACTATCCAAGTTTACCGGCGGATAAACAACAATCGGGTCTTTAACGCCGTGACTTTTCCAGAAGCACTCAATCATTTCTCGGGTATAGTTGCTGTTGCAGAAAACCATGTCGAGTTTACTTATTCCCTGTTCGACCCACTTCTTGAACAGCCAAAGGTAAAGTCTCCGTCTCAATCTAGCCGTAGCGTAGTCGAAGTGTATTTCTGGAAAGTGGACGTAAGCAATGTTTTTTTTCGCTTTATTTAGGAAAACAGGTTCAAACGGGGAGGAAGACTGCGTGGAAAACAAGTAATCATATTCTAAGCTGGATCTGTACTTTTTCAGTAATTCTACAAAATGTCGGCGTCTTTTGTAGATGGTAAATGGCGGCGCAACTTCAATTCTTTTTCCTAGCGACCTAATGATTACGCTTTTAGGTAAATCTTCACCTACAATCTCTCTATATCGGTCAGCTTCAAAATCGAAAGTTAACAATTCAACGTTTTGGCCGTTGGTAACTAGGGTTTTGATTACGTTGTGGCAGACCCTTTCGCCTCCGCCGTAAACGTCTAAGTATGGGTGAACCACTAGGAATTTTGCCAAGTCACTCGCCTGCTCGCTTACCTGTTGATTATTTACTAATGCATTATTTTAGCTAAACCCTAATGAGGTTGCGCTTATAAGCTTACATTGGAAAGGCAGTCATGCAGGCTTGCAAATTTAATCTGCACAGTTAATTACAGAAGATTAATTAAGCCAAATCTTCGATTTTTGTGATATCTGCTGGGAGGCTAAGGATTGAAAGTTGATTTGGTCATGTGGACTTTAAACGGGGAAAAAACTTTGCCGCTTGTCCTTAGCCGCATCAATGAAGTCGTCCCTAAAGATGTTGTTAACCAAAAATTGATTGTTGACGACGGCAGCAAAGATAACACAGTTGCTATAGCAAGAAAATGCGGTTGGAACGTCATAAAAAACAAGGGCAAAGGAATAAGCGACGGCGCAAACACTGCGCTGAAACATGTCCAAACTAGCTATTTTTGCAGTTTCGAACAAGACGTTTTTTTATCCCGCGATTGGTGGAGTAAAGTTTCAGCTTTAATTTTGAATAAAAAAGATGTGGGCGCCGCCTGTGGACTGCGTTTCCTTCCCCGAAGCAACTTCTGCTTCAGCATTGAACCCTATCAGCTAACACGGAAAGACGTTGATTTCTACGGCGGTTTCGGAAAAACATTAGACAACACGATTTGGAACACAGATGCGTTGAGGTCTGTAGGCGGATTTCCGAAGGTTAATTTTGCCGGCATCGACACCTTTGTTCTTAATTTGCTTGAGTCAAAAGGGTACAGTTGGCTGGTGGATTATGATGTTAAAAGCTTACATCTGCATTATGGCGGCGTTTGGAGTGAGTTTAAACATTACTATTTTTATGGATTAAGCTTGCCTCAGATTTACAGCCGCCTAAGAAACATGCGTGCCTTCTACCAAAATGAAAATGTAAGCAACCTTTTTCTAAGATTTGTGAAGTCGCCAGTTTCGAGTTTAAAGATGTCTTTGCGGATGCATGATTCCCGATTGATGCTGTGTTACCCCATAATCAGGTTATGTTGGCTCTTAGGGTACATTCGCGGGACGAGTTGGCAAAATAAGCCAATAAAATGAAAAATTGAAATTCCCCGATGCGTTGCTGAAAAAACTCTATTAACTATTTCTTGAATTCTTCAAAAAGCATCTGCAACCCTTTTTTTAAATCGACGGTAGCGCTGAAACCTAAGGTTTCTTTAGCCTTAGCTGGGTCGCCATAGCTGTCTCGTATGTCGCCTATCCTTGCAGGTCCATGCTTAACTTCGGGTTTTTTTCCCGCAACATCCTTCAAAGAAGACACAAGCTGATTAATGCTTGTGGGAACGCCCGTACAAACATTAAAAGCCTCGCCTTTCAATCCATCAGTCTCCAGAGCCAAAACAACGGCGTTAACAACATCACTTACATGTATGAAATCTCGAGTCTGCTCTCCGTCGCCGTCGATGGTTAAGGCTTCGCCGTTTATTATTTTTTTAATGAACTTTGTGATAACGCCGCTGTAAGGGCTGTTTTCGCTTCTTAAACCGTAAATATTGAAAAACCTCAATGCAACCGCGTCAACCCCAAAGCAGCTTGCGAATGCACTGCAATAAGCTTCACCAGCAACTTTTGAGGCAGCGTAGGGAGAAATCGGGTGAACAGCAAAACTTTCTTGAATTGGAAGGGTCTTCACGTCGCCGTAAACCGCGGTTGAAGAGGCAAAAACAAACTTCTTTACTTCATGCTTGATTGATGCGTGGAGCATATTGAAGGTTCCATCTACGTTAACTTCATGATTTTTAATCGGGTCAGCAACAGAAGCAGATATGTCAATTAAGGCAGCAAGATGAATGACAGATTCAACCCCTTCAAAAACGTCTTGCAGAATAGTCTTATCAAGTATGTCTCCGCGTTTAAAACGAAGCTTAGGATGGTCAATTACTCCACTTAGATTCTCTAACTTTCCAGCAGATAAATTATCCAGCACGGTTACAGAGTAGCCTAATTTAAGAAGACGGGGAACCAAATGTGAGCCGATGAAACCTGCGCCGCCAGTCACGAGAACGCTTCTGCGAGTTTTGTTCATAATGCTCTTTCAACGTTTATGAATTAAAATTAATATTGCTTTCGCATAAGATTTAATTTAGAAAAAAATTATCTTAGTTCATTCAAGCTTTGATCCCCAAGTATTATTGTCATAATGCTTAGCCCGGCTTTTTCGATTATAAATAGCATACGCTATAGCTTACAGAAAATCTTGTTTTACGTTGTTTTTTGGTTATCGCCCTTCATTATACCAGCGATGCTACCAAAGCTATCGCTCTTGCCGCAGTATCTAAATCCAGCTTGCCCGTATTCAAAACCAAATCGTAAATCGCTGGGTCTTCCCAATCAAGGTTGTAAGATCTCTGCAGGTATTCAGCCGACGCTTTGTCATTGTCTTCAATCAACTTTAAAGCGTCTTCTTGACTTAAATTTCCGCTCTTCATAATTCTTTTAACCCTAACTGCCGTGGGAGCAACTATTCTCACGTGAAGGGCACCTACCTTATTCTTCAATATCGCTTGTCCACCGCGTCCTACAATAACCGTTTTTCCTCGGCTAGCCAAATTATTGATAACCGTTTGAATTACGGAGAGGCATTCCTCCTCGTCAAGGTTTTTTCTGATTTGCACATTGTCTTTCAAGTTCTGGGAATCAATGATAGTCGTCTTGCGAAGCAAAATTTTATCCACGATACTCTTAACTTTATAAGTGTCTTCACAAAAATCCGCGATTTCTTCCTCAGATACACCTAGGCTTTTGCCTACACTTACCATCAAACTCTTATCGAAATAAGCGCAATCAAGAATTTTGCTGACTTTTAAGGCAATTTCGTCTCCGCCGCTGCCCACCTGCCTCGAAACCGTTATGATGGTAGGCACGACTGTTTCCACTTTTTCCTCCGACGTAGCCTGTGCTAAAACTTTTTTTATTTCCTGGTAATTTGGCTCAACCGTCGGCTTCTCGGCAATCCAGGTGTAACGCACAAAGCCGTTTTCGTCAAGGATGAAGATTGAGCGTTTAGCTATCGGGTAACAGCCACTTCCCCAGCGGCAGGCACTTGATTCACCCTCTTGCCCACTTAAATCGGGCACTTCGAGCCCGTATGCTTCGATGACTTCGTGCTTGTGATCGCTAAGTATTGGGAAGGTAAGCATGTTTTTCTTGGCAAGGCCCTTATTTGCAGAAGGAACGTTTATGTCTATTCCGACGATTTGAGCGTTCAAATCAATTAGCTGCCCCACCGAATCTCGAAACTCACATATCTCTTTAGTGCAATTTGAAGTAAAAGCTCCAACAAAGAAAACTAACACGACTTTTTGCCCTAAAAACTCTTTGAGACTTCTGGTTCTTTTGTTAACATCGGGCAAATTGAAGTCGGGCGCCTTGTCTCCAATTTTAACTTTATTTACCATAAAAACTAGCCCGTCTAGAATTATAAGATACCCGCTTGTATAAACATAGTGCTAGCGGAAATAAGCCACTTTCGCTAAGTCTAATTAGTTTTCTCTAACTGGTTTTTGTTGTTTTAGTTAAGTGTTGAGTAAATCTTAAGAAGCTTCTGAACAAGAACGGGAGCTGAATGGGCGGCGTTTACAAAGTCAAGTTGTTCCTTTACTCTGGTTTCTTTTTCGTTTTGGTTGCTGAGAAGTTTTTGGATTATTTCTGCGGTTGCCGCGGGGTCTTTTAGCTCTTCCAATGGAATTGAAGGAAAATATTTGTTCGATACGGAGTGGACGACTGGGCGCCCGCACGCCATGGCTTCGATCGCTATGGTATCTAAATGTTCACGGCCAACGGCGAAGCTTCCTAAAACCAAGTCGCTTTCCCAGAACAATTCATTCATCGAGCCATGAGGAACTTTGCTGATAAAATCAATGTCCAGCTTTAGCTCTTTTGCAAGCTGCTTTGTTTTCTCCAGATCTCTGCCGGCGTTAAAGGTTTTGACCTTAATCTTTTCAGGAACAAATGAAACCGCCCGCAGCAACTTGTCGGTGCCTTTTACGTTAAAGTCAGGGACCGATGCCAGAAAAACTTGGTATTCGGGTCTTTTTTCGGCTAATGCTTTGGGATAAAAGATTTCGGGGTCGAATGGTATGGGAAAGTATTCTGCGGTTTCGTTGTATTCTTTTGCAGTGCTAAGAACTGTAGGCTGGGCTACAATTATTTTGTTGCAGCTCTTTAAATTGCTTTTAACGATTCTGCCCCATTTTCGGCTTTGCAATGTTTCACGCAGGTCGCTTCCATGCGCGTGGCCGACGAGAGGTTTCTTGCCTAAGTGCGAGGCGATGTAGCAGTCCTGAAGCAGATAGTGAACGTGGTACAAGTCGCCTTTGGCCCTGAGAATCTTGTAGGATATGCCAAAAGTTTTGTTCCAGAGCCCCCTGGTCCTTTTGATATGCTGCTTTTCAATGTCTGCTGGAAAATATTTCAGCAATGTTTCTCCGACGTAAGCGCAATCGTTAATCATTACGACTTTCATGGGGCATCCGAACCATCAGCTATCAGTTAAGCAGTTGCTTCTTTTAATTGTAACCTTTTCACCTGGCAAATGCGCATTTGTTTTTTGTTCAGGTGCATTCTTTATGGGTGTTACCAGTTTTCTTCTCCAGCGCCTCTACTCTTTTTGCAATTTTAGCTATTTCTTTTTGGATGGTCTCGTCTTTAACTTCTTCTTTTCGTTTCTCATTAGACTCTAAAATCAGACGCAAAAACTCCGAGTCGTAAACCGACAGCAGCAATTCAGTGTTGGGTATCAAGCAGTGCCCGCCGATTACACCTGGAAACATAACAGGCCTATCGAACCTTACAAGATGAGTGTCCTCAAGAAAATCAACGGCTTCGTCGAAGTCAGCGCCAAAAGCCCTTGAAATGCGGTGCATCTCTTGAAAACACGCAATCATCCAGGCACGGTAAGTGGTCTCGAAAAGCTTAGCCAACTCGGTATCCGTAGCGCTTTTAAGAACTTTCACTTTTAAACCTAATTTCTCAAAGTGCGTCTGAGCAGCCTGCGCAGCAAGCATGTTTGCGCCGCCAACATATTTAGTCCAACGCTTCATTTCCCATTTCATATGCTCAGAACTTGTATGCACGCCGCGGGATGGCGAATGAGCGACGAGGCACCTGCATTTTTCAGCCACCTTCATAGTGGTTCCAGGCGGAACGGTGCTGTTGATGATTGTGAGTTTTGGCTTAAACTCTTGAACGTAGCCGACTGTTACGTCTGCGAATTTTTGCTGGCTACTGCAGGGTAGGCAAATATGCATGGTGTCTATTTGAAGGGGAACATTTTTTCTGTTTTGATTTAGATCCTGCATTTTGGTTTGATCCAAATCCAGGCCGTAAACATCAAAACTGTTTTTGGCATCATTTGTTAATGCAAAAAGGGTATGTCCGATTTCGCCTAACCCTATAATTAGAACTGTCTCTTTAGCCAAGACGCTTGCCTCCATCGTTGGAAAGCAAGTTAATGTTAAACTATTTAAATCTGGAGCCCGAAAGAACAGTTTATGCTGAACCCTAAAAAAGGCACTGGCATAGTTACAGGCGTCAACGTGGAAATAGGCAAAGACGTTGCCATTTGGAATTACGTTGTAATAGGCGATAACGCAAAAATCGGCGACGGAACCAGCATAGGCAGCTTCTGCGACATAGGCAAAGATGTGGTTTTAGGCAAAAAATGCAACATACAAGCCCACGTAACCATCTCAAACGGCTGCATACTGGGCAACAACGTGTTCATCGCCCCTAACAGTTCACTTCTAAACGACAAGTACCCCAAGAGCTCATTCATGACACCCCCCATCATCAAAGACAACGTTGCAATCGGCGGAGGCGTCACCATACTGCCAGACGTAACGATAGAGGAGAGCGCTGTGATTGGCGGAGGAAGCGTCGTCACCAAAAACGTTCCGCCGAGAACCGTCTTATCTGGCGTTCCAGCAAAGGTAGTTATGACGTTAAAAGAATATGAAGAAAAACGCGGCAAGTTCATCACATCAAGGATTGGGTGGATAACGGATAAATGAAAATATGGTATGACGCCTGCACCGGCAAACATGTCAGGTATGGCACAGCTATTGCACAGCGTCTAAGAAAAGCGGGGCACGAATTTGTTTTTACGACACGTGAGCACCCGGACACCTTGCCTTTGGCTGAGATTCTCGGTGAAAAACCCATCGTAGTGGGCAAATACAACCCCTCAACGCTTTTTTCGAGGCTGGAAGAGAGCGCTGAACGAATAATAGAGTTTTCTAGGCTCTTTAAAGACGATCCGCCGGACATCGCCATAGCGCATCAATCGGTTGAGCTTTGCCGAACAGCCTTCGGTCTAGGAATCCCAATAATCTTGACAGCCGACACCCCTTACGCCGCAGCCGTTAACAGGCTAACAATACCGTTCGCGCACACCGTGGTCGTGTCTGAGGCTTTGCCTAAGCGTTTTGTAGCGGAATATTGCGCGAAAAGTTTTGTCCAATTCAAAGGAGTGGACGAGGTTGCCTGGATCAAGGGTTTTAAGCCTTGCAAACTCGAGGAATTAAAGAAGCCCCTGATAGTTATTCGACAAATCGAAGTTAAAGCAGCCTATGCAGGGGGAAAGCTAGACGCGGGTCGAGTCCTTGCAGATAAGCTCGCCAAGTTGGGAAATGTGCGTTTTGTCCAAAGATACAACCCTCAAGGCAAAACGTTCGGAGTTAAAGAAGGCTTTGTGGATTCAGCAAGTTTGGTCGCGAATGCAGATTTGGTTGTCAGCTACGGAGGAACCATCGCGAGGGAAGCCGCTCTCCAAGGCGTACCCAGCATAGCTATTTCGGATATGGCTAAAACCTATGTTAACACGTACCTAACAAAGAAGGGCTTTCCGCTTTTTGCCACAACAGAGCAAGGAGTACTCAGGTACGCAAAGAAATATCTGGGCAAACGATTTAACGTGGAAAGTGAACTTGCAAAGCTAGAGAACCCGGTTGATGCAATCGAAAAAATCGTTGACAGCCTCAAGCCTCTGTAACAACGATTCTGTCTCCAGGTTTCGCATGAAACTTTTCCGCCGCGTTGCCTTGGTTTAGAGCTATCTCCAAGAACCCATGGCTGCCAATCAGAGCTAAAGGTTCTTTAAGTTTTGTTTCGCTGTAGGTTTTGCCAAACGTAAGTTTTAGGGAAATATTAGGTAAATCTACGGTGATTTTTTCAGCCGGTTTCTGAACCAAGGTTTGTTCGGTTATGTTGGTTATTATGTTGCCAAATCCGTCTACGTGAATGACCTCGCCGATCAGAGAGGAATCTGTTTGCTTGACTGAGGCAAATTCTGGTTTGGTCACGTCTTTTATTTCTGGTCCAAAATCTTTTGGTTGCGCTCCTTCATCTAAATGAGCTGCCGCCGGCGCAAAAATGTCTCTGCCGTGGAACGTGCTGGAGATTTTAGCCTGCATAAACGTGTGATTTGTAATTTGGTAAACGTGTACTATGCCCTGATTTTGTGCTGCTAAAATCAAGATTCCGTTGTCTGGTCCAACAAAAAGGCTCTGCTTAGTCTGCACTATTACGGCTCGTCTATGCGTGCCAACCCCCGGGTCAACAACTGCCAAGTGAACCGTGCCCTCTGGAAAATACGGCGCAGCTGACGCCAATATAAAAGCAGCCATTCGAACGTCAAACTTTTCAACTTCGTGTGTTATGTCGATCAACGTTGCTTTTGGGTTTATAGTTAAAATTACCCCTTTCATCTCAGCAACGTAAGGGTCCTTTAATCCAAAGTCACTAGTCAAAGTTATCATTGCGTCAACCGCCATGAACAACCGGGATAAAGACGATTTCGTCTCCATCATTCAATTTGGTTTCTACGCCGTTTAAAACACTGATTTCCCTGCCATTAATGAGAACCAGAGTGTTTGATCTTGAATCGCCAAGTGGGTCGCTGAAGGTTTTGTCGAGCAGAGGCATTTCTCGGCTGATTTTTGTTATTAAATCTTTTAGCGAAAGATTTTCTTGGAAGTTAACTGTTAATTGTGTTTTTCCCGAAATTTGCCGAAGTGCACCGACGAACTTTAACGTAAAGGGCATTTGCTTTCTTACTCAAACCTATAGAATCACTTTGCGTTAAAATTGTTTCTGCACTTTTTAATTTGATTTAGAAGTTTTGGAATCTTTCTTCTGTTAAAGTCTCCACAATGTCAGTTGCCATTTCAACAATGGAATCTGCCTGCTTCATCATCGCGTCACTGTTAACTTCTTCTAACTGCGATATTTGCTGGATGATGCTTTCGAGCTCCATGAGAAAACGCAGAATCGAATCGTTGGTTATCGGGTTTTTCGTTACTTCTTCGCGAAGCAATATTTCTATGAAAGCGGGTTCGCCTAAACTGTAGTAGATGGCGTTTCTTGCTTTTCGGATTGCTTCCAAAACCAAACCGGGCGCCATATAAGGTATTTTTCTCGCTGCTTCCAACTCGGCTTTTGCTTCACGCAGGTACCTAAGCGCCCAGCCCTTTCTATACCCGTCCATCATGTGGTTTCTTATCCTAAAAGCACTTTTACTCTGAGTCGTCGTCTTCTTCCATTTCGGAATCATTCGCGGAGCCAGATTGAGCTAATGCTAACGTACGCGTTATGTATCCGGCAATCTGATTTCTCACTCGCGTGGTTGTTCCCTGCGTTAAAGAGTCAACTGAACGCTTGTTTTCGTCAAAGTTGGTGGTAAATTTAGTTGGAAAACGGCTCATGAGCGCTTTGCCTGTTCGTTTAACCTGATCGGTCTTAACTTTTCCCAAATTTCAATTCCCCTGGTCATCAATGTTTTAGTGTCCGACGCTTGAAAACGTAGGAGCAAGTCTCAATAGAGGTGAGGCTTAATTTAAGTTTACGCCTACTAACCGACTTTTAAGCGAACGATAAGTTTTTTGAGCGGATGAAATTTAGTCAGTTAGGCTTATGTTAAAGAAAACTTGGAAGTTTTTGGCTATTTGCTCGGCAACATCCACATCCTGCATTTTCTTGATTTCAGCCACAGCTGCCACCACGCTTCGTATGAATGAAGGCTTAGTTAATTGTCCATTGTAGGGGCTTTTCCAATACGTCACGGGACCATCAGTTTCCGTTAAAAGGTTCGTCAAAGGCACCTTCTCAATAACCTCGCGGATGCCGCTAGAATAGGTTGCTGGCGGGCCCTCAGAGATAGAATAGCCGTTGTCCACAGCTTTTTTCAGCGCGGTTATTGGGTAGCTGAACCAATGAAGCAGAACCCCCTTAAGACGATAAGAGGGAAGCATATCTACTATTTTGTCGGTTGTTCCGCGCGAATGTATAATGGCTGGAAGGTCAAGGGATTCAGCGAGATGAAGCATTTTGTCGAAAACCAGCGTTTGCTTTTCCCATATGGTCTCATACTTGTTGTCTAAGCCGATTTCACCGATCGCTTTAACGGTGTTTTTGTGTTTTCTGATTAAATCGATAGCTGCTTCAAGTTCGTTTTCCTTAAGAACATTGACATTCGATGGGTGAATCCCTAAAGCAGGATAGACCAAGTTAGGATATTTTTCGGCTAAGTTAAGGTCGCTTTGGCAAGTTTTAAAATCCATCGAATTCGTAACAAGCGCTGCTACGCCCGCGTTTTTCGCATCAACTATCAACTCATCAATATGACCAACGTACCCAGCATCTGATAGGTGAACATGCGCGTCGATTAACTTCATTTTTCTCAGCCTATATTCAGGTTGAACGTTTTTATAATTTTCTTTTTCAATAACGCTGTGATTTTAATTTTTTTCCAATTTGTCTCATTATTAGCGCGTATACTAATCAAAGATACAGAGTGTTAAATTATGTAAAACAATAAAGTTACATATAAAAAGCAGCTAAATTAAATATTGGTGCTTTTTGAATGAGTGAAAAACAATTTTATGCAAGCAGCAACCAGATGGTTGCAATAATTCTCGATATTTTAGGAATAATATTAGTGCTTGTTGGAGCAACAATTGCGCGTGCCCATTCAGGTACAGGAGTAGGCGTTGGCCTATATTGGGTAGGTTTTGTCCTGCTAATTGTGGCTCTGATACTGTTTGTGTGGAACATGAGAAAACCCTCCATGGAAAAGACTTAGCGCAAAATTTTTACAAACAGAAAAAGTTTCTATTTTTTTTCTTTTTGTATTGAGCAATCGCTGATTATTTCATCGGTCTGTAAGATTTTTGAAGACGAATTCTTTCATCAGTCAACTTGGAACCTTAGTCTTCTTCCTAAAAATTCAAGGTAAACTTTTTTTTACCTTCAGTAACAGCGTGTTTAGACGCTTTTTGGTTGTACTTTGAACCGCAAAGCCTAAATATTGCTTTAAAAAGAAAAAGAAGCTAAGGAGTTGTCGTTATGACTGAATTAGAAATAGCTGTAGCTCCCATGCACAGATTATGTAAAAAAGCTGGTGCAGATAGGGTTAGCGAAGCAGCAGCAAAGGAACTTGCAAAAGCACTTGAAGAAATAGGCGTTAAAATTGCGAAAGAAGCATTAGATTACGCCATGCATGCAGGAAGAAAAACCATAAAAGCAGAAGATATAGAAATCGCCGCTAGAAAAGTCATGGGAAAATAGTAACCTAATAACTCAAGTTCTCTCTCCCTTTCTTCTTTTTTGTGTGGTTGTTGCCTTTTTGTGGCTTTGAGGTTTCTGGTTGATTTTTTGAGCTTTTTTGGCGTAGTTTTTTGTTTGTGGGGTTTTGGCTAGATTTTTAAGTTGCGACTTTTGCTACGGGAAAGTTGCGACTTTCAGCCTGGGCTGGTTGCGTTTGGGGTTGCTTTTTTGGTTTAGGCTTGGGTTCTGCTTTTGCGTTGCGACTTTCGGATGGGCGGAATGCGACTTTCAATGTTGGCGGCATTGTCGGTTATGGGCGCCCAGGGTTAACTCTGCCATGTCTGAAGCCGCAGCTTCTTTTTCGCAGACGAATCTAATCATATAATGAAACGGTAGAATCAAGCTTTTGCCGAGCGAATTCTAAGCGGTTGCTGAGGAGTCCCAGAGGAACTGGAAGTATTCTCGCGCGAAACCTATCAAACCCACATGATTACTCCATATTACGAGGGTTGGTTTATCCTCGCCTAGAAAAAGCATGGCTTCTTTGCCGTCAGCAATTATGCCGCCGCCGAACATGTGATCTCTAGTTCGCAACTCACTTAAACCAGAGTATTTTTTTAAGAAAATCCAATCGTCCTTTGTGCCAGCCGCCATAAGCTTAATCCTGACCGTTTTCTTAAGGCCGCTTCCCAGCAGCGGTTCCGCCATGGCGATGACTGGTTTAGCAAATTCTGGCGCTGCAATCACGATTTCTTTTGTAGCGTTTTTTAGAACCTCTTCAAGCTTACTTAAAACTGCTTGTTGACCCCGCAGTATCAGCATGTCGGGTCGTTCGACGAGTTCTCTTTTTTCGTACAGGGGCTGCAGTTCTTGGGCAACCATGTTTTCCCAGTTCAAGTATTTGTCTTCCAGCCGCAACTTCGTGAACCTCGTCGCCTCAAGCGGTGGCACGGGGTAGTACTTGAACGGTCGGCTTTCGCTGCTTTTAATCCAGCCTTTTTCTTTGAGCAAATTAAGCACTTCATACATTTTGCTGTAGGGCACTTTGGCTTCTTGACTTATCTCCATCGCCGTCATTTGTCCACCCTCAAGTAAAACTATGTAGGCGTCAATTTCGTAGGCGTTTAATCCCATTTCACGTAAAGCGGCCCGAGTGTTCTCGTTAATTGACATCTTTCCCCTCAATCACCTTAGGAATCGTTTGGAAACCTTATTATCAACACAGTGCTCTTAAGCACTTCGAAAAAAGCTCACATGTAAGAAGGCTAAAAAAATGAAAGATATCAAAACAACAAGAAGCATTTGCCCTGAATGCCTAAAAGCAATAGACGCAACCATCTACGAAGACGACGGCAAAGTCTTCATCAAAAAAGAGTGCGCTGAACATGGGGCTTTTCAAGAACTTTACTGGTCAGATTACGACCAGTATATGCGGGCAGAGAAATTCCGCTACGACGGTGAAGGCATAAGCAATCCCCGAACCGAGAAAAATAAGGGGTGCCCATACGACTGCGGAATTTGCCCAGAACACAAGTCCCACACTGCCCTAGCAATAATCGATGTCACAAACAGGTGCAACCTCACTTGCCCTATTTGCTTTGCCAATGCAGCTGCTGCGGGATATGTTTATGAACCAACTAAAGAGCAGATAGTTGGAATGCTGGAGAACCTTCGAGCCACCAAACCAGTGCCAGCCACGGCGCTTCAGTTCTCAGGCGGAGAACCTACGATACGCAAAGACCTCTTCGACTTCATTCGAAAAGCAAAAGAACTGGGATTCAGCCATGTAGAGGTTAATACGAACGGTCTTCGACTCTCGCAAAGTGTGGAGTACTGCAAGCAACTCAAAGAGGCAGGAGTCAGCACTATTTATCTGCAGTTTGATGGTTTAACGTCGGATGTTTTCAAGTTTATTCGCGGCGTTGACTTGCTTGATATAAAAATGAAGGCAATCGAAAACCTTCGCCAAGCAGGATTCAACAGCATAGTATTAGTCGTCACATTGGTGAAAGGCGTTAATGACAACCAGCTCGGCGACATAATCAATTTTGCCGTCAAAAACTTCGATGTGGTAAGATGCGTGAACGTTCAACCAGTCAGCCTCTGCGGAAGGCTGCCGCAGAAAGACCGCGAAAAAATGCGCATCACAATTCCGGACTTCATGAAGGCTGTTGAAGAGCAAACTAACGGGGCAATAAAAGTCTCAGATTTCTACCCAGTGCCTACGGTTGTTCCAGTTTCGAAAGCGGTCGGCGCTCTAAAAGATAGGCGATATTTAGAGTTCACTGCTCATCCTCATTGCGGTATGGCAACTTATCTTTTAATTGAAAACGGAAAAATGGTTCCGATCACGCGCTATGGAAACATCGACAAATTCATCGGGGTAATGAACAAAGTCTATGTGACTGCATCAAAAGGAAGCAAAACCAAAGCTAAACTACGTTTGGTCAGTTCAATGCGGTACATTAAATTTGGTTTTCTAAGAAAATACGTTTTTGGCGTAGTAACCAATGGCGACTACAAATCCCTCGGTGATTTACAGAGACAGGCAATTCTGCTTTCAGCCATGCACTTCATGGATCCATATAACTTTGACCTTGAAAGGGTACAGCGCTGCCTAATCCACTACGCGGTACCAGACGGACGCATAATTCCATTCTGCACCATGAACTCAATCCATAGAACGGAAGTTGAAAAGAAACTTGGCGTTCCAATCAAAGAATGGAAAGAAAAACATAACGTTGAAATAAGCCAGCCATTCTAGAAGAACCAAAAGCAAAGTGAAACTTATGGGTGGAAAAAAGAAAGTCGGCCTAAAGCAGATGGAGAAGTCGCAGGTCAAAGAAGACGAGACTAAAGAAGCAAAGAAGAAAGAAAAAGCGGGACCGCCAAAAGAAAGAAAGTCCATTGGAATAATTGCTCCAGACGCAAAAAACGACAAAATCGTCAGCGAAATAAAGAAGATGAACGTTCTAACACCGTACGCTGTATCGACAAAATATAACATTCGAGTTAGCGTAGCCAAAGACTTCTTAGAGCAACTGGAAGCAAACGGTGCAGTTCAACTCGTTTCTGCAAGCCATAACCTCAAAATCTACAAGCCCGCAGCAAGTTAAACTTGCTAGCAACCAAATATTTATTTTAGTTTTATGTAGAGTCGGAGTAGTTTTTTTGACGGAATTTCCAGAGAGAGTTTACACAGTTGAAGAAGTAAAAACCGCTAAAGAGCTAGTTGACGCAGGCTACAAACATAACCTGACAGTTGAAGGTTCAGAAAAATTTAGAGAAAAAATCAGCCAAACCCTTGAACTCATCAAAACGGCAGGTTACTTCGAGTTTCTAAGATCATACATTAGGAAAATAATTGAAATCGACGGCATAACTCAACTGCGCGAAACAGAAGTCGCCATCTGGGCAAACAAGTTCGCCGTTGAAAACCCGGTTGACGCCGCCAGCTTAATCATCCAAAAAGCCTTTCAAATGAAAGAGTACCTGGAAGGTGAACTCTATTATGGCGGCAACGCTGAAAAACGTTCAGTCAATAAACGCATCGAGTTTCTGCAGGTTTTAAAAGATAAAACCGGCGACGCAGAAGTGAAAGAAGAATGCGAACGGCTGCTTCAAATGTGGAAAGAGAGTTCATTAGCTTTTTAAGCCGTTATCAATTCGACCTTTATTGTTGCTCCACTTTTAACTTGTTTAAAAATTTCCAAGTTACTTGTTATTTTGCCAAGAATGCTCACTGGGCTATAGGGCTGTGAATTGCCGTAGAACACGCATAAAGCGCCGCCCATTGGCCAAAAAGCGATTGTGCCTGTTTCCACGGTCGGCTTAGCTTTTTCTTCGCCCATTTTAATTGGGATTTCAAAATAAACTTCTTCCTTCCATAATGCAGCTCTTCCTTCAACTGGAAGCTTGCGAACAATAAAATCGATGGTTCTTGGCGCTAAAAACCTGACTAATTCACCTTCAGCTTCCCCTAAACCCTCTATGACAAACTTGACTTTAATTCGGGAAACGTCGGCTTGAACATCTGCTTCATTACTCAACTGAGTCATTCTCCTTTAAGAAAACCCAATAATCTCTCGGGATAGGCTATTCAATATGCAATGCTCAATTTAACTCTTACAGTTAACCACTCCAGGCAAACCAATTTCCCGAGAATTAATCGGTTTTTAAGAGGTTTAGAAGAGTTTTCCCGATAAAATCAACTTGTTCAACTGTGACGCCTGGGTGAATTGGCAGCGAGAAAACCTGTTTTGCCGCTTTGTCCGTTTCAGGCAGTTTGGCGCTTCCAAAGTTTTCTCGGTAAAACGGCATCTGATGCACAGGGTTGGTGTAATAGACTTCGGCGCCGACGCCTTTTTTCTTTAGCTCTTCCACAATCTTGTTTCTTTCTGATTCGGTCCCGTCTTTCAGTCTTGCAGTGTATAGATACCAGCTGTGCAGTCGGTCTTTTGACTCACAGGGTAAAGTGAGCCTGCTGTTTTCTTTCAGAGTTTTCGTTAGTTCTTGCGCGTTTTGGCGGCGTTTTGCCACAAAGGGCAGTAATTTTTCTAGTTGCACGTTGCCGATGGCTGCTTGTATTTCGGACATGCGGTAGTTGTTTCCAAGAATCAGGGATGCGTATTTGGCTTTTTCTCCATGAGTTCGAATCATCCGCAAGACTTCGTCTATCTGGTCATTATTTGTTGTGACCACTCCGCCTTCACCCGCGGTTATATTTTTGCTTGCATACAAACTCCAGCAAGCAGCATCAGCCAAGCTTCCCGCAGCCTTACCACCGTACGTTGCTCCGTGCGCTTGGGCAGCATCCTCAATCAACGCTAACCCATGTTTCTCAGCGATTTCCCGTAGCGGTTTCATGTCAGCTGAAAAACCATAAAGGTCCACGGGCAGTATAGCCTTAGTCTTTTTTGTGATTGCTTTTTCAACGGCACCGGGTGAGAGATTGTAAGTTTCAGCGTCAATGTCAGCAAAAACGGGTTTCCCGCCTGCTAAAACGATTGCTTCGGCAGTGGCTACGAAAGTGAAGCTGGGCAAAATAACTTCGTCAGCCTGTTTGATACCTACTGAAGCCACAGCAGAGTGCAATGCAGCCGTGCCAGTGTTAACCGCCACAGCATGTTTTACGCCAGCAAATTTGGCAAAATTTTTCTCAAACTCAGTCACCATTGGACCCGCGCCAAGACCGCTTGTTAACATGCCGCTTCTCAAAACTTTCACTACTGCTTGAACTTCTTCTTCGCCGATCTCTGGCTTATTAATTGGTATCATTATTTAGCCTCACTTTGTTGGGATACTGCTCACACGCTACTATTTCATTTTTTCCGACGATTAATAGAAAAACGATTATTCTACAGCCATTTTTCGCAGGATTTTGTAGTCAACTACAACTCTGATTTCCTGTGCCCTAAGATCTTGATCCAGTTCTGCGTCGCCTGTGTCAACCCTTAAACTCTTCAATCTGTCCAATTTGCTTTTTGTCGCAACCACAACAATGTTGTCTAAGCCCACTTGACGGATAACTTTCGCGCTTATCTGCTGATTGCCTCTGCCAAAAATGAAGCCCTGACCCCCAATCGGCGTCACAATTATCCCTGCCTCTTTTCCAGCTATGGCTTGCAGTATTTGTTTCTCGTTTGCGTCGTTGACGACTATTTTTTTGTTTTGAAATAAGTCTACTCCAAGAAGCGTTTTTTTCTGGTCCAAGAGGTCGCTGATAGTGCGGGTGGTTGTTCCAGGTCCCATTATATAAATGGTGCTTGGCTTCATTTCTTCGATAATATAAATTGCCGTGGCTGCTTGGTTTCGCATTTCGCTCTCTGTCATTGGGCTTTCAAGTTTGTTGCCCTGAATCAAGCTGGGCTCGTAGGGGCTTAGCATGTACCCGTAGAGTTCGGCGGAAAGATGACCTTCTCTGAAGGCTTGTTCATCTATATCCATGACTTCGGCCTCATGCAATGGCAATCCAACCCAAAGATATCTGAGGGCTACTCTTGCCGCCGCCTGAGGAGTAACGGCGAATATGGCGCTGTGCATTTTGACTCCTGTGGGAACCCCAAGCACAGGAACCTTCATGCCGACGGCTTTTTGTACGTCGCGAGCGGTTCCGTCGCCGCCGCAGAAAACAAGCAAATCGACCTTGGCTGCGATCATTGCTTTGGCGATGCCTTGGGTGTCTTGGGAAGTTGTTTCGCCTCTACATTCACCGATTGCCTCAAAAGCCAAACCGCATTTTTTAGCCTCATGCTCCCCCATGCCACCTGCACCAACCATCAGACGCAAATCGTCAGCCTCCACCAAACCAGCAAGAAAAATTTCGGCTCTCGCCGCCGCTATAGGTTTAGCCCCAAGCGAAATGGCTTTCTCCAAAACTGCTTTGCCATCTGTTCCTTTCAACCCGACTGCGCCGCCCATTCCAGCAACTGGGTTAACGATGAAACCGATGGTTTTTGTTGGCAAACTTTTCTGTGGAACGGGCAATAGGAATAACCTAAGTTGGTATTGGAGCGCTAGGATAAAAAGAAAATGTGACTGTGAGGTGACCTATTTGGATCCTAACAGATTCGATTGAGTCTTTTATGAAAAATTGCGTTAAACTCCGGCAAATAAGCATCTCAGGTTAAACGCTCTATTACCGCAATCAGAGTGCAGGTTGCTGCATGGACAGAAGGAAGAAGAAGAAAAACGATTTTTCCAACCTTCTTCTTCTTTTAAAAAACATCGCTCCGCAAAATTTTCACGCAGTCGCCATTTGGATATCTATAAGACCGAGAGGGTAGACTGTGAGAAAGAGAGAGAAAGAGAGAGAAAGAGAAAATGAGTTAAGGAAAGAGAAAAGAGTGGAGCTTAGAGTGTTTCGCAGCTTATGTATTTCTTGTTGACTTCGTCGAGCCATGGGTATAGCTTGTGCAGTTTTTTCATTGATTCCTCAACTTTCTGCGCTGGATACTCGTATGCTTGGAGGTTGCCGCTGAAGTATTCGTCGTATGCTGCCATGTCAAAGTAGCCGTGGCCGCAGAGCACGAACAGGATGGTTTTTGCTTCACCCGTTTTTTTGCAGCGAAGTGCTTCGTCGATGACACCTTTGATTGCGTGAGAGGGTTCAGGCGCTGGGATAATGCCTTCGGATTGGATGAAGAGTTTCGCGGCGTCGAAAACCTCCAGTTGATTGAAGGCTTCGGTTGTCATCTTTTTCTCCTGCACTAACTTGCTTATCACAGGGGAAATGCCGTGGTAACGTAATCCGCCCGCATGTATGGGTGCAGGGATGAAGTCGTGGCCGATGGTGTGCATTGGGACAAGCGGCGTCAGTTTTGCTGTGTCGCCGTGATCGTACTGGTAGTATCCTTTAGTGACTTTGGGGCAAGCCGTGGCTTCGGTCGCGACGAACTTTGTCTTTTTAGGCGCCTTCTTCGAGACTTGGTCATAGTAAAAGGGCCACATCAACCCGTTGAAGCTGCTGCCTCCACCTATGCATCCGTAGACCACGTCAGGGTAATCATCCACCAACTCAAGCTGCTTCTTAGCTTCTAAGCCTTCAACAGTCTGGTGCAAGCAAACATGATTAAAGACGCTGCCGATCGCGTAGTTAGTTTCTTTCTCGTTAACAAGAGCATCTTCCACCGCCTCGCTGATGGCTATGCCAAGGCTGCCTTTGTTATCCGGGTCTTCCTCAAGGATTTTTCTACCTGCCTCCGTCCTGGCGCTCGGGCTCGGAATACATTCTGCGCCAAAAGCCTTCATCATCATCTTTCGGTATGGTTTCTGGTCATAGCTTGCACGCACCATGTAAATGGTGGCTTTAAGCCCGAAAGTCATGGCTGCAAACGCCAAAGCGGAACCCCACTGGCCTGCGCCTGTTTCCGTGGACAGACGCTCGGTGCCTTCTTTCATGTTATAATAGGCTTGGGGCACGGCGGTGTTGGGTTTGTGGCTTCCAGCTGGGCTGACGCCTTCGTATTTGTAGTAGATTTTTGCTGGTGTTTTTAACGCTTTTTCCAACCCGAGGGCTCTGAAAAGCGGGGAGGGTCTCCAGATTCGGTAGACTTCTCGAACTTCCTCAGGTATGTCTATCCATCGTTCTTGGCTTATTTCTTGGCCGATGATTGCTTTTGGGAATATTCTTGGGACTATTCCGACGCCGGGCTGTTTTGTTGCTGCATCGATGAATGGTGGCAGCGGCTTGGGCAAGTCGGGAACTATGTTATACCACTGTTTGGGTATATCGTCTTCGTTGAGTAAGATTTTTCTGTTTGGCATTTTTTTCGCCTTTTGTCTTTTAAGCTATGAAACGTACCTCCAAGTTTTATTTAAGGCTTTTGTGTACACATTTGTACATGAAACAGGAGAGGGTTAAACAACACATTTATACTTAAAAGAACAAAAACATACATAAGCGAAACAAAATGTGGAGCCAAATAAAAAACCAAATGCAAAACTACCCCGAACGACTCAGAGTAGCACGCGTCCTAATAGAAAACGGACTAAGCGTCCACGGCAACAAAATATGCCTAAACCAAATCGAAATCCCCCCAGTACGCATAGCCAGAGCTGCAGCAGTAGATCGCAGAACAGTAAACGAAACATTAAACACAATAAAAGCCAACCCTGAACTCAAATTAATTTTTGAAGAAATACGTCCAGCTGGACACTCGCTAAGAGAAATTGCCAAACACCTCAATCTCGGAGTCTTAGAAATAACTCCTGTAAACGCAAAATCGCCGGGGATCTTATCCAGCGCAGCCACGATTCTTAACAGAGCAGGATTAAGCATTAGACAAGCCATCGTTGATGACCCTGAACTCTCACCGGAGCCAAAACTCACTTTAATAGTTGAGAAAAAAATCCCAGGCGAATTAATCCCTGAACTGCTCGAAATATCGGGTGTAGCTAAAGTTTCAGTGTACTGAATCGCGTGGCAAAAATGAAACAAAGAAAACTGTAAAAGCAGAACAAATGATGCAGAAAACGCTTTCCTAAGCCTTGTTAATTATGCATTGACTAGAAAAACTTATATGGCTAGTAACATTTTGTTGTTGTTCGCGTTACAGGAGATTACTTGATTTGTCATCATTTCCAACCCAAGCGGGCGGCGTACCCATTCTTGTTTTGAAAGAAGGTTCAAACCGGTCCCGCGGAAGAGAAGCACAGCATGGAAACATAACTGCTGCCAAAGTTGTAGGTGAAAGTGTCCGAAGCTCTTTAGGCCCTAAAGGCATGGATAAAATGTTAGTTGACAACTTCGGAGACACCACAATAACAAGTGATGGTCGAACCATCTTAGATGAGATGGATATTCAGCATCCGGCAGCCAAAATGCTCGTTGAAATTGCTAAAACCCAAGACAACGAAGCGGGCGATGGAACAACATCAGTAGTGATTATTGCAGGTGAGCTTCTCAATAAAGCGGAAGAATTAATTGACAAAAATGTTCACCCAACAATCATCATTGAAGGTTATAGGGTGGCTGCTGAAAAAGCGCTGGAGACACTGGAAAAAATAGCCATACCGGTGGATCTGAAGTCTCAGGATTACTTGAAAAAAGCTGCAACAACCTCGATGGGAAGCAAAATCGTTGCTGAATACAAAGATTACTTGGCGGACTTAGCTGTTAAGGCAATGATAGCGGTCACCGAGGAAAACGACGGAGTCTACAAGGCGGATGTTGACGACGTAAAAGTCGAAAAGAAAACAGGGGAATCACTAAGCGACACCAGCCTGATAAACGGCATAGTTTTAGACAAAGAGATCGTTCAATCAGGAATGCCCAAGCGTGTGGAAAAAGCAAAGATTGCATTACTTGATGTTTCATTAGAGATTGAAAAACCCGAGTTAGATGCTAAAATAAACATCGAAAGCCCCGACCAGATTGAAGCGTTCCTCAAGCAAGAAGAAACAATGCTAAAAGAAATAACTAACAAAATTTTAGCGTCGGGCGCCAATGTAGTAGTGTGCCAAAAGGGCATAGATGATATGGTTCAGCATTTCCTTTCAAGGAAAGGAACCATCGCCATTAGAAGAGCCAAAAAATCGGACGTGGAAAAACTCGCAAAAGCCACAGGCGGAAAGATAATTTCTAACTTGGACGATATTTCATCCTCAGACCTCGGGTACGCGGCTTTGGTGGAAGAACGAAGAATTGGCGACGACAAAATGACTTTCGTTGAAGGCTGCAAGAACCCCAAAGCAGTCACCATCTTAATCAGAGCTGGAACTCAACGCATGACTGCAGAAGCCGAACGCTCAATCCACGATGCGCTATGCGTTATCAGGGATCTAATTCAAGAGCCAAAAATCGTGGCTGGAGGAAGCGCTCCTGAACTTGAAATGGCGAGCGTACTTAGAAAATACGCTGAAAAAATGCCAGGCAGAGAACAACTTGCAGTCAGGATGTTCGCTGAAGCCCTCGAATCTATAACCGTGACGCTTGCTGAAAACGCCGGCTTAGACCCAATCGACATACTTTCAGAATTACGATCCAGACACGAAAAAGGAGAAACATGGGCTGGCATAGAAGTCTTAACTGGAAAAATCCAGGACATGTCAAAAGTAAACATTTTTGAGCCCCTCTCAGTTAAAAAACAAATAATCAAATCAGCAAACGAAGCAGCATCCATGATACTCAAAATCGACGATGTCATTGCCTCAGGCAAAATGAAGGGACCACCACCAGGAGCCATGGGCGGCGGCGGAATGGGTGGAATGGGCGGAGGATATCCAGGTGCTGGAGAGTATTAAAATAATGTCAGAACAAAAAATAACAGTTGGACCACCAAAAATTACTCGCTTCGAGAAAGCAAGAATAGTTGGAGCTCGAGCGCTTCAAATTTCGATGGGAGCACCGATTTTGGTGGATGCAAGTGAAAATACAAACCCGATTGACATCGCTCTGAAAGAACTTGACGCTAGAATACTGCCGATAACGATCAGAAGGACATTGCCAGACGGAACTTTCCAAGATATCCCATTGAAATGGCTAACTTAAGCTCAATCTTTTCCTTTCGATTCTTCAAGTTTTGCCTGCGCTTCGTTAATTGTGTTGTTGATTTGTTTCCAGTGTGCTCCTTGCCAGTAGATTTGCCCGCAATTTGGGCATTTCCAAAACTTATCGTAGTAGGTGAACGTGTTTTTCTGTAGTTCGCCTGAAAGCTGCTCTTTCGGGGTAGCCTTAAGTTTTGTGTTGCATAGCGGGCAATGGGACTTTTCCATATCTGCCTCTAACGTTAAACTGTATCTTCTGGCAACTTCTGCCAACCGTTCGGATTCCGATTTTCCTCCAACGAAAAAGGCACCTATGCCTTTGGTCACGGCACGTTTGTAGAGCTCTAAATCTTTAGTTAATAAAACTCTGTTTTCATTTTTTGCAAACTCAAGAAGTTCAGAATCACTCAGTTCGGTCGAGTATATGACGTCATGCCCCAAGATGCGTAGCCAACGCGCCAGTTTCCCAAGCATACCATCTGCCAAGAATTTCACACGTTGCCTCTCCGAACAATTGAGCCGCTGCCAGCTTTAGCAACTATTTCGCCCTCATCGAAAACTAACAATCCGCCCACAAAAGTCTTAACGGGCTTACCTTGAACTTCCCACCCGTCATACGGGGAATATTTGGCTTTGGACTTGAATTTTGAAGCGTCTATTTTGAATTTACGGTTAAAATCTATCACAGTTAAATCTGCGTTCTTTCCCTGCTCCAAGCGACCACGGTCAGTCAAGCCGTAAATCTCAGCCGGTTTCTCTGCTAGAAGCTGAACCGCCTGGGTAAAGGACAACCGATTCTTCTTTACAAGCGTCAAAATAAGCGGCAACGTTGTTTCTAAACCTGGCACGCCAACTTTAACATCCCAAACGCTGCTTGCAGACTTTTCATTGGAGGCATGGGGTGCATGGTCTGAACCCAAAGCGTCAACCCATCCGTCTTCCAAACCCTTCCATAACGCTTCAACATGGCTTTTGCCGCGGACAGGGGGAGCCATAATCAGCAGTTGCCCGTAATGCTCCAAATCAGCAGTTGATAACAAAAGATGATTGGGGGTAACTTCACAGGTTACTTTTCTTCCAGATTTCTTTGCTTCAACAATAGCGTTTAAACCCTTTTCAGTCGTAACATGACAAAAATGCAGCCGCACATCTGTTGGTGCGCTCGTTTTTAGTAGGCGTTCTATGGCGTCTAACTCAACCATTTCTGAATGTGCATCCTGAAAAGCAGCGATGCCGTTCTTTTGGGCTTGCTTAAGTTTCTCCTCGTTTTTTATAAGTAACGCTTTATCTTCAGCATGTACCGCTACTGGCAAGTTAACTTTGGCGGCCTCTTTGAATGCATCAGCTAAGTCTTCGTCGCTATCAATGTTTAAACCGCCGACTTGGCTACCCATAAAAAGCTTAAACCCCACGGCCCCTTCGGAAACAATATCTGCTAAATCAGCCATTTTTTTGGGAAATTCAGAGTAGAATCCGACGTTTACAAGAATTTTTCTTTCTGCCAAATCCATGCGATTTCTTAAGGCGCTTGAACTCATCGTTACTGGTTCATTGTTAGGCATATCCAAAACAGTAGTGAAGCCTCCAGCGGCTGCAGCGGCGGTGCCTGTTTGGAAGTCTTCTTTGTACGCTTTTGCCTCGTCCCGCAGGTGAACATGCTCATCTATTAAGCCTGGCAGGACTAAAAGATTTTTCAGGTTAGTTTTTTGGTCTGCGCTCGGCATTTGTGTTTCTTTGCCGATTTTGAAGATTTTGCCTTCTTCAATGGCTATGCTGCAATCGACAATTTGCCCGTTGAGGTAGGCTTTGGCGTTTGTAAGGACAGAATCAACAATCAAACTGTTTCACGGTCTATTGAATAGCGGGTAGTTTGGAAATTTAAGTTTATTTATGGCAAAATGCGATTGGTTTAAGATTGTCTAAGGGCAACTTTAATTTTTTGTTAAAATAATTAAGAAAACAAGTTATTTTTCTTGTTCCTGTTCTATTCTGCATTCGTCGCAGATGTTTTGCCCGTTTCGTTCTTTGAGGCTATCGGAATAGACGTTGCATCGGTCACAGTAGCCCGACACAGGCGCCTCTTCGGTTTCTTCAGTTCGATTTGCATCTTCAATGCGTGACTTTTCAAGGATTATTTCTATTAGTTCAGGCATCACACCCAAAATATCTTTGCTCGAGATTATTCCGACAAGGTTGCTTTTGTAAATAACGCCGAGTCGTCTGATATCCAGCCTGTTCATTTGACGTGCTGCTTCAGTTATTGTTGCGTCTGGTTCGATTGTTACCAAGGGGGTTGTCATGATTTCTTTGGCTTTGACAGTGTCAGGTTTCAGGTTTTTTGCCAAAACCCTCTTCACTAAGTCACGCTCAGTAATGATACCAAGCGAAGCCCCAGCCTTATTTGTAACAATCACGCAGCCCAAATCATTTTTATCCATCACAGTCCCAACTTTGTTTGAGGCTTCACCTTCGGGCACTGTAACTACTGGGCTGCTCATTACGTCTTTCACCAGCATTTTCGTTCTTAAACCGATTTCAGACATCGCCAATTTCCTTCTGACAGTTTTTGGAGAAGATTTGCTTCACTGCAACAATAAAGAGCCGTGTAATTTAAGATTTGCTTTAACGAAAAAAGGCTGTTTTCTGTAAAGTTTTATTAGACGCACCGTTGATATGGTCAAATGTTCGATGAGTAATAATTATGCTTAAAACAAACGTTGAAAAACTCGTAAAAATTTCAGTTATGGGAGAAATAGCTAGCCCAACAATCAGGTCAGTTTATAACGTTTCAGCAACAGGCAAACCTTTGGTTCTACCTGGAGTAGGCGGGATAACGTATAATCTAAGAGTGGGCGATCCAGCATGCGGTTGGGAGGCTGATCATGTAGAGCCCGGCGTTAGCGTGGAAAACAAGGAAAACGATGCCCGATCGGGACAGGCTGCTAACACCGCCTTCAACGTGCTGTCATGCGTCGGAAACAAAGCCTCCGTAGTAAACGGTGACGCTAAGGGCGCTGAGGGAACTGTCACGGGCAAACATGGCGGAATCGAACATGTACTGATAGATTTTCCCCAAGCAATTTTGGAGAAACTAGTGCTCGGCGATAGAATTCTTGTGAAAGCTTTCGGCGTCGGCTTAAAGTTGGAAGATTACCCAGAAATTAAAATCTTAAACATGGATCCAGCGATGCTTGACGCTTGGAACATAGAACCTCAAGGAGAAAAACTTGAAGTGCCAGTTACCCATATTGTGCCCGCGGCGATCATGGGTTCAGGTTTAGGCGCTAACCAAGTTAACTCGGGCGATTATGATATTCAATTGTTCGATGAAAAAGTCGTGGAGCAGTACGGGCTTGAAAGTTTGAGGCTGGGAGATTTAGTAGCAATTATTGACGCTGACCATTCGTTCGGCAGAATTTACCGTCAAGGCGCTATTTCAGTAGGCGTCGTAATTCACACTAACTGCGTTACCGCTGGACACGGGCCAGGAGTTACAACCTTGATGACGTCTCCAGATGGAAAAATTATCCCTCAAATAAGTAAAGAAGCAAACATTGCTAAACTTTTAAAATTAAGAGCACATATATAAGATAGTTTAATGCATATTTGGAAATCAAGAGAAAGAGGTTAAAGTAATTGCCATCTAAGCGAAAAAGCCGAGGAAGAGCAAAAGGAAGCAAAGGAAGCAGCAGCCTTGTTCAATGCGCCAATTGTGGAGCCATGGTTCCGCGTGACAAGGCAAAGAGAAACACCCGTCGTGTGTCATTTGTTGAGCCTCAGTTAGCTAAGGAGCTTCGACAGAAAGGCACTTTTCTAGCTTCATGGGTTGACACGAAATACTACTGCATATCCTGCGCTGTTCACCGCGGCATTGTTAATGTCAGAGCCGAAAGCGAGCGTCACTCAAGAGCCAAAAGAAGATACTAAATAGCTTTTACTGTTTTTTTCTTTAATTCATTGTAAACGTGTAAGGCTCTTTGTATAACAGTAAGATTTGAAAGCACCGCTAACAAGGCTACGCCATAACCCAACGCGGGCAACCAAAAAAACGCGATTACACTGACGACGGCTAGTATAAGCATTCGTTCTGCACGTTCAGCAAAACCCACTGACTCCATTTTTATGCCAGCTGCTTCAGCTCTTGCTCGACTATAACTTACCAGAAGAGAACCTGATAGTGCGGCTAAGGCCCAAACGGGACCCCAAAATGTGCCCCAAGCACGGTTACATAGTCCAGCGATTATTATGGCGGCGAATATTATTGCGTCTGCATACCGATCCAGGACAGAGTCAAAAAAACCGCCGAAAACCGTTACCTGCTGAAAAGTTCTTGCGATGATCCCGTCAAGCGTGTCGCAGAATCCTGACGCTAAGAGCAAAGCTGTTGCTAAAAGGAGAAGCCACCGGAAGCTTGGAGCCAGTGCATATGCGCTGGCTGATGCGATAGCTATTATGAACCCTATGAGGCTTACTTTGTTAGGAGTTAAACCTATTTTATGTGCGGCTTTTGCTTGTGAAGTTAGCATTTGCTGAACTTTTTTCTTGAGTTTAGTGAGCAAGGTAACATCCTGAGCTTGTTGAGTGTTAAAGCTCATTATGAGCAGGGTATAAAAAAGCCTTTCCAGCTAATCGTCCGTTAAATGTTGAACAAATTTTCCATATGGATGTTTTCAATGGACTTATTAGGAAGAACTTGTATAAGTGGGGCAGTAACGTTTCCGTTACTAGTCAAAACGCAAGTAACAGCGACGTTACACAAAGCACACAAAAGGAGTAGAAAAAATGACTGAAAATTCAGATGTTATCTTCGTCGGGAATAAACCTCCAATGAGCTACGTTCTGGCAATCATAACAAGCTTCTCTTCAGGAACACTGCAGGAAGTCACTTTGAAAGCTCGAGGCCAAGCCATAACCACCGCTGTTGATGTTGCAGAGATAGCAAGAAACCGATTCATTAAAGACCTCAAAGTTACCAAGATCGCCATAGGAACAGCTGAAATGCCTCCACGCGGGGGAGAAAATAAGTCCCGAATGGTTTCAACGATGGAGATAACGCTAAGCAAAAAATAAAAAAGGGCAGCAAACAAAACCAAGAAACCAAATCTAAACCTTCTTCTATTTTTTAAAATGAACTGGGCTAATTTTCTGTTCTGAAGAATTATAGCTGCAGTTTGTAATCGTAAGGTTAAATAACTGATTTTGTCAGTTAGACAATTACTCCGTGTGAGAGAAATGTTAGATATCAAGCTTATCCGTGAAAATCCTGAACTTGTAAAAAACAATCTTGCAAAGCGGGGCAACCCCGAAGCCACTCAGATGCTAGATGACTTGATTGCTCTTGACAAGGAATGGCGATTTAACCTCACAAAACTAAACGAGCTTCGCCACCAGAGAAAGCAAGTAACCATAGAAATCGCCAAACTTAAAAAGGCAGGCAAAGAAGCCGACAACGAAGTCGCGAAGGCACAAGATATCGATGAAAAAATAACTCTTCTTGAAAAGCAAGTTACCCAGCAAGAAAAGAAAACCCATGACTACCTCATGCAGCTTCCAAACCTGCTTGATGAGACTGTTCCTCTTGGAAAAGACTCTAACGATAATGTGCAGATAAAAACATGGGGAACAATTCCGAAATTTAGTTTTCCGATAAAAAACCACATTGACTTGGCTCTAGATTTAGACCAAATTGACATGGAAAGAGCTGGAAAAATATCTGGCGCACGATTCTTCTACCTGAAAAATCAGGTCGCACAATTAGACATGGCGCTGATGAGCTTCGCCATTGGGGAACTGACAAAAAAAGGGTATACACCAATCATTCCGCCTTATTTGATGAATCGTGAAGCATATGAAGGTGTAACGTCGCTCGGCGACTTTGCTGAGGTGCTCTATAAAGTGGAAAATGAAGACCTGTACTTGATCGCCACTTCCGAGCATCCTATGGCTGCTATGTACATGAACGAAGTGTTAAAAGAACAGGATATGCCGCTGAAACTTGCAGGAATCAGCACATGCTTCAGAAAAGAGGCGGGAGCCCATGGCAAAGACACAAGGGGAATATTCCGAACGCACCAATTCAACAAGATCGAACAATTCATCTTTTGCAAACCAGAAGACTCAACTAAGCTACATGAGGAACTGCTGCAAAACGCTGAAGACTTGCTTCAGAAACTTGAATTGCCATACCGCGTGGTCAACGTTTGCACCGGTGACATTGGAACCGTGGCTGCTAAAAAATACGATATTGAGGCGTGGATGCCAGCGCAAAATGGGTACCGAGAGGTTGTTTCCTGCAGCAACTGCACCGATTATCAAGGAAGACGCTTAGGCATTCGTTACAGGGAAAAGGAAGGCGCAGCGCCGAAAGGATTCGTTCACACATTAAACTCTACAGCTGTAGCAACGGGCAGAACCATGGTTGCCCTAATAGAAAATAATCAGCGAGAAGACGGCACGATTAACATCCCAAATGCCTTGAGAACATACATGGGTAACAGAGAAAAAATTGACAAAAAACGCTAAACCTTTTAATATTCCCTTGAGAATGTTGAGGCACGTTTGGAGAAATAAATTTGTCTTCAAAAACTAAGCATATACGTGATAAGTGGCGTGGAAAAGGGTGGTACATGGTTGTTGCCCCAGCCTACTTTGGCAACATAGAGTTAGGTGCCATACCGGCGCAAGAGCCTGAGCAGCTAATAGGCAGAGTTGTTGAAGCCACCCTTTATGATATAACAGCCGACTTTTCGCATCATTTCCTGAAGATGTTTTTCCAAATAAACGAGGTTGACGCAAAAACCGCCAAAACACTCTTTAAAGGTCATGAGTACTCGCGAGACTACCTTCGAAGCCTGGTTAGAAGGAGAACAACCAAAGTTGATTCGTTAATCAACCTGACCACAAAAGACGGGTATAAACTTAGAATCGCAGTTTCAGCCCTGACGCTTTCAAGAATAAAAACCTCTCAAGAAAAGATAATCCGCAAAATGATGGATAAAACAATCCACGAGAAAGCCAACGCTTTATCGCTGGATCAGTTCGTTCAAGAAATGGTTCTTGGCAAAATCGCTTCAGACATCTACAACCAAGCCAAAGAAGTTGCTCCACTAAGGCATGTTGGGATAAGAAAATCCAAACTATTAGCGCAGCCACAAGTGCAGGCGCAAACGCAAGAAGCCCCGGCAGCGCCGGTTGCTCAAGCTGAAGCATAACCCATTGTTTATTTTTCAAATTCTTCTTCTTTAGGGCAAAATACATTAGAAACAAGCAGGTAAAAAGTTCTTTAATGAAACGTTAAGGAGCGTTTTGTTTGTCTGAGAAAGCGGGAGTTCATGAAAAAGGAACCTTTACGGTTCAAGACGCCATCGACAACATTAAAAAAGACCCCAACTACCCCAAAGCTGGAGCTATAGGGCTTTTCATCGGGGTAGTTCGGGGGGAAACTTTCGAGGGGCAAAAAGTTGAAAAACTCCAACTTGAAGCTTACGAAGAAAAAGCCAATCAAGTGTTAGGCAAAATATGTGATGACCTATTAGCTAAACCGGGAATAGTTAACGTTCAAATTCATCATTTACTGGGCGAATTCGAAGTTGGAGACGATTTAGTTTATGTCGCTGTGGCTGGTAGTCACCGAACAGATGTTTTTCCTGTCCTGCGCGAGGCTGTCGAGAGATACAAAAGTGAAGCTCCGGTTTTCAAAAAAGAACACGTTGTGAATGCAGAGGGCTCTGCAGTTGAGTATTGGGTTTCAGAAAAACACGACCATAAACACCTTCATTAAATGAGGTGACTTGGCAAATATGATTACGGCTTTGGCAGGTGGTGTCGGCGCAGCCAGGTTCCTAACGGGCTTAGTGAAGCTCGTTGATGCGGATGACATTTCGGTGGTTGTGAATACCGGCGATGACATTGACATGTTCGGTTTGCATATTTCTCCCGACGTTGACATTGTAGCGTACACTTTAGCAGGCATCGTTGATGAGGAGAAAGGTTGGGGAATAAAGGGCGATACGTTTCAGTGCCTTGAAATGATCAGAAAATTGGGGTTAGAAACATGGTTCAGTTTAGGCGATAAAGATTTTGCAACCCATATTTTTCGGACCAATTTGCTGAACAAAGGTTTCACTCTCACGCAGGTCACCGACCAAATTTGCCATGCCTTAGGGCTCAAGGTTACCATTTTGCCAATGACGGATGATAAGTTTGAGACGTGGATAAAAATTGAGGAAGGCTTAGTCCATTTTGAAGAATATTTTGTTAAAAGACAAGCCAACGATAAGGTTTTAGGTGTGGAATTTGTCGGCGCCGCCGGCGCGAATCCGTCGCCTAAAGTTCTGGATTCAATTCTTAACTCAAAAACGATTATCGTTTGCCCCAGCAATCCCGTCGTCAGCATCGGTACAATTCTTTCAGTTGCTGGAATCAGAGACGCCTTGAAGAGAACGAACGCCGAAGTCGTTGGGGTTAGTCCCATAGTTGCTGGAGCACCCATTAAGGGTCCTGCAGATAAACTGATGCGTGCGTTGGGTTTTGAGGTCTCAGCGTTTTCTGTTGCCAAGCTTTACGCCGATTTCCTCGATACTTTTGTGATTGACACTCAAGATGTCGATGAGAAGAACCGTATAGAGAAGCTTGGAATCAAAGTGAAAGTGACAGACACCGTGATGAAGAGTTTAGAAGACAAAGTGCGGCTGGCCAAAACCGTCATGGAACATTAAACAAAAAATCTGGATATATAGACTAAGTGATTCTCTATATACTATTTGCGCAGTATAAATAAGACAAAAAAAGATTTCTGAATATGAAAGTGCCATGCAGAGGAAGAAAACTAAAAAGAGATCTGTAGAACTCGAATCGCCATGGTACTTCACCCATGTTTGAGGCATGGTTAAAAATATCAATGTTGTAGT
This sequence comes from Candidatus Bathyarchaeota archaeon, assembly GCA_963828195.1. Lineage (GTDB taxonomy): Archaea > Thermoproteota > Bathyarchaeia > Bathyarchaeales > Bathycorpusculaceae > Bathycorpusculum. Next base: position 120,761 of record CAWHDT010000001.1, read on the forward strand.
TGAGGGAGAGAATTGTGAAGGAAAGAGCAGTGACCAAAAGGCAAGCACAAGCTAAAAAGAGCGATCTTGTAGATTGGCTTTTAGCGATTGATGCAAGTTAAGCGCGACTTTCAAAAAATAAGCCATCGCAAGAAAAACAGGCGTGTTAAAGCTCTCTCTTGATGTGGCTTTTAAGAGAAGGGTTATATTTGAAAACCAATCAATAATGTTAGAGCAGTGATAAGATTGGAGAAAAAAAGTTATGATTGGTTTGAGCAGCGACGCAGAAACCGAGGATTAGAACTGGCTCATGATCAAATAACAAAGGCTTTTGACACGGTAACATGGCTGCATAAAGCAACCAAAAGCTTTTCAGAAAAAAACTTTAAAGAAGCCCAAAAATACATTGAAAACTTGTATAAAACTGAGGAAGGCGTTGATGCGCTTCGAACAGACGTTTTCATGGAGCTGTCCAAGGGCGCAGCTTTGGTGGCAGATTACCGCGAAGACCTCTTACACCTTGTTAAACGGTTAGATACGCTGGCAGACCACACTAAGGACGCTGCAAGATGCCTTGAAATGCTCGCTGGGGCTGAAATTCCGCAAGAGCTTTGTGAAAAAACCGTTTTAATGACTGGCAAACTTGTCGACACCGCTCAGACATTAAGGAACAGCATAGAAAAAATCTCATCGAACCCAACAGAAGCCATAAATGAAGCAAAAAAAGTCGGCGAAATCGAGCATGCAATCGACATTGAATACCTTAACTCCAAAAAATTATTTGTGAAGTACGGCGTAACCATAAACTGCGGAGCCATGGTGATATTCGACGACCTTATTGAATTCATTGAGCAAGCAGCAGACATGTGCGCCGACACAGCAGACTACATCCTGATTCTCTCAAGCAGAGAATAAAACCCAAACATTCCTATTTTTTGGTTTCGACGCGTATGGTCATCAAAGCTTTTGGGTTAAAATTGGAAAAAACTGCTTTGCGTTGATTTTTTGTTTTGGGACTTTAATTTTGTTCAGTTTACGTTTTTTTCCGTTCCTCCCCTTTGAATCCCGTTCAGTTCCGTTCCTCATCGTTGTTCCCCGTTCTTTCGCGTTCCCTTCCAATTGTTCGCAGCAAACCTCTGGCTTGCATCAAATTTGCTTGAACATTTATTTTCAGACTCTAAAAAATAGTGGAAGAATCAGGTTAGCAAAGAGTGGCGGGCCCGCTGGGATTTGAACCCAGGACCTCCGGCTCCGCAGGCCGGTGTCATAATCCGTACTAGACGACGAGCCCTCTGCAACGAGATTACTTTTCCGTTCGAATCATATAAATGCTGATGCTCAGCCAAAATCATTACTACATCCCTCTGGCAAAAAGCAACAACTTGGAAGATAGCGGAGAATTTAATTGGATTCAAGATCTAATTTTAAAATTGGTTGCAGATTTGAAAATAAAAAGAAAATGGGGGAAGTTGTTTTTTCCCTTGTTGTTTTATGGGTGTTTTCTTAGCATCAGCAAAGCCAGCACGATGCCGACTATGATGATGACGACGATTATGGCTGCGACTGCTGGGACGAAGTAGAGGTCGGCGACAGATGTTGGAGTGGCTGTAGGCGCAGCGCTAGTTGGCGCAGGTGCCTGCATCACGTTGAAGTATGTTTCGGCTGAAGATCCGTAGTAGCTGTTGGTGCCGCAGAAAGTTGCGACAACAGTGTAGGTGCCTGGTACAGATGGCGTGAAGGTAACATCGTATGAGCCTGTTGCGTCAGTTGTTGCGTTGCCGACAACGTAGTAGTTGCCGTTGGGATCAAGGATGGTTATTGTCACTGGAACTCCTGTGAAGTTGGTTGGCATTGGTTCTTGTTGATAAACGTAGCCCATCCAAGCCGTCATGCTAGCGTCGGAAGCGCATGGTACACCGTTTGGAAAGTTAGCTGCCTGCTGGTTCTCTTTGGTGCCTGCGGAAATATCCATCACTGTGCCTTTGACCACGACTGGTGTGCCGTATGTTGAGGCAACGGTTGGTGCTGAAACTGTGGTTGCGCTTGGTCCTTGACCGACACAGTAGTATTGACCGTCATAGCAGTTGAAGAATGCGGCGTATCCGTCAGCGATTGCGATAGGCTGCATGGCTGTTCCAAGGCCACTAGAACCCCAATCTAGTAATTCCCAAACTAGAGCGCCAGTGTTTGCGTTGAGAACCCGCATCATGTTGCCTTTGTAGAGCGGAATGTTAGGCGAGTGCTCTCCAGCGTAAGTGAAGACCATGCCATCGGCGAAGGCGGTAAGGTGGATTGGATAGTTACCCCAAGGTCCATTTGCGCCCATGGTTGTGCTGTTGGTTCCAACTCCGTTACCAAATGTCCATAGCAGTGTTCCGTTAAGCATTGAGTAGCAGTAGACTATTCCGCCGTAGCCTGAAACGTAGTAGTTTCCGTAAGCCGTTGTGCCTTCTCGTGAGCTGTAGTATTGGAATCCCACTTGCGCCTGTGCGCTTGGTCCCCAAACTAAATCGCCGGTAACAATGCTGAAAGCTAATCTTTGACCAGTCTCTAAGATCGTCATAGTCCACTCGTTGGTAACAGGGTCAATTGGCTGCGTTGATAACATTTCGGTTTCGTTGTTCGGTGGCGCTGCATAACTCTGAATCCAAAGTAGAGTGCCGAAGGTGTTGGGTGCTACGCTGAGACACCACATTGTCCATGGGTTCGTGTTCGGGTTAGGCTGCGAGGCAAGTGCGATGCTGCTGCTGGTGCCGAGTAGGTACTGTCCGGGGATAACGCCGACAACGCTTGGAGTGATGCTGCCTGTCATTGGACCTAGCAAGTCTGAGGTTATGGTCGTGTTGTATTCATATGCGTAGCCAACGTTTGCTGGAAGGCTTAAGTTGGGACCTGTTGGAAATTCTGCTGGCAAATTATAAAGCAAAGTGTAGCCTGCGATGGCTGCAGTTTCATTCCATAACGCCAAGGTTCCAGTTTGTGTTTTGTCGCTGTAGCTGAAAACGTATTTGTCGATCTCGCCGTTGTTTAAGTAAACTTCGGTGCCGCTGGGAACGTTTGTTAGGTTAAACAGGAACTGCTGAGTGAAAGCGTCATAGCCCATCCATGTTGTGCCAGAAGTCATCCAGAGAATTGCGCCTGGAGCGCCGAACTGATCTGGATCCTGCAAGTCATAGATCTGCGCAAAGCTCGGGTAAAGCGTCGTGCTTGTCCACAGAACCTGTCCAGTTTGCAAGTTTAATGCAACCTCTGGTCCGCCCGATCCAGCTTCGCCCGTAGGCTCTTGGTAGTAGAGTACGCCTTGAACAATCAGTGGGTTGGGGTTTCTGATGTTATAGGACATTCCAGTATAGTATGTTGCGTAATTATCGGCAGGATCAGCAGTGTTTCCTTCCTGAGTAAGGGTTCCTCCTTCTAAACCGCCGTATTGAATTGGTCTAGTCCACATTACGTGTGCACTTGTTGGGGCGGCGCCGTTTTCTTGCCAAAAGTTAGCAACAGCTTGACCGCCTAGCCAGTTTGAGCCAATAGCGATCCAGTTTACGTTTTGGTCGTTTATGGGTCTTGTCCAGTAGTCAGTTGGTAGTGGAATAAGCGGTATGGTGGTTACGGGGTTTTGTTGGACGACAAAGGTGCATGATGCGTTGCTTGGTTCATAGTATAAGCCTTCGTCGGCAGCAACTCCGCCCGCTGAAGTTGGGAAGTTGTAGGTTTGTCCTGGGAAAGTGAAGTTTACAGTGTAGGTTCCGACTTGTGTGGGCGTGAAAGTGAAGTACTGTGACGAGGTTGGGTCGCTAACGTATGGGAAGTTTTGGGTTACAGTTGTGCCATCGGGCTGAGTGATGACGAACGCGTAGTTTGCGAATCTAATTGTGTTAGTGATAACTTCTCCGGGCATTGCAACGTTGATCCAGCCGTAGATGAGCATTTGCTGGCCAACACCATCAGGGTTTGGCGTAGCGGCAGCCCATGCAAAGGTAGCTTGTACTCCTGCAGCTTTAGCAGACGGTATTAATGCCAATGAACCTCCTATTGAAACTGTTAAAATTACAGCAATCAAGATAGCCATAGCTTTAGTTTTTACATTTTGCATTTTTTCTTTTCTCCTTAAAGTTTTTTTTGAAAAAGATCAATAATATAGTGTTGTAATATTGTCTTTTTCATAGAAGTGGGTACACCGTATTAGTATAAAAGGTTTATTTAAATTAACGTAATATGCGAAAATGCAATGGACAAATATTAAATCAATATAGTACAAAACCCGAAAACAGTAGAAGATTATTCAGTCTCTTCTTCAGCCGTATATGGTCTGAAGTGATTTCCAAGCCAGTGCTCGCCCATTATTCACCAGCGAATTCAGAAAACTTTTTCATCTTAAAGCATTGTTTTAATCCTGCAAAACCCCGAGCAGAATGAGTAAGAGAGCTACCGCATCTATCAGAAGATGAAGACTGTCTGTGAAGGCTATATTGTAAGTTTGGTTAAATATCTCAGGAATCGAAATTAGCCCGTGGACAAAAAATAAGGCAAACCCAAGCGTCAGCAAAAGAGTCTTTTTGCTTCGTAAACGGTTGTAAGCCAGCAGAGAAATTGCAAAAACAACTGTGGTCACGAGAACAAATATTACGCGGGACAATATGAATAGCGAATCCATTCGTAACACTCTTGAATTAAGCAGTCTGCGCAATTAACTAATAAAATTTTGGTGAATCCGTAACTTTAAAGTTTAGAGATTCTGCGCGTTGACATATCTACGGGTCTTTTGGAAAAGCTAACTACATTAGCTTTTTATCCAAAAATACCAAAAAAAAGGCTGAGCGGTTAACTTTTGCTCACTGCCCTTTTGAGAGCAGCTATAACGTTTTGTTTGCCCATGGCAAGCACATATGGACCCAGACGTGGACCCTGCGGCGCACCCATCAGAATCTGGTAAAGCATTTTGAAGAAGCCGCTGGGCTGGATGCCGTTGGCTTTTGCCGCGTTGAAAATGGCGTTTTGGATTTTATCCGGTTCTTCTTCAGTTTCCAGCTGCAGGATTAACTCGGTGATTGCCTTTTTCTCTTCGCCAGATAGAGCGACAGCGGTTTCTTTGATTTCTTCAAAGTCCCTAATCCAGTTTGACGCGTACTCAATTCGCTGCTTCAAGCTGGCATCTAAAGCTTGCCCTTTTTGGAGGTAACCGTAACTTTGCAGTTTCTCAGCCACATAGTCGTTTACGCATTCTTTAGGCGCCATTTTGACGAGGAACGCCATTAAATTGTAGGGCACATGAACGCCGGGTTTAGCCGGCGGCTTCAGGACGTAGCAGTACTCAAACAAGCCCTGGAGCTTAGTTTTTTCTTTGTCGCTGACTTGTTTTTTGCCGAAGTACACGTCTTCGAGGTAATCGAGTTCATTCATGTACAGTGGAATATCGGATACGTCTAAGGTTCGGGTGCCGACGAACCGTTTAAGCATCAGCAGAAGCAGCGACTGAGGAGAACCATAATTAAACCACACCTGAGGCGTGAAAACATTGCCCGCTGATTTGGAAATTTTTTTCCCGCCCTTATCGAGGAACATCTCGTATTTTGCATGAGACGGCGGCTCAAAACAGAGGACTTCACGGCAAATTCGGTCGTTGATGCGGACAGAATCGGCTATGTCTTTTCCATAGGCTTCAAACCGTATATCCAAAGCTTTCCAGCGGGCTGCAAATTCGCTTTTCCAAGTTAGTTTGCCTTCGCCGCTTTTTATGTCCACTTCGCCTTCATGACCGCATCCTGCAATCAGTTTGCCTCGGATTTCAAGCCCTTCACATTTATACGAGACTTTGTCGGTTTTCGAGTCGAACGTGTAGGCTCTGGTCGTGTAGAGGTGCCCGCATTCTTGGCAAACTGCAAAAAACGGCAAAACCTCTGTGTAGGTATCTTGACCGACCTCTTCTTTGACGATTTCGCCGACTTTCTTGGCGTTAGTAAGTATGGTTCGAATCTCGGGCAGAAGTAAGCCTTGTTCGTAGACTTGTTTGGCTGAGTAGTACTTGTATTCTATGCCGCATTTGTCCAGGGCATCCAGCAACAGCGAGCTCATGTGTTTGCCGTAGCTTTCATGGCAGCCGAAGGGGTCAGGTATTGAGGAGACAGAAAAACCAAGGTATTTTTCTAAGTCCTTAGATAGGCCAACGGGGACCTTGCGTAAACCGTCTTTGTCGTCGCAGAAAGCAACAAGTTCAGAATTATAATTTTGGTTCCTCAAAGCCAACGTAACGGCGTAGCTGCGTGAGGCGTCACCTAAGCTGCCGATGTGGGGAAAACCCGAGGCGCCAAGACCCATCTCTGTTCGCAGTTTACTAATGTCTCGGTTTAGCGATTGCTCTCTTTCGATGACTTTCTTAGCCATCATGTCGTACCATGTGCCGCGTCCAATCGTTTCTTCACTCATAAAGTTGAGCCTTCTGCCATTGTGAACTGTGCGTTGGAATAGAAAATTGTTTAGAGCCGAAAAAGAGGCTCAAGTCGTTGTTTGGGGCGTTTTTTGTGAGGGCTTTTGTCGCATGGCTGAGGTGATGGCTATGGCTCCGAGCGCCAGCAATAGCAAAGCTAACGAGTAAATCCAGTTGTAGCCAAACAGGAACCATGCAGCTCCCAAAGCCATAAGAAGGACACCCATTTGAACTGTGCTGTATGGTGAACGCTCGTACTTTTGAGGACTCATGGCTCTCATGCCTGCAAGAACCAGCATCCAAACGCCAAACAGAATTATGATTAACTGAAGAATGTTCCACCCGTTATGAGTGACGTTGAGGGGGTATAGCAATATGGCAACGACCACGATTATGAAGAAAACGCCTATGGTGAGTAGCTGCCGTCTACTTTCGGACATTTAGTTGCCTTCTTAAGTTATTGTTGCGCCGCATTCTGGACAGAACTTTGAGCCTGCTGGGATGGAGTGACCGCATTTTGGACAGTTTATTGTGGCCTGCGCTGGAGGCGTAAGATTGGTTCCGCATTCTGGACAGAACTTTGATGTAGCTGGAACGTGCGCGCCGCATTTGGGACAAATAACAAGAGCTGCTGTAGGTGCTTGTGCTTGCACTTGACCTGCTGAATTCATAATTTGGGGAATAAGCACCATGCCTGTGCCTAAGCCTGCGCCGCCGCCACCGCCTGAAGCGCCCAGAGACGCTGCTGCACTCTTCACTGTTTCCATGCGCAAAACTGTGTCGGCGGGGGTGCTTCCGGTTTTAAGCCAGAATAGCCGTTCACGGTACTCGGGGGTTGTGTCTATGCCTTCGAAGCGTAAGTCGGTTAATTCGATGCCTAAGCGTTTAAAGTAATCCATGACAGAGTTTTTAACGATAATGGAAGTTTCCTGAAGCCTTGTGAAGACTGTAATTAGGTCGTAGTGGGAAAGTTCTGCAATTATCTTTTCATTCAGGAAACCTCGTAGGAAGTTGTTGACGCCGTCGGTGTCGAAAACATTTTGTCCACCCACAACCTCATTAACGAACAGCGTTGCATCCTCGATTTTGAAGAGGAATTGCCCAAACACTTTGAGCGGAGCCAACTCTGTGGTTTGTGCACTTGTGCCCCATTTGCCGTTGAAAACTTTAGTGGCGATATAGATGACCATCGCCGTAAAAGGCTTGTTGGTGCCGAACCCTGCTATTCGGGTCAACGCATTTGTAAGCAGAGGCAGATTCAAAGTTGTAAGCGTGTGCCTGCCAGCGCCGAAAACATCGTAGGCTTTTCCGTCCCTGAAGAATACTGCCATCTCATACTCGTGCACGATGAGTTGGGCACCCCATGTAATGTCTTCATTTTGATATCTCCAAACTATGGCGTCTGGACCCGCATCTTTAGTTGTCCATTCGATTACCTGTGGCATTTTAATTCACTCCTAACATTACTTCATTACGTTGATCAAACGTGTTTTCTAAACTTTCAAGCTTGTCAGTTACATTCTCGACCCTAGTTTTTAGGTTCGCAGTTGCGCCGCTGGCTAAATCTGCTTTGAAAGCATCAATTTCAGTAGCCAACCCGGTTATTCCATCTACAAGTTTATTATCGAAAGCTATCATATGGTCAAGACTGTCTTCTTTGACTTTGACGGCGTCAAAGAACCCGCTGTACCCGTAGGGGGCATGATTAACTTTTTCAACAACACGGTCCATCTTTGCAAGCAGGCGATCCATATCCGTCAATACGTCGAAGTACCTGCGGTCAGCCAGCTTCTGCTCAATTTCTCTCAGGTCATTCTTTTCTGTGGATAATTTCATGTAAAGGTGATTTCTAATTAGCCTGTCGCTTTCACGGCGCAGTTCCTTCTCTTTGTAACCGCGGAAACCAGGAACAAACGCGGCTATCCGCTCAGGAAGCGACATTTGACCTTGAACCTTTGATAAAACATCATTATTATCGCTCATTTTACATACCCGACTTTTTGTGTTATTCGTTGATAATAAAAGGTCGCTTTTAAAGTTTGTTAGAACATATCAGACTTAGAAGCGGGTAGAGGGGATATCACCTTTTAGGGCAGTTCCACCTGTCCCCTCAATAATCAACTGGTAAATTTTTCCTTTGTACTCGTATTTGATGAACCAGATGGGCGCATGCAAATAAACCTCTTGTTTAGCGGTGACTTCAGTTTCCATTTCAACAATTTTATCCACGTCTTGCTGAAGAAGAAAGCGATGGTGATCCTCGATTTGCTGCTTGGCAATTTCCAACGCGGTATCACGGTTCATTTCGCTGTTTAAGAGTTTGGCGAATCCTTCGATTTTGCGGAAATCAAAGGGGATTTTCCCTTCCAAAGGAACCAAGTATTCACGTGTGGGGAAACCGGAAGCTTCCCGCGCCAAAACAAGCCATTCATACTCCTTTGAGATTGTGCCCTCTTTAACGATGGCTGGAGCTATACGCTCAAATATGCCCTTGTAAGTGCTTTTAGCCTCCACTGAAACAACCCAAAACGGCAGATAGATGAGGTCTTTCTCGGAAATCTTTGATTTCTTTGCGAGGTCGCCTGGTTTGAGGAAGCCGCCGCGCATCCAATCCTGAATCGGCCCCTCTATGCTTTTGAGGTCAAACCTGTTTAGAATAAGCGAATGCTCAAAGGTGAATGCTTGCCCTGTCTCGATGACGGTGGTGAAGCCGCAGTATTTGCAGGTAGCAATTATTTCGCCCGGTTTAAATTCAATTGGAGCGCCGCAGTGGCTGCACTTGATTTCTTGAGCGATAGCACCCATTGTTTAAGCACTCAAATGTTCACGTTTTAAGATTTCCCGAGCAACTATTACGCCTGAAGCTGAAGCTTGAATTAGACCGCGGGTTACGCCTGCACCGTCGCCGATGGTGAACATGTTTTGGATTTTGGTTTCTAACGCGTTGTTTAGTTGCAAGTGTGAAGAGTAAAATTTGACTTCTATGCCGTAGAGCAGTGTATCTCTTGAGTGGACTCCTGGCGCTATCACATCTAACGCTTGAAGCATCTCACGTATGTCTGCTAAGTAACGGTAAGGCAAAACGAAGCTTAAATCGCCTGGCGTAGCATTCTTCAACGTTGGAACAACCACGCTTCTGGAGAGGCGTTCGGGAGTTGAACGGCGGCCACCGACCAAATCGCCTAGCCGCTGAACCATCACGCCGCCGCTTAGCAGATTTGAAAGTCTGGCGACATATTTGCCGTAAGCAATGGGTTCTTTGAACGGCTCCGTGAAGGAGGTGCTGACCAGAATGGCGAAGTTTGTGTTGTCAGTTTTTCTTTCAGCGTAGCTTCCGCCGTTAACGGTTAAGACGCCATCGTATGATTCCGTGGTGACTTCGCCGTAAGGGGATACGCAGAATGTGCGGACTTGATCATCGAAAAGGCGCGAATAATAAACTAGTTTTGGCTCATAGAGGGCTTTGGTTAGGTTCTCCATTACAGATGCTAAAACTTCAACGCGCACGCCGATGTCAACTGGGTTGTTTATGGTTTTTAATCCTCGAACCTGAGCCTCTGTCTGAAGCCATTCTGCGCCGCTTCTGCCAGGAGCAATTATGACGTATTTTCCAAGGATTTTTTCGCCATCTACTGTTTCCACTCCTTGGATAAGGTGGTTTTCAGCAATCAAGCCTTTCACGTCTGTTTTTGGTCGGAAAGTGATTTTGCCGTTGAGTTCTTTGCGCATTCTTTGGAGAGTTTCTAGGCATTTATCGGTGCCCATGTGGCGAACTTCTTGCTTGATAAGTTTTAAACCTGCAAGTGAAGCTTGGCGTTCGATTTCATCTACTTTTTCGCTGTCTCCACCGTAAACTTGCTCGCTTGCCCCGAATTTCAGGTAGATTCTGTCAACATATTTCACTAAAGCCTGAAGCTCTTTTGTTGAGACATACTGGTTTAGCCAACCGCCAACCTCTGTTGACAAAGTCAGTTTTCCGTCACTGTAAGCGCCTGCTCCACCCCAGCCTGAAAGAACTGAGCACGGTTCACAATGCACACATTCGAACCCTCGGCTGGACGGGCATTTACGTTTATCTATATCTGCTCCTCTATCGAGTATCAGGACGTTTAAGTTTGTTTTCTCCGTCAACTCTAACGCTGAAAAGATGCCGGCTGGCCCCGCACCCACAATTATTACGTCATATTTCATAGGAACTGCCCCTTGGAACCCAGAAGTACATGTAACAGGTGCCATATATTTGTTGGTGAATTAATCATTGAAGCAGATTACATGTTCTTGGGAATTGACAGAGGACTTCAAGCGTATGGAAGAACATTTATAATAACAAAAATTCCAATAATGCATGAAGAAAAACATGCCCGACAAGACACAGTCCGAAAACATAGATGAATTAATCTCCGATTTCTCGCGTTTCTACATACTTACCATACTGTACGAGGGACCAGCCTACGGCTACAGCATAATCAGCAGATTCAGAAAAAGAGTCAAAAAAGAAGTGAGCCCAAGCCTAGTTTACCCGTTTCTGCAGCAACTAGAAGAAAAAGGCTTAGTTAAACACACGGTAAAACCGGTGGGCGAGAAGGAAAGAAAAATCTTTGAGCTAACACAGGCAGGCAGAGAATTATGCACTGACCTTTTCAAGCGCTTCGCCGAGCTGGTGGCAATCGCTATTGAACCAAGCCTGTACGTTTGTGCTCACTGCGGATGCAAAGTCTACGAAGGCGGCTACCGAGAGGTCATCGAAGGCAGAGAAACAGCGTTCTGCTGCATACATTGCGCAATCGCGTATAAAGAAGCAAAGAAACTGGCAAAACAACTGACAGGAACCGAGAAGGAAACATGAAGATAGAACAATCTTAGGGCATTCAGGAATACCATGCAATTATCACTGGCGTTAATTGAGAGTTCAAGTCTTGTGTAAGCGCGTTTATTTGATCGCTGCTCAACGGGCTTTGAGCATATAATCCAAAGCAAGATGTGGTTAAATTTCCATTGTAGTTTCCAACGCAAAACATCAATGACGTGGTATTGGTTCCGCCCAGTGAATAATTAGGAATATTCCGAGTTAATAAGTCAGGATACTTAGCCACCAAAGGCTCCAGTGCCGGATCAAAATTGTCGCCGGGCAAAGCTGTTGGAGTTAAATTTGCCATAGTAATATTCCAAGTGTAGCATATAACGTTTGAAACTGTTTGATTATTGGCCGCATCATAATAAGGGCCCCTTACGAGTCCCAACACGCCTGCTGCACCAACATTCATACCATTATATGTTATAGTTACTGTGGGGGATGGCGACGCGGACGGCGTTGGCTGAGCGGTATAATTTACCCCGTTGATATTTACACTACTAAAGTTGTCCGCGTTTATCTGCAAGTTTAAAGTGCCATTACTTAAAGTCACGTTCTCAATTACCGTACTATTGCTAATATTCGTGTTGATGTTTGCATTTGAGTTTGTAATGTTTATTAAGTAACCGCTTTCCTGAGCATAAACTAAGCCAACACTCACGATTAAAACCAGCGAAAAAACCGCGATAACGAGTTTTCTCTTCATTTTTTGTCTAGATACATAAGGGATTGCTTTGATTTTAGTTTTTTGCCTTTTTTCAAATGCTAAAACAAAGAAAAATTCTCTTAAAAAAGTAACTATTTTAAGCTTGGGAAAAGAAAACAGTTCTTTGTTCTCATTAATCTTTTATGGCTTCAATAAAACTCATGACGTTCCAGAGTTTTACCCGTGTGTAGGGCGGCATGTTTGGGTCTTGCAGAATTTCATCCAGAAGTGACACGGCGTTTGAAGCTCTCACTGCAGGGGTGTATTCTGAGCTTTGCAGGGAATTCATAGCGTCTTTTGCGGAACGCCTGATGTTCCGTGGTGTTGTGCTATCCTCGGAGACTTCGCCAAGCACCTGTAACGCTTGATTTATTTTGGCTTCGTATTCTTCAGCTTTTTTCTTTCGAACCATAAACGGGCACTACCTACTGCAAGTCACGCAGTAATTGCTTATATAAGCATTGATACGTATTTACTTTGGGGTTCTAAAATTGCCAGAAAAAAAAGAAAACACGCCAATTAAACGCATGGCTGAACTGTTAACTCAAGGCGCCACCCTAACCGATTTGGCCTGCCCAGTCTGTTCGTCGCCACTTTTCAGGCTCAAAGACGGCACATTGTGGTGCGCAAAAGACGAAAAAAAAGTGATCATAGTTAAGGAAGGCGAAGAACCGCCAAAACAAACCCAAGCCAACGCAACCTATGATAAGCTTGAGGCAACACTTTTAGCAAAGATTCAGGATTTACAGTGCAGAATCGAAAAAACCGAAGACTTAGATGAACTGCAAAAACTCAGCGCTGCACTATCTGAACTGCTTAACAGTCTGGAAAAGATCAGAAATATGAAAAAACCCTGAGCAGAACCATCGTGACGCTGGGTTTTTACGAAAATTTCCCCTTAAACATTCACATGGTTGAGAGTTTTAATTCGACACTTTCAAGCAAACAACTTCAACAAAGGCTAATCCAAGTTTTGTATGAACTAAACAGAAAAGAATTCAGTTTTGAAGAAGCAGCCAACCCAACTATACCCGATTGCAAATTAATTTTTGAGTTCGGCTTGGCAGATGCGGAAGGCTTCAACTTCATCGATGAGGAAGAAGTGGAAAAAGTCATGGATGTGCTGGGAAAAGACCAGTTGTCCACGATGGATTTTTTCTGCGTCATACGTTATTACAAGGGTGAAAAAAAGAAGGCGTTAAAATTTGATTATTACCTTTTTCGAACTATTTATGCCAAGGATATTTTGGAAATTCAAGTTTTCCATAAAAAGGGGCCAAGATACATTTCGCCAGAAGATTTAATGTTGTTTATTTTTAACAAAGTAAATGGGGCATCGAACAGGAAGATTTTGAAAAAGCAAGCCTCTGACTAACGTTAAGACTGTTAAGTGCGGGTTTGTGATTCTGGATGGATAGGTTTAAAGAGTTAATGACTAACAGTCATTAACAGACTTAAAGTCACATAATGGATGTAGGTCATAATGTCAACTTTGGAAAGAAGAGAAAAAGAGAAAGAACAACGTCGCAAGCTCATCTTAGACGCTGCCCAGACGCTTTTTTTCTCTAAACATTATGACGAAATAACAATAGAGGAAATTGCGGAGAAGTCACAGCTTGCAAAGGGCACATTATACCTGTACTTCAAGAGCAAAGAGGCTTTGTACTCGGCGGTCGCTTTAAGAGGAGCCCGCATAATGAACGCCATGTTTAAAGACGCAACAGACAAAAGACAAAACGGGTTGGAAAAAACCGGCTCAATAGGCCAAGCCTATTATGAGTTCTACAAGCGCCACCCCCAATATTTTCGCATGTTAGTAGAAGCCGAAAACCTGCTCGTTGCCTCCAGCGATGACGTAAATGCGGCGAAATTAATCAAAGAAGGCCACGAAAGCCTCAAAATACTATCAGACGCTATTGCCTTGGGCATAAAGGACGGCTCCGTAAAACCTGACTTGGACCCGATTCAAACATCGATTTTCCTGATTCAGTCAACAAGATCCATGATACTGCTTCCGCTGGGTTTTGAGATGATTCTGAAAAGGTCAAACGCAGGGAAAGATGCCACGTTTAAGTTCACGCTGCAAGCATTAGGCCTTTTGCTTGAGAACACCCAAACCAAAAAATTGGAGGACTAAAAAATGAAAGCAGTAATCTTTAACGGCGCCAAAGTAGGTGATCTGACCATTAAAGCAGTAGAAAAAGCGATTGCCAGCCGATTGGCTAAAGAAGGGTGGGATGTTGAGCCTATCGAACTGCGTGACGTGCAGATTGCTAATTGCATTGGCTGTTTTGGCTGTTGGGTTAAGACTCCGGGAACGTGTGTGATTGATGATGATGGACGGGAAACCACCAGAAAAGCTTTCCAGAGCGACCTGTTGGTTTGGCTGACTCCAGTTACGTTCGGCGGATACTCCTCCGACCTTAAGAAGGCGCTTGACCGCATTATCCCGATTTTACTGCCGTATTTCCAAATATACCAAGGGCAAATCCACCATGAATTGCGCTACAAGAAATATCCAAAGCTGATCGTCATCGGAGTGCAAGAACCCGGCGTTGACTATGATGAAACCTTCATAGAGCTGGCTGAACGGAACATGCTTAATTTTCGGCCTCCTGCCCATGCTGCAGGGGTTTTCAAGCGAGATAAAAAGCCAGAAACTATACCCGCCTTTGTTGAGGAGCAACTAAAGAAGGTGGAGGTAATATCATGAGCCAACCGAGAAACGTCCTGTTATTAATTGGAAGCCCAAGAATCGAAAGAAGCAATTCTTATGCGATTGGAAAATTTTTAGCAGAGAAACTGGAAGAAAAAGGCCTAGTTTCTAAAGAAGCCTATACAGTACGCTTAGTTAACACGCCTGAAGGCACAGAGAAATTACTTGGCTCGGTTGACAACGCGGACATAATAGTCCTTGCAACGCCATTATACGTTGACAGCTTCCCCTCGCCAACAATCAAAGCCTTGGAACTAATTCATGAACATCGAAAAGCCGTAACGACAACGAAATCCCAGATGTTTGTTGCAATCATGAACAGCGGATTCCCAGAAAAGGAGCATATGGATATTGCCATCAAAATCATTCGAAACTTTGCTGAAGCGTCAAATTTCACGTGGGGAGGAGGAATACGCGTTGGCTGGGGTATGGCTCTGAACAATGAACCGCTGAACGAAAAGAAAGGCATGACTCGAAAACTTACGAGAGGTCTAACTTTAGCGTCCATCAACCTTTCAGCTGGTCAACCCATATCAGAAGAAGCTGAAGAGTTAGCCTCTGCCCTTTTTGTTCCTCTTTTTCTGGCGAAGACTATGGCGCGCATGTTCGGCAAAAGAGGCTGGAACAAACTTGCAAAAGAAAATAATGCCAACGCGAAAATGTATGATCAGCCATACGAGCTCAATCGGCAAGAAGCGGGTTCGGAATCCGCTCTACAAGGTAAAACCGAAACCCAGAAAAAGGCAGACTTACAAAATAACCATGAAAACTGGAGGAAAAGTTAGATGGCTCCAATAGAAGTTTCTGCTCTCAAAAAATGCTACGGAGACCTAAAAGCCGTAGATGAAATCTCTTTCACGGTTAACGAAGGGGAAGTTTTCGGTCTTTTGGGTCCAAACGGCGCAGGCAAAACCACCACTATAGAGATTTTAGAAGGATTGCGACAAAGGGACGGAGGCGACGTACGAGTTCTCGGTCTTGACCCGTGGAAAAACGGCTATGAGCTTCACCAGAAAATCGGCGTCATACCTCAAGAATTCACTTTTTTGGAAAAAATAACGCCCAGAGAAGCCATAATATACTATACTGATCTTTTCAACGTTAAAGTTAATCCTGACGAAATTTTAAAAGAGGTTTTGCTTGAGGAATCTGCGAAAACCAATTTTGACAGCCTATCCGGCGGGCAGAAACAGAAAACTGGTCTTGCTCTTTCACTGGTTAACACTCCCGAAATGCTCTTTCTTGACGAGCCCACCACTGGATTAGATCCGAATGCCCGTAGAGCAATTTGGGACGTCATACGTGGATTGAAAGCGAAGGGAAAAACAATCATTTTAACCACTCATTACTTGGATGAAGCCCAACAGTTAGCGGACAGAGTAGCCATCATGGACCACGGGCACATTGTTGCTATAGGAACTTCAGATGAAATCATTGCGCAGCACGGTTCAGGTGAAAGACTTGAAATTCACGGATCCGAACTATTAGCACAATACATCAAAGCAAACACTAAACTGCAGGTTGCGTACGATAAACAAAGAAACGTGATTAGCATAACGCTTAAACAGAAAATCGATGCTTTGGCAGCTTTGACAGCGGCTGATCAATCGAAAATGGACTATGGAGACATTCAGACGCGTCGGGACAGCTTAGACGACGTTTTTGTCAAACTTGTCAGTGGAAAAGTAGATGAGCATGGCGAGATCATCGGGGACGATGAAAACAAAAATAAAACGGATAATCAACAGAGGCGTTAAAGATGGGTAGCGGAAAAAGAATCCTATCAGATTTCAAAGTATTCAGCCGCGGTTATTTAAGAAACAGGTTTGGATTATTCTTCGGATTAATATTCCCAGTAATTCTGATCTTAATTTTCGGCGCAATTTTCTCGGGAAGCGGCACCAGCGCTGTCAACGTTTATGTTCAGAACCGAGACGTCGGACCTTTTGCGTCACCCCAAATGGATATAGCCCAACAGTTTTTAACCTCGCTTAACAATACTGGCGTAATTAAAATCACGATGGTACCTGATTCGGAGAATTTTTCAAAGTACCTAGCGTCTCAGTCAGCATCTGACGGCATTATTATTCCTGAAAACTTCTCGGCTGACTATTTAGCTGGTAATCCGGTAAATGTGATTGTCTATGGTAATCCAACATCAAGCACCAGCAGTATCGTTAACGGAGCAGTTAATGGAGTTATAAACTATTTCAATCTGAACTATTACAAGCAAAACGCTACACCCATCATCAGCGTAACCCAGACTACGGTGAACACTCAGCAAACCAAATACATTGACTTTCTAGTTCCAGGCTTGATCGGTTTCGCCATACTTGTAAGCCCAATGTTCTCGATGGTTAACATTTCCTCAGAGTACAAGAAGACAAAAATCTTTAAGCAACTATCACTAACACCGCTTACAAAAAATGAGTGGCTGACCTCTAAAATAATGTGGTACATTTCCCTGGGGGTCTTCAGCTTCTTACTCATGGTTGCCGTAGGAATCTTGCTGTTTGGCGCGCACATAACGTTAACTGTCTGGCTTATACCCTTCCTAATTCTGGGTCCAATGATGTTCTGTTCGTTAGGCATGCTGGTTGGAACCATAACAAAGAACCCTGAAACAGCAGGCGTGATAGGTAACGTGGTTACGTTTCCAATGATGTTTCTCTCTGGCACATTCTTCCCGATCAGCATCATGCCGCAGTACTTGCAGAGCATCGCTCACGTGCTACCGTTATTCTACATAATTCAGGGCTTAAACAACGTCATGGTCTACGCAAACTACAGCGGAGCAATAATCGACCTAGCAGTTACTGCCGTGATAACAGCTGTGTTCTTCGTTTTGGCAGTCAGACTCTTCAAATGGAGAGAAGACTAAACCAAACTTCCTCATTTTTTTAGTTGCAATTCACACATTTTAAGTAAACCCAAAACTTCCAAGAACAATGCATCCGCGACCGCTGCTACTGGTTTATCCCCGTCTACCCGAACAAGTTCGCCTTCATCTACAAATTTAAGGTAGACGTCGCGAACTTTTTGCTGTATTTCCAAAGTTTCCATAACAGACTTCTTTCTCTGCAAACGCTCCAGCACCCGTTCCGGAGATACATCGATGAAGATGCTGAAGTCTGGTTGCAGTGCACGAGCATTAATAGTTTTGATCCATGCCAAGCTGAGACCTGCGCTGCCTTGGTAGGCTAAAGACGAGTAAATATAGCGGTCGCAAAGCACTATCTTCCCTTCGGCTAAAGCGGGAGCGACCTCATTTTGCACGTGCTCAATGCGGTCAGCCGCAAACAGGAGCGCTTCAGCCTCTGTGGGAAGACGTTTCCCTTCATAAAGACAGCATTCCCGTATGAAAGTGCCTATTTTGCCTCGGCTGGGTTCTGCAGTGTAAATGGCGGCGTATTCTTTAGAGAGCTTTTCGGTTAGGAGTTGTGCCTGTGTGGTTTTTCCGCTTCCGTCTAAGCCTTCGATGCATATGAAAACGCCTTTTTTGACCATATTTTTCAACTTGGCTTTTTTAGCGTTAGACATTGTGGGGAGATAGATAAATAGAAGTTCCTATTAAATCGCCTTTTGTAGCTTCATTTTGAGACAACATTCCCTTATATTCTCTAACGCCGTAAGAGGGCTAACAAGAAAGGATAACAATCAGGTCTCATTTGTTGAACGGGTCTGACTGCTAACGTGTGAAAAAGGCGCACCCCTGCTTTTTTTGCCACCTATCACTGTTGGCGCACGGTTAAATCCGCTTAATCACCTTTTTGCCCTATTTGCTCCGATGTTGTCTTTTTTATAAAAACTATTATATAGCGAGACACCGCTATGGAAGTTTTGGGGACGTACACTTGAATCGGCTTGAAGCTATGGCTATGTTAAAGAATTAGTGGCTGGTAACTTAGTAAACCCTGATTACGTGAACATTGTACGAAGAGACGATAATAGTCATTACCAGATTCAAATTACATGTGATTACAAAGGAAGAGATAGAAGCGTACGCAAAAAAAAGACAGTTGACTATAACAGAGGATAAGGAACGAAAATACTTGCTCATTTACAAACCTTGACTTGCTTTCCACCGCTAAGTTGCTGTGGCTTGAAATTAGAGGATTTACTCAAATCCACAATTTATCATTTGAAGAAAACATAGCGCAGGGATATCTGGCATTTTTTAAGCTATAGAAAGGCTCTATCTTACATCTTTGAAACAGCAATTACAATTTTTACATGTGTAAACTTCAATGTGGAAAAAAAAGTTTTTAAGTGATTTGCCGGGCTTAGAAACTTCTTTGCCAAGTTTGGACATTTAGCCAAATAAGTCATCCTTCAAACCGATAGCTCAACGTTAGACCATGGCGATTATTATAAGGATTTATTGGTAGCAAAAGGATACAACTTACCAGACCCTTGAGTCTTATTTTCTATGTTTATTCTATGCTATGCTGATTTTAATGGCAAAAAACTACGGAAAGATTTAACGATTAAATAGATACATCATAAATATAACTTACAAACTGTGAGGCTTGCTTGTGCCTAAGGTTTACTGGGGAGAAATAAAGGATCCCGTTCACGGGTACGTGTACATAAGTGAAACAGAAAAAAACATTATTGACTCTTATCCGATGCAGCGGCTCAGGCGGCTGAGGCAGCTGGCGGGTTCAGAATACGTTTACCCAGGCGCTAACCACACCCGCTTCGAACACTGCGTCGGCGTCATGTACCTGGCAGGCGAAGTTTTAGAAAACCCAAACATTTCACAGTTAGTAAGCGATGAAGAAGTCCAAATGTGCCGGATTTCAGCGCTGCTTCATGATTGCGGGCATGGACCTTTCTCCCATGTTTTTGAGCATTTATTGATAAAAGACTTGGAAAAAACGCATGAAGACATCACCTCATGGATAATTGAAAAAAGTGAAGTGGGCGAAAAACTGGCTAAAATGGGCTACAACCCCAAGGAAGTGGGTGGACTCGCCGTTGGGAAACTGCAAAAACATGGCAAAGCCTTCCTTGACCAGATAATAAGCAGCGCCGTCGACGTTGACAAACAGGACTTCATAGTCAGAGATACCTACCACACAGGCGCCGAATATGGATTCATCGATGTTTTCCGCATCATACATGCGCTTGACGTTTTAGGCGAAAATCTAGCCGTAGAACTAGGTGCACTGTCAGCGTTAGAAGTGTTCATGATTGCAAGGATCGAATCTTTTAAGAGCATTTATTTTCATCGCGTCGGCAGGGCAGCGCAGATTATGTTGGCAACCGCCATGGAAAAAGCAAACAGCGAGTTAGGATTGACTGCGTTTAAAACACCTGAAGAATACATGGCGCTTGACGACTACACAGTTTGGGCGTCGCTCAAAAAATGTGAAGCTTCGAAAGAAATAATCGGCAACTTAGAAAGGCGCAGAATGCTAAAGTGCGCTTATGAACGGACCTTCTACGAGAAGGACACTATGATATCGAACATTTTCGGTCGCGAGTCATACCGACGCCAGATGCAAAGCGAAATCGCCAAAGAAGCAGGCGTCAACATTGAATCAGTGATAATTGACGTGCCCACCGTGCCCTCCGTACCCTACCACCATGCCGTACTAATGGAGTCTATGGAGATTCCTGTTTTCAGCAGAAGCCAAACGGGAGAAAAAACCCCGCAGCGATTAAGCGAGATTTCAAAGATTTTCGAAACACTCAAAGGCTTCATGAACATACTGCGAGTGTACACAGATGCAGATGACCGCGAAAAAGTAGAAAAAGCAACAGCAAAAATCTTGGGAAAAATCCCATCCGCAGCAAAAATCTCATTTTAGCACTTGCAAATATTGAGCTGGGGCGACGCGCTATTTGCTGTAGGAAAATGGTTGTAAATAGTAGGGGGAGGCTGCTCGAATGAATGGAATGAGGGGTAAAACAGCGGCTGCTAAATGCAATCTGATGATTTTTCTTAAATACTAGTCCTTGCTTAACAAGAAAAGCAGAGAACGAAGGCTGGGAAGAGAAATGGAGAAAAATTCTGAAGACAAGAAAGTTATAAGCGTGAGAATCAAAAAGAAACCTGAACTTAAAGCGGAGCCAACTTTACTTTTTAGCCAAAAAGACATCCGAAAATATGTCACTGAATTTGTTTCTTCCTGGATCAGAGGAGACCTTGTAATCCGTTTTCCCACAGCGGCTGAATTAGCTAAGAAGACGCCTTTGAGCATAGCATTCCCGACCGATCCATCTGTTAACGCGGAGTTAAAAATTAAGGAGCATTATGTGGATCAGCTATCAGTTATTGCTGGAATAAAGCCTGCGTCAGTTGACGAACAAGAAAAAGCAATTGCAGATGTTTTCAGAATGCTGCTGATGTTCCGCAGCGCTAACAGAATTGAAGGCAAAATCATCTCAAATGATCTGGAAAAGAGGATAGAGGAACTTGAGAAAATAGCCAAGAACCAGGGAAAACTTGTTGATCAAATAACTGGATTTTTGTTCAAGCCAAAAAACGAAACCAATAAAGCGCCAAGCTAGCTGAAAGCCCCCTTCTTGAAGGGTAAGGTTTATTCGAAGGAAAAAGCATTCTGCTTGGTGCTTTTAGGCAAAGGGCTCCGGTAGTATAGTCCGGTCAAGTATACTGGCCTTTCGAGTCGGCGACCCGGGTCCAAATCCCGGCCGGAGCACCAATCATTCTTCCTCAAAGAAATCGGTCAAAGAAGACATTCTGCAGCAAACGTAGCGAACTTAGAGCGATTCAAACTTGTAATGCCGATTCCATTCGGGGTCGGGAGGTACATTTTTAACAATTGAAAATAGGTCTAAAAAGAGGTATAGTGCAGTTGGAACGGCAAATTTTGTGTGATTGATTAAATAGCAAAAATAAAAAAAGGGTTTTTATTGTGGCAATGGTTTTCCGCAGTTGGGGCAAAAAGCGGTGTTTGGCTTTACAGGTGCGCCGCAGTTTGGGCAGTATCGTGTTGTTTGGGTTGGCTGGGCTGCTGGTGCTTGGGTTGGCTGTGCGCCTGGTTGTGCAGGAGGTGGAGCATAACCAGATGTTGGTGAACTATATTGTTGCTGTGGTTGAAGTTTCATGGAGAAGAAGCCTATTGTGGCAAATATCCAAGCGATGAATATCAGTATTAAGCCAACAAAAACAATCGTCAATATGGCGCCCCACCAAAGTAAGGTGCCAGCGGTTGAAAACGAGTGGTCTCCCGATTTTTGTGCAAGTAATTCGAAAGTTTTTCTTAAGCGACCGGCTGCAAGTACATAGAATATAAATGCAACGATTAGGCCTAGAAAGAAAAATACTACGCCGATTATAGATAAGCCAGTTGCCAATGAAATAACGGCTACTGCCGCCGCAACTACAGCGATTATGTAGTATATGACGCCCGTGACTGAATCCTGATAGATTTCGTTACTTTGATAGTAACTTGCAAGTCCCTTGATACCCAAAAGGAACAAGATTATACCGACGATACCTAAGAAAGGAACTATGCTGAGTATAAGCAATATTGAGCCGACGCCAGCCATTGTCTTACTAGATTCTGCATTACTACTACTCATTTGACTTTTCCCTCAATAAATTGGCGTTTGTTGTTAAATAAAAGCTTTTTCAATCAGATTAGCGTCAATTTGACTATTGCGGAGAGTAAAATAAACTGCGTTCAGTATAAAATGTAGGAGTGACCAAAGTGACCATCATTCGGTCTTATAACGAACTAATATCAAAAACTAAAGATGCCACAGTGTTCGGAACCGCTGAGGGCATAATTCACTGGGACATGGAAACCATGATGCCGCCTGGTGCAGTAGACCAAAGAAGCCTGCAATTGTCCTTATTTAGTCGTATTCATCACCAGATGAGCACTGACCCACAAATAGGAAAACTTTTAGCCACAATACAAGCAGCCCCCGAGTATAAAGGACTGGGGCAAGCCGAGAAACGCAATATTTTTTTAATCAACAAAAACTACCGCGAACAAACTGCTTTACCAGAAAAACTCGTCGCTGAACTCGCCAAGCAAGAAGCAATAACAGTGAACGTTTGGAAAAAAGCCAAAGCCCAAAAGAATTTTGGCTTCTTCAAAGCGGATCTGCAGAAACTTTTAGAGTTAAACAAGCAAGCTGCAGAAATCCTTATGAAGGTTAAGGAAACCAAAACGCCATATGAGGCGTTGATTGATAATTTTGAGCCTAAAATGACTACGGACCAGATTGCGGAAACATTTAATCAGCTTCAGCGGGGCTTAAAGCCGCTAATAAGCAAGGTGCAAGCCGGCTCAAACAAGCCAGATACCTCAATACTTTATCAACCGGTTCCAGTTGAGAATCAACGCAAAATTGCACAATTTTTAACAAAAACATTAGGCTACGACACTGCCTCGTCTGCCGCACATGGGAGAATTGACGAGACAGAACACCCCTTCACCACAGGCTACTACGACGACGTACGGATAACGACCCATTATTACCCAAACAACTTTGCCAGCTCAATCTTCTCTGTGATGCATGAGAGTGGGCACGCGCTCTACGAGCAGAACCTTAACCCAAAATGGAAATATCAACCAGTAGGCTCCACATGCTCCTATGGCATACATGAGTCACAATCGCGGTTTTACGAAAACGTAATTGGCCGCTCAGAAGAGTTCTGGACAAGCTTTATGCCTAAACTCAAAAAAGCAGCCCCGGGCCTCGCAAACGTTGAATTAGACAGGTTTGTTAGAGCCGTCAACAAGGTGGAGCGTTCAAAAATCCGCATTGAAGCCGACGAGGTGACATACAACTTGCATGTGATTATCCGCTTTGAAATTGAAAGAGACCTTTTCGCGGATAAAATCGCGGTCAACGAACTCCCTGAGGTGTGGAACCAGAAATACGCTGATTATCTCGGCGTGAAAGTTGAGGATGACTCGGAAGGAGTGATGCAGGACACACATTGGGCTAGCGGCTTATTTGGTTATTTTCCAAGCTACGTGCTTGGGAACATTTACAGTGGGCAAATAACTGAAGCAGTGACAAGAGATCAGCCTGATTGGCGCATTCAACTTGCATCGGGGAAACTAAAACACGTTAATGATTGGCTAAAGAAAAACATTCACATGCAAGGAGACCTCATGGATCCAGAGGAACTAATTGGGAAAGCAACTGGCAGAAACCTGAATTCTGAACCGTACCTGAAATACCTGAATGAAAAATACAGCAAAATTTACGGATTTTAGCTTGCGGGTTTTTTAGTTATTTCCTTGTAAATGTATATAGCAAGATAGGCGAAAATTGCGCCGATGAACATGTAAACGCCAGTGTAGCCTATGATTGCGTTATAAATGTTGGCGCCGACGAGGAATAGCAGAAAGCCAAGTAGGAATATTCCCAAGCATGCCCAGTCAGTCCAAGACATCCGATTGCCTCATAGGATGCATTCAATAAAACTACAAGGTATATAGATTTACCGCCAAAGCTCTTACATTAATATCTTGATGCTACAGCCCTAACCCCAAAAAAAAATTATAGCGAGAGACCGG
This sequence comes from Candidatus Bathyarchaeota archaeon, assembly GCA_963828195.1. Classification (GTDB taxonomy): domain Archaea; phylum Thermoproteota; class Bathyarchaeia; order Bathyarchaeales; family Bathycorpusculaceae; genus Bathycorpusculum. Next base: position 144,950 of record CAWHDT010000001.1, read on the forward strand.
TAAATTTCATCCCGACATCTTCAAATGTTTTTCGGAGCATCCGACATTCTTATATACAAGATAATATAATGGAAAGCCCTGAAGGTAATTAAATGTCGGGAGCAGATGTTAAGAAGCCAGAAACGCGGGAAGAACTTGTTAAAACGTTGACGGAAGCAGCAAAAAAAGAGGTTGGCTCAAAAAATAAGCCGTCAAAACCGACAATAGTTGGAACGGCAAAAGAAATGGAGATTCACAGGGATACACTTTATAGTTGGTTGAAGGAGTTCAATGTCGATTTTAAAGAAATTACTGACCACATACCGACAGATGTTGCCGATGCCCCTGAAGAAAAATCGGGGAAAACTTACCTAATCGGCGAATCTCTAGTCGGAGAAGGAAACGAAGTTGCACATATTGACCTTATGATCGGCGATAAGGATGGCCCGGTAGGTCAAGCATTCGCCAACGGCATGACAAGCTTGTCAGCAGGCCACACGCCGCTTCTGGCAGTCATAAGACCAAACTTGCCTCCGAAACCCCACACGCTAATAGTTCCCAAAGTAACCGTTAAGAACATGGCGGACACGGGAAAAATTTTTGGTCCCGCTCAAGCGGCGGTTGCCAAAGCCATCGCGGATTCAGCTGAAGAGGGAATCATCCCCCGTGAGCATCTTGACGATTGGGTCATAATCTGCAGCGTCTTTATCCATCCCCAAGCAGTCGATTACAGAAGGATTTATCAGTACAATTACGGCGCAACAAAAATGGCGCTTCAACGGGCACTGAAGAATTACCCAACGTATGAAAAGATGATCTACGAAAAAGACCGCTCAAAACACCCGATCATGGGCTTCAAAGTACCACGCCTATGGAGACCACCATACCTACAAATTGCGCTTGATGCACCCTCACTTGAAGCGGCGAAGAAGGTTCTTGAACAACTGCCAGGAAGCGACAGAATCATTATTGAAGCCGGAACTCCATTGATCAAACGCTATGGCACCAAAGTGATCAGCGAATTGCGGCAGATAGCCAAAGAAAAATTCATAATAGCTGACCTCAAAACGCTTGATGTAGGCAAAGTCGAAGTAGACATTGCATACGAAGACACGGCGGACGCAGTTGTTGCAGCAGGCTTAGGTCCAGCGGAAACTCTTGACGCTACAGTCAGCGAAGCCAGACGCATGGGAATCTACTCGGTCATCGACATGCTAAACGTGGAAGACGTCCTCGCAAAGCTTAAATCAGTTAAAGACCTGCCAGACATTGTTATCCTGCACAGAGGCATCGACATGGAAAACGGCAGAACCTGCGGGCTCGAACGCATAAAGATGATACGCCAAGCTTTCCCAAACAAAAAACTCCTCATTGCAGTTGCAGGCGGCATCGTCCCAGAAACAGCCAAAGAAGCCTTGGAACAGGGCGCAGACATCCTAATCGTCGGCAGATACGTCACCCAGAGCAAAGACATCGAACGCAGCGTACGCGACTTTCTTGAGCTAACGCCAGCCATGCGGGAAGACATCGACCTCTACAGAGTCCACACAGAATAAACCGAGATGAGGTCACCAACCTTTTCTTTTATCTTATTTAATTTCTCCGCATCGACAGTGATAAAAAATGATTTATGCAATTTTTGAATAAACCAAACAACCTCAGTTTCTTAACGCTTATGCGCTTGCCTATTTGGCTCCTGTAGATGCGGCAATTAGGCAAATCCAGCAGTTTATTCTCCTTTTCGCCCGTAAGCTAGCCTGATATAACTGCGTTTAAAGCCCTGAACCAAAAAAGCAACTTAAGACAAACTTTGCTCAAATCTGCTTACCCTATAGACCGACCTATTATTTGTTCCAAAAAATCGCCACAAATATGGCTTAAAACTTTGTCTACCGGAACAGTTTCAAGGTTAGGAAGGCGACTAAGAAGACGATTGCGGTGATGATGAACATTGGAACGTAATCTAGCTTGAAGGCGAGATATGGCCCAAGGAAAGCGCCTATTGCGCCGCCTAAACCAACGAGCCCATCGAAGAAGCCGGTTTTTCCTGCAGGTATAACCTCCATAGAAAGAGAAAGCATCATGATATAGTACATGGCGTAGGCAAATCCGAGGAAGATAAGCAAGACGCCGGTCATCACTGCTGGCGAAAAAGCAAACAAAATTACCGCAACAAGCACAAAAATCAGTAAGCTACGCAGTAGCACAAAGCGGGGCATTTGCTTGCCAATATTCATCGATTGTGCCCTTCCGCGGATCAGGAAGTAGCCCGCTGTTGCTCCTGCTGAGTTCAAGATGTATGCGATGTAAACGATGCTCATCGGCAAATGTAAGCCTTCGTTTAGAAAGATGGGCAGAGGTGTGAAGAAGAGGCTTGTTGCCAAAGCAAACAGAACTATGGCTAATGCGAAGCCTGTGAAGCTTTCTTGTTTAAGAGAACCATCCCAGGGCAGCCCATCCATGAGCCTAGATGAGCCTTCAACGCCGCGGTGAGTGTACTCTAGCTTTTTCTCTATGCTTACCAATCGTCGCTCAAAAATCAGCAATGGGTCAGCAATCAAAGCTAAAGCCAGCGCGAAGGCAACCACGCTTAAAGCGCTGCAGAGGTAAAAAGTGTAAGTTACTGTTACTGAAGCAAAGGAAAGAGTAACGGTTGATGCAAACACGAAAAGGCCGATAGCGTAACCAATAATCGTGCCGATTTCGGTGAGTCCCTCGTAGAACCCGAAGGCTCTTTCCCAGTCGCTGCGGCTGTAATGCTCTGTGACAAGCACGTTTTTGGGTGATTCATGCGCCACATGAAGCATCTGCATGACCACGTACAGGGCAACAAAAACGATTAAGTTCTGGGCGAACGGAAGCGTCATGAGGAAAAGAATTGCAGCTATTGAAGCGAAAGAAAGGAGAATAAACACTTTGTAGTGGCGGGTGGCGTCGCAGAGGTATCCCCAGAGAAATGAGGCGGGAATAGAGCAGAATATTGCGATTGACATCATTACTCCCAGGGCAAGCAGCGGTCCGCCTAAGAGGCTGGTATTTTTAAAAACAATTACGTAGAGCGGTATGAATACGGTTAGTAATCCGAAAGCCATATCATGGAAGAAGAACCCTAACCGCCACATAGCCAAAGAACGGCTTCAAGTATGCATTAAAGCTTTTGCATAAATAATCTAAATCCCTTAAATAGACCGCATTGAACGAATAAACTTCATAAATCCTTAATAGAGAGACCAGCCAATTTCATTCTCCGCTGGAGAGTTAATCAGCAAAATGGCAAAATTCAAGGTAATAGTATCAGATCCCGAATCGGGAACTTCAAAAGTTGTTGAGCTGGAAGAAGCACGCGCAGCGCCGTTCATAGGCCGAAGAATTGGGGAAATAATAGACGGCACCGCAGTAGATTTGCCAGCGCATAAAGTGCAGATAAGAGGCGGCTCAGACAAAGACGGCGTCCCAATGAGGGGAAACGTTCATGGCGGTGTCCGCCGAGCTGTGGTGCTTAGCGGTGGAGCAGGTTTTAACCCCAAGAAAAGCGGAGAAAGAAGGCGCAAAACAGTTCGGGGAAGCACAATAACAGATGAAATTGTCCAGATTAACATGAAAATTGTGGAAAAGCCAGCTGCGAAAACTACGCCTGAAGCTAAAGCTCAACCTGTTGCAAAACCAGCATAAGTTTAACGATGCACATCTTAAACCTTATAAACATCCATAGTTCTTTCATAATTCATTAAATTTATTTAAAGAAGAGAACAAGATGAGTGACGCGAGTAAAGCCTTGCCTAAGCAGCCAGAAGTCAACATTGGCACTATAGGTCATGTAGACCATGGGAAAACCACGTTGGTGCAAGCGTTAACTGGCGTTTGGGCGTCAAGGCACAGTGAAGAACTAAAAAGAGGCATCACCATAAAACTCGGCTACGCCGACATGCCTATTTACAAATGCCCGAAATGTGAACCCCCAAAAAACTACACAATTAAACCGTTTTGTGAATTCTGCAATTCTAAAGCGGAATTCGTTCGGGCGATAAGTTTTGTTGACGCGCCAGGCCATGAAGCGCTGATGGCCACTATGCTTTCAGGCGCAGCCATAATGGATGGCGCAATTTTGGTTATTGCAGCTGATGAACCGTGTCCTCAACCGCAGACGCGAGAGCACCTTGCAGCCGCTGAAGTTAGCGGCATAAAGAACCTAATTATCGTTCAGAACAAGATTGATATTGTAGATGAGAAAAGAGCGCTGGAAAGCTATAAAGAAATCAAAAACTTCGTTAAAGGCACAGTAGCGGAGAAAGCGCCGATCATTCCAATATCAGCCCAACGCGGAATAAACATCGACGTACTCCTCAACGCGATCGAAACAGTTATTCCCACGCCCCAACGCGACGAAACTAAACCGCCGCTCATGTATATTATTCGCTCCTTCGACGTTAACAAGCCGGGAACCACCATCGACGAGTTGGAAGGAGGCATCGTCGGCGGAACAATAGCTCAGGGAAAATTTGTTGTTGGAGAAGAAATAGAAATTCGCCCAGGCATCAGCGTTGAAAGAGAAGGCAAAACCGTTTACGACCCGTTAATCAGCGAAATAGTCAGTTTGAACGCTGGCGAACGAAACGTGAAAGAAGCCACATGCGGGGGCCTAATTGGAGTGGGAACATGTCTGGATCCATCGTATTCAAAGGCAGACGGCTTAACAGGCAGCATTGCTGGAAAAGCAGGATTGCTTCCGCCGACATTGACGGAACTTACTTTGGAAACACACGTTTTGGAGCGTGCAGTTGGAACAAAAGAGCTTTTGAAGGTTGAAAAATTTAATCCTGATGAAGCGTTGCTGCTTCACATTGGTGCAGCTGTAAACGTTGGAAAAATCGTTTCAATAAAGCAAAACGTGATTAAAGTAAAGTTGACCAGACCGATTTGCGCATTGCCAGAGTCCAGAGTTGCAATCAGCAGAAAAATCACTGCCCGCTGGAGACTTATCGGATACGGATTAATCGTAAAGTAGAGTAGAGTTTAATCCGTTAATTTTATTATGCCGTTTTTCTTGAGGAAATCGTGTGCTTTCTGCATAACGTCTTTGGCATTTTTAAAAGTCAGTTTTTCCATTGCATGCTGGTAATCGAGCCAAGTGTAGCCCACATGCTCAAATGACAACTCAACCTTATCGGTGAATGACTCCATCACGAAGAATACAACTTCTTTATGGACGGTTAAGCCCTGTCTCCTGTAAAAATACGCGATTGCCTCCCTGAAACCATCTAAAAATTGGGCTTCAGTTATGCCTGTTTCCTCTTTCAGTTCGCGGGTAACGGTTTCTTTTTCGCTTTCATTGGGTTCAACGTTTCCCTTAACAAAATCCCAGTGGCCCGCTGCGTAATTAAGCAGAAGATATTTTGTAGCTTCATCCTTTTTTATGAATATAACTGCGCCACAAGATTTCTCTCGGAGCATTCATTCACCCAGCCGATGCTCAATTCATTTACTCAAGGTATTTAAACTGATAGTTAATCTGAAGGGCAAGCTGAGATACCAACTGAAACAATAGGGATAAACGAAATGTTTAAGCTTGCAAAAAACAATTTTTTTGGGTTGTGGAGCCGTTGCAAGTGCCAGTTTCAACAAGTAGCAGAAACCAACCGGTAAAAGTCATCTTGGATTCAAACGCGTTGTTTGTGCCCTTTGAATTCAAACTTGATATTTTCTCTGAAGTCAAGCAGTTGTTAAACCGCAATGTTGACTTCATTTTGCTCTCGCCCGTTAAACGCGAACTCGAATTGCTCTCTGCCAATGGATCCCCCAAAATTCGCAGGGAAGCAGCTTACGCGTTGAAGCTGGCTGAAAAATGCAAATATGTTGCGGTTGAAGAACAGGAGAAGCTGTCAACTGACGACGCCATAGTTAAGGTAGCAAAAGCATGGAGTTCGCCCGTGTTCACCAACGATAAGGAGCTAAGGAGGAAGCTAAGAGATATAAGCGTGCCAGTGATTTATTTGAGACAAAAATCGCGTCTAGAGATTGACGGGTTGATATAAACTATGTTTAAGCTCATAACATTACAGGATACTATCCGTATTCCCCCAGAAACCTTCGGCAACCCCCTAGAAAAAGTCGGTCGGGAACAAGTCAAGCAGAAGTACGAGGGAGTCGTAGACGAGGAATTAGGATACGTCATAGCAGTCACAACTATAGAGGTAAGCCCCATCGGCAAAATAATTCCAGGCGACGGAGCAACATATCACAAAGTATCTTTTTCGCTTTTAACGTTCTACCCGGTAATTCAAGAAGTCGTAGAAGGAGACGTCGTTGAAATCGCTGATTTCGGCGCCTTCGTACGCATCGGACCAGTAGATGCGCTCCTGCATGTTTCACAGCTCATGGACGATTACATCTCTTACGACGAAAAACAAGGAGTCCTGCAGGGAAAAGAAACCAAAAGAAAACTGTCCACAGGCGACCAAGTACGTGTCAGGATAACCGCGGTTTCGCTTGGCAGAGCAGGAAGTTCAGGAAAAATCGGTGTAACCGCCCGGCAACCGTTTTTAGGTAAACTTGACTGGTTAAAAGAGGCAGCTGAGGCGCCTGCAAAGAAACCGGCGGAAACCAAAGAGAAAGCGGAGTAAACAGGAGCGAACTGTAATGAGCGAAAAAGCATGTGCTAACTGTCATTTCATAACCAAAGAGAACGTGTGCGTCAGATGCAGGTCAACTAGTTTTAGCGAGGACTACGCCGGCTTAGTCGTCATGTTTGACCCTGAAAACTCGGTTATCGCAAAAGCCATGAACATAAAAGAAAAAGGCAGATACGCCCTAAAAGTGCGCTAAGCTGCTTTTAAGCATAGAACGGTAACTTCATACAACCCTAAACTGTTTGTTTCGATAGGTGAAACCTTGACTGTAGTCTACAGTGTAACACCGGAGCTTCGAGAGAAATTCAAAGAACCATTCGGGATCCTGATCCAAGGCTCATTTAACGAAACCATGGGCAAAATGAAGGAGTTGGTGGATAAAGAGAAGCCGCCGAGAACAATTTCGGTGGGAGACGTAGTTAGCCGCAACCTTCACGAGCACAACATTCATCCCCAACTAACAATTATCGACAATAAATTTCTCAGAAGCCAAACCATGCCCCAGAAAGCTTCAGCGGAAAGAACAATCCATGTGAAGAACCCACAGGGAACAATAACTCAAGAAGCAATTTCCGCGATCAAGGAAGCCTTAGAAAAAAAAGAGCATACACACATTGTCGTCAACGGCGAAGAAGATTTACTTACACTCATAGCCGTTTTGTACGCTCCAGAAAACTCTTTTGTGGTCTATGGGCAACCCTATTCGGGCATCGTTGTCGTTAAAGTTTCTTCAGAAAAAAAGGCTCAGGCCAAGGAATTCCTGAAAGCCATGAAAATCTTCGAAAAGCTAAATAGGAAGAAAACTGTATGAACTTACGCCTTAAGTGAATATAATGCAACTCAAAATAGAATCAACCAATAACAATCCGCTTCTGAAACGGAAAGAAGTAGTCTTCACGATTATCCAAGGTCCAAAAGAAAAAACTCCGCCGAGGCTAGAAGTGAAAAAAGCCTTAGCCGTCGAAATGAAAATCGGCGACGACGTGGTTTTTATCAAAAGAATGCATACAAAAACGGGAACAAGCATAACGCAGGGAGATGCTAACGTGTACCAAACAGTCGCGCAGGCTAAACTCGTCGAGCCTGAATACATCAGGAAACGCAATAGCCCACCTGAAAAGCCCAAAGAAGAGGCGACAGCATAATGTCAAAGAAACCAGCACCCCCGCCAAAGAAAGAAGAGAAACCCGCAGCAGCACCGAAGAAAGAAGAGGCAAAACCAGCTGCAGCTGCTGAAGGAGCGCCAAAACCGCAAAAGGCTGAGAAAGCAAAACATGAAAAGAAGCATCGGGAAGAAAAGGGTGTCCATGCAATGTACAAGGTTGAAGAAAGCAAGGTCAGCCGTGCACGTCCAACCTGCGAGCGGTGTGGAGCAGGATTCTTCATGGCAGACCACCATGACAGGTACACATGCGGACACTGCGGTTTTACTCGTTACAAGCAGAAATAAGCAGTTTTAAATCTCCCGTCACGATTAGTTCTGGTGACCTGATATGCTTAGAGTTAACGTTGTGATAACCAGCATCACTGCAGAACGCTTCTGGGACATACGAAAACCCATCCCCCCAATCCAGATAAACACGAACATCAACGTGGTCGGCATGGAAAAGAAACAGGACGAATCCTTAGAAGTACCGTTTGTTCTGTCAATCGCGTTTAACCCCTCCATCGCACAAATGAGCATAAAAGGAAACGCCTACGTGACCGGCGAGAAAAACGAAGTTGAAAAAACCCTCAAAGACTACGAACAAAAAAAGCCCCCGCCACAAATAATAATCCAATCAGTATCAAACGTCGTCTTCATCGAAGCCGTACTCATATCAAGAATACTAAATATTCCCCCGCCTGTTCCGCTCCCGCAGATTCCTGAAGCTGGAAAACAACCAAGCGCTAAGCCCCAAGGAAGAGACTACAGCCAATAACAGCCTCTTTTAGTCGCCTTTCACTATTTTTTTCGTTAATGTCTGGGTTCATTTTTTCCGTTGATGTTGCCATTTGGAGTTTTAGGTTCATTCTTTTGGCATAGCTAATCCCGCTAAGCACGGTTATGGGTGTTTTCTCTGGTTTGAAACAAAATCAATAACAAAAATGAGAAATAAAATAATTCCAACAACCGTTAATCCTACGCCAAGATAAGTTACTAAGCCACTATCTAAGCGGTTTGTGCGTCTTGAAGACCTTAAGTAACCAACCTGTGTGATAACTATTCCAGTGAGCAGTAAAATGACGCCTACTCTACCAACAATCGTTCCATACCCTTTGGACATCTTTTTTCCTTCGTGCCAATCTTTGAGCAGGTTGTTCCCCAAATAGTTTTGCGGCGAGCTTCTGCCATTTTTGGCTGGTTTGTTGGTTGTAACCCGCTTTTACAGGAACCCTTTGGATCTTCTGGCAACTGCGTCGGCAATTTTCAATTCAATTGGGAACGAAAATGACCTGTGTTTCCATCGGTATTTCTCGATTTTGTTCATTATTGTGTAAGCTGTTTTGAATGCGAAGTCGCGTTCTTTTATTCGCTCTTGAGGATAGAAGGCAAGTCGGCTGACAGCTGAGATCGTGTGTAGTTTTGCTACTTGTTTTTTGCTGTGCCATGGGGGGTCGAAATGGAAAACGTGGATGCTTCCCCACTCTTCTAGCGTTTGAGGCGGTGTATAGCCTGGGGGTAAAATTTGGGTTAGGGGGCTTGGGAAGGGTGTGTAGACGAATATGCCGTAGTGCTGGGTCTTGGGGTTTACTTCAGTCATTTTGTCCATGAGGTCGAAGGTTTGGTTTAGGTCTTGGTCTGTTTCGCCTGGTAAGCCGCTCATCCATGACACGTAGGGTTCGATGGTGGGTGCCCATGCCTTGAGGTTTGAAACTGACTGGAGCATTTGGTCCGCCGTCACGTCCTTGCATATGAGCTCCTGCAGACGTGATGAACCCGATTCGCCTCCGAAATCAAGCTCGACGCAGCCAGCCCGCTCCAGAAGCCCGAGGAATTCCCTGTCGTAAGTGGACAGGTAATCGAATCGGCAGTTAGCCCGCCACCGAACGTCGAGTTTCCGATCCAAAATGCCTTGGCAGATTTCTCTGACCCGCTGTTGATCCACAAAAACGTTGTCGTCAATGGGATCGATTATTTTGACGTTGGGAAACCGCTTCAGGATGTAGTCTATTTCGTCAAGAACCCGTTTCGCGCTTTTTCCACGCCACCTTTTCTTGTTGAATTGGGTGTTGTAGCAGAAGCCGCATCGGTGGGGGCAGCCTCTGCTTGTTTGGATGTGGAATCTGCCTGATTTCACCGAGGGGTACCGTTCCATTTCTAGGAGATTGTAGGGCAACTCGATGGGGATTTGGTCTAAGTCGATTACTTCGCCGTCGGGGTTGCTTTTGACTTCGGCGCCGACCCGGTAGGTTACGCCTGCAACGTTGTTAAGCGGCTGACCAGAAGCAAGGGCGTTTGCCAAGTCCTTGATTATCAGTTCTCCTTCTCCGCGGACAACCACGTCGACGAGGGGGTTGCTTGCGGTTTGCTGAGGCAGCAGGGTTGGATGTACGCCGCCCCAGACCAGCGGGCACGACGGGTTCTGCGTCTTGGCGGAACAGGCGAATTCCAAGGCGTACTTGATTTGTAAGCCGCTCATGCAGGTTATGCCGATGAAGAGGGGGTCGCCGATTTTGATTTGCCGGTAGTCTTGGAGGCGCATGTCAAGAATTCTGACGGCGTAGCCTTCTTGCTGGAGGGATGCGGCGATGTGGAGGAGGGCCAACGGAACCTGGGGGTCGGGGGCTTTGAATTTTCCGGGGAAAACAAGCAGAACGTCTCTTTTGGGGTTACCGAGGTCTAAACTGCAGAAACGGGATAGGCATGCTCGGGAAAATGACAACTCTAAAAAGCCTCATTATATAATGGGGAGATTGCCCTTTTAATCCTTCCTAAATCCAACCCGCCTGTGAAGCTTAAAAATCTAAGCATAAATCAAGCTCTAACCCAGAAAATCAATTAGAAACCAGCCCTGACTCTAAACAACCTCTCCTAAAGAAGGGTCTACTATTTGTGCCAAAAACCAGCCGCAAAAAGAAACAGGACAAAGAAGAAGAAGAAAAACGATTTCACGGAGCTTCTTCTTCTTTTAAAAATAATTTTTTAGATGGCTGCATTAAATCCGGGTTCTTTAGAAGAACAACATTTGAATTCCAGGTGTTGTTGTTCTTTTAAAATTTAAAAATCAGCAACAAAAAGCCAGCCACAAAAAAACGCACGCAAAAGACTTCTCCTACCCCCACAACCTAGAACCAGTCACCACAAAAAACGGCGGCAAAGCTAAAGTGAATAAAAGCAATAAAGAAGTGGAAAAGCCGAAACGGGGCTTTATTTTAGCGGCACGTACATTGATGATCGTGATGCGCCGATGCCTGGGGTTCCATGCCTGACTGGTTTGTTAGTTACTGCGAATTCGCCTAGATAGTGCCCGATCATTTCAGGTTTCATTTCGACGCTGACGAATTCTTTGCCGTTGTGGATCTGGATTTTGATGCCGACCATTTCGGGCAGGATAATGAGGTCGCGAACGTGGGTTTTTAGGTTGACTTCTTTGCCTTGTTTCTGGGCTTCTTTAGCTTCTCTTAGCTTCTCGAGCAGTATGCGTTGTTCAGGAGTTAACCCGCGCTGCAGACTTCTTCTTTGGCGTGAGGGAAGCAGGTTGATGAATTCGTCCATAGACATTCCTGTCAAACTGTTTAAGCTGTGTCCGCGGTAACTGAATTCTTTAGGCATTTTTCATCTTCACCTTAAACTTATATTAAACGCTATAAACCTTCTGCCACTTCTTAGCGGATTGCGCGCTTCTTTTTCTGTCCTGGTCCCCTTGCCGCGATCAACCCTACTTTTTGTCCTGGTGGAGCCCCATGCGAGGTTGTTGTGCATCTGCGGGAGCTGCGTTTGCTGCTGCCGAAGGGGTGGCATGCTGGAACCATTTTGCGTCCGCTGACTCGTGGATACTTGTGGCCTTTAGCTTTCATTCTATGGAACATCGATCCTGCTTTAAGGAAAGGCTTCTCGATTCGCCCAGCGGCTGAAACCACGCCTACAGTTGTCAAACAGAAGTCGTTAACGTACCTTGTTCTGCCAGAAGGCAAACGAATCATCGTGCCCTGCGGAGTATGACCTACGACGGTAGCGTAGGCACCGGAGGACTTGGCCATTTTGCCGCCGTCGCCTGGACGAAGCTCCAAATCGCAAACAATTGTTCCTTCAGGCACTTTTCCCAAAGGAAGAATGTTGCCTATTTCAGCCGGAGCTTTTCCGCCGTAGTGGATTTGCTGTCCGATGAAAAGGCCTTCTGGGACAACGGTGTAGCAGGATAAGCCGTTTTCGAATTTAACAAGTGAGATCGGCGCTCCGCTGCCAGGGTTATGCAGAAGAGCTTCGACTTTGCCAGTTAATGAAGCTTCAAATGATTCTTTCGGGGCTATGGTAGGATACTTTGCAGGAGCAACTCTCTTATGAGTTGAAGCTCGCCAGTTGATTCCGCCACGACCGCGTCTTTGAACACGAATACGTTTTCCCATAAGTCATGCCTTCAATTAGTTTAGAGTATTCCAAGTTTAATGGCGACGTCTGAAGCCTTGTATTCAGGTGTCAGCTTCACAAAAGCTTTTTTTACGCCTTGAGGAGTAATCAGCATGTTCACTTTGCTGACTTTAACTTCGTAAAGTTCCTCAACCGCTTTTCTTACGTCGCTTTTTCCCGCTTTCAAGTTAACTACGAATATGAGTTTGTTATCCCGTTCAACCATTACGCTTGCAGATTCAGTCATTAACGGGAAAGATATAACTTCGTTGCTGTCCACTATGCAGTTCCTCCTTCACCATAAAGCTTACCCAATCTTTCGATAGCGCCGTTAGTCCAAAGCGTTAACCGTCCCGGATGAGTTCCCGGAGCCAACATTTCCGTGTTAAGATTAGCAACCGTGGTAACTTCAACGCCTGGAACGTTACTTGCAGCGTTCACCAAGCCTTTATTTTCAGCCACTACAATGAGGGGCCCAACGGCTTGCTTCATTTTTCGTCCTCTGTGCTTGCCTTTGCCAGCGCGGATTTTCCGGCTGTCCCGCACCCGGGTAATATCTTGCAAGATGCCTAGGCTTGTGAGGGTTTCCTCGACTTCTTTAGCCTTCATTAAACCTTCAATAGCGTCTTCAACTATCAAGGGTATCTGAACAACATTTTCGATCTTGTGACCACGTGAAGCCACGGTTTCCTTCTGCGATGTAGCTGCAATCGCCGAAAATAACGCGAGTTTAGCCTCTTTCTTCGGGATACTTTTTAGTATTTTCTTTTCAGCTCTTGGCGGATGAGGCTGCCTTCCTTTAACTGTGCTTGGAGCAAAAGCTGCTCTTCCACTGCCGCCTTTGATACGTGGAACTCTTGCAATTGCGCTGCCTGTTCCGCGTGATTCCGCAGTGGTTCTTTTTCCAGCCATGGGGTCTCTGCCTTGAGGTTGTATGCTGCTGGATTGGATGGCTAGTACCGCACGTTTTATCACGTCGGGTCTTAGCGGCGTTAAAAATATGTCAGGAAGAGCTATTTTTCCTGTTGATTTACCTGTTAAGTCAAAAATTTCTGCTGTTTTTTGTGGTGCCATGGCTTTTCAACCTATTTTCCTTGTGGAGATTCCAGCGATATATATGTGATTTGCGGTGCGGCCTCTGGAATTTCTGTTGGTGGACGCGCAGGAACACGTAGGCGAATTTGGCGTTTTTCTGTTCCAGGAATGCTTCCTTCGATCAAAACGTAGGGTCCTTTTACTTCGCCATACCTGATGTATCCGCCTTTAACGGTTACTTCTTTGCCGTCTTTACCGATTTTCAGTATGCGTTTGTTGAATTCTATGCGTTGATGATAACCCATTTGGCCTGCTCTTGGAATCGAGTACATTAAGTGATGTGGATTCCATGGGCCTAAAGTGGCGATGCCACGTTTTGTTTTTCTGCCCTTATGCTGCAGGCACGTTACGCCCCAACGTTTTACTGGCCCCTGGAAGCCTTTGCCAACTGTGACTCCGCCAATATCGATGTATTGTCCGTCTTTGAATACTTCTTCAGGCGCCACTGTTTTGCCGAGCAGTTGTTTGGCGTATTCAAATTGCTGCTGAATTGTGCCTCCGCCGATTTGGACTTCGCTTACTTCAGGCTTTTTCTTTGAAAGGCTGGTTTGAGATGGCTGTGTAGCGGTTATAACTCGGATTGCGGAGGTTACTTCTATGTTTTCCTGGATTTTCTCAAGCATCTCTTCAGTGTTAAAGGTTTCTGGAAGAACCAGCGTTCGGTCAAGGATTGCCGGTGGCTCTTTCATCCATGCTTCCGAAATGTTCTGGAGTCCATAGGGTGTTTTTGTGTAAGTTCGCATTCCGCAGATGAGAATCGGCGGTGTTTCCAGTATGGTTGCGGCTTTCATGACTTCTTTGCCAAAGTGAGGTGAACGTTTGCGGTCTTCAATTGTGAAGACGTAGGTCATTCCTGCTTTGTAGGCTGAAAAACCCAAAAGCTTCGGAGAGTCAGATTTTATTTTTGGCCAAAAACGGATTCGCGCAACCGGTTTCTTAGCGCGTTTCCTAGGTAAATAAGAAAGTGAACCATGTTTTGGAGCGTGAGTTTTCCGATGTCCCATTTTACTTCAGCTTCGCGCCCTATGCAAATATAAAATAACGTTATAAACGTTCCCATCCAAAACAGGAAACCGCCGCAGATTTGAGCATCTAGCCAAATTCGCTTTATTGTTTCCCACGGATTTTTAAGTTGCGACTTTTGTGTTGGCGTAAGTTGCGACTTTCCGCTCTGGGTCTTTGTGTTTTGGGTTGCTTTTTTGGTTTGGGGCTTGAGTGCGTTTGCGTGCTGCGACTTTAGGATGGGCGGATGCGACTTTCCATGTTGGCTTTATGCTGCGGTTATTGTCGGTTTTGGGCGCGGCGGCTTTCTCTGTCCAGGTTCCGTTTGCTTAGGTTTTGGTTTTCAAATTGGGAAGCGTGGAGGGTTGGCGGCTGCATCTTTCGCAACAAGGGTTAACTGTATGCTGTTCAGTTCGAGGGCTTTAAGCGTTGATTAACCATCACACCCGTGCACCCCTCCCGCAGCCTGCAGCCTCCGTTAGAAAACATTTTTACATCCCAAACACAAATCCTATACCTGCGCCGGGGTGGCAGAGTGGTTAATGCGCCAGCCTCGAGATCCAAATTTGCACAAAAGGGGCTGTGCCAAAATCGACAAGCCAGCTGGTGGGCTTCGCGCCCGCAAGGGTTCGAATCCCTTCCCCGGCGCCAATTTTTAGAGCTAATTTCAAGGCTATTTTATAGAAAGGAGCATGATTTTGCCTTATTTGGCATTGCCCAGAAAAAGGTTAAAATTCGAGAAGCATTTTTTACTAGTAAAAGTTGAGCGAATTCGCAACTTAGTTCTATTCAGGACAAATATCGTTCGTTATAGAATTTAGTCGGTGAAGCCGCTGGGTCTAAGACCCAAAAAGGGTTCGGAACTTTTTATATTACTGGACGGGGGAAACTAGCACCAATTTACCAGTAAAACCACAGAGCTATGTTCCAATTAGTGGAACCGTTGGGATTTGAACGTGCACTCTTGTTGAGTTCACCAAAGGGTTTCTCTTTTCTAATTAAAAATTCAAGGCAAGAATCTCATTTTCTAATATTTTGTTTTGAGTTCTAAAAAGACTTTGGAACTCTAAGTGTAATAACTGCGCCAGCCCGTTGCTAATTTGATTGGTTTGTAATTAGTTTCAGTTCTTGCTGTTAGTTTTCTTTTGGGTCTTGGTTGGAGTTGCTGTCGCCCATTTCATTTTGAAATAATCATGCAAAAGTTCAACAACGTCGCAATTGTTTGACCATATGTCTGGAGCCCCGGCGTATGCTGATTTTGCCGATGTGCTTAGTCTTATTTCTTTTCCGTCGTAAATCCCAAAATTACCTGGAAGAGGGAGCGGGAGAGTTCTAACTTCAAAACAATCAGATTTGTCTAAACCCTCTAATATTTTCTTCAGCTCGATTTCATTTTCACTTTGCTCAGTGATAATTTGGAAGCTGACTTTTCTCTCAATTGCTTTGTTAAATGCTTTAAAAGAATTTGTCAGTACTGGTCCAAGCTTTTTTAAAGGAATCATTAAGAGCATTTCTTCTTTCGCGCTATCCAATGCTTTGGCTCTTTCGCGGATAAGCATCTCTTTTTCAGGAATCAAAATGAATTGATTAAGTTTTTCTTTAGAGACATTCTTTTCGAAAGTGTTGTACTTTTCAATCAAAATATCTGCTTTTTCAGATAGTTCTGACTGGTCTTTTCTCTTCCTCTGGAGCAGCATCGATAGGGCGTCAAAAATTGGTATAGCGGTAAACTCATTTGGCGAGGCGACAATTTTTTTAGCTAAACCTAAATCTTGGAGTTTGGAAATCGTTCGATACACATCGGGTCGTGAAACACCGGAAACTTTGGCAATTTCAGGCGCCCTTGATGAACCATTCATGACAAGCGCTAGGTAAACTCTTGCCTCTGTGATCGTTAATCCTAATCTAGAAATTGTCTGGGCATCTTCGTTTCCGTTAAGCAGAATAAAGCCCCATTGTTCAAGTATTAATTAACAATTAACAATATACTTCTTGCAGGGATTTATCTTTTTTCTCATTATTCTATTTATAACCAATATTTTGCGTGATGGCTTTATAATCGTGTGATTTGACGGTGGGTCACCCACCAACAAATGCTTTATACTCCCCTAAAACTATGTTTTATTACTTATTTTTGAGCGTTTTTAAACAATAGACATGAAAGGATGAAAAAACATGAAGAAAATACAAATCCTAACAATAGTATTTCTAATTTCGTTAGCAATCTCCGCATTCGCGGGCATACAAGTCAAAGCTCAACCAAATACGTATCCAGTGACTTTTTTTAGTACAGGTCTTGGCTCTGATGCTACTGGGAACTTGATGACTTTCATGGTTACTGGCGGTTCATATTCTGGTGCTTCTAGTCCGATTGCCGTGGCTGGCGGTCCTGGCCCGGTTGACGCCGGTTCCATCCTTGTTGACATTACCGCAATAGTTACAGTGACTTTCGTTGATCCTATTCCGAGTACTATCCCTGGTGAACAGTATCGACTTAGCAGCGTTGATGGCAATGTTACCGGCAATCCTTCCTCAATTCTTAACATAGCTGATGGTGCCCTTCAAATTGTTACTGCTAACTATGTGCTTCAGGACAATGTGGTCTTTACTGCTTCAGCCAACGTCCTGGGCGATAGTTCCGCAACGATTGTCACATCTGACAGTTTCTCCTACACCTTGGGCGTAAACACCGCTGGAACTACTATGGTTAGCAGTGCCTCCTATGCTGCATCTGCTTTGCCCTACAAAGTTTGGGTTGACGACAGCACTCCAATTGCCTACAGTTTTGCAAGTCCTGTGGCTTCTTCTACATCGCCATCTACTATTCAGTATGTTTGGAGCAGCACCAGTGGGCTTGATATGTCTCAGTCGGATTCTTTCACTGTTCTTAGCCCAGGCACGGTTACCGGCAACTATGTGTCTCAGGCTCCCTATTCTGGTCTTTCACCTGGGTTTTGGAAGCACAACATTGGCGTTTACTGCGGGACAAGTCCGGGAAGTTACAGCTCTCCACAACCAGGTCTGCCACATGAAACAGCCGCATCAATGCTATCCCTTGCCACGACAATTCTATCCACACATCCCGCCGGCGTGCCTCCAACTGTAACAACTGCATCTGATTTCCTATTCTGGGCTGACACCCAAATGAACAATCCAGCACTGAAAAACGTGGCCCCAACTTGGCTCACTATTGCCAACTGGTTCAACGCAGCAGCAGGTTATACTCCATACCCATAAGTAGCTGACTAAAAATAGCTCTCCTTTTTTCTTTTTGTTAAAAATCTATCTTTTTCCTGATAACTTCCGCGCGTGGTTCTTCAGACCCTTTTCCTCCAATTGCCGCCTATTTATTTTTGCCCTTCAGCCACTGAAGCGTACAAGCCTTGAATGGCCTAACTCTATCGGCCATCTGTTTCTTAGAGTTTGAACCATAAGCAAAATACCAAACCGTGTTCGTCTGAGACTCGATTTTTGTCGGATACGAAACATCATGCCTGCACTTGTCCATTTTCAGTATTTCCGTATACCAAGTTTATGTATGTGAACAGTTGCGCAAACGAGATATCTAACATTTGCTGTAAATTGGCTGCTTTTATGCCCCAAAATCGCTTGCTTCTTTCCATCAAAGAGTTTTCACCTCTCGCGAATGTTTTTTTGTTAGTTTAATGTTCGGTGCGATAAAAATTACAGTACAATCTATAAAGTCATAATAAGCTATAGACATAACATTTATGTTCTCTAGATACTATCATAAAATAAGCAAAATATTCTCCGAATCTTGTTGTAAGAGGCTGAAATTCTGTGAAAAAAATTTCTTTAATTAAGGTATTTAAATCGAGCCGAGCTCATAGAAGGCGCGCTTGGTTGCTTACAAAAGCTGTCGTATTATCGAAAGTTACAATTAACAAGTCTCTGATCTGGACTATAAGTTTGAAGAAACATGGCGGAATTGAATCAAGGTTTGTCTCGTTAAGGAGGTCAACTCCGTCATGACCCGTGTGGTTGTAGCAGGATCACAGTTAAGCTCAAAATTCGCAGTAATAGACTTCACGAACCCTAACAATCCAACCGTTGTGAAAACTGACGCTGGATGGCAGGGGGGTGCTCAAGTCACCTTAGATGGCAGCAACTTGTTTGTGGGCAACCTCCTCACCGGCGAGGTCCAGCTGTATGATGTTTCGAACCCAGCGACGCCGACGCCGATGGGAAGCATAACGACAACTCTGAACGGCATAGGAGCAATCGCAGCAAAAGGAAACTTGGTGACGGTTGGAGAGTGGCAGAGCCTATCTGGGGCGCTGGTTGACTTGATAGACTTCTCGACCCCGAGCAACCCAAACATTATCGGTCAAGCCATAACACCAATTACCACAACCCCTACGACTAGCGGGACTAACCCTAATCCAGGTGCGATAACTTCAATTGCGTTCTTGAGCAATAATGTCGTAGTAGCCGCTGGGAATGGTCACTACAACGTCGTAGTCGTCGATTTTACGAATCCGAACAGCCCAGCCGTCAATGAATTCAATCCATACCTGCAGGGAGCAGGCCCTCAAATCGATGCAGATTCCAAGGCAAATCAGATAGTCGCGGGTGACTCTGGTCAAAGTGGAATAATCGAGCTCTTTGACGGAACCTCCCCATATAACAAAATAGGAACAGCGAATACGTCATTAACGGCTATAACGTCAATAGCGCTATCCCAAGGACTAACAATAGCCGGGAGCTCGTTTGATTTAGGACAGGCAGTACTAGTTGACTTTACCCAGAATCCTGCGACCAAAACGCCGATCACCACGATATTCGGCGGCGCGAGCACTGTTGCAATCGACGGGACTACGGGAGCTTGTGGAGATGTCAATGGCAGCACTGTTCAGCTTTTCGACCTCACGCAATCCCCGCCTGCGCCTTTGGGCAGCATAGATTCCCAGGTCCAATCCATTGGAACCCTTTATACAAAATCGTTCACCGCCCCCGTTCCACAGACTCCCAAAATTTCCGTTAGCCCGACAGCTCTTGCCTTCGGCAACGTCAGAGTGGGAAGCCCTTCGCAGCTTGTGCTGAAGATCCAAAATACAGGGAACGCGCAACTCAAAGTAACAGCAATAAAGTCCTCGGACCCTCATTTCGTCCCATCACAGACGGGGCCAGTCAATATTGCAGCAGGACAATCCTCTTCACTTAATATCACTTATACACCGACCTTGCAAACGGTCAATAACGCAAATCTGACCATCAATTCGAACGCCGCCAACGGAACGCTAAACGTTCCTCTCTCGGGAACCGGAGGTCTTCCTCAGATCTCCATATCCCCTACGAGCTTGAATCTGGGGAACGTTCCGGTCTGCGAGTCCGGAACTTCAACGATGATGATTACCAACAGTGGCGGCATCCCTTTGAACGTGACCTCGATTATCTCCAACAACGGCGCATTTAGCCCGAGTGTCCCGAGTCATACTAGCGCGATTGTTCAGCCTAATGGCTCATTGATAGTTACTGTAACGTTCAAACCTCAAGCTATAGGAGCGGCGAATGGTGCGCTCACCGTAGCCTCAAACGACCCTACCACGCCTTCGGCAAACGTCACATTGACAGGCAACGGATTGCCAACCCCTCCCCCAAGCGTCACGGTAAACCCAACCTCAGAAAACTTCGGCCCCATCCCAGTGAATTATGGTGTCGGAAAAAGAATCACGGTTGCAAACTCTGGACCCTGTCAGGCGCTTCAAGTGACACTGACATCAAGTGGCCCCCCATTCTACATAACGATAGCTGCCCCGATATCTCTTCCGCCAATGAACCCCCCCCGTCGTCGATACCATAGGCCCCAACAGCTCTACCCAGTATGTCGTGACCTACTGGCCGACGAAGGTAGCAAACGATTTCGGCACTCTGACAATTGCCAGCAACGATCCTGCAAATCCGAGCATCCAGGTTAACCTCTCAGGAAATGGCATCACACTATCACCCATCACCGCTGAGCTAGTACTTGACAAGTCGGGAAGCATGCAAGGAGCTGCAGCGGGAGGCGTGACCAAAATGACCGCGCTTCAGTCCGCCGTTGACCTCTTTGCCGATCTCGTCCAGACCGGCCAGAGCAACTCCGTCGGAGCCGTCGAGTTCGACAGCACCTCCTCGGTACTTACTCCCCTTGCATTATATACAGCAACTCAGCAGAGTGGGTTGGAAACCGCCGTTGGAACCCTCACTCCAGGTCAAACCACCTCTATAGGCGGGGGACTGCAGCTAGGTCAGAATCAACTCCCCACTGGTCAAGCCCCTCGAAACGTGTTAATCGTCTTCACCGATGGAATGGAGAATACCCCTCCCATGATCGCTACAGTCGAACCGGGCGTCCTTGCAACGGGCAGTCAGATTTTTGCCGTGGGATTGGGTCAACCTCAAAACATCTCAAGTCAAGCACTCGCCGAACTCGCAGCCAGCAGTGGTGGTAAGTACTTCCAGACCGATGACACTCTTGTACTCAAAAAAGATTTCGTTGAGGTGCTCGCAGACGCATTCGCCAACAATCTAGCCGCAGACCCAATCATCACGCTCACCCCAGGACAAGTTTCAGACACCCCCGTTTCGATAACCACATGTGAGCAGAGACTCACATTTACTCTGAACTGGGATAACCCATTGTTAACCCTGGCCTTGAGCATAATTGCGCCGGACGGCACGACCTATTCATCCACATCTCCTGGGAACAACCTCTTGGTCAGGTATGGCAGTTGACCCGGATACATCTATTATCAGATCGCCCTCCCCCCAATCGACCCCGGCTCCGGACTCGTAATAGGGCCAAGAATCGTTGGCAACTGGATCATGCGAATAAACGCAGTTGGCTTGGCCAGCTCCTCCGAACGGTGTGCGACCACAGTCATGGTAGAAAGCATCCTGAAAATGAGCTCTCAAGTCAATCTAGTTGACGCCGACACTCCAATGCAAATCTCCGCCCAACTCCTTAAAGACGGGGCCAAAATCACAAACGCACAAATACTCTTGTCAGTGATGGCACCTCTAAAGTCACTCGCAGCCACCATGACACCCGCGGTGGTTTTGCGAGCCAGGCAGGCCGACCAGCATCCTATAAACGCTGGACAACCTCCGATGATTCCGACTGTAACCCATAAATACCGCCTCAAACCGAATCAAGATGGCATATTCCAGATAGAATTACCACCGCAAATCATCGACGGTATCTATAAATTAACATTAGAAGCCACTGGCAGCGCCTGCGGCGGGCAGTTCCAGCGTCACGCAACTCAAAGCGTGTACTTGGGGAGTCGTAAGGCGCTTTATACCCGTCCCGAAGTGGCGATACCAGCTACACCAATCCTCACGAAAACCACAAATACTGTGCCCCTATAACGCTCAAATGGGCTCTCTCAATAGTCAGTCTAAATTTGATCGATAAATCGACGATTTGGAAACCCCCAGTCGCCCTCTTGAATCTAAATTTGAGTATGCTTTTTAGGGTGAAGGATTTCGACTCAAACGATGCTGTTCAGGGTAATTCATTAAACCATAAAACCGTAACTGACGCCTCACATAGGGATTGGAACCAAAAGAAGTTCTGAAACCCGAATTCTTGAATGGACAACTGTGGAACCACTTATGGCTCTTCTACATAAAGAATTAGTCCCTTGACTTAAGAGATTAGAACATTGAAAACGGTAAGTCTCTAATTGGACTTGCCCCCAAACAAAGTATAAGTCAATAGATTGTGGGTTTACTAGTAAACTGGGGCTCGAATCCCTTCCCCGGCGCCCTCTTGAGGCTTGATTTTGTTACTTGAAGGATAAGCGAGTAGAAAAGAGTAAAGAGGTTTGATTATCATCGTGCATTAAGGGTTCGCTATCGTTATGGAACAGGCTATTGGTCAGAAGAATGCAAACGCTTTGGTATGGCGACACTGAAGCTGAATCTGATTTAACCAGAATCTTTTCCAACTCATACCTTTTCTGAGGTCTCAGAATAAAAGTTCGAACCTAACAATTGGAAGATTTGTCAACAACCTACACATTTTATATTTATAGATTAAATAGGTTTTAGATAGCACTGCTGTATTTTTTGCCAATGCATTGGTTTATGGAATTTCGTAGAAACCACACAGTACATAAGTATTTTCTAAAGTTTTCATTATCTCTTTTGAATAGTAAATAGGGACAAGGGATTGGCAGCTATTTACTATGCTTAACTCATCTGACTCCAGCGTGTTACCGTTAATCCTCATGTTAGTGCATATCGCCGTAATCGAGTTATGAAAAAAGAAGTTCAGCCTGTCATTGCCATTAATCATTTTTTTCAGTTTTTCGTTAACTTCATTGTCAACTGCAGGGGATTGTCTTGCGTTTTCCTTGAAGAGCGTTCGGTCTTTTATTCCAGTAATTGAAACACAGTCCTTAGGCAGCAGTGCAGCTAAAATAATATTTGCCTCGCCAACTTTCATGCGTAGATGCATATTAGGAACTAGATTGAAGTAACACCTAACTATATTTTCAACGGCATTTTGAGCATTCATGAAAATCACAAATCTTGAGGTCACTAAGGCTCCGAAGCACTAAGCAAGTTATCAAGATATATGTATAAGCTTTTCGTGCTATTGTAAAAAAAACCAAAATAAGTGGAATATATGCTCAATAAAAGTTTACTAAATTGGTTTTTCTGTAGAACATTGAAGCAATAATTCGTTCTTAAATGAATACATTAATTAGCTACTTCAAAAAATGAAGTTTTGATGACAAAAGGAATTGATGTAATAAACGCTAAAATTCTAAAAGAACTGCTCAAAGACGGACGAAAAAGCTTTGTAGAAATTGCGAAAGAGTGCAGCACATCAAAATACGTCATCGCAAAGCGCTACAAACAAATGAAGAGCAGGGGCATTATAGTCGGAGCACCAATCCAAAATAGCCCTGCTTGTTATGGTTGCAACCTGACTGCAGACATCCACATCTACACTCACCCTGATAAAGCGGACTCTCTACCTGAACTGATTTCTAAAATTCCGCAAGTCTTTGCCGTTTATCACATTGGAATAAACCCAAGTTTAGCGACCATAGTGATAATGAAAAACATAAAGGAATTGGATCAAGTCAAACAATCAATAAAGAAACTGCCGTTCATTTTGGGAGTCGACACAAAGGTTTGGACGGGTATAAGAAACATTCCAGATAATTTATCGGTACTAACGCTTCAAGAAGCAACTGGCAAAGCTGAGAATGAAAATGTAAATGCAAAAAACTCAATCGAAAAATTAGCGATTAAAATTGATGAAATAGATAGTCGGATAATTGAAAAACTAGCAATAAATGCGCGCATGCCCTTTAAGACAATCGCTACGGAACTGGGAGTATCAACTGACACTGTGGTAAGAAGATATGAAAGACTGAAGAAAAACGGCGACCTTAAGGTGGTAGTACAAATCAACCCAACAAAAATAGGGTATTATGCTTATGCCACTTTCAAAATAGCTGTTATGTCTCAAGATAATTTGCCTGATAAGTTAGAGAGCCTCGCCAAGATTCCAGATGTCAATAACATACTTAGAACAAGCGGCAATTTTGATTATATGATAAGTTTGATGGTAAGGGATATAAAACAGCTGACAGCCATTAAAGAAGAAATCGCCAGTATGCCTGGTGTTACAACTATGGAAACAAACGTAGAAAAACTGTTCAGCGTTTGGCCCCTTCCCAGAGAGTTCATATCAACAGTCTAGTTTTATTTCAATGATTTAAGCACAATAGATTAATTTACCACTAAATTAGGTTCGAATCCCTTCTCCGACTTCAACAGCAGCTAAGCAACCTTATAGGCTACGTTTGATATCTATTGTGTTAAAGGAATCTTCATGTCTGAAACAATCACTCTAAGATTGCCGCCTCAAACAGCCAAGAAACTCCAAGAAATTGCCAGAAAAGAAGGCAAAGACCGCTCAAAGCTCATTCGGGAAATCCTCGAGAAGGGCGTCAAACAGAAAAGTATAGAGCAAGCCGTTGAACTTTACCGAACCGGTCAGGTTACAGCGTGGAAGGCTGCTCAGTTATCGGAGGTTTCGTTGTGGGCATTCTACAAAATATTAGAAGATGAAGGGGTCACTTTTCAGTATTCTGAACATGATTTAGAGGAAGACTTGAAAACATAAGAGGCTGAAAAACACAGTTGCAGACTGTCTCAAACACTAGCCCACTTATCTGGCTCGCAAAGATTGGCAAACTCAGCATACTAAAAGAGTTGTTTGGTGAAGTCCTCATTTCAGAACAAAGTTATAAAGAAGCAGTCGAAAAAGGTTTAGAAGAGGGATTTAGCGATGCGTTGGTAATCAAAGACGCATGCGACCTAGGCTGGATCAAGGTCAAGCATCTTAGTGAGCGCCAAGTTGAACTTTGCCAGAAAATAACGCGGCACAGTTTTGAACTGCATCTAGGTGAAGCCCAAGCTATAGTTTTGGCACGTGAGATCGGTAAGGATGCGCTTTTGTTGATGGATGACTCCAGTGGCCGAGCCTTCGCTGAAACGTGGGGTCTAAAAGTCAAAGGGACACTATATGTTATAATGACCGCGCTGCGAAGTGAATTATTAGATAATGCGGAGGCAAATGAGACAGTGCTAACTTTAGTGCGGAAAGGGTTCAGAATTGAATCAAAGTTACTGGCAAGAACTATACAAGAAATCGAAAAGTGCACGGAACAATAAGCCTATCGGTTTTAATTGATCTTGTCTTTTCTGGTCACAGGGACTCGAATCCACTCCCCGGTGCCCCACTTCGAATTAATCGGTTCGCTTAAGAGAGCTATTGAGTTCTGAGCCCGCTGAGTCTCTTGCCGAGTTCGTCGAAGATAATTTGCTTTTTCTCTTTGGTTAAGTTGAAGAGAACTTTGTTAGCCATTTCATTTGAGATAGTGAAGATATAGTTTAGTTTTATAACGCTGTCTTTTATGGCTCCTTCACTTTTGGTTAGGGGTATTCCTTTCATTTTGAGATTGCTTGTTATGCCTGCGATCACAACATTGCCAAGCTCTTCAAAAAGAACCACCGCTGGCCGAACTTTTACCTCATCTGTGTCCGTGAACTGCACGCTTGCCAGAATAACGTCACCAGGCTTAAGCATCTTCCCAAGCCTCATCCTCCTCGTTACCCCATAATTCTTTCATCTTCGCCTGCTGAATCCTGTGGAGAAACTCGTCGTATTGCCTACTCTTTCCAGATTCTTTCGCAGTTTTTATTAAAGTCAAGATTGTTTCGTTGTAGGTTTCTCGCGGGTATTTCCTGATGTTTTTTAGTTCTTTAACTACTGATTTCTTAAGTTGAATGGTGGTAACATCTTTGTCTGTCATTATAGGCTCGCTATAAGTATCTATGACGCATTATAATATATCTGTATCGCCAAGCTGCCTTAATTAAAAAATAGGGACTTCGGGTTCGCAGAGATTCGAATTTCTTCTCCGGCACCAATTTTTAAGTGTTTTCTGGGACGTTTCGGCTAAATAGTGACAATTTCTGGTTATGTAGAAACACCTCCGAAACAATCGAAATCTGGAGCAAAATTTTGCAAATGAAAAATATGAAAAGTGCGCGCCAAGAAAAGGCGACGCGGCATTGAACGATTTTTGTGAGTACAGAGATTGTTTTATTGGCTTCTGGAGTTTGCTCTGTTCGCTGCCATTTGCTTTCTCATTTGTTCGAGGGCTTTTTGGTCAAGGTAGTATTTTCCGTTGACTTCTTGGAAAACTTTTGTTTGTCCTGCACGTCTCTCCATGAAATCTTCAAATCGCGGCGGCAAGCCAAGTTGTTCGGCGGTCATGGCTTTTTCTGGGATAGTGGCTCCTTTCTGCTGGAAAGTGCTGACCAGTCGGCGGAATCGCTCTATACGCTCTTGTTGGCTTAGTAGTCTCTGCTGTGTTTGCTGAGTGGGTTGGGCGGCTTGGGTTGGGGTTTGTTGCGTCTGGATAGTTGGTGGTGGAGGTGCAACGTTAGGTTGGTTTGAAGTCACCTCGCTTTCTTCTGCTGCGCCGCTTCCATCATCGTTGTTTTTTGGATTTGAGGTGCTGACGCTTGATGAGCTAGCTGATCCTGCTGAGCTTCCAACTGCTCCACCTGATCCTTTTCCTCGTGTAAACTTGAAACCTACAATAGCAACGACAACTACGACTGCAACGACTCCGATGATTATGAACAGAAGACTGTTGGAGCTTGATGAGGGTGCGGTGGATGATGCGGGGGTGCTTGTTGGAGCTGAGGAGATAGCGGGGGTTGAAGTTGCAGTGGTTGAGGTTCCAGTGGCCGAATCCGACAGATATGAGACTGCGTTGGAGCCACCGTCAACTATGAATATCTCGCTTTTTGCAGAATCGTAAGCTACACCTAGTGCAAGGGGTCCATTGGAATCCGCACTTATTGGTAACTGAACAAGAGGAGCATACGCCACAACGTTGTTGCTTGAATCGGATATTGCAACGATGTAGGTGCCAGTTTCTTCGAATATTTCGGCCTTGCTAGTATCATAGGTTAAATCTGTAGGATTTCCTGAGTAGGTTGCAGATGCCAAGGTGTTAGTTGCGACAACGGAGTTGGAGCTATCAGATATTACTTCGAACCCGCCGTCAACCTCGTCGGCTACGTATATTTCTCCTTTAGTTGAATCGTAAGCTAGCCCTTCTGGACCGTTTCCCGCGTTCACGGTTTTAACCACCTGATTGTTGCTGTCTGTTATTACGGAAACGGTGGATGACAATTCGTTGGAGACAAATATTTCGTTTTTACCTTGATCATAAGCGACGCCGATTGGGCCGACTCCTACGGTTATGGTTGCTATCTCGGTGTTTGAGCTATCTGAGATGACTGAAACTGTGGATGGCGGAGGATTGGATTCTTGACTAGCCGCGTTATAATTGGAATTTGCTACGAACAACTCGCCTTTTCCAGAATCATAAGCGATACCTTCGGGGCCTATTCCCACTGTAATGGTTTGAACTACAGAGTCAGAGCTGTCTGATATGACAGCTACCGAGCCATTGGTTGAGCCGTCGCCCTCATCAGTTACAAACAACTCTCCCTTCTGAGAATCATAAGCGATACCAGTGGGATATTGCCCTACTCCGCTTATAGTTTGAACCACTGAATTAGAGCTATCAGATATGACCGAGACTGTGCCGCCGCCCTGATTAGTTACAAATATTTCTCCTTTTACAGAATCATAGGCAGCGTATTCTGGACTGCTCCCAACTGTTATTGTTGGTGGAACAGAAAGCTGCGTGACAGCGTGAACCATATTGGCCGCTGACAGGGCAAAAACCACAATTAATAAGGCACATAATAGTTTCCAAACTTTGACTTTCATAAACATTCCTCAACATATTTTTCTGAAACAAACTAGATGTACTGAATTGTTTATTCATGCGTAACCTTCCCCACAAGCGGGTATATTTTTTGGAATTTAAAGCTTGCGCTAGCCTGATTCCATTAGGTTCAAGTAATTCACCGTCCGCTTAATATGTAAAATTTTTATAAAGTATAGATTAGTAAAAAGCAAAAAAAATCAAATTTTAATAAATTCTGATACCCTCCCAAAAAATGGCAAGTAATCAATTGCAGGTAATCTTCTATATGTTGGTTGAAATAATAGTCTTAAGTGATGAGATCGTGAAGCGTCTCTACCATCTTGGTGGCTCTGCTAGGTTTGAACCCAATTTTTAGGCTCTTGTTATCGGTAAATTGGGGTTCTAATCCCTTCCTCGGCGCCAAACTCGCATGCACCGCATCTCCAAAGACTCGATTTTTCGGCAACCATTATGCTCAAAATCAATACTCAATGAATCACAGCAGATTTCCATAATGTTTTTCTTCTCACAAGACGAAGGCTTGTAGTTGCATATCCTGAAGTGGAATTAAATGGTGGAAAATACGGTGAAGGACCCTGGCCCAATCTGGATAAGCCGAGAATTCGCAAAATGCAGCGGCTGCCGCAAATGCGAGATCGCGTGCTCTCTGCATCATGAAAATAAAATCTGGCCTGAAGCCTCAAGAGTTCGCGTGTTCATGCCTAGTTCCAGGCACAGAATTCCCTCATTTATGCACTCAATGCGAAGATTACCCGTGTGTTAGAGCTTGCCCCTTTAAAGCTCTGGATATAAACAAGGAAACCAGCGCAGTAACCGTTAACGTGGA
Source organism: Candidatus Bathyarchaeota archaeon (assembly GCA_963828195.1). Taxonomy (GTDB): domain Archaea; phylum Thermoproteota; class Bathyarchaeia; order Bathyarchaeales; family Bathycorpusculaceae; genus Bathycorpusculum. The sequence goes on from CAWHDT010000001.1 coordinate 173,378, forward strand.
CAAGTGCAAGGGCTGTGGCAAATGCGTGGATGCTTGCCCGGGGAAAGTTCCGCATGTTCACCCAGAGAGTAAGAAGATTTTGATCTGTGACTTGTGTGGCGGAGATCCGAAGTGCGCCAAAGTATGCCAAGAAGGCGGCTGGAACTGCTTAAAAGCGGTTGACCGTGGAGATCACGAGTTCAAACTTTATGCGCGTATCCCCGAGGAGACTGCAAGAAACCTCGCCACTAAGTTGTATGGCGAGAAAGCGGAGGAGTTTTTCTGATGCTTGGCTACGCTGGAAAATTCTTGGAAGTGGACCTGTCAACTTCAACCGTTAAAAACACGACGGTTCCTGACGAGTGGCTAAAAGACTTCATGGGGGGCAGGGCGTTAGCCGTTAAAATCCTAAGCGAAAGATTAATCGATAAATGGGAGAAGGTTGACCCTCTTGGACCCGAAAACCTGCTGTTGTTAATGACTGGGCCTTTCACAGGGTATTTTCCAGGTGGTAGAACATGCGTCACAGGCAAATCGCCCCAAAGCAACGGCGTAGTTGGCTCTACGGTCGGCGGCGAATTCGGAGTTGAGCTTAGATGCGCAGGTTACGACGGCGTAATAGTGTCGGGAAAAGCTGAGAAACCAGTTTACCTGTTCATAAAGGATTCTGATGTGGAACTCAGGGACGCCGGCGACATCTGGGGCAAAGATGGCAAACAAACCGATGCCTTGTTGAACCGCGAATGCCGACGCTTGCTGTCTGAGCGCTACCCGCACGTGGGTGTTTGGAAGGAGCCGGCTAAACTTTACATTGGACCTGCTGGTGAACGGAAAGTTCGACCCTCGGTTGTTGTGGCTAAATGGACTCACGCTGCAGGTTACGGCGGATACGGCGCAGTTATGGGGTCAAAAAACCTTAAAGCCGTCGCTGTTAAAGGCACGGGACCGCTTCCTGAAGTTGCGGATTTGGAGAAAGTCAAGCAAATGATTGATGAAGTCTGCAAAGGCGCCTATAGGAACGTGTTGTGGCGCAGGTGGGGAACTGGGGGAGGAGGCTACAGTTTCGGAGCCGAAACCAGTTCTGAACCTATTCGCAATTGGCAGGAAGAATGGCATGACCAGAGAAGCTACGGTGTAGACCAGTTTGAGAGCAAAGTTTGGGTTAAACCTGCATGGAGCGATTTCGGCTGCCCCACAAACTGCTTGAAAATCAGCTGCATCCGCGCGGGAAAATACAAGGGTGCTATAACAGATAATCCTGATTATGAGCTGCAGGCTTTTCTGGGTCCAAATTTGGGTTTGTTTACACCTGAAGAAAACGTGCATTTGTCCTCGCTTATTGAAGATTTAGGTATGTGTGGCATCCAAGCTGGCAGCGTAATGGGTTTTGCAGCTGAGCTTTTTCAACGCAGCATCTTAACCAAGGCTGATCTGGAGGGGTTGGAGTTGAAATGGGGCGACATCGACGCTTTCGCAGCTTTGGCAAAGAAAATCGCTTATCGAGAAGGCATAGGCGACTTACTGGCTGAAGGGACATACCGAGCTGCACTCAAAATTGGGAAGATGAAAAACAAAAACCTCTTACCCTACACTGTAACAAGCAAAGGCATCAGTATCGGTGCCCACGGCATCAGAAGCGGAAGAGACTTCTCAAGAGAAATAGGCTACGCCTGCAGCGTTCAGGGCGGCGACCATTCATCCATGACGGATTTGCCCATTGACGGATGGGGCAGTGAGATTTGGCAAATATTTAACGATTCAGCAGTAATGTGCATTTTCACTTCTTTCAGCATATCACCGAGCTTTAGATATGAATTCTACAATGCCGTGACAGGTCAAAGTTTAAGTCGCAATGGATGGCTAAACGGCGGAGGAATGAAAACGCTGCAGATACAGAGGGCTCTTCTGCTTTTTGGTGGACCCGATTTAAAGTGGAACCCGAAAGTTGACGATGATAACCCAGAGAGGTTCTATGAGCCGCTGCCTTCGGGACCATGCAAGGGGCAAGCCGCTGACAGGGCAAGTGTAAAGCAGAAAGTGCGTCAATATTACGAGCAAGCAGGGTGGGACCAAAGCGGCACACCTACATCTGAGACACTACGCAAACTGAATTTAGAATATGTAGATAAAAACTTAAACAGGGTAAGAAGTTAAATCTACCAAAAAATAGGCAGAGAATTTTGGGGAAAAAGTCTTAGCCCATGAATGTTGGGTGTGCGTCTTCCTCGTTAATGTGGTGCATAACATGAATAGCTAGTCCAGTGGCGGCGCCTGCGGAAAGCCCCAAAAGCAAATCGGTGACAGCTGCAATTTGTCCGACTAACCCTAAAACTACAAGCGCATCGAAAACTAAAGCAACGCCCAAATAACCTGCACACCACATTTTGACGCTCATTCCCCGCGGCTTGTTTATGCCTATGCCGCCTAAGAAACCGAACATAATCAGGAAGCCGATTAAAGCGAATATCCAATCGTAACTCAAATTTTTTCACCTGTCAGTCTGGCTATGTTCATTTAGAGCTTTATTAGCTTATCGAATTCAAGTCTGATAAAGGAAGCATGATTTGAAATTTGAGGATACATACCGCTAGGTTTTATTACCTTCATCGAAGAATCTTAACTACCTTAGGATGTGGATGACTTAACAAAATTCGATGCGGAGCAATGCCATAAGTGGGCTCAACTTTTACTTGCAAGGCAACAAAAACTCAACAATGCCCTAACCGCAATAACGGCAGAAGACTTTGATTTAGCAAAGAAGTTGTTTTCTCAAATTTTTATGGGAGTAAACGGCGGCGGCAAACAGGCTGACCCAGGCATGGCTGGCGCGCTCTTGTACCATATGGCTATGGTTACAAAGATGGAGTCGGAAACACAGGTGCTTATTGACGAGTTGCACATAGACTTACCCGATGTATCTAATGAACTGGGCAAGATTTACAGTGATTTTGAATCTGACGCGGAAGAACTCACCAAAAAAATTGTCCCTTTCACTTTAGACCTTCACCGAATAGCATCAACGCCACATCTTGAAACCGTGGAAAAAATCAATCTTTTTACAAGTTTAACTAAGGAAAACAAATCAGTCGAAAACCTACTAAACAACAAAAAACCTGAGGCGGCTACTGAACTAAAAAAATTGTTCGGTCTGTGGGCGCATCAGATCATACGAATGCGTTTGATTCAAGAATACGAAACAATAAGGGGTTTACTGGTTACAGCTGAACTGGCAAAAAACATCGGTGTGCCAGCGCTTGAAAATACAATGCAGAGGATACAGGACAAGTTTGGTCAAGAAACTGTCAACATAGCTCTGGACGTAACGCTTAAAGTTGGAATGAAGCGGGAGAAACTGCAGTCAGTCATGTTGAGCGACCACTTCATAAATTACACGATGTCCGCGGACACTTTGGATGGGAAAATGGAGTTTTTGAATTGCCCGATTTTTGGAAGCCACAAATATGCTGAGGAGAAATATGGTGTAAGCTCTGGAGCAGCGTCTCTTTTCTGTACCCATTTCTGTTTTGCTCACGCCAAAGCAATGCTGGATACAGTTCTTCCTTTTCCATTTACGCTTTGGCAGCTTAAACGGATGGCGACTCATGGCAACTGCGTGTATTACCTGAAACTTGCTCATTCCCCGCTGGCGGAGGCGGCTGAACGGTTTGTTCCGCTGGTTATGTCGTGGAACGTCACGCGCGAATGCAACATGAAATGTTCCCATTGCTACATTAACGCAACGGACAAAAAACTTGAGAACGAATTAACCACTCAAGAAGCCAAAAATCTTATGGACCAAATCTACCAAGTTAGCGCACCACTGTTAATATTGAGCGGCGGTGAGCCTCTTTTGCGCCGAGACATTTTTGAACTCATAAGCTATGGCTCAAAGAAGGGTTTGAAGATGGGGCTAGGAAGCAACGGAAGCCTCATTGATGCGACAGTGGCGAAAAAACTTAAGGATGCTGGAATAGCAACTGTTTCAATTAGCTTGGATTCCAATATTCCTGCGCAGCATGACGAGTTTAGGGGAGTGGCTGGCGCATGGGAAAAAGCAGTTGAAGCCTGTAAGGCTTTGAGAAAAAACAATGTGCTTGTTCAAGTAAACGCAACCTTAACACAGCAAAACTACAATCAGATAGATGACATAATGTCATTGGCTGAGAGCATAGGTGTTGAAAATTTCCACTTGTTTTTCCTTGTTCCAACGGGCAGAGGCACAAAATTAACCGATATTTCCCCAGAAAAATATGAAGAAATGATAACAAAAACTTTCGCGAAAACTGCGAATCACAAGCTAAATGTGAGGCCTTCCTGTGCGCCCCAGTTTATGCGGATATCCAAAGACATGGGTTTGGACATGCGACAGTGGATTCGGGGTTGCATGGCAGGACTATACTATTGCCGCATTTACGCAAACGGAGATGTTACACCCTGTCCTTACCTGCCAGTTAAACTGGGGAATGTACGGGAGAAGAGTTTTAAAGACATATGGTTTAACTCAAAAGTCTTCCAAACGCTAAGAGATCCCAATCAGTTGAAGGGCAAATGCGGAATCTGCGAATACCGGTCCTTATGTGGGGGCTGCCGAGCACGCGCCTATGGTCTCTCAAACGACTTCATAGATTTCTGCGGAGATCTCCATGAACCCGCAGAGTTAAAAAGTGATTATCTCGCTGAGGATCCATGGTGCGTCTATCAGCCAAAAACGAAGCAAAAAGCAACAGATAACCAAAGCAAGTAAGAGAAAACGGTTTAGCTGAAAACTCTCGCGGCAGAAACTATTTAAACCATCATTGTCTTTCAAAAACTTTAATCGGCAGTTAAAATGGCTTTGGCAGCCCGCAAACACAGAAATAGGTAAACTGTGGACCGCCAACTGAACGTGAGGGTGACTAAATGGTTAGAGTCCACAAATCAACAAATACCAAAGAGGGTACTTTAGGAACAGCTTCGATAATTAAGGTAAGAAGGCACTTTGATTTTCTTCAAGGGGCATTCAATAATTTTCCGAATTTAATTAGAAAAAACATTTTCCGCTCCTTTGAAACTTAACGGAGGCAACCGGGATTTCAAATGGCAGCCTTTCCAAAAGTTTCAGAGGAATGTTCAAAGAGACCGCCTTAGCTTACTCGTTTGACATAGCGGGTTTGCTTGCTGGTTTTCTTATTGCTTATCAACTCAACGTTTTCAGGCTTTCACCTTGGGCGTTGGCCCTTTATCCAGCGCTAATAAGCATAAGAGTAATTAACGGGTTGCTTAGTGGACGCTTAAGCACTGCACTGCATCTTGGAACGATTTATCCGCGGTTTTCTGGAAACACGAAAAGCTTCAACAAATTAATCCATGCCGTAATCGTTTTGACTTTGGTAACAAGCTTAACGGTGAGTGTAGTTTCGCTGCTTTTCGGTTACTTGCTTTGGGGAATAACTTTGGCCGATTTCCCTGCGATAGTGGCAGTGATGGTTTCAACTTTGGCTATCGGTTTGGTTTTTTCTGTCGTGACGATTAAACTTGCTTTTATCTCGTTTCAACGAGGATTAGACCCAGACATCATCGTTTACCCAATAATATCAACTGCATCCAGCATTTTCATTACATTCTGCTACATTGGGGTTTTAAACTTGTTTTTCTTTTTGCCACTTGTTGGCCGTGTAGCAATCGTCGCTTTCGGCTTAACGCATGTGCTTCTTGTTTTGTATTTAGTGGCGAAGGACGGTCATGAACCCGAATTTGTAAAAACTATACGTGAATCCTTGATTATGTTAATGTTTGTAGCGCTAATTTTAACTCTAACTGGAACGATTTTCAAGGGGATAGATCGCGTGGCTGAAAACAGAAAAGAAATTTACACGATTTACCCAGCTTTAATTAATATGGTTAGTAATGTAGGTTCAGTTGTAGGCTCCACAGCTAACACCAAGCTTTCTTTAGGATTACTTAAGCCCTCTTTCTCCTCGATAAAAAATCACGCCAGAAACATCGGCAGCGCGTGGGTAGCTTCACTTTTAATTTTCACCGTTTTAGCCTTAATATCGTTAGCTATTAACCGTGTGTTTCTACCAGCCAGCGTACTTGATTTTTTGGCCATAATTGTGGTATCTAACATTATAGCTGTTACTGCAATAGTTATTTTATCCTACTGGATTTCGATAGAAACGTTCAGAAGGGGCTTAAACCCTGAGAATTTTGTTATACCGATTGAAACGTCAGTTGCGACCATTATTACTTCAACCGCCTTGCTAATCGCAATTGTTTTAATACTGTAGGTTGGAGCATGATTAAAATATTTCAGAACACATTTTATTTTGGAGAACGAATACATGGCTACACCCAGATTTGAAAAAATCGAGTATAAACCTATTCCAGTCAGAGAGCTTTTGCTTGAAATGAAAAATCTGTCGGAGCTAATGATTGATTTAGCGTATTCCGCGGCGTTGTACAATGATAAAGATCTTGCTGAAGACGTACTTCAGCTTGAAAGCCGAGTAGATACGTTGGCGTACCTTTTAGAAATGGAAATAATGGTTGCTTCAAGAGACCCAAAAGACGCAGAAGCAATGGTTGGCATCTCCAGAGTTGCTTCCGCCACAAATAAAATTTCGGATGCAGCCGCCGATATTGCAGCCATAGTTACGCGGAATATTGGCATTCACCCTATCGTTGGTGAAATCTTTGAGAAAGTGGAAGAGCGGTTAATGAAAGTTACTGTTAAAGCTGATTCGGCGATTGTTAAGAAAAGTATAGAAGAACTCCATTTGGCTGCAACTATGGGTGTTGACATTATCGCTATCCGACGAAATAGTGATTGGATACTTAATCCCAAGAAAACGGAGAGAGTGTTCCAAGGCGATATTCTGATTACTCGTGGAGCCCAATTAGGCATTGAAGAGTTTAAAGATTTAGCCGAGGGGAAACTCGCAAAATTAAACGTTGAAGAACGCGCCAAGTTCGAGGAAATCGTAACAAGATTTGTGGAGCTTAAAGACACCTCGGAGTTAATGTTGGATTTAGCGTATTCTTCCCTTATACTGAACAGTAAGGAACTATCTGAAGAAGTCGAACGGCTCGAAGAGCGCATGGATCAATTGCACACTGATTTTGAATTGCTTGCTTTAACCAGTGACTTCAAAAAAGAGGAAGCTTCAGGTTTTCTGGGTTTAATTCGGCTTGGTGTGGCAACAGAAAAAATCGCGGATGCCGCAGCTGATATCGCCGAAGTCGTTTTAAGAGGTATCGAACCGCACCCTATTTTGAAGCTGACAATTACGGAGGCTGAGGAAACAGTTGCCCAGGCATGTGTGACCGCGGATTCTCCACTTGTAAACAAGACACTAAAAGAAGCGCGTGTGCATGAGGATACAGGCATGTGGGTTTTAGTGATTAAAAGAGGAGAGAAATGTCTGCGTCCTAGGGCAGACTCAAAAATCGAAGTTAGCGACGTATTAGTTGCTTCTGGATACGCTGAAGGTGCTGATAGCTTAAGGAAGCTGGCTTCCCCAGCCCAAAAATGCTCTATTGAATAGTTAGCCTCGTTATTTCAGATTCATTAACACTATAAGCCAGTAAGCACTATTCAGAATGAAGATTAGACGTCATGACTAAATGGAAAACGAGGGAAAACAACGTTTAGCTGCCAAAATCCTGCATGTAAGAAAGAGTTCAATACGCCACTTAAAACATTAAATATACAGCAGGATCCAGAGGAGACATACCCCGCGTGCCCATTCTGTTTAACAAAAATAACTGAAACACAAATTGACGATAGTGATAAACCAGAAAAAACGGAAATTGAACCAGTTCTCTCCAAGGAGAAGCCAATTAAAACCAAAGAAAAACCACTCTCATGCCAATATCACCTGGGTTATTTGAGTGAACGAGAAAAAAATCAGCAAATCTCTGACGAATGCATAATGTGCAAAGATATCGTCGAATGCATGCTTAGGAAAATGAGAAGCTAATTAAAAGTAAAGTTTCATTTTTCGATGGCGAAACGTTAAAATTAAAAAAATTAAAGAATAAAGATAGGAAAAATTTTTCAGTTTATTTCTTTTTCTTAGTTGTTGTGTCGGTGGTTGATGCGTCGTCAGTTTTGGCTTCGTCTGCTTTTGGTTCTTCTTTTTTCTCTTCAATTTCAGTTGTTATTTCTTCGATTGGCTTTGGGGGCGGTGTTGTTGCCATTGTCCAACCTATCCATGCACCGATTGCAAGAATAGCTATAAATGCTATTGTAACCAGAACCACTACTGCATACAGCCTGACGTCATTTCCAGAATGAGAAGTAATTAAGCCAGGATCAATCACTAAAACGAGGAAAGCTACAGCGACTATAACGCACACTGCAAGTATTGCTCCACCTATACCTTGATCTTTGCTAACCATTTAAGTCACCACTTTATAGCCATGTATTATGTCAAGCAATTTAAAGTTTGTCATGGTTTTAAGCATGCCCTTGTTTACGTAGTTCCCATTTCCCAGGTCGAAAGGTACTTTTTCTGTTCAGCCGTAAGCTCATCGATGTTTATGCCCATCGTTTTCAGTTTTAGCTCTGCAACTTTTTCGTCAATTTCTTTGGGAACAGTGAACACTTTTGGCGTTAACTTTGCTGTTTTCGCTATGTATTCTGAGCACAAAGCCTGATTAGCGAATGACATATCCATAACTTCGGATGGGTGCCCTTCTGCCGCTGCCAAGTTTACTAGTCTGCCTTCGGCTAAGAGGTATAGTTTTCTGCCGTCCTTGAGGGTATACTCTTCCAGGTTGGGGCGCATTGTTCTATGAGCGGTTGACAGCGATTCCAAATCTTTTATGTTTACTTCCACGTTGAAGTGACCGCTGTTAGCCATTATGGCTCCATCCTTCATTTTTTGCATATGCTCTTTACGTACAACACTGATGTCTCCCGTGGCAGTTACAAATATGTCGCCAATAGCGGCTGCTTCAGCCATTGGCATGACCCGCAACCCATTCATGACTGCTTCTAGCGCCCGAGTAGGTTGGACTTCTGTTACTATGACGTTGGCGCCGAACCCTTGAGCGCGCATGGCTATACCTCTTGAGCACCAACCGTAACCTCCAACTACAAAGTTTTTGCCCGCTATCAACGTGTTTGTGGCCCTCAAGATGCCATCCATGGTGCTTTGCCCTGTTCCATATCTATTGTCGAAGAGGTATTTTGTGTAGGCATCATTTACGGCGACGATTGGGTACTTGAGGCTGCCGTCTTTTTCCATCGCTCTTAAACGAATAACGCCCGTCGTTGTTTCTTCCGTTCCACCCTTAACGTTTTTTAATTCAGCCGGGCGTTTGCTGTGAAGGGTGCCGACTAAATCTGCTCCGTCATCAAGAGTTATGGATGGCTTGTAATCTAACGCGTTGTTTAGGCACTTGTAGTATTCTTCGGTGTTTTGTCCTCTCCAAGCGAAAACATGAACTCCATCAACAGCTAACGCGGCAGCAACATCATCCTGAGTGGAAAGAGGGTTAGAACCGCATAGCGCCACCTTGGCGCCTCCGGCAATTAACGCATGAACTAGAACTGCCGTTTCTTTTGTTACGTGAAGGCAGGCGCCTAAAGTTAAACCTTTTAAGGGTTTTTCTTTTTCGAACCTATTTTTAATCAGGTTTAACACGGGCATATGGCGTGATGCCCATTCGATCTGTAAGTGACCTTGGGGCGCTAAACTTTTATCTTTAACTTGGAAGTCCATGAATATTCCTTCTTTTCAGAAAGAATGTGTCTTCTCCCTATTTAGAATTTACTTCGAAGTAAAAACCAGTTGAAAATAATTTAGCCCATACCGCGATTTATGAGCTGGAAAAAGTTTAATTATACCCGTCAAAAGCTAACAGTAAGAGGGTTGTATAATTGAAGGAATCTTTTGCCAAATTTATTAACAAAAATTTGGGTCAAAAAACATTGCTAATTACAACTGGATTGCCTGGAACTTGGAAAACAGAAACTTCAGAGGAAATCTCCAAAATCAAAGGCTACCCAATTCTTCGAAGCGACATAATCCGCTTAGAAGTTCTCAAAAACGAGGATGTTTTTGATGCAAAAGTAGCGGGAAACATGACTAAACGCCTATCTGTTTATGACGAAGTTTTTCGGAGAGCAGACGATTTAGCTAAAAAGGAAGAAGCTGGCATAATTTTGGATGCAACATTTGTCACTCAAGATTTGAGGCGGCGTGCAGCTGAAATTGCAGCCAAGCACGACTGGACTTTTGTAATTTTACAGACAAGCTGCCCTGAAGAAGTGTCAGTTGCTAGAATTGAAAGGCGGACTAGAGATAAGTACGAATCAAATGCTTTGACGGTGGATGCGTATCTCGCCAACAAGAAAAAGTTTGAACCTGTAAACATTGAGGATATAAAGAAAATGTATCCTGCGTTAAAGATAATTCATCTAACTGTTGACACCTGCCATGATAACGCTGAGGATTGGTACGTCATAGGGATGGAGAAAAAGTAAAGGGACAAAGCTCGACAATGATAATTGACCTGCATATTCACTCGAACGCCTCCGACGGCAAACTAACTATTCAAGAAATTTTTAAGGAAGCGAAAAACCGAAACATCGGTCTTATGGCGATTACAGATCATGACTCGATCAGCTGCCAAACTCAAGCCATCGCCACCGCAAAAAAAGAAGACATCAGATACATTACAGGCGTTGAACTTAACGTAACCTTCAGTCACCCAAATTATCATGAAGGCAAAGCAGTTTCACTAGATTTTCTTGGCTACCAATTTAACGCCAACGATAAAGCATTTGAAAGCAAGCTTGAAATAATGGCAAAATACAGGGAAGAAAGAGCCTCCAAAATCCTAAACAACCTTAACATTGAATTTAAAAAAGAAGGTATTCCTGAGTTAACAAAGGACGATTTAAGACGGATCGAAGAATCTGTTGACGGAGTGCTTGGCCGACCTCACATTGCAGATTATTTGGTGAAAAAGGGTATCGTTAAAACACGGCAAGAAGCCTTCGACAAATACCTTGTAAAATGTGACGTGCCTAAGTACCCGCTTTACCTTGAAGAAGCATCAAAGCTAGTGCGGGGCGCGGGCGGAAAACTTGTTTTGGCTCACCCTAATGACCCTCATGGAACGTCGCTTGCTGCATTAACTAAATCCTTAGTTGAGCAAACAGAGATTATCCGAGAAAAAATGTTGCCCTGCATTGACGGCGTTGAATGCTGGCACTCAAGAAACACTCCCGAAACAACAAAATACTACGTGGCATTCGCAAGGAAGCAGGGGTTAATTATGACGGGCGGAAGCGATTGCCACCAAAAACCAATCATTATTGGCTCAGTTCAGGTACCCGATTGGGTAGCTAACCAATTTACATAAAGGCTTACATTTTTTCGGCGTAGTCGGCAGCCAGTTTGAAGTAAGCTTGTGCTTCTTTGGTTGCCACTGTTTTTTCTGCGCCGCCAACATTGGGGTCGTCTAGTTTGAAGCTGATTACTTTGCCACGGACATATGCTCGATAGCACTTATAGAAGGCAAGCACTTGCGTTAATTGCTGGTCTTTGGAATAAGCTATGTACCTTTCTATTAGGCAGTCTGATAGGTCCGATCTCTTTTGAAAGCCCAGGTCCATAGCTAAAAACGCGATGTCTGAAGCCACATCAGAGTATCTGAAGCGGTCGTTGAATTCTATAGCGTCAAAAATGCAGATTTTATCAGTTATAAAGATGTTTCCTGAATGCAAGTCACCATGGCAGTCTCTAATTTTGCCATTGTTTATCCTGCTTTCAAAAAGCACCTTACTGTTTTCCATGAAGTTGTTGACTTTATTTTGAATAAATTCGTAGTCAGCGTCTGGTACTGTTTGGTTGAGGTATTTTTGGGTTTGAGCAAAGTTTTCGTCCCAGTTAAGCTTTATGATTTTGAGGGAACCATACTGGTTTATTTCACTGCCCGTTTGCGCGTTGGAATGGAATTGAGCGATTATTTTTGATAATTCATCAATTGTCTCATTGTCTACTTTGTTTTCTTTAAGAAGCACGGTCATGATTTTTTCTTGAGGAAGACGCTTCATCTTTAACGCGTACTCAACTGCTTCTCCAGCCCCGTCTATTTTGATAATGTTTGATTTGTTAATTGATATGACTTCAAGGTAAATATCTGGGCAAAGTCGTCGATTGAGCTCTAACTCTTTTTCGCAGAAGAACCGCCGTTTTTCAAGAGTAGAAAAATCTAGAAAGCCGAAGTTCACGGGTTTTTTTACTTTGTAAACGAAATTGTTAGTTAAGAAGACAAAGGATATGTGGGTTTGAATTAACTCGATTTTGCCTGGATTTTCCGGGTAGGCTTCTGGAGTCAGAAGGGCTTCAACCACTTGTTTTTGGGCTTGCATCATTTGTTCTTCCTTAAACCTATAAGCTTCTAAGCGGCACCCAATAAATGTGGGTATATCTATTTTAAGCGGTCGCTTAATTGAGATATTAACAGGGGATAGAAAGTGGAGAAGGGCAAACTAAAGAGCCTCAAGAAGACGCTTTTACAGAGCGGTTATTCCAAGGGAACTGCAGAGAAAATAGTTAAGTGGTATTCTTAGCCTCTTGAAAGCTTTTCACGTAACCCAAAACGTCAGTTGCTTGCTTTTTTGAAATGTATCCATTCTGAGACAGCGAATTAACGATATCCGAGATTTTTGCTAAAGCATGAACTTTGAAGCCAAGCTTCTCCAAGTTCTCTTTGCCGCCCTGCTCCCGGTTTACAACAACCAACAGGTGCTTAACTTTTCCGCCTAGCTCTTGCAGTGGCTTGATGCCTTCTATCTTGGACAGCCCCTCGCTTATGACATCATCAAAAAACAAGATGCTGTCGCCATCCACCACGTCGGCCCCTGCAATTCTACCTGTAACGCCGTAGGCTTTTTCCTCTTTCCGCACAATTATGCAGGGCAAGTTGACTTTGCAGGCGATGCTGGGAACTATCAGCGCGCCTTTGAGTTCAATAGAAGCCAATTTGTCTATTCTGACAGAAGTCGTTATCTGGTTAATCTGTTCTGCGGCCAAATCGGCTATAATGCATAACTGTTTGGGTGAAGAAAGCAAGCGGGCAAGGTCGATGTAATATGGGCTGGTTGCTCCAGACTTTATTTTGAAGCTTCCAAACTTTAAGCATCCAGAAGTGTATAGAGCGTTAGCGACTTTATCGGTAATACTTGACATATGAGTTATCCCTAATGTGGATGTTAACTATAAAATTTAACCCTTTACCAACCCAAAAAAGGTGAAAGAATTAAACGACCAGATCTGCTAGGTCCACGCTGTGCTCATAAATCTGCCTGAGTAAGGAAACGGTTGCTAAAATTTGAGGCATCAAATCTACAGAAGCCTCCTTTGCTACTGTTTCAATAATTGTGGAGGTTTCATCGATTTTTCCTCGGAGATTACGCACGTTTTCAGCCAAAGCTATGTCCTTATTTACGAAGGATTTCAACGCTTGCTCATGAGCTTCGTAACAAATCGTTTGTAAATCAATCAGCAACTTCTGTTGGTCTCCGGGCAGCTTCAATCCATTGAGCGCTATGGTTTTTGCAGCAACCTGGACGCATGCGTCGCCTATACCTTCAATTAAACTTGCTGCCAAACGATAATCCAAACATTCTATTGAAGTAATTCGAAGCTTTTCACTTAAACGAGGGTTTTGAATTATTGTCCTCAAAATCCTAACCAACAAAAAATACAGCTTATTACTCTCAGCATCTCTCTCGATTACGTTCTTAGCCAACTCTACGTCGCCGTAAATAAAGGAGTTAGCGGCATCACGAATCATCCCAGCTACAATGGCATAATTGCGCTGTAAAATCTTCTCAGGAATAAATCCAGAGGGCTGCTGCATTAGAGTTTGTAAGGAAATTTTTGAAATCGTTTCTTCAACTATCTCTAAACCAGCCAGAGAACTCGCAGTCAACTTCACTACTTTTCTAATAGAAGAGTCAATGCGGTCTTTTGCCAGAATATCAATACAATCATACCCCAGGAGATAACGACCGATAATCTCTCGTCCAAGATAAGGACCGACGTTTAAAGAAGTAACCTTAGGTGTCGGCTCTACGGCGGCTTGTGTATCAACAAGGAGTTTGCCGTCGCTAGTAACGTCCAGACTGACTGAAGCGCCCTTTTTTAAACCATTTTTTATAGCCCAGTCTTTGGGTAAACAAACAAAAAAGGTTCCAGTTGGTGTTTGTTGAATCTTACGCGATTCACCCATAATCGACACTCTCAAGAGATATAATTAATCTAAACTACACAGCAATTATATAAACTAAGTTCATTTTGTCCAATGAACACTTAATGCCAGAGCTGAAAAACGATATGCAAAACTTGTCTAATCAGTCACTGAAAATCTTACCCAAACCTTTCCTGCAAAAAGAAAAACAGTAAATAACTCAAGAGCGTAAGAGCCTAACCATAAAAACATTCTATAAAATGTACAGGGAAGCAAGAACTCGGTCAATGAGCGAAAAAGGAAAATTACAACAAGCACTTGAAGCAACAATGGCAGCTGGATATCAATTAAACAGTGACGCTTTTGAATTTTTAAGGCAAAACTCAGAAACCACCGACCCAGTCGGCATCATGGATTTAGCGCTTCAAATAATAGAAGAATTGCCGGAGAAACCGATGTTCATAGGCAGAGTTTTCTTAGAGGCAATATTGGAACAGCTTAAATCGCCAACTCCAAAGGTTAACCCCCCGCTACCGCCAGTAGTCTTGGAGCAACCAATAACGCAGCAAGCAAATTCAGTCGAAACCATTTTTTATCCCTACGCAAAGGACATGAAATCCGACTTCAGTATTCTTGAAGACGCAACTGGAAAACTCAGTTCTAACGGCACTCTTGAAGAATACCTGGAATATTTTCAGGACAGGTTTAAACGGATTGAACGTCTGTTTAGGCAAAGAATCGACGTTAAAGCTGCAACACCAATACTTGAAGCACTCAAATCACCTGCTAAAACAAAACTCAAAATAATCTGTATGGTAACCGAAAAAAGAGAATCGAAAAACCAAATGATACTCTCGGTTGAAGATTTGTTGGGGAGCGCAACCGTTTTAGTGCCTCAAAAAGCGCCTGAAGAAGTCCGCAAAAAAGCGCTGCTTCTTTTGCCTGACCAAGTGGTGTGTTTAGCTGTGATAAAGACAAGAACTAATCTTTTTTTGGCTGAGGACATTATTTTTCCAGAAATAGGTAGAAAAACTCAGCAACGAGCTCAAGAACAGGTTTACGCCGTTTTAACATCGGATCTGCACATCGGAAGCACTAAATTCCAAAAAGAAGCATTCAAACGGTTCATTCTCTGGCTGAAAGGCAAATACGGGGACGAACAAATGAGGGAAATAGCAGGCAAAGTAAAGTATCTCCTGATCGCAGGTGACATTGTTGACGGTGTTGGAGTGTACCCCAACCAAGCCAAAGAACTCTCCATACGAGACGTTCATAAACAATACAATTTTGCGGCGAAATATCTGGAAAAAATCCCTGAGTACATCGAAATATTCATTTCTCCAGGTAATCACGACGCATCACGCAAAGCCCTGCCTCAACCTGCTATACCGGAGGGTTACTTGACGGGGATGCAGGGTAAAAAGAACATTCACTCTGTTGGTAGCCCCTGCCTGTTAAGTCTTCACGGTGTTGAAGTTTTAATGTATCATGGACGCAGTTTAGATGATATTATCTCGGTTTTGCCCGGCATGGATCATGATCACCCGGAAAAAGCAATGCGGCTGCTTATGCAAAGCCGACATTTAGCTCCGGTCTACGGTGGAAAAACCATGTTGTCTCCAGAAAACCGTGATTATTTGGTTATCGAGAGGGTTCCAGACATCTTTCACGCGGGGCACATCCACGTCTTGGGTTACTGCAATTATCGCGGAGTGTTAGTGGTTAATTCAGGCGGGTGGCAGGAACAGACTGATTACATGGAGAAATTAGGGTTGGTTCCAACGCCTGGCAAAGTTCCAGTTGTAAATTTACAAACGTTGGAAACAACTATTCTCTCTTTTAACTAATCGGGCAGGCGGCTAGCTAAGTATCATTTGCGCCTTTACGTGAGGATTGTAGAGAATAATTAAGCAGGCTGCAAAACCGGTTATCGCTGCCAAACACATCCCTTATGAGACTTCGTGCAATTTCAAGCCTGATTTTTTTGGTTCTGCCATATCGCCCCATACTTACAACCTTCGCGTTCACAAGCCCCATGGAGTCAAGTTCGTTAATCAATGTGCCTAACCGACGTTGGGTCAGAAGACCAGAACCCATTTCACCGCACAATTCATTGTAGACATCGTATATTTCGCCTGTAGTCGCACTTGACTTATTCAAGTGGTAAACGCTAAGGAGCACCAACTTTGAGTGCAAAGTCAAGTTTTTGAGCGCTTCAACCACTCGGTTGTGTTCAATATGTTTTTCTGCTTGACGCACATGCTCTTCAGTAATCAAAGTGGCTCCTTGTCGCTCAGCAACTTCTCCAGCAACACGTAGCAAGTCCAAGGCTCGTCTCGCATCTCCATGCTCTGCAGCAGCCAAAGCTGAGCAAATACTCAACGCCGGGTCAGACAAAACGCCATCTTGAAAAGAGAGTTTTGATCGTTCAAGGAGAATGTTCCGAAGCTCAGCTGCGTCATATGGTCTGAAAACTAGTTCTTCCTCGCTAAGAGAACTGAAAACTCTGGGGTCCAAAAATTCCTTCAGTCGGAGATCATTGGATATGCCGATTATCGAAACTTTGCTCTTGCTTAAAGTCTCATTTATCCTTGTTAGCTCATACATGAAAGCGTCTCCGCGGTCTTTAATCAGGGCATCAATTTCATCGAGAATAATTATGAAAAGTATTCTCGAAGAGTCCAAACCAGCTCTGAATCTATCAAAAACTTCACCGACAGATAAGCCTGTAAAAGGGATAGTCATACCAAGGTTTTGGCTTAAACTTGCAAAAACGCGGTATTCTGAACCAGTCATGCGGCAATTTATATAACAAAACTTTACGGGCGCTCCATATTCCTTGGCCTTAGATTCCAGGTGACTTAATACATATTTTGTTACTGCCGTTTTTCCTGTTCCAGTTTTTCCATAAATAAAAATGTTAGAGCATCTTTCATTCTTTAGGACAGGTGCGACGGTTTGCCCTAATAACCTTATTTGGTCTTCTCTATGCGGTAATTTTTCAGGAAGGTAATCGTGCCTGAGAACTTCTCTATCTTTAAACAGCCGAACCCCATTAACGAAGCTTTCGAATACATCATCTAATACGCTTGGATTTCCCATTACCCCATCCCCTCGATTTCAGAGGCTCAACCCTTATTTCGTGTGGAACAGATAAAGGATGTAGTACAAAAAACTGGTCTTAAAGCACAATAATCCTAAAAAACAATGGGAACCTTAGATAACAAATGGGCAAATTAAGAGCAAGACACACCCCAAAGTTTCTACTGGAAAAAATTCTTGCATTAACGTAAAAAACATCTATTTATAATAATTAGATAATATACTCTGATAGGTAAGTAACAATTTTATATATTAACAGTTGCTATCCAAGTTTTTAGATAAGTTTGCTGCAAATATTTTTTCGACTTTTCTTCACTTTGTTTTTCCCTGAAAACTTCGAGAGGAAACGTAGGGGTGTGGGTAAAAGGATTTTTAGCGTCATAAATGGGCTTAATTTAAGTGAAAACTTGAAGTTATTCAAAGCAGCCCCAACCTATTCAAGGCTAAAAAATTTTTGGGAATTTTTTCTTTAACCATCCCTATTTTTCGTTCACAAAACTGTGAATGCATGTTAAACTGCATTAAATCTGCCGCTTAAACAGTTTGCTTTTACAGCATAATACGTTTTTCTTGTCTATTTACTGTGAACAAGCCACCCCTATGCTTCTACTGGAAACACAGAATCAAACGGTAACGTTAGCTTTCCAGTTATTCCGATTCACAGTGAAGCTCGTTATGTTGGACGGATTGCAAATCATAGCTGGTTAGCTATAATAAGCTCGTAATTGCCTTTTCACTTATTCAGCTTTCACCATAACAGCTATAAGCAGTGAAGTGTAAAGTTGTGAACAACACTTGCGGTGTACACCAAATGCCAGCTCGTAAAATGCGTGTTGAGCTGTTCGATAGCGACGGTAATCGATACACTATTGCTTTCGAGGGTCAAGTAACACGCGATAAAGCTCTGCGCCTCTTGGATCTTGTTGAATTGCTAGGTGGCGCACCGAGTGAGGGCACAACTGTCGGTGCAGGGGCTTCATTACCAAATCGCGTGCCTTCACGGTTTGAAAAAGTTCAGCTGGTAATTCAGAAAAGTTTTCCGCTGATTTGGTTTTCCTCAAAGGATATTCAGTCAGTTTATGAGCAGGAGCTTAAGGAGCCAGTCAGCCTAAGTACCGTTTCAACCTACCTTTCCAGGATGACAAGCAAAGGTTTGCTATTGAGGACCGGCGGATCAAATAATTTGAAGTATAAAGCTGTCTTAAATATTCCTCAAGCTACAATAAAACAACGCATAAAGTAACCTGCCTAATCCGCGCCAGATAATACCGCTCAAATTACCTAAGAGTTAAATGCGGAAAGCTATGTTGGCTGAGTGTTTTCCGGTTTCTTTAGCAGTTTTTCCATCTCTTTTTTGATACTGTACCTGAAGGGTATTTTGCCTACTTCCCTTTCCAAGTAACCTTCTTCATAGAGTTTCTTCATCAGTCTAGCTGTGTGTTCTCTGCTAAGCTTAACTCTGTCTTTAATCTCTGGGGCTGTTTTTGAACCTTCGGAAGACAGCATTTCCAATACGGCGATTTCAGTATCTGTTAAGGTGGCCATCGCTTTGTCACGTTTAATCGGTATGACGGGTTCAATGGTTTCTGGAGTAACATAGAACTTTTGCATTTGGTCCTCAAAACCGGCTATTTTTATCTTAATTGTCTCTTGTGATGCTTCAATGTCTTTAATCTTCACTTCTAAACCTGTTAATCCCGAAAGAATGCTGGTGCTGCTCTGTGAAACTGTCTTTGAGATGGTGACGAACTCATTTTCAATGGGTGCAACTTTTCTTTCTAATGTTTCTACTTTCCTTAGGCTTGTATCTGTTTTTGCCAAGTTTCCTTCTATCTTGAACGCGACGGCATCTAATTTATCAGCTTCGCGCTTCAGCTCTCGGTTAAAGCTAACAACAATATCTTCTACAATGCCCTTGGCTTTCTCATATTCTTTCTGCGCCTTATGTATTTGCCTATAATATTCAAATGACGCTGCTACCGTGGCTGTTAGCAAAACTCCTAAAAGTATTGTTACAAAGTCAACCGTGATCTTTCATCT
Source organism: Candidatus Bathyarchaeota archaeon (assembly GCA_963828195.1). GTDB lineage: Archaea > Thermoproteota > Bathyarchaeia > Bathyarchaeales > Bathycorpusculaceae > Bathycorpusculum. The sequence continues at coordinate 192,692 of CAWHDT010000001.1, forward strand.
CTGTGATTCATACGTGATTTCCTTTGTTGCATCACATATCACAGTTATCCATGGACTTTTTAAGTTTTGTGGTTATGTAAAAACATGTATGCCATGATATCACATATCACAGTACTCTTCACTGCCTTAGGCTTTGTTGAATAGCCAGCAAATAAACTATGATTCGAGCTTATTTTAATATTTAAGCCTCAATAGTGACCATTATTTTTGACATTATTCTCTACTTCCTAAACGTTAAAATTTGTATTTACTTTCTGTGATTTGTGACGTCACAAACGCTATTCTGATGGACTTGACAGCCGTTTCAGGCTTGTTTCAAGCTCTTCCCGTATGATTTCCAGCACTTTTAGATGGTCTTTTAGCTCTTCTGCTTTGTCTGGAGTCGTCTGATGTGCCTCCACATATTCGTGCAGTTTATTGGCTATTTCGAGATAAGGGTCGAGAGTTGTGCTGTCAAACACACCCAAATACCCTAAAAGTAACACCGTGTAGATTGATTTTATTACGTTTTCTTTAGACTGTTTTAATGTCCTGTTGAAGGAGCCTCGGCTTATTTTAGCCTTAGTTAGCCTTAAATTGGCTTTTTCATCGTATTTTAGCTGTTTGCCTGAAATATTCTCTGCCAAAACGTCTATTAGGAATGTTTCAAGCTGGGTTTTAGTTAATTGGCTGTTCTTAGCCAGTATTTGAACAACGGGGTCGTTTAACGCCCCGCTCAACCATGCTTGAACACCGTCTTTTAACTTCAAACTCTCTGTTACCTCAACAATCTGAATGGATACGCTTTTGTATACTGCCCCTGCCTTTTAAGTCTTAGCTGCTTAAATTTTGCTATTTTGTAAAGAAATAAGCCTCAATAAATAGTTCAATCGGTAAAATAACTCAGGTGATGGAGTGTTTATCCTATTAAAGCGATATTACATTCAATTAACAAATAAACGGCAAAATTATTGGGTATTTGCTGGGCGCTTTGTACGGGATTTTACACAAAAAATGTAGTTTTGTAGTGTTCTCTGATTGATGCTTATCTTTTAATTAACGGTTTTTTGTTCTATAGCTGTCGTTACGATCTTCTTTGTGACCTTTGACACTTCATTTTCTATGTTATGACTACCCATGTGATGCAAAACGACAGCGTGACATCAACCATCACGTCAAAATCACCGTGATTAATCAACAAATCACTTGACATCACGCAAGTGCCATGGACTTGTGATGTCAGTGTGATTTACTCTCCTCAGTCTCCCGAATGGACAATTTGCGCGTTAACTCAAAGAAGTTCAGAGTACTCTTTTAATTTATCAAAAAGTTCGGGTCGCAGGTCCCTTAAGGTGGGGATGAACGTCTCCGCCGTTTTTAAGTCATTATAGTCTACTTCGCACATTACAAAGTCTTCCTCATCATACTTTGCTTTTGCAACTAGATCTCCGTTTGGGCTAACCAGTCTGCTTCCTCCCCAGAATTGTAGACCGTCTTGAACGCCTGCGAGGTTAACGTAAGCAAGGTAAGCGGTGTTTTCTATTGCTCTTGCGCAAGTTAGAGTTTCAAAGTAACTCCTGCGCACTGCTGGAGATGCAGATATGCATACGATTAATTGTGCCCCCTTCAAACGTGTAAGCCTCAGCACTTCGGGGAAGAAAATGTCATAGCAAATGCATAAGCCAATGTTGCCCAAATCTGATTGGAACGCGGCTGCTTGGTAACCTGGGCGGAAATACCTCTTCTCTTCAAACACGCTGTGAGTGGGCAAATACATTTTACGGTATTTCCCGATTAAACCCTTGGGACCAACAAATACGGCTGTGTTAAATACTGTTGCTTTGGTTTTTTCGCTTAACTCAGGCATACCGAAAATAATGTGCATGCCTGTCTTTTTTGTCAGCGCTTCCACCTTCTCAACTGTTGGACCTGGAATTGTTTCAGCCAACTCGTAGATTTGGTCTCTAACTACGTAGCCAGTTAATGAAAGCTCTGGAAAAATAGCTAGATCTGCCCCTTGCTCTTTGGCTTTGAAGGTTAATGATTCTATTTTCTGGAGGTTAGCTTCTTTGTTTTCTCGTCTGCTGCTTATTTGGGCAAGGGCAAGTTTTATCTTGTCTTTCATTTCAGTTTCCTTCAATATGTATGTCTGGGAAGCCTAAAATCGTTTCCCACTGTTCTATACCCCATTTTCGGGGCTATTGGCATTCTCCTTTTATGCTCATTTGCGAGCCATCTAGCCTTGACTTTGTCCACGAGTGATTTCTCTATTGTTAGCTGATTGGCAATCTCTTCAGTGGCCATAAACCGCTCTAACCCATAAAGAATCAGATCCAGCGTTTCATACTTGATTCCAAGTTCATTTTCCGCGGTTTGGTTTGGCCAAAGCGCCGGTGTGGACGGTTTTAAGGCGAGCTCCTCGGGGATTCCTAAATGAATTGCGAGTTTGCGGACTTGAGTTTTGTACAAATCCATAATTGGGGTTATGTCAGCTGCGGCGTCTCCCCATTTAGTGAAGTAACCCATCATTGTTTCTGATTTGTCGGAGCTTCCGCAGACGATTTTGTTAAGTTTGTTACCGTAATAGTAGAGGTAAACCATTCTAGTTCGCGCTTTAATGTTTCCTTTACAAAGCCTGTCTTTTGCTTCAAAAACTGGAATACCCTTATAGAAACATTCTAAGACACTTGATATGTCACAGATTTGTGTTTGCAATTTAAATTTGTCTGCAACGATTTTTGCATCGTCAATGTCTTTTTGGTTAAAGTTTTCTTTTTCTGGCAGCATGAGAGCCAACACGCTGTCTCCGCCTATAGCAAGACTTGAAAGTGCAGCTATTGTTGCGCTGTCGATTCCTCCTGATAGGCCAAGCACTATGCCTTTTGCTCCGGCGTTTTCAACGTAATCTTTGATAAAACGGCAAATTCTAGTTTGCGTTTCTGATGAGTCTATTTCTAAGACAGAAAGGGTTAATTTCATTTGGCTTCACGCAGCCCCATATATTCTTGGTTTCTAGGCAAGTATTTAAGCACAAGCATAAATATTACTCAACATTATCATCGATTTGGAAGGCTGTTATATTGGGTCGAAGAAGGAAAAAAGTAGTTCATATTCCTAAGAAACGGTTACCTAAATTCTTCTCTTGCCCAAAATGTGGAAAAGAGACAGTGAAAGTCGAAATATCCAGAGAAGACGGTGGCCACTCTGTTGCACAATGCAGTAGTTGCGGTCTTAAAGAAGAGTTCCCAGTTAAACCCGCTCAAGGTGAAGTTGACGTTTACTGTATGCTTACAGACCGTGTTTATGGTTCCACAAAAAGAACCCCTGTAGCAAACATAAAAAAAGAGTAATCGAAGGATTATCGCTTTGCTTGGGACTACTGAAAAGTACCTACTTGAAAAAATAAAGACCGACGGGTCAATCCACATAACTCTTATTGACCCAGAAAAAGTGTCAGCCCTACAAGCTTCACGCATCGCTGCAAACTCTGAAAACAGCGGCACCGCCGCCGTAATGATAGGCGGCTCAACATTTGCGTCTCAAAGCCATCTTGACGACGTCGTGAAAGCCATAAAGTGCTCTGTAAAAATTCCTACAATACTTTTCCCAAATAACATAACTGGAATCAGCAGTTATGCAGACGCCATTTGGTTTATGTCGCTTTTAAATTCGGTTGACCCCTACTTTCTTATGGGCGCCCAGATTCTTGGAGCCCCACTTGTCAAAAAATACGGTTTAGAACCTATTTCTATGGGTTACATAATTGTTGGGGACGGCGGCACTGCCGGCATAGTGGGAAAAGCTATCTCCGTACCATACACGAAACCTGAACTTGCAGCTGCCCATGCCCTTGCAGGTCAATACCTAGGCATGCGCTTCATTTACTTGGAAGGCGGGTCTGGAGCAGCAAATCCTGTACCTCCAGAGATGATTCACGCCGTTAAGCACTTGATTGAAATTCCCCTTATAGTTGGCGGCGGAATACGAACTAAAGAGCAAGCTGTTGCGGCTGTTTCTTCAGGGGCAGACATAATCGTTACCGGCAATGTTACAGAGACCAGTGATGCCCAGCAAAAGATTTCTGAAATAATCAAGGCGATTAAAGGCATTTAATTTAGCCTCAAAGTTTCTTTTGCCTTTTGTGCTTAGTTTTTAGAAAGCCAAAATAAGCCATTGTTCTATATGTTGCCAAGGGATGCCACGCGCGTTGAATATCAGCAAGGGCTATCAGAACTACGTTGAATCGATGGAAAATGAGCTGAAGCGATTGTATGCTTTAAGCGACAGCGCTCGGTCAGAAGGCTTTGATCCCTCGTTGAAAACAGAATGCATCGTCGCCCAAGATATCGCTGACTTAGTAGAAGGGCTAGTAGGACCCAAAGAAGTGGCGTTAAGCATCAGAGAATTAAGCACTAAAATGCAAAGGGAAGAAATTGCGTTCAAAGTTGCTGAAGAAATCGTACTGGGCAAATTCGGCCACATGGAACCTGAAAAAGCCGCTGAGCAAGCGATCCGAACTGCCTTAGCAGTTTTCACCGAGGGCTTAACTGCAGCGCCAATACAGGGTATAGCCCAAGTCAAAATAAAAACTAACGCTGACCGGACACGCTATTTAGCCGTTTACTTTGCGGGTCCAATACGGTCGGCAGGCGGAACGGACCAAGCGTTAACTTTGGTTGTAGGCGACTTCGTGCGCAGCCGATTAGGCTTGGACAAATACAAGCCCACAGAGGAAGAAGTCTCCCGTTTTATAGAGGAGCTAAGATTGTACGAGCGTTCAGTAGGCCGTTTCCAATACCACATTCCCGATGACGAATTAAAGAAGGCGCTTAACCTCATCCCAGTCGAATGCACCGGCACCGAATCAGACCCAGTAGAAGTTTCATCATATCGTAACCTTCCACGGGTAGAAACCAACCGAGTGCGAGGTGGAGCCCTAAGGGTCGTAAACGACGGCATCGTTGGACGTGCCCAAAAAGTCTTCGTAATTATCGATAAAATAGGTTTCCAAGGTTGGGACTGGCTCAGAGAATTCAAAAAGAAATCCGAAAAAAAGTCAGGCGGCTTTATGGATGATGTAATTGCCGGGCGACCGATTTTTGCTTTCCCTTCAAGACGCGGCGGCTTCAGGCTGCGTTATGGCAGGTCTCGGAACACCGGGCTTTCGGCAGTAGGCATTCACCCCGCCACTATGCTTGTTGTGGAGAACTTTCTTGCCGCAGGTACCCAGATGCGTTTGGAGCTTCCAGGAAAAGGATGCGTAACGCTTCCTGTTGACACAATAGAGCCTCCTGTTGTTTTGCTCAAGGATAATTCTGTTGTCAGAGTAACATTGGAAAATTTTGCTGATGTCAAGGGTAAAGTCCAGAAAATCTTGTTTTTAGGAGACATCCTGATCAGTTTTGGCGACTTTCTCTATACCAGCAAAGGGCTTCCTCCTTCAGGGTACGTTGAGGAATGGTGGGTCAAAGACCTGCAGCAATCCCTTAACGCAAAATTCGGTTCAGACTATAATAAAGCAGCAGAATCCACCCACGTGCCTAAAGAAAGACTAAATTGGTTTATTGAAGATCCCTTTAGGAATAAACCCACCACTAAAGAGGCAATTCTTCTTAGTCAGCGGTTGGGCATACCTTTGCATCCAGCTCAAACATTCTTTTGGTCAAGCCTATCTGGGGTTGAAGAAGTCGAATTGCTGAAAAAATGGTTGACTTCTTGCGAAGTTGCCTTGGAAGATGAAGTTGTATGCAAAATTTCCGGGGAAGCCAACGAAGATACAATAAAACTTCTCAGGCGAATCTTTGCACCGCACAAACTGATGGATAACAAGATTTTGCTGGAAGGCGAAGATGCTGCCGCTTTCGCGTTCTGTCTTGGCTATGCTAAACCAAACGTTGTTAGCGTGGTCCAAGATGACGGCGTTTTCGGGGCGCTTAGCTTGCTTTCCGGAGTGCAAGTTAAGGATAAAGCACCTACCTATGTTGGTGGACGCATGGGAAGGCCCGAAAAGGCTAAAAGGCGAGAGATGAAACCGCTTGTCCACGTTCTTTTCCCAGTTGGCTTAGCTGGCGGGACACACAGAGACCTTTTGGAAGCCGCAAAGCAAGGTCACGTGTTTGTTGAGATGGTTAAAAGAAAGTGTCCTAACTGTAAAAGCTACACTTTAAAGGTAAAATGCCCTAGTTGCGGAAGCGCCACTGTAACAGAGAAAAGTTGCCCTCGCTGCGGAAAAGCCTTGAAGGAAAGTAGTTGCCCCACATGTAAAAAAGAAGCGACGCAGTATCAGCGGCAACCAGTCAACTTTAAAGAAATGGTTGATGCAGCATGCAAGTCAATTAATTATCCAACTCCCAAAATGCTACGTGGCGTAAAAGGATTAATTAACAAAGATAAAACACCTGAAATTATCGAAAAAGGACTGCTAAGGGCAAGACACGAGTTATCAGTTTACAAAGATGGGACAATTCGCTTTGACGCCACAAATGCCCCTCTTACTCATTTTACCCCTATCGAAATTGGCGTGCCCCTTGAAAAAATCAGGAAGTTAGGGTACTGCAGCGATACGCATGGGGCACCATTGGTTGATCCCAATCAGGTTTGTGAGCTTAAAGTTCAAGACATTGTTATTCCCGTGCAGGCTGGCGAATACTTTCTTCAGATAGCAGCTTTCATCGATGATCTGTTGGTAAGGGTCTACAAGCTTCCAGCTTACTATAACGTTAAGAAACCTGAAGATCTTGTCGGCCACTTGATTTTTGGCTTAGCTCCCCATACGTGTGCTTGCATTTTGGGCCGCATAATAGGTTACACAAATCGTAACGTGATTTATGCTCATCCAATCTGGCACTCAGCCAAACGCCGTGACTGCGACGGCGATGAAGACGCAATCATGCTTGCATTGGATACGCTGCTGAATTTTTCACGTGTTTATTTGCCCGATCAAATAGGCGGAATTATGGATGCTCCTATTCTTTTAATTCCGTTTGTTAACACAAAGGAAGTGCAGAGGCAGGCGCATGATTTTGACGTTGACGCTTCTTATCCGCTTGAATTCTACAAAAAAACTTTGGAGAAAGCCGAGGTAAGATCTGTTAGCTCGATTATGGATGTTATTAGTCACAGGCTTGGAACTGAAGCGCAGTTTGAAGGCTTCCAGTATACCACACCAGTGACAAACATAAATCTAGGCAACGCTAACAGCTCCTATAAAGAGTTCAAATCAATGATTGAAAAACTCAACATGCAACTTGAGTTAGGCGAAAAAATCGATGCAGTAGATGTCGAACGTGTCGCACTAAAAGTTTTAACCACTCATTTCATCAGAGACATAGCTGGGAATCTAAGGGCTTTCTCAACGCAAGCATTCAGGTGCAAATCATGCAACAAAAAGTTCCGTCGACTGCCCCTGAAAGGCAAATGCCCCTTCTGCGGCGGAAAGCTAACTCTCACCGTTTACCGGGGCGGCATCGAGAAGTATCTGGTGGCGGCTCAGCAGCTTGTTGACACCTACGGTTTACCTAACTATTACACTCAACGCATGGACCTCATAAAAGAAGAAATAGCTTCAATGTTCGATAACAAAAAGCCAAAGCAAGCAAAACTTTTCGATTTTAATTAACCTAAAGCTTTTCAGTATAAACTGCTTGATATCTATCGGTGAACCCGAATTAAGGAAGCTTTGCATCCGAACGCTTACTTGAAAAACATAAGAAACGTAAGTTGCGGTCTTAAAGCGAGAACCAAAATATTAGAGGCGCTTGAAAGCAACCCCCACGATGCTGTGAGGCTTGCAAAAGAAACTTCTTTATCTTATGGTGTTGTTAGGCATCACCTTCGGCTCCTTGAAAACGAAGGGATAGTTCACCGCAGAGGACGAAGACCCAGCTTTTGGGGTTCCACAGGTTTAGGGCAGAAACGCTTAGTCAGTTAGAACGTGCATTGACATGGTGATTGTTGGCATTTTGGGCATTTGTGGTTGTATTTGTTGATAGCTGCTTTTTCAAGGTCAATTCCCATTATGTTAGCAAGAGACGCAAGCCAAGCGATCACATCTGCAAATTCTTTCTCAGTAGCCTCTTTATCTGTTCCCTTTTTCAATTCTTCACCTAATTCCTCAACCTCATCAACAAGCCAATTGTAGGTTCCACTTGCCCCTCGTTCGCTGTCTCTTTTGAAGTATAGTTGACTCATCATTTCTTGGAATTCGCGTATATGCATAGACCCACCAAACTTAGTGGTACTCTTAACTATGCGGAAGTTAAATATTTTGTAACAACCAAAAAAATTCTGAATCTGCGTAACATTAATTAATACAAATAATGCATTGAGAGGGCAGGGATATTTAGTGAGCACGAGACGAAAAAAGAAGAAAGATACCGGTCCAATGCCCGCCGCAAGTGCAGGGTTACTGAGGTTCTTTGAGGAAGAAACCGAAGGAATAAAAATCAGACCTGAACTGCTTGTCGTCTTTGCTATATCGTTGATTGTCTTATCTGTTTTAGTGAAAATATTCTAGCAGTTTACCGCTTACTTTAGCGCCTCGGCGAAGTGGCGTGTAACACTTCTATTCTTTGAACGGAGTTTAAATGAAGAAACAACTCGCTTCTTTCTTCTCGACTTGTAACCTGCGGGATAGGCTGAGCAATAGTAGATCTTAAAACAATTGCTTCGGCGTCCGAAAGCCAGATTCCTGAAGGTTCATGCGTCACGGCGGCTAAGACGCCTTCAAAACCGTAAGCTGGATCAATAATGACTCTGATTTTTTTGCCCACATTTTTCTCCAGCATGTGAAATATTGAGAGGGGCAAATCTTGATCTGCCATAGACTTCGCAAACTAATACAATTGTTCTTCTAAAGATAAAACAGTTCCCCTGTAAAAGCACGTTAACTTCCTTCCTAAAAAACTCAAAGTCGCGTTTTGACCCATAGAAATTTGACTTGTTTGTGTTAAATTACAAATCGACATTTTTTGGGTTACAAAAAAATTTGTACTTTCCTACACTGATCGAGACATGCCGCATTTGTGGGGACTAAATTTTAATAAGCTCTCTAATCCCATAAGGAAGCTTAAGAGTGAAAATATGGAGAACAAAAGTCAACTTAACCGTTCAATAGACAGCGCATCAAAACATTACTCCTCCATGTTTTCTCTTCCATCATTCAAAAACGCCGTCTTGCTTCTCGCAGCAGTTTGCATAATAGCCGGCCTCTCCACATCTTTTGTCTCCTCAACTTATGGATTGATCGATGCCTTAGCCTTTGGCATTTCACTTTTCGCGTTAACCATAGCAGCCGACTTGATAATAACCCAGCTGCTTCTAAGACAAGACGTGATTTATTCGTTGCGCCGCACTTTGACGCTCTCTCTTGTAGGTTGGCTCTTCTGGCTCATTTTCATGCTCATAGGACTCGCCTTAAGTTTCCCTTTTGGATTTTTAACTTGGGTTAAACTATGCCTCATGGGCTACGCAGCCGTCATCACCCTTAGAGCCGTCGTGTTTATCGCAACCTCATCTGATGCAACCTGGAGAAAACTGGCGTCAGTTCTGCTTAACCCAATCCTTTGCGTAGCAGCGTTTGTTGTTTTTTGGGCTGAGGTTCCAGCGGTAAACTTGATTCAGATTTCACCTCTCTTAGTTCTCTTTCCAGTAGTCGCCTGCACGGCAGTTTTCGTTTTTATGTCGTCTCTGGAGCGTCTTGGTCGAAAGTTCTCGGTAGATTCTTTTCCCCTGTTTAGAGCCTTCATGCTTAACTGGGTGGATTCACTAAACAAGCCGCTTGAGGACCAATTTGAAAAAACAGGCGAAAACGTTGACGTCGAAGTTAATTTTCTCAAGTTCGATGCATCCAAGCCTAAAGCCGCCATCATAGTTCCGCAGGTTCATCCTGGCCCATTCAAAAACATCGGCAGCAGCCTCTTGCCGTCGCTGATGAAGCAGGAATTCGAGAAAGAGTTCGGCTGCCAAGCCTGCGTTCCCTTAGGTATTCTGGGGCACGAGCTTGACTTAGCTTCCCAAGCGCAAAACCACAAAATAATCTCGCAGGTTATTGCTTCAGCCAAGTTTGCGGCGACATCGGATTTAGCTTCGCCCTGCGTTAAAGCCACTGAGGACGTCGCAACTGCCTCCTGCCAAATTTTCGGTGACACAGCCTTTGTTTCTTTCTCGCTTGCCCCAGAGACCACTGAAGATTTGCCGCAGGAGTTAGGTCGCATGGTTACTGAGGAGGCATCTAAATACGGATTAAAGTCGGCAGTAGTGACTAACACCCATAACAGCATCACAGATGTGGTTGAGGTTGAGAAGTACGTGGATGCCCTGCAAACAGCGGCTTCCAAGTGCCTGCAGAAAGCCGTTTCGTTGCAGACTGAACGGTTCATGGTGGGGGCAGCCACCGTTTACCCCAAAGAGTTCACCCTGAAAGAGGGGATGGGCGCAGGCGGCATTACAGCGACGGTTGTTCAGGTTGGTGAACAGAAAACCGCATATGTAGTAATCGACGGCAACAACATGATTTCGGGTTTAAGGGAGAAAATCCTTGTCGCTTTAACTTCGTTAGGGTTCAATGAAGGCGAGGTGTTCACCACGGACACTCATGCAGTAAGCGCCTTATCTTCTGGGCGGAGTACACGGCGCGGTTACCACCCTGTCGGCGAAGTAATGAACCACGAGGTCCTTATACGTTACATCATTGATGTCGCCAAAAAGGCAGAGTCCACCTTGGAGTCGTCCAAAGCAGGAGCCGTTCACCTTGTTGTTCCACAGGTCAGAGTTATCGGCGAAACCCATCTTCAGGCTATATCTACGCTGGTTGACAAGTCGATTCAAAAGGCAAAACAAATGTTGCTTCCCATCTTCGGTTTAGAAGGGCTCATTTTAATTTTGCTTCTGCTGCTCTTTTAGCCCGCCGCCAATTGCCCGTGCGTAAAGGTTAATATTGCTTCTTTCCTAGACGCTTAACTGGAGTTGTGTCCAATGGTTGTTTATCCAAAAATTGTTGTTTCTCCGCCCGGCCCAAAAGCTAGAGAACTTGTTCAGAAAGATGAGCAGTTTGTTTCTCCATCATACACTCGCTATTACCCTCTTGTTGTTGAGTCAGCAAATGATTGCACAGTTAAGGACGTTGATGGAAACGAGTACATTGACCTTAACGCTGGCATATGCTGCATGAACGTTGGTCATGGCCATCCGCGTGTGGTTGAGGCGATAAAAAACCAATGCGACCGTTTTCTACATTACTCCAACACCGACTTCTACTACAAAGAAGCAATTAACCTAGCAGAGAAGCTTGTGAAAATTGCCCCGGGTGAATTTGAGAAGAAGGTCTATTTTGGAAACAGCGGCACCGAGGCAGTTGAAGCAGCAATCAAGCTTGCCAGATGGCACACGCGTAAACCATTATTCATCGGGTTCATAAACGCTTTTCACGGACGAACAATGGGGTCGTTAGCTTTTACCGCCAGCAAACCAGCGCAGAGAAGCCATTTTTCTCCCCTTATGCCCGGTGTCTCTCATGTTCCTTACCCCTACTGTTACCGTTGCCCATTCAAGTTGGAACAGCCTAGCTGTAATTATTGGTGTGCAGACTTCATCGAAGAGCAAGTGCTGCAAAAATTTATGCCTCCTGAAGATGTGGCAGCGATTCTTTTTGAACCAATCCAGGGCGAAGGCGGCTATGTGGTTCCTCCGCCAGAGTTTTTCCCAAAACTAAAAAAAATCGCTGACAAAAACAGTTTGCTGCTAATCGACGATGAAGTACAATCTGGCATGGGTAGGACGGGGAAATGGTTCGCCATTGAACACTGGGGCATTGAGCCCGATATAATCTGCACTTCAAAGGCTTTAGCTTCAGGCTTACCCATCGGCGCCACAATTGCTAAAGCGAAAATTATGGATTGGACAAGCGGTTCGCACGCGAGCACTTTCGGCGGAAATCCGCTGTCATGCGCTGCCGCAAACGCGGTTATAGATGTCATTAAGGAGCAGCAGTTACTGGATAACGCCAACAAGCAAGGTGCTTACGCATTGAAAAGGCTGGAGGAGTTGAAAGAAAACTGCGGTATCGTGGGGGATGTACGCGGTAAAGGTCTGATGATCGGCATTGAACTTGTTGAGAACATTGAAACAAAGAAGCATGCGCCCGAGAAGGCTTTTCAGGTCATTTTGCGGTCTTGGAAACGAGGAGTAGCCGTTGTTACTTGCGGTTCCTCCACGCTCAGAATTGCTCCGCCGCTTACTATACAAACTGACCTGCTGGACGCCGCTTTGGATATAGTTGAAGACACGATTAACGAGGTTGCGAAAGAAAGCTAAGCTATCTTGGCTTCACATTTTTCTTTGTTCTGCGAGGCTTTCGCTTGAGTTCTGTGCCGCAAACTTGGCATTCTTTCGTTGAGCAGTTGGCAGGGTATTCCCGGTAACACGCTGGACAATACCTTATCCACTCTAAAAGCCGCTTGATACCGAAAGTTGCGAGCGCCGAAAAATCCATTCCAAGCTGCGTGGCAACGTTTTGAATCGAATAGTCATCAGTTACAACTTGAGGGGTGAAACCCTCTGCTTTCAACTCCAAAGCCAACGACAAAAGCTGAACGTCGGTTTCTGATAATTTGAAAGAGTCACCTACTTTACTTGCGGAGGCTTTTACTTTCCTCAAAAACTCTTCCGAAGGAGCTTTAACCGTCAACTTTCCACTTTCCAAGGCTGTTTTGAACCTTACCAAAACCATCGAGTCTTTTCTTATTTCTTCTTCAACCTTAGGAACGGTTACCTGCTCTTCGCTCAAAGAGAACGGGTCGAAGCCGGCTAAAAACGCAGAAGTGTCTAGAACCATGACTCGTTTACGCAGGTCGCCACTTTGGTTTTTCATTCTGTTCCCTTAAAAAGTAGCCGGCTTTTCAGTCGGTCGTAAAAGTCATTTTCGAAGCGGATGAAGGAAGTGACGTTTTTGGATGCTTTGACTTCTAAGGTTGGCTCTTTGCAGTTTATCTGTTTACGGTATTTTCCATCAATGAGAACAAGGATTTTCTTCGCTCTTATCACATTGAAAACGAGGGTGGAGTCTGCGGGGAAAACAAGCGAATGGAAGACTGTTAACGGGCAAATGGGAGTTAAAACTAAAGCACCTATTGTAGGGTCTAAAACTGGTCCGCCTGCAGAAAAAGAGTAACCGGTGGAGCCTGTTTCGGTGGCTACAATCAAACCGTCCGATTGGCAATTCAGAATAGGTTTGCCATCTTTACATATCTGGGTATAAAGTATTTTTGAAGGTTCACCTGCAGAAATAACTACATCGTTTAAGGCATCAGGCAACGTGTCTTCGCCCGCAATGACGGATAGTTTTGCTGATTTTTCTATTTTGTAGTCGCCTTCAAGGATTTTATTGACCGATTCAAAAGCGTTTTTCGGTTCCACTTCAGTTAAGAATCCTCGGAGTCCCATGTTTATTGCTAAAATTGGCGGTTCAGGCTTAGCAAGGCCGATGCACGTCCGCAGGATTGTTCCGTCGCCGCCGATTGTTATTACGAAGTCAGTTTTCATCTGTGAAAGGGGAACCATTTCTTCATGTGTGGTGACTTTTCCAGATAACGTGTCTTCTAAGAATACTTTCAAGTCTTTCTTTTTTAAGTACTCAGCCAACTCGTCTGTTAGCTTTAAAGCCTGTTTTTTATCGTCACGAGCGATTAATCCCACACTTTTGAACACAATTTCACGGCTCTGTAAAATAGCGTAACCTTAATCTATATTAGCTCTTTCGGTTGAGACGCCTCTATTTTCCACATTTTCCTTCTTTTTCTTTGTTTATTTGCAAGAAGAAAGTTGATTTTCAAATGCGATTGAAGCAAAAAGAGAGTGTTGACTGCTTTTTTGCTGGTTTTTAAAATTAATTATTTTAAGTAAATACAGAATTCTCTTCAGCGCATAAATTGACAACGTTTATATGCGAATAAGAAAAACAAATCTTTGCATAGGATGAGTTATTATGGGCAAGTCCCTTACTCGAAAGATATTAGAAAAACATCTTGTAGTAGGAGAATACGTAGCCGGTACAGAAATCGGAATAAAAATTGATCAAACCCTGACCCAAGACGCCACGGGAACGATGGCTTACCTTCAGTTTGAGGCAATGGGTTTGAAACAGGTAAAGACCGAGCTTTCCGTGAGCTATGTGGATCATAATACCATCCAAGTGGGTTTTGAGAACGCTGACGACCACAAGTACCTCCAAACGGTGGCAGCCAAATATGGCGTTATTTACTCGAAGGCGGGAAACGGAATTTGCCATCAAGTTCATCTGGAAAGGTTCGGTATACCAGGCAAGACGCTTCTAGGTTCCGACAGCCATACTACGACGGGCGGCGGGATTGGCATGGTAGCAATTGGGGCTGGCGGGCTCGATGTTGCGGTAGCTATGGGCGGAGGAGAGTTCTACTTAACTTGTCCAAAAGTATACAAAATAAACCTCAAAGGCAGTCTTCAGCCTTGGGTAAGCGCCAAAGACGTGGTTTTGAAGATTCTAGAGATGTTCACTACAAAAGGCAATGTCGGCGTCATCATGGAGTATGATGGACCAGGAGTAAAAACTCTGTCTGTTCCTGAGAGAGCAACAATAACCAACATGGGCGCAGAGATGGGTGTCACAACCTCTATATTCCCCTCAGACGAAGAGACCCGAAAGTTCCTCAAGGCGCAGGGCAGGGAGAAAGATTGGGTTGAACTAAAAGCTGACGCTGATGCTGAATACGATAAGGTCGTGGAGTTTGACCTTGGCGCGGTCGAGCCTCTTGCGGCGGCGCCGCATAGCCCAGGCAATATAGTGCGGGTCAGCGACATGAAAGATATGAACGTGGACCAAGTGATGCTTGGCTCCTGCACCAATTCATCCTACAAAGAAATAGCCACCGCCGCTAAAATCATGAAAGGCAAAAAAGTTCACCCCGACGTGTCATTCGGAGTGGCACCGGGTTCAAGACAAGTTCTCCAGATGGCGACACGAGACGGTTACATCGGTGACCTGCTGGATTCCGGCGCTAGAATGTTGGAGGCGACGTGCGGATTCTGCATAGGCAACAGTCAAAGCCCGAAATCAACCGGCGTTTCCCTTAGGACAAGCAACAGAAATTTCGAGGGAAGAAGCGGCACCCAAGACGCACTAGTCTACCTTGTAAGTCCTGAAGTCGCAGCTGTTTCAGCTATAACTGGAAAAATAACGGATCCACGAAAAGCCGGAATAGAGTACCCGAAAGTTAGCATGCCAACAAAATTCCTAATAGACGATTCAATGTTCATTTTCCCTAAACCTCAAGACAAGGACATTGAAATTGTCAGAGGACCCAACATAGGTTCACCGCCAGTTAACGACAAACTGCCCGATGACATAAAGGGTAACGTCGGGATAAAAGTGGGCGACAAAATCACAACAGACCACATAATGCCCGCAGGCGCCAGACTCAAGTACAGATCCAACGTGCCAAAGTACTCAGAATTTGTCTTCGAACAGATTGACCCCATGTTCTCCAAGAGAGCTATGGACGCCAAGAAAAAAGGATTACACACTATAATAGTCGCCGGCGAATCTTACGGTCAAGGAAGCTCCAGGGAGCACGCCGCACTATGCCCTATGTATCTAGGCGTAAAAGCAATTGTAGCCAAGTCAGTTGAGCGGATCCACGCAGCGAACCTTGTAAACTTCGGCATAATCTCGTTATCCTTCAAAAACATGGCGGACTATGACAAGGTAGAGCAGGGCGACGAGATCGAAATACCCAACGTAAAAAAGAAATTGCAAAACAACGAGCCAGTCATCTTGGTTGACAAGACCAAGAACCTGAAAATCGAGCTTGGATACAGCCTTTCCCAGAGGCAAAAAGACATTCTTTACGAGGGCGGTTTGCTTTCGTACACGGTGAAGTAACATTAGAGGGTGATTCAGATGGACAAAATCAAGGTTAAGAACACAATTGTAGAGATAGACGGAGACGAAATGACCCGAGTAATGTGGCATATGGTCAAAGACGAGCTTCTTCTGCCCTACTTAGACATGAACATAGCTTACTATGACCTGCAACTGAAGAAAAGAGATGAAACTGACGACAAAATAACCCTCGAGGCGGCTGAGGCAATTAAAAAATACGGTGTTGGAGTAAAGTGCGCCACTATTACGCCGAACAAAGAGCGGGTTAAGGAATATCACCTTAAGCAGGAATGGCAAAGCCCCAACGGAACTATCAGGGCGGCGCTTGACGGCACAGTCTTCCGCGCTCCTATTCTAGTAAAAAACATTCCCCCTTCCGTCAGGTCTTGGACGAAACCCATCCACATCGGAAGACATGCCTATGGCGACGTTTACAAGAACTGCGAGTTCAGGGTGCCTGAAGCTGGAAAAGCTGAGTTAACCTTCACGAACGCCGCCGGCAAGGAACTTTGGCGCGGCACTATTCAAGATTTCAAAGGTCCAGGCATCATCCAAGGAATCCACAACACCGACAAATCCATAACAAGCTTCGCAAAGGCATGCTTCACCTACGCTTATGACCAAAAGCTTCACTTGTGGTTCGGCGCAAAAGACACGATTTCAAAAACTTATGACGCTCAATTCCGCAAGATATTCGAAGAGGAATACCAGAATAATTGGAAGGCAAAATTCGAAGCGGCGGGTCTTGACTATTTCTTCACCCTCATCGACGATGCGGTCGCCAGAATAATGAAGGCAGAGGGCGGCATGCTTTGGGCTTGCAAAAACTACGATGGCGACGTCATGAGCGACATGCTCGGCTCAGCCTACGGCAGCCTAGCGATGATGACCTCAGTTCTTGTTAGCCCTCAAGGATACTACGAGTTTGAAGCTTCTCACGGGACCGTTCAGAAGCACTATTACAAGTATATGAAGGGTGAAAAGACCTCAAGCAACTCTATGGCTCTAATATTTGCGTGGACAGGCTGCCTCAAAAAGAGAGGCGAATTAGACCAGACACCAGAAGTCATAAAGTTCGCAGAGAAGCTCGAAGAGGCGGCTCTTGAAACTGTCGAAAGCGGCATAATGACGGGCGATTTAATGGTTGTTGCCAAACCGGACCCGAAGAACAAGAAGGTCTATACAGAGGAATTCATTGCCGAAGTAGCAAAAAATCTCAAGAAAAAGCTTGAATAAGGGATAAGACATGGCGCATAAAGCGATTAGGGAAGCTGACGGCAAACGCATGCTCGCCCGTCTATTCAAAGACTACTCCGACGGAAAATACGAAATATCGGATAAGATCGTCACTGTCGCGCCAGATACCGACATGGCAAAGCTGCCGCTTCAACACAAGTGGTTGACCACGGAAAAATTGGTTGTCAAACCCGACCAGCTGATAAAGCGCAGAGGAAAAAATAAACTCATCCTTGTAGACGCGAGCTACGACCAGGCTAAGAAGTGGATAGCGGAAAAGTCGAAGGCTCCGATAACCGTCTACGGCAAATTTGATGCGCACGGAAAACCCGTGGACAAAGGAACAGTGGGGCAACTCACGCACTTCATTATCGAGCCAATGGTATCGCACAAGGATTCGGATGAATATTATCTTGCAATTACGTCAACCAAGGACGGCGACGCTATTTTGTTTTACCACGAAGGCGGAGTGAACGTCGGAGATGTAGATGCCAAGGCGGCACGATTAGAAGTACCCATCGGAAAATTCCCGACGCATGCGGAGATTGAGACCAAACTTATGGAAAAAGTCACCGCTGAATGCAAGAAGCGCCTATCAGGTTTCATCGAAGCTTTGTTCAAATTCTACGCAGACCTTAACTTCACTTACCTTGAAATGAACCCCATTGTCGTGACAAAGGAATCAGTTATCCCGCTTGACCTCGCAGCTAAACTGGACAGCACCGCCGAGTTCGAGAGCGGCAGCAAATGGGGCAACATAGAGTTTCCCGCACCCTTCGGTCGAAGTCCTTCTAAAGAAGAAGCTTTTGTTGAGGATTTGGATGCTCAGACGGGTGCTTCGCTGAAACTTACTATTCTCAACCCTGACGGAAGAGTTTGGACTATGGTGGCAGGAGGCGGGGCATCAGTCATATACGCCGACACGATTACCGATCTTGGCTACATAAACGAGTTAGCCAACTACGGCGAATATTCGGGCGACCCAACTGAGGAATTCACCTATCTCTACGCCAAAACAATACTTGACCTCATGACTCGAAATCCAAACCCAAAAGGCAAGTATCTGCTCATAGGCGGCGGCATAGCAAACTTCACCGACGTAGCCAGCACATTCAAGGGCATAATTAAAGCGCTCAAAGAGTTCCAAAAGGAACTGCAGACGAACAAGGTCAAAATATACGTTCGTAGAGGTGGACCCAACTACCAAGAAGGCTTGTGCAAGATGAGAGCGCTCGGAGACATGCTCGGCGTGCCCATTGAAGTCTATGGACCGGAAACTCACATGACCAAAATTGTTTCTTTAGCTCTGAAGGGAGGAAAATAACGTGTCAAAGGCAACGCCAGCCAAGAAAACCAATCCTTATGAATTATTCGACCGTAATACACAAGCTTTCATCTACAATAACCAGATCAATGCAACGCAGCGAATGTTGGATTTTGACTATGCCTCATGCCGCGAAACACCCTCAGTAGCAGCAATAATCAACCCAACTGGCTCAGACAGTTACTCGAAGGTCTTCTTTGGTACACGCGAGATCCTAATACCTGTGTACAAGACCATTGAGAAAGCAGCTAAGATGCATCCTAACGTTGACGTCATGATAAACTTTGCATCCTTCAGGTCCGCAGCACCCTCCACCGAGGAAGCACTAGACATACCGCAGATAAGGACTATTGTAATAATCGCTGAAGGAGTGCCTGAGAGGCGAACAAAACTTCTCACCGCCAAATCCAAAGCCCTCGGAAAAATCATCATCGGTCCCGCAACTGTCGGAGGCGTAAAAGCCGGCTGCTTCAAAATCGGCAACGCTGGCGGCACAATCGAAAACATCATTGAATCCAAACTTCACAGACCCGGCTCCGTAGGCTTCGTATCTAAATCCGGCGGTCTAAGCAACGAAGCCTACAACATAATCGCTCGAAACACCGACGGCTTGTACGAAGGCATAGCCATAGGCGGAGACACATACCCATGCTCCACACTGATAGAACATCTATTGCGGTTTGAGAATATACCCGAGATCAAGATGCTTGTGTGCCTGGGTGAAGTTGGCGGAAACGCAGAGTACGAGATTGCCGAGGCAATTAAGAATAAGAAAATAACAAAGCCGCTGGTAATTTGGGTCACTGGAACATGTTCCAAGGCATTCAAGACGGAAGTTCAGTTCGGGCACGCTGGCGCAAAAGCAGGCTGCGAAGTGGAAACCGCCGACGCAAAGAATACAGCTCTAAAGGCTGCCGGCGCCATAGTTCCCAACTCATACGACGACTACGACCAAGCAATAAAAGCCACATACGAAAGCTTAGTCAAAAAAGGCATAATAAAACCAAAGCCAGAACCCCCCGTGCCGAAAATCCCAATGGATTATGCTAAAGCGCTCAAAGAAGGGCTCATCAGGAAACCTTCCAACTTCATCTGCACAATCTCAGATGACCGAGGCGAAGAACTGCTTTATGGCAAGATGCCCATTTCCGAGGTCTTCAACAAAGACATTGGAATCGGCGGAGTACTCAGCATCCTCTGGTTCAAACAGCAGTTTCCCCCGTACGCAACCAAATTCATAGAGATGACGATCATGGTTACAGCAGACCATGGGCCCGCAGTTTCGGGTGCCCACAACACCATTGTCGCGGCAAGAGCAGGTAAAGACTTGATGTCTTCAGTTGCGAGCGGATTGTTGACGATTGGTCCAAGGTTCGGAGGCGCCATCGACGGTGCAGCGGAGATGTTCTCCAGCGCTTATGATAGAGGATTAACTCCGATCCAGTTTGTCGAGGAAATGAAAGCGAAAGGTGAGAACATCCAGGGCATCGGGCACTTGGTGAAGAGTATACACAACCCTGACAAGAGAGTCACGATTCTAAAAGAATACGCGAAGAAACACTTCAAAAACACTCCGCTCTTGGACTTTGCCCTTGAGGTGGAGAAGATCACAACAGCAAAGAAAGACAACCTTATCTTAAATGTTGATGGCTGCATCGGCATTTGCTTTGTGGACATGCTGAGGAACGAGATGCCCAAGAATGAAGCCGACGAATACGTCAGGATGGGCGGTCTGAACGGCTTATTTGTTGTGGGTAGAACTATCGGTATGACTGCGCATTACCTAGACCAGAAGCGGCTCAAACAGGGTCTTTACAGACACCCATGGGACGATATTGCCTACATGACGAAATAGGTGCCTTCAAAGAGCAGATAGCGGCTTTTTCTTGACCGCTAATTTTGTTTTTTCCAATTAAACGGTGAGACTTTTTTGCGCGTTTTACTCTTCGCTCTCAACCAAACGTCTGAGCCATTCTAAATAATCATTTCCGGAAAGCCACTCAACGTAAGGTTTTTCTGAGTTCGTTAACGGTACAATCCGCACAAAATGACGACCATCCGCAGTCTTAAACAAAACAGCCTTGAAGTCACCAAAGTCACTAACGCCTTCAGCAATCTTTTCCATTTTGTTAAACACACTCATTAAACCAGTATTATTTGAGTTTTAGATATAAAATTAACTCAACTCACGCTTAATTTTGTAGTTTTTTGTTTGGCGTTAATCATTTTGAGTAATTTCGTGGGAAGCCCCTTGAAAGGCAATGTACGTACAGAGGGAGTCAGCGTTTTAGGAGAACTTTCCCCTAACATTACCCACTCCTCAAAAAACCGGTGAACTTACGCCTTTTACTCTGTGGAATGATTATGGGAACTCTGGAATTTTGCTTAATTGTTAAAAACTAAATAAATATCTATATATGGTTGTTGTTCAGAATGTTTTGGGTAGAACAGTACTATTGGTGAATGTATGAGCAGACCAGTTGATGTCGGAGAACTGCGGGTTGGCGGCTATATGATGATTGAGGGCGAACCCTGCAAAATAGTAGACATCGCGAAATCGAAGCCTGGAAAACACGGCTCAGCCAAAGCAAGGATAGTTGCCATCGGCGTGTTTGACGGCCAAAAAAGGCAATTCGTTAAACCTGTTGATTTAGGCGCTGAAATTCCCCTAATAGATAAACGCGCTGGGCAAGTTTTCGCCATTAACCCGACTGGAGTCCAAGTGATGGATCTGGAAACCTACGAATACTTAGATGCGCCTTTCCCTGATGAGCCTGAACTCAAAGCTAAACTAGCTGCCGGCGCAGAAATTGAGTACTGGAAGATACTTGGAAGAGTAAAAATCGTCAGGGTAAAATAATCGGGGCACACTCCGCTACCGTGCATTTTCTATTATTTTCTTAAATTTTAGTTTTCAAAGTAACTTTTTTAAGCTTAAATTAAGCCCTCACCCAGAAAATCAATTAGAAACCAGCCCTGACTCTAAACAACCTCTCCTAAAGAAGGGTCTACTATTTGTGCCAAAAACCAGCCGCAAAAAGAAACAGGACAAAGAAGAAGAAGAAAAACGATTTCACGGAGCTTCTTCTTCTTTTAAAATTTTGCCAAGAAGAACAACATTTGTTTTCCGGGTGTTGTTGTTCTTTTAAATTTTAAAATTTCTAACAAAACCCGCCACAAAAAGCCGCTTTTACAGGTTATTTAGCTCCACCATTTCCAGCCTGCCCGTTTGAAGCCAAGGTACATTGCTAAGAGAATTAAACCCCAGCCCAACGGAATACTTGCGATTACAAGTATGAGGTTGGCTTTGAGGTAAGTGTAGCTTGCCCAGGCGCTTAAAACCGTTAAGCCGACAAGTAATAAAACAAAAATGCCTGCGTGGATTGCTCTTTCTGCCTTCAACTATTACACCAGTTGGTATTGTAGATTGTTTCGATGTTGTTAAAAGATTTTCCATTAACATTTATGTTCTAGCTTGGAATCTTTGATGATGAAGCCAATGATGCATGAAGAGCCGTCTGAATTGTGAAGATAGCTATAATGGGGAACTGAGGCTTCATGTATAAGAACGATTGATCTTCAGGCAAAAATGGTCGTCTTAACGAATAATCGAATAAGTTAGGTGTTTCCTTTCGTTTTTGGCTGTAATCTTTATCTGAAAGGATTATAGATTGTTATGGCTGGAGACCCAGATGGCACTCGACAAGCTCAGTTCTTCTCTGACAGATGCTATAAAAAAACTGTTTAAGGCTAGCGTAGTGGACGAAGCCGCAGTGAAGGAACTTGTCCGTGACATCCAAAGAGCCCTGCTTCAAGCCGACGTAAATGTTCAACTTGTCCTCGAAATATCCAAGCGCATAGAAGAACGAGCTTTAAAAGAAAAAGTTCCCCCTGGCATTTCCAGACGTGAGCATGTAATCAAAGTTGTTTACGAAGAGTTAACGCGTTTTGTCGGCGACAAGCCCGTTCCAATCAAAATGGAGCCTGGAAAAAGAAAACTCATAATGCTCGTGGGAATCCAAGGTTCAGGAAAAACAACTCACGCAGCAAAACTCGCGCGGTATTTCCAGAAAAGAGGCTTAAAGCCGGCGTTGATTTGCGCTGACACTTTTCGTCCGGGCGCGTTTGCTCAGCTTCAGCAGTTGGCTGCCCGAATAAATATTCCAATTTACGGCGACTTGAAAGCTAAAGACCCAATTAAAGTCGTTAAAGAAGGGTTAAAACAATTCAACGACAAGGACCTAGTAATCATTGATACGTCAGGTAGGCACAAAGAAGAAAAAGATCTAATAAAAGAAATGAAGGATCTTGAAAAACACGTCAAACCTGACGAAGTCATAATGGTTATCGACGGCACCATCGGTCAGCAAGCACTTATTCAAGCTAAAACGTTCCATGAAGCAACACCCATAGGCGCAATTATCGTAACTAAACTTGACGGCTCCTCACGTGGAGGAGGCGCGCTTTCAGCCGTAGCGGCAACAGGTGCTCCCATAAAGTTTATTGGTACAGGCGAAAAAATCGAAGACATCGAGCCGTTTATTCCATCGCGTTTCGTCGGTCGACTCCTCGGCATGGGCGATTTAGAAACGCTTTTGGAAAAAGTGCATGACGCTGAAATCAAGGTTCCACCAAAAAAGGCTAAGGAAATAATGAGCGGCAATTTCACCCTGACCGACATGTACGAGCAGTTTCAAGCTGTCAAAAAAATGGGGCCTTTCAGTAAAGTGCTAAAGATGTTGCCTGGCATGTCTTCTTCTGATATTCCGCAAGATATGCTCAATTCAGCTGAAGGCCGCTTGGATAAATGGGGCGTAATAATTCAATCCATGACCCCTAAAGAAAGGGATAACCCCAAAATATTGAATTCCAGTCGGGCAAGACGAGTGGCGCGCGGTTCAGGAGCAACGGAAAAAGAGGTTAAAGAACTCCTCAAGCAATACGTTATGATGCGTAAAATGCTAAAGACGTTTAAACGTAAAAAGAAACTGCCCTTCGGACTCGGCGGACAAGGAATGCCAGCTAACTTTCCAGTAGGCTAAGCGCACATGGATGTTTTAGAAAAAGCAATGGAGCTTCTTGGCAAATACCCCCTCTGCGACCACTGCCTAGGCAGACAATTCGCTTCACTTGGTTACAGCATGGAAAATAACGTTCGAGGCTCCGCATTAAAGATCAGCTTAACCATGCAAGCCAACGAACTCGCTAAAGAAGAAAACAAAAACGGAATCGGGCAACTTAAAATTTTAGCAACCAATGGTTTTTCAAAAGAAGCACAGCAAACCATAAAACACCTCAAAAAACGCCTTCCCAAAGAAGCCTCAGAAACAACATGTTTCCTCTGCGAAAACAAATTTGAGCTTCTTGACGATTTAACTGAAAAATCCTTAAGCGCCCTTGCTGGCTACGAGTTTACCACTTTTCTTGTGGGGATTGAGTTGCCAGTTAAGGTTGAGGAACGCGAAGACGAGTTCAAGGCTGCCCTGAACCTTAGCTATAGTGAAAGTATCAAGCATGAGTTTGGACGATTATTCGGCAAAGCCCTTGCCGTCCGCACAGGCAAAGAAGTAGATTACTTAGTGCCCGATGTAGTCGTAGTGGTGAACCCCTTCCAACAGCAAGTGAGACTCCAAATTAACCCACTTTTCGTCGGCGGCAGATACCGCAAGCTTGTGCGCGATATTCCACAGTCCAAATGGTTCTGCTCCAACTGTCGCGGAAGAGGCTGTGAGAAATGCGGTGGAACCGGCAAGCTGTATCCGGAGTCAGTTGAAGAGCTCTCTTCAAAGCCTCTATTGGAAGCAACGGAAGGTGAAAAAACATCTTTTCACGCCTCCGGACGCGAAGACATCGATGCGCGAATGCTGGGAACTGGGCGACCTTTTGTTATAGAGATTTCTAAGCCTAAGAAACGCTTCATCGATTTGAAACAGACTGAAGCCAAAATCAACGCTGAAGCCGTTGGGAAGGTTGAGGTTTCACGATTGCGTTTCACCACTAAAGATGTGGTTAGGCGCCTCAAGAAGGGGGAAGGTGCACAGAAAGAATATCGGTTGTTAGCAGAATTTGAGAATGAGGTTTCCGACGAAGGTTTGCGCATGTTGGAGGAAAAGCTTACTGGGGCTTCAATAAATCAGCAGACGCCTATTCGGGTCATGCATAGGCGGGCGGATTTAATCCGAGAAAGGTACATATATAAGTTTAAAGTTAGGAAGGTGTCGCTTAAGAGGGCCTTGATGGAAATTCGTTGCCAAGGAGGCCTCTACGTCAAAGAATTGGTGTCTGGAGATGAAGGAAGAACACTTCCAAATGTTTCAGATTTGCTTGGAAACAGAGGGAAGACGCTTAAACTTGACGTTCTTAAAGTAATAATGGATGATTAAGGTGAAAATTAGATGAGAGGTTCAAAAGGATTATACGCGGGCACCCGCAGTCTGCTTAGAAAGCCAACTCGAGAAAAAGGCAAGCCACACATTGGCAAAATACTTCAAGTGTATCAGCCCGGGGCTCAAGTGATAATTAGAATGGATTCTAGCGTACAGAAAAGTATGCCTCATAAACGGTTCCATGGCAAAATAGGCACCGTAATCGAAAAGCGAGGCAGAGGATACGTGATAAGCGTGCCTCAAGGTAACAGCATTAAACAGATTATTGTCCGCTCTGAACATATCGAGTCGTATATGGGCAGTGGAGAAAAATGAGTAAACGAGAAGTAAGCGAAAGCCGCTTGACGTTGCCGCAGGTTAAAAAGATATTAGGCGACATTGGCGAGGAAAATCTAGACCAGTTCCAACGCCGAACACTTGACTATGTAAACAAGTTCTCCAAAGTCGATCCTGAAAAGGCGGAAGAGCTCTTACAAACTCTTGTAAAAGAATATGAAATTGACGAAGCTGAAGCGATACAGATTATAAATTCTATGCCCGAAAAAGTTGATGAGCTGAGGGTTTTCTTGGCTGGCGGTCGCAAGATTATTGAGACAGCGAAATTGCACTCTATAGTTGCGCTTTTGAATGAGAGTAGACTTTTGAAGTAGCGGGAAACGGCTAAGTATTTTTAAGCAATAAGCGCAATAGACTATAGGGCTTAGTGACTGTTATGGAAAAGCGGTATGAAGAGTACGCTTACGTGTTAGATTTCCTGCCGCATGGCAAGCCAGGGTTCCGTCCTACCGGGCGCGCGGGTTACAGAGCGGGAGCTTTAATTCAATGTGTAGGCGAAGAGTTTTTCACGTTATTGGAGGCTTTGGTGAAAGAGGGTTTAATGCTTAAGCCAGGAGACCGCGTGTACGTAGGAAAAGACTCTCGCGAAGAAGTAACCTACATCATAGGCCGCGTCGGTTTTGAAGAGTTATCCGCATCCGCCAAAGCGGAGCTTCCGAGCGTGATAAGTCTCATAGTGAAGAACCGTGAAAAATGGTTTGTGAACTTTTTCAACACCGCCCGAGCAATTACCCCACGCATGCACGCTTTAGAGCTTGTTCCAGGTATAGGGAAAAAATACATGTGGCAAGTAATCAACGAGAGAGACCGCAAGCCATTCGAGAGTTTTGAGGATTTGCAGAAGCGTACTGAATTGCCTAATCCCGTAAAGCTGATTACTAAACGAGTTATGGAAGAACTTGATGGCGACAGCAAGTACCGATTGTTCACTAGGGCGCTGTAAGGTATAACGCGATGAGTCTTGAGGAAACGAAGGAGCTGCTTCGAACTTATCGAATTACCCCGAATAAGCTTTCGGGGCAGAATTTCATGGTCGCCTCCTCACTTTACGAGAGGCTGTGCAACTATGCCGCTCTCAGTTCTTCGGATGTGGTTTTGGATGCTGGAGCGGGATTTGGGTTTCTGAGTCGTTTCTTGGCTGATAAGTGCAAGGCTGTACTCGCGGTAGAAAAGGATCCGCAAGTTGCAAAAGCTCTCAGTGAACAGGTCAGAGACTGTGGTAATGTGGTGGTCATAGAGGGCGATGTTTTGAAGGAAGTTTTGCCTGAGTTTAACAAGGTCATAGCGATTCCCCCTTACTATTTGTCTTCGCATCTTGTTACATGGCTTCTTGAACGCAGAATTGAATGTGCGGTGATGATTTTACAAAAAGAATTTGCCAATCGACTGACAGCGGTCGCAGGTAGCGAGGATTACGGGTGGTTAACGGTATTAACTTTTTTGCATGCAGGAGTTGAGCTTTTCGATGCGGTTCCCAAAGATATGTTTTATCCGCAGCCAGAAGTAGATTCGGTAATCGTTCGGATAAAGCCTCGGATTAAAAGTTCGGTTGAAATAAAAGATGAAAAGTTTTTAACTCAGATGCTTAAGTGGCTTTTTACACAGCGGAACAAGAAAGTAGGCAAAGCGCTTGCACCATTTATCAAGTGCACCTTGAAAGTAAGCAAACAAGACGCCGAAAAACTGGCTCTTGCCCTGCCGTTTCACGATAGGCGTGCCCGAGAGCTTTCTCCCAAAGACTTCGGAGTATTGTCAAATGCCATTTCCAGTTAAGAGAGCGCATTTTGGAGATTACGTGTTTAACGTTTTTGAGAATGTTTACGAGCCTGCAGAGGATTCCTATCTTTTCGCTGAAAACATTGATGTTGAAAAAGGCGCAAAGGTACTGGATGTCGGTATAGGCTGTGGCATCCTTGGAATAACAGCTGCAAAAAAAGCTGACATTGTTGTCGCGGTTGACGTAAATCCCTATGCTGTTTGCTGCGCCAGAGAGAATGCGGCGCTAAATAATGTGCTTGCTAAAATGGCGTTCATTCGAACTGACTTATTAACCGCTTTAAAAGAGAACGCAAAATTTGATTTGATCGTGTTCAACGCCCCGTATCTTCCTGCTGACGAGTGTGAAGAGACATCTTGGATCGGACGCTCATGGGCAGGAGGCATCAATGGACGGAAAGTTATAGACCGCTTCATCCCTCAAGCTTCACTGCATTTGAAACCCAGCGGTCAAATTCTCTTAATGCAATCTACGCTTGCAAATGTTGAAGAAACAATTAGCAAATTTGCTGCGTGCGGTCTTAAAGCAAGCATTAAAGCGGAGTGTAAACTGCCTTTTTTTGAGATTTTAACTCTTATTGAAGCAAAAAATGACTCTCGTGAGAAAGGCTTTTTGGTTTAGCTGAAAAGCAAATAAAGGTATAGTGTATTGAGTATTGTCGGTGATTGCAAAATGACGATTTGGTTTTACGTTAAAACATCCGATGATTCAAAGGTTGTTGGGGATATTGTTTGCAGTTTTAACTTTACTCAGGGCAAGCATCCTGAAGATCAGTACTCTTGGATTATGCAGGTTGGGCGAGATGAGCCTGGCTATTGGGAAATCAGAGGCAAATACGCCGCCTTAAAGGACTTGACGGAAATAGGTATCGTTTACCGAATAGGCGACACTGTCGTTTTGGCAGAAATAGATGATGATTTAGCCCCGGACTTCCTTGACCCGTTAATTACGAAGTACGGGTTTGATAACGTCAAGTGGATTGTAGTTCCCAAAGTAAAATAGTATTAAGGCTCCTACTTTTCTGTAAATGAAATTTTCCTCTTTTACTGCGAAATGTGGTAAATAGCTCGGGGGGTCGGTTTTGTGCAGGCTTGTTTTTGGATTGCTTTTTTTGGTTTAGGGTTTGAATCTTTTGCAGGTTAGGGTGCTAAAAGATATGAAAAGGTCCGCTTCATGCAGATTTGCCATTAGACATTTCTTGGCGCTCACATTTCTAAGTTTTAAAACATAAGATGGAGGCATCGTTTATTGCTTGTCGTATTTCTCGAATTCATCATTCATGATTACTAGCCCGATGCCTGCTTGCTTGAACATCTCAATGCTGTCAGCATCTGCATGATAACGTTTTTCGCAGACAACCTTTTTGATGCCCGCGTTAATTATCATCATCGCGCAGGTTCGACAGGGCGTCATTTTGCAGAAAAGCGTGGCTCCCTCAAGAGGTATCCCAAACCTCGCGGCTTGAATAATGGCGTTTTGTTCAGCATGAAGAGTGCGTACGCAATGCTGGGTTACGTTGCCGTTGCTGTCAAACACTTTGCGGAAGTCGTGCCCAACCTCATCGCAGTGGGACAAACCCGCAGGAGCGCCGACATACCCAGTGGTCATAATCCTTTTGTCCTTAACGATTACGCAACCGCTTCTGCCACGGTCACAGGTAGCACGCTTAGCCACAGCTTCGCACAAATCCAAGAAGTATCTATCCCAATCAGGCCTCGAATAATCAACCAACAGCTTCATGCCTCAACCCGATTAGTTCCTTAAAACAAATTAATAATCGTATCTGAAAATTAAACGGCTTATTTTTGGTAAATGTGAATTTCCCTACAAATCTTATGCCGCTCATCAACCTCAACTAGAGACGGTGCCTCGATCAGCTCTTCAAGACGTCCAGCATCTTCAGAAAACATGTCTTTGGTGAAAGGCTGAATTCTTCTAAAGCCTAAATCTTCAAGTTTCTCACCGATAGGCATAGTTACTGATTGTCCCGAACGCGTTATGATGTAAGGTGTCACAAGGACCAACCGTCCGCCTTTTTGCAGCACTCTGTATGCTTCTTGAACGAAAGTAAAGTAGAGGGGCTCAAGCTTCTGGATAATCTTTAGTGCGTATGGTCCCGTAGGCACTTGACGTAAAGCTGGACCCAAATCAGGCTCAGTGACGATGCAATCTACTGTTTCTTGCCCAATTTTCTCAGTCAACCTTTCGATATTTCCCTGAACAACCCTGAACTCCGCATCCTCAAGACTATATTCTCTTCTGATCCACTCAAGATTTTCATGGGCAGCTTTAACACACCAAGGATTAACATCTAACCCAACAACCTTTGCCCTCTCAAGGAGTGCTTCCTGAAGAATTGTGCCAACGCCGCAGAACGGGTCAAGCAGAACTTTTCTCGGCTTACAAGCGCATAAGTTAACCATTATTCTGGCTAACCTTGGCGGTATGGCAAAAATTTTGCGTTGATTAGGCTTGTAGATGTCTCTTTTTTGAAATTCAAACGGATTGTGCACGGCAACAGTGGTTGCAACCCAAGTCTCTTCCCTGCCAATGCACAACAACACTTCCGATTTATTTTCTACCAAATTCTTCTTTAAAACTTCAACATGGCTAAGCTGAGCGAATCTTCTATCTTTTGAAAAACCCATAAACTTGGATTTTTTGCCATACCCAGCTAACTCATCTTTCACTGAGCTTCCGACGAACCGCTGAACTGCCCCAGATAATGGACGTAACGTTTTTTCGGTGCAGTAGACGCTTACCCCGAAAAGCACTTTTTCGGCAGACTTTGCCATCTCGTCAACTATACCGCTTGATGATAACGATGCAGCTATTTGCGATTGGGCTTTCTTGTTTCTTTCAAGAAACGCTTCTTTAACTGTTAGAGTGGGAAACTTTGCTTTGGCTTCGCCTATTTTTATAGTTCCTCCTAAGTCCTCGATGGCAAAAGTGCCCACGCTTTCTTCAACGTTGACTGCAAAGAATTCTTTGGAAAAAAATTGTACTTCAAATTTGATTTCTCTATCTTTCAAGTAGGAGGTAATCTCCGCTAACGAAAGCCTCCAGTTTTTCCCTGAAATAAACAGCTGTATTGTCATCTGGAAAAGAAAAGATAACCTGAGTATATAAGAAATAACGCCGCTGTTCAATTGAACAAATGGTTAAAGTGGATAATTAGGAATTAAAAAATTGACGCGAAGGTTTACCGTGAAGTTGCAAATCGTTTAAATACCGCTGAATGAGTATGCTAAAAAGGGACGTTTGTATGCACGCACGAAATTATAGGCACGTTAAAAATCGGGCCTACACAAGAAAAGAGTACGCTAGAGGTTTTCCGCCCCCAAAAATAGTGAAGTTCACTATGGGCGATACGAAAGGCACTTTTGATTGGGAAGCAAAATTAATAGCTTTGGAACGGGCTCAAATACGTCACAGCGCCTTAGAAGCAGCACGTGTAGCTACAAACCGCGTCTTGATTGATAAACTCATCAATGATTATCTTATGGTTGTTCATCCGTATCCTCACATTATCCTGAGAGAAAACAAGATGATTTTCGGTGCACACGCCGACCGACTTCAACAGGGAATGAGACGCTCCTTCGGAACAGCTATAGGCACTGCCGCAAAGGTAGAAGTGGGACAACCCATAATAACAGTCAAAGTAAAAGCTTCGGCTGCTGAAACGGCTAAAGAATCGCTCAAACGGGGAAGCGCAAAGCTTCCTATACCTTGCAGAATAGTAATCTCCAAAATCGAAGCTCCTCAAGAAGTAGAATTGCCTGATGAAGCTGAGGCGGCCGAACCGGAGACGGAGTCCCTTGAGAGTTAAAGAGCAAGAACTGGTTTTATGGTTTGATGATGTAAGAAAAGAAGATATTCCTGTTGTTGGCGGCAAAAACTCCAGCCTAGGCGAAATGATTAATGCCGGTTTGCCTGTTCCTCCAGGTTTTGCGGTAACTGCGTATTCTTATGAAAGATATATTCAAGAAAAGCGAATAGCTGAGCAAATTTACAAAATTATAAAGGATACCGTTACCGACCTCAACGATCCAAAACAGTACGATGTTGCATCCAAGCTAATACGTGAACTTATGGAAAAGACACCGATGCCTAAAGACATTGAAACCGCCATAAGAACAGCCTACAAAGAGCTGAACCAACGGTTGGAGTTAAAGGATGTTTTCGTTGCGGTACGATCAAGCGCCACTGCCGAAGACTTGCCCGATGCATCCTTTGCGGGGCAACAGGAAACCTACCTAAACGTGAGAGGTCCTGATGATCTTATCCTTAAAGTGATAAAATGCTGGTCAAGCCTCTTTACACCCAGGGCAATCTTTTACCGAAACGAAAAAGGTTTTCCACACGAAAAAGTCTTCATAAGCGTCGGAGTCCAAAAAATGGTTAACTCTGGATGCGCAGGAGTCATGTTCACGATAAACCCTGTGACCGGAGACCAAAATGAAATTGTAATTGAAGGCAACTACGGTTTAGGCGAAACAGTTGTGTCCGGCGCTGTTAACCCTGACGATTTTGTCATCGATAAGAGTACATTGAAGATTAAGGAAAGAAGAATTTCGCGTAAAACAATCGAGTATATTCGCGATCCTAAGACAGGCAAAACTGTGCATTTAGAGGTGCCTGAAGATAAACAGAAAATAACCTGCATGACGGATCAAGAAATCTTTACGCTTGCAGAACTCGCTACGCGAATTGAGAAGCATTATGGCAAACCCATGGATATTGAATGGGCAATTGACCAAGACCTATCTTATCCACAGAACATGTTCATAGTTCAAGCTAGACCAGAAACCGTTTGGAGTTCAAAAACAATGGAAGGTCCACTTAAAAGTGAAGAAAATAATGCCCACGAACAGTTAAAAGTGGTAGTTAGAGGCATTTCAGCAGGAAGAAAAGGTTACGGAACAGGCAAAGCAACCGTTGTTCTAAATCCTGATGACGCAAACAGAGACATGCATAAAGGAGATATTCTCGTAACAGGAATGACTGACCCTGACTTTGTTCCATTCATGAAAATGGCAAGCGCCATAGTGACGGATAAAGGCGGTGTCACATCGCATGCAGCCATCGTAAGCCGAGAACTCAGCATCCCCTGCATTGTAGGTACAGAAACAGCTACTCAAGTTATGAAAACAGGCAAAGAATACACCGTGGATTCAAGAAACGGCGTAGTTTACGAAGGCATAATTTCCCAAGCTGTTCAGCCGGCAGCAGCACCAAATGGATCAGCTATGGTTACGCCAGCTGCAGAAGCCGCTCCAGTGACAGCCACGAAAATCTACATGAATTTGGGCGTTCCAGAAAAAATTGAAGATTATAAAAATCTGCCTTTCGAAGGCATAGGCTTAATGCGCATCGAATTCATACTGGCCAGCGCTATAGGTCAGCACCCGATGATGTTTGTCGATACAGGTGAGAGCCAAAAATTCGTAGACAAACTTGCCGATGGTGTTGCAACCGTTGCTCGAGCAATCCAGCCTCGACCAGTTGTAGTTCGTTTTAGCGACTTCAAAACCAACGAATACCGCGGCTTGAAAGGCGGAGAAAAATACGAAATAGTCGAGGAAAATCCTATGCTTGGTTGGAGAGGCGCTAGCCGCTACATTAGCAAATGGTATATCCAAGCTTTCCGTCTTGAATGCCAAGCCATCCAAAAATGCCGTAAAGAATGGGGTCTCAAAAACGTCTATGTCATGCTTCCGATGATTCGCACTCTTTGGGAAGCCAAGAAAGCCCTTGAAATCATGAAAGAAGAAGGTTTAGAGCGTTCGCGGGACTTCAAAGTTTGGTTTATGGCTGAAACACCGGCAATAGGAATAATGGCTGACGAATTCTCTAAGCTTGTCAACGGCTTCTCTATTGGCTCAAATGACATGACTCAAGGCGTATTAATGATTGACCGCGACTCCGAACGCTTAGGACAAATGGGTTACTTCGATGAAAGAGACCCAGCCGTAAAAAGAATCATAGCACACCTCATCAAAGCTGCTCATGAAAACGGATGCTCCGTCTCAATCTGCGGTGAAGGGCCATCAAACCTTCCAGACTTCGCAGAATTCCTCGTAAGAGTTGGAATTGACAGTATATCCGTAAACAACGACGCTGTATTGGCTACAAGAAAGAATGTTGCCAGCATAGAGCAAAAGATAATTCTTGAACGGCTCGCTGAACAAGCTGCTTTGGCCCGTGGGCAACCGCTTAAAAAGCCAACTCAAGACTGGGAATGGCCTCGCTAAGCATAAAAAAAGTCTCTATGCTATAGTGTTGCCATTTGCTTTCCTTATCTTTGATTTCTTTTTTCTTCGTCGGTGGCTAAAATATGAAAGGGTTTGATTTTGAAGAAGAAAGAATAAAACAAGAGATAAACAAACTTGGCGCCAAACGTGTTCTACTGCAACTGCCTGAAGGATTGAAACCTGAAGGTCCACGCTTAGCTAAAATTATCGAGAAGTGTGGGGTGCTCCCAATAATTTCAGCTGACCCATGCTACGGAGCCTGCGACATAGCCGTTAATGAAGCGGAAAGTTTAGGCGTGGATTTGATTGTGCATTTTGGGCATTCAAAACTTGTAAAGCATGAGCAGATTCCAACAATCTACGTTGAAGCGAGAGCAACAGTGACAGTCGAGGAGGCTGTAAAAAAATCTTTACCGCTCTTGAGCAAATACGGTAAGATTGGTTTAGCTACTTCAGTGCAGCATTTCCAAGCGCTAAACCAAGCAAGAGAAATTTTAATCAGGGCTGAAAAAACAGTGATAATAGGCGACAGTGGGCAAATGGGTTATGCTGGGCAAGTCAGCGGCTGCAATTACAGCAACGTGAAGTCGATTGCTGACGAGGTTGACGCTTTCCTTTTTGTTGGCGGCGGAATGTTCCACGCTTTAGGCGTCGCTTTAAGCACTTCTAAACCCACCTTCATAGCTGACCCATACGATAACAGGGCTTTCTCAGTTAATGATGAAGCCCAAAAGATACTCAAGAAACGATGGGCATGCATAGAAGAGGCGCAAGGTGCTAAAGCTTTAGGCGTTCTTGTTGGTTTGAAACCGGGACAAAAACGGTTGGACCAAGCGTTAAACGTCAAAGCGTTAGCAGAGAAACATGGGAAAGCAGCTTATCTGATGGCTGCGAAAGAAATTACTCCTGAAACACTTCTGGAATTTCCGTCAATCGATGCATACGTCAACACTGCATGCCCCCGCGTTTCTCTTGATGCGTCAGGAAAATTTTCAAAGCCTGTGTTAACTGTTAACGAGTTCATGGTGGCTTGTGGCGAATCTTCATGGGAGAATATGCTCAAAAAAGGATTATTCGAAAATTAGATTTAGAGCTGGTTCTCTCAAAAACTGCTCCTCAGCCTTTTCCTCAGGCGCAACTTGAACAGTACACTGTTTCCCCGTCGATTGCAGCAACCATGCTATACATTGCTGCTTATGCGAACAACGACGTCGCTGGCAAAGAAGTGCTGGATTTAGGCTGCGGAACAGGTCGGCTAGCTTTAGGTGCCTCTTACCTCGGCGCTGACGACGTTGTGGGGGTTGATGTCGATAGGTTAGCTATTAAAACTGCGGTTGAAAACTCTATGAAGGTCGGTTTAGCTGGAAATGTTCAATGGGTTATCGGCGATATTGAAGCCATCACAGGCAGGTTTGATACAGTTTTGCAGAATCCGCCTTTTGGGGTGCAAACAAGGGAGGCTGACAGAGCGTTTTTAGTGAAAGCCTTAGATGTTGGAAATTGTGTTTACTCACTTCATAACCATCCCGAAACCGACAAGCAATTAATCAAGCAGCTTAAAGCAAGCAACGGATTTTTGCAGGTTACGCCTTCACCCTTTTTAGAAAAGCTAGTCAAGCAACATAATGGGTCGGTTAAAGCAGTTTATGCAATGCTCATGACTATCCCCAAAATGTTTGATTTTCACACAAAACTAAAGCATGAATTTGTTGTTGACCTATATGTTGTCGAAAGAGGAAGAGGTGAATAAATTTTTGCGCTTTTCCGGCAGGAATTAAATTTGTTTATTAATCAAAAGGTTTATTGATGCGACTGAAAACTAAGCATATGCATTTATCAATCAGCGAATGTTTAGCTTATTTAACATAAAAGGTAACTGTCATGAGTCTAAAATCACCTGAACAAAAAA
Organism: Candidatus Bathyarchaeota archaeon; assembly: GCA_963828195.1. GTDB lineage: Archaea > Thermoproteota > Bathyarchaeia > Bathyarchaeales > Bathycorpusculaceae > Bathycorpusculum. The sequence goes on from CAWHDT010000001.1 coordinate 227,806, forward strand.
CTGGTCGTTTAGTGGTGCCTGGAGAACGCTTAGGCGTTATTGAAGAGTTTATTCCAGACTCCGGAACATACGTTAAAGACGGCGTTATATACTCCAAAATTGTTGGTCGTGCATTGCTTGACTTAATGAACAAACGTGTTTCCGTTTATCCACTTGTCAGCGGTGAACTTATCCCGAAGGTTTCAGAAACCGTTGTAGGGCAAATTGGCAACGCCCAATCTGATAATGTTTTGGTAAGAATCTTTAAAATAGGAAACAAAAGGCTCTCAGGCGAATTCAGCGGCATCTTGCACGTTTCTGATGTTTCAGATAGGTATGTTGATTTAATGAGTGACGTATGCAAACCCGGCGACATCGTAAGAGCCAAAGTAATCAGTGGAAAAAACCGTATCTTCCATCTATCAACCAACGACAGGAACTTAGGCATAATCTATGCTTTCTGTTCTCGATGCGGCAATTTGCTTGAACCTCAACGGTACGAGCTGCATTGTCCAAAATGCGGCAATACAGAAAATCGCAAAATGGCACCCGATTACGGAAAAGAACCGATATAAGAAAAAGGGGAACTGTTAAGTGAAAATCAATGTTCTAAAAAAAACAGAGAATGAGCTTAAAATAGAAATCGAAGGCGGCACTCATGGCATATGTAACTTGTTACAAAAGAGGCTTTTAGAGGATAAAACGGTGGATTTTGCAGGGTACGATGTTCCCCATCCTTTGGCTTCAAACCCAGTTATTTACGTTAGAATGAAGGGGAATGTTAAACCCGAAGCAGCCTTGATTAAGGCTGTTGAGAAAGTAAAAGAAGCAAATGACGCTTTTGGCAAAGAGCTAGATCGTGTTCTAAAAGCTTAGTCCCTTTTGTTTTAAATTTAGCCTCAATTTTTAATCTTCCATTATTAAAGTCAAGAAATAGTTTACTGAGTTTTATTTAAAAGCTTAGATGTGTGCTTTATAGCTTAGGGGAAAAGGTTTTGGAAGTTAAAGGATTTCGAGTGATTAAACCTGAAATCCGCGTGCTTGGTGTGGACGACGGAAAATTTGTTCCGCACACAGAAGGTGCTGCCATCGTTATAGGCGTTGTTTTCAGGGGAAGTTGTTGGGTTGAGGGTGTAATGCATACCCACGTTGCAATTGACGGCTTTGACGCTACTGAACAGCTTGCTTTAATGGTCAACAGTTCGCCTCATTGCAAACAGTTGCGTTTAGTAATGCTAAACGGAATAACTTTTGCGGGTTTTAACGTCGTAGATATCAAAAAACTAAATTTGGCAACAAATCTTCCAGTTATTGCCTTAACGCGTGAAAAACCTGATTTAGAAGCCATTCATAAGGCAGTTAATATTTTGCCAAAAAGTGACGAGCGTTGGAAAATGATTCTTGAGGCAGGACAAATCCATGAACTCTGTTGCCGTGGAAAGCAGATTTACATGGAGATTGACGGAATTTCACTTGCTGATGCCCAAGATATTGTCGAGTTGACTTCCATAAGAAGCAGTTTCCCCGAGCCTTTGCGTGTGGCACATCTAATTGCCTCTGGAGTCAGTCTTGATTGGCGGAAGTTGGAAAAGGTTTAAATGGTTCAATGCTAAGGGAATCAAAAACGGGTAGTGGATAAGGACTATGGAATTTTGCCCTAAATGTGGTTCGCGTCTTGAGCCAAAGAAGTCGAAGAGCGGTAAAGATGCTTCTTTAGTTCTTGTGTGCCCAAAATGTGGGTATAAAAAGCCTGAAACGGGAGACGTTGAGCCAAAAGTGGCGTCGAAGGTTATCCAGCATAATCCTCAGCAATTTGTAGCTGTTATCGGTAAAGAAGAGCAGAAACTGAATACGTTGCCGACAGTTCGAATTGAGTGCCCAAGATGCGGAAACAAAACGGCTTATGTATGGCAAGTGCAGACTAGGGGCGCAGATGAATCTTCAACCCAGTTTCTACGCTGCACTAAATGTAATTATACTTTCAGAGAATACAGTTAAACCCTTTTTTTGCTCGAATTCTTGAGCTGTCTTTACCTAGTTCAATAGTATTAGTTCATTTAATGTAAAGCGTCGCTTGATTCTAAACTCAAATTAATTTTATTTTTAGTTGCATATTTTGGTTTGAATGGGACAATTTATTTATTGGCTAAATGTTTAATCAAAAGCTATATAACTTCACAGTAATATGCATAAGCGAGGAAGAAATTACCATGTTCAAGCTCAAAGTGTCTGACGCTAAACTCTTAAGAGACATGGCCACCGCCATCTCAATCCTTGTAGATGAAGCCACATTCAAAATTGAGCCTGAAGGCTTAAGGCTCCGCGCTATGGATCCGTCACGCGTTGCTATGATTGACTTTGAATGGCCAAAATCGATTTTTCAAGAGTATGTCTCAACAGAGCCAGCCAAAATATGCATTAACATAAGCGAATTGTTAAAGCTCCTCAAACGCGCTGGAAGAGATGAGGCAGTTGAGCTATCCCTGGATGACAAAACTGGACGATTACAGATAACCATAACAGGCAAATATAGCCGAAACTTCACGATGCCCACTCTTGAAGCTTCAGAAGAAGAAGTTCCCACGCCAAAAATAACTTTTAACGTAAAAGCTAAAACCACGACTCAGGGCTTAAGCCAAGCAATCGAAGACGCCCAACTAGTAAGCGACCATGTGCGAATTGAAGCTGAACCAGAAAAACTAACCCTGAGCGCTTCAGGAGACTTAATGGGAGCAACCATAACTCTTCAGAAAGGCAGCGATGCACTGCTTGATTTGGAAGTAAAAGAAAACGCCAAAGCAACATTTAGCCTAAGCTACTTATCTGAAATCATAAAAGCGGCATCAGCGACCTCAGACATTGCAACGCTTGAATTCTCAACCGATATGCCTGTGAAAATAGACTTCCAACAAACAAAAGAAGGAAAATTGACCTTCTTTTTGGCGCCAAGAATCGAAACAGAATAACGAGATACTTAAATGCAAAGAGCAAACGTGCGGTTTGAAGATACCGATTGCTCAAAATATCCTTTTTTAAAAAAAACAGCTGAGCGAGTTAGGGACACTCAGTTAACAATTGAAGAACTAGTAAGCTCTCAAAACCCCCAAGTTTTTGACCGAGCTAAAGAAAGGGTAGAAAATGCAATATTAACTCTGGAACCTGGCAAAAGAAAAAAAGATAACATCGAGATTCCTTCTTTTCCAGGCGCGCTCGTACTAGTTATCGCTACAAAAAATTCTTGGATTAAGAAAAGATATGCTCTGGCTGAAGCAAAAAATGCGTATTTAGAAATGGTTCAAGAGAAAAGTAATGAAAAAATATTGGCAATAGCACAAGATTTTGATTGGGTGATCAACGATGGAAAGCCCTACAAAGATTTTCGCGTCGGGTTTGCGTTTTACTTAAAAAATGCCGCCCATTTACATGGAGCTGAATGGAAGCTTGTCAACCAGATCATAGACAAGGGCACGGTTTATTTAAATAAAGATAAAGTCGCTCGTCTTCTTCAAGAGGAAGTAAAGAGAAGAATAGAAAAACGGCTCGATATTCCGGACCTCAAAAACCTGCCTGAAGATATTATTGTTATAGCTAACAATCTAACAAAAATGGCTCAAGAAATAGTGGGGCAAGAAATTGAGGAAATGCCTAAGACTGTTGTTCAAGGGGCTTTTCCGCCATGCATAAATGCGCTTTATGAGGATGCTTCAAAAAGTCATCATCTTTCGCATATTGGCAGGTTCACCCTGACTTCTTTCCTTATAAACATAGGAATGTCTCCAGAAGCTCTAAATGAGCTGTTCAAGACTTTTTCAGACTACAATGAAAGGTTAACACGCTATCAAATTGAGCATATTGCCGGCGAAAGAGGCTCTGGAACACAGTACACCCCCCCACAATGCTCAGTACTGCAAACGCACGGCGTATGCAAAAACAGCGATGATTTGTGCCGCAGAATTTATCATCCACTCGCCTACTACAAGCGGAAACTGAAGCTTGCTTAGTGTTTTTTTAGCTAAGATTTATTAGGTCACTGCTGTAAAATAGGGTAGAGTCATATGAATTATCAATTAATTGGCAATAATAATGTTGCTGGCTCCGAAATTGGGATAATTCTTCCCACTTATCGAGAAGCAGATAACATTTCTAAATTAATTGAGGATATTGAAGATTTAAAATTGGATGCTTCAATACTCGTCATCGATGATTCAAGCCCAGATGAAACCGCAAAAATCGTGCAAGAAAAACAGAACAAATACAATAATATTCTTTTGTATATTAGACCCAAAAAAAGCGGTTTAGGCACGGCTATAACCGACGGGTTCAAATTTTTTTTGTCCTCAAAACAAACACCAAAATATATTGTCACAATGGATGCTGATTACTCTCACAACCCTAAAGCTATCCCACAACTAATATCCAGCATGTATATGGCTGATTATGGAATAGTGATTGGCAGCAGATACTGCAAAGGCGGCAACATAACCGGCTGGCCTTTCACTAGAAAAGTAATTAGTCAAACTGCCAATTTTGTCGCAAAGCTATCTCTTGGCTTAAAACCTCGCGACTGCACCAGCGGTTTTCGCTGCTACTCCACAAAGTTTCTGAGAGCAACAATCGGGAATTTACACAGCCACACTTATGAAATTCAAATAGAAACCATAAGGCAAGCTCTTTTGAGAAATTTCAAAGTAAAAGAAACCCCCATTTTATTTGTTAACAGAAAACGAGGGAAATCCAAACTCTCATTGACTGAAGTCAAAAGCTACATAACATATACGTTAAAAGCAATCACGGTTCATAACCTTGGTTAGCCCAACACTTATTTTAGTCAACTGCAGAATTAAATATCCCTGGTTGCTTTCGCTTGAAGAACGCCGCACTTATGAAACGCCCCACCAATAAGGTCCTTTTGTTTATAGTCATAACCATTCTAGTTCTTAGTATAGTCCTTGCAACCATCAGCTTATTTCCGACAGATTCAAGTAATCAGCCGCATGTTCTTGTTAACGATACTTTTCTGTTAAGCCCAAACGAAACATACCGAGAGAGTTTGGGGTCTTTTCGCGGCGGAGAAAATGTTTCAATTTCAATAGAGTCCCCAACCGCTTTCGAGAAAAACTTTTCGATTGTTTTTCCCACCAGACCCTATTTTTTCATAATTAATAGCAGTATTGCTTACTCTGTTTCGACACAATCAAACATTACCTACACCTTTGTCGTTTCGCAAGCTAACTACTATGAAGCGGTTTTTGTCTCTGAATCACCAAACGCCGGCACAATTCATTTCCAAGCATTTGCCCAAGAACCAAACAGTAATTTCCCATATTCATGGCTAAACGAGCCTTCAAAAATAATGTTCCTGATAAGTTTAGCTCTAACGTTGCTTGTAATGTTACAACTGGTATCATCCTCAACTAAAATCAAGGCGAATACTCTCAGCTTGCCCTCTCTTAGCAAGAGAAACTGCCGATACCTCTTAATTCTGCTTTTACTGGGCTTGATTATTTGGCTTTTTCTTTTGGCAATAAACTCTAATCCACTCGCAACACTCGAAAACTGGTACACCGATAATGCCCGAGACACTTACGTTTCCAGTTTGTTTCTTAAAGATGGCTTTTCGGTTTTTAATCAACCCCTAGGCAAGCTATCAAACCTGGATAATTCTTACTACAAGTTTGTAACATGGCCAGAAATGCCGCATCTATACCCGTTAGGCAGCATTTTCTTGTTCTTGCCATTCGGTGTTCTTATCCAAAAAGGTTTCGACCCCTCTTTGATTTACAAAACTGAAATAGCAATATTTCTGGTATTTGCCACTGTTTGCGTTTACTTTTTCCTTAAAAATTTCCTGCAAAAGGACATGGCTTTAATCCTCAAACTTTTAGGAGTTTACATAATTTATGTTAGCTTAGTGGTTTACGCTGCCGACGGAATGTTTGATTCAGTTGCCTTCCTGTTTTCTCTATTTGCAATATACATGTTTATGACGAAGCGCTACGATTATTTCTTTTTGCTTATCGCCGTTTCTGTATTTTTTAAGTATCAAGCAGGCATTTTCCTTTTGCCCCTAATCGTTGTAGGTTTAATCAAACTTTTCCAAACAAACAAGTTAAGCGATTTACTGCGAAATAAAGCTGTAATCGCCGGCACCATCTTTGGGTTCGCCAGCGTCTTCACCGCTTATTTAAGCGCGCCATACTTCCTTGCAGCTGGACCACAGTTAATAATGAACGGCATCAACGCTTTTTCATCCAATACACAAATTTCTTGGGGGCTCCAATCCTTCTTAGTTTTGCTTATACTGGCGGTTACTTTGGCTTACGCATTTTACATGCTAAATAGGAACAGTTTGCTTTCCCTGTCGGCGCTTTTTCTTCTCCTGCCCAGTTTTATGCTGCCTTACTTCCAAAATTGGTACCTTCCCTTCATCTTTGTATACGTTCTGATTCCTCAACAGAAAAAAGAGTTGGAGATCACCGCAATCTGGTTAATGTTTATCATTTTCATGCTCGCTTTCAGTGCATCATTCTTTAATTTACTGCTGGGTCTTTAAATCGCCTGAAGTTTGATTAAACCCTGAAAATACGCAATTTCGCTTATGGGGCGGTATACAGATAAATTTGGGAAGAGTAATCATTATAATCACTTTCAAATGCGGTGGGGACATGGAGGCTTCTAGAGACTTCGTTTATCAAAAATTCTGCGAATACTACAGAGACCCCTCAAATATCATTCCTGGGCCAATTCTTCTTGGCCAAAGAGAGTTTGGCTATTTGCTTTTCAAGGAACGGTTTATGGTACGACATAGAAGGTTTGAAGGAATCAACGGTCTACGGTCAGTGCTGAACAAAACTGTTCCATCTGATGTTTATCATTCTTGCGCTTACTATGAAAACCCAGATTTTGACATGGACAAAAAAGGTTGGTTAGGTGCTGACTTAGTCTTCGACATAGACGCTGATCACATTCCAACTTCCTGCAACAAGATCCACGATGAATTCACCTGCACCAAATGCGGTTTTAGCGGGAGGGGAATAACTCCTGAAATCTGCCCGGCTTGCGAAGCAACAAAATTTGAAACCAAAACTTGGCCTTGCGAGCTATGCATAGACTCCGCTCGACAAGAAGCTGCTAAGTTAATTGATATGCTGGAGAATGATTTTGGTTTTTCTCCGGATGAGTTGCACGCGTTTTTTTCTGGACACCGTGGATATCACGTGCATGTTGAGAATGAAGCTATACGTTCATTAGATGCGATGGCACGGAAGGAAATCGTTGATTACGTTACTGGATTAGGCTTAAGTATACTTGATAAAGATGCAAAAGAAAAACGGGGAAAACGCGCGACTAAGAAATTTAATTTACATAACTTTGGCTGGAACAGGCGACTAAAAACAGGCATGCAAAATTTTCTCCTAAATGCAACTCAGGACGATTTGAAAGAAATTGGTTTAAAAAATAATGCCCTTTTGAAAAACAAAGAAGTTATCATTAAACGTTGCATTAATGATGGTCGATGGGAAAGCATTAATGGGGTCAGTGTCAACACTTGGCTAAAACTAGCTGACCATGTGAGGGATTTGGAGTCCTCAAAAATTGATACGGTTGTCACAACTGATATTCACCGTTTAATCAGGATGAACGGCACCTTGCATGGTAAAACTGGGCTTAAAAAAGTGGAGTTTCCAGCGAAAAACCTTCAGGATTTTGACCCGTTCACCGGAGCGGTAGCTTTTAAAAAGGGCGAAGTAAAAGTGTTGGTCTCCGATGCTCCAGAGTTTAAGTTGAGGGGAGAAACGTTGGGTCCATACAAGAACGAGACGAAAGAGTTGCCTGTTGCTGCGGCGGTTATGCTTATCTGTAAGGGAAGGGCTAAGGTGGCAAGCTAATGTACAATGAACTTTACGTTGCATGGCGAAGAGAAATTGAAGAGGCTTCTATTGGATCTCTAAAGCCTGATTTCTACGCAAAAATATCGGATTACATGAGTCATATAAGAGAAGAGGACAGGGTGCTTGACAAAAAATCAGTAAAGGTGAACCTGCAGGAACATGAGGCACAGAACGCAACGCGAATGCTTGAGGAACTGCTTTGGGCAAGATATAAAAAACTTGTCAAAACTATAACTCAAAACCAGCAGGTGCCATCAGGGTTGTTAACGGTTGAAGAAACTAAGATTTGTGAAAGTTTTGTCACATTCTCTGGCGCCTACCAAAAGTTCGCTAAAGATCTAATGCAGGGTCAAGCCGTTAGGGTAGAAGCCGAGGTGAGCCGTAAACGGATGACTCTGAGGTTTGCAAAAAGTACTCCCGCCATTATTGGATTTGACATGAAAACTTACGGACCATTCATGGTTGAGGATGTTGCCTCTTTGCCTATTGAGAATGCAAAGATTTTGATTAAACAGGGTTTAGCCGTGTTGGTCGAGGTATCCTGAGGTTTCTGTGCCTACCGCTGATTTTCTACTTTTTCTTTTTTGCCATAAACCTTGGCTAACAAGAATGATTAACGGATAAGACACAATCCATGCTATCGCGTAAAGTGGGCCATAGTAGAAATGGAACATTTGCACTTGGTTCGAGTTAATGCCGTACTGCATGCCAATGTCAAAGATGGTGACTATGCGCATGACATTTATGAAATATGTTACGGTTGCGCCAATGATGAAGTATCCTGCTTTGGCTTTCCAAGAAATTTGCATTTGCTGTAAAAACACCAAAACAACAGCGGTGTAAATAAGAAAGCTTTCGATACCCGCACAAGGCCAAGCGATCGCGAATTTAGCTGTTCCTAATGGTCCCGTCGCTTGCAGGGTTGGCATACCATTTTGTGTTACCATCGAAGTTGTACATCCCATAAAGTCTAGGACGCGGGCGGCAAGTGTAGCCGTCGTTGGAACCAATATTTGGAATGGAGTAAACTCTCCGTAGGGAAAAACATTGTCGATAGTATAAATCACTCCGACTAACGCGACAAACACGGCAGGTAAAACAAAACCCTTTAAACCCTTCTTTCCAAAAGACAGGAAAATACCTAAGCAAAAAAGAACTGAGAAAACAAGGTATTCAACTGCAAGAGGCATTGAATCGTAAAAGGCGACGCCGTTTTGCAAGGAAAAGTTTGCGATCGCAGCATTTAACCCTAAATAATACTCCGAAAGCACAAAAAGCGTTGGAAGCAGCAATGCCACAGTGACGGCGGCGAGTTTTGTTTTGTTTTGTTTGCTTATTTTTGACTTGAAGATTTCCCAATTAAGAATAAACTCCAGCGCGATTAACCATATAAAAAACAACTCGAAAGTTCTGCCCTTCCACATCACCTGAAAAGAATCTTGAGCGCTAAGATTAAGATATGGATCAGCTGGGTTAAGCCCAAACAACAGAGCCAATGGAGCGACGAAAGCGATCAGCGGCAAGAGTTTAACGATGACATCAACGTCAACACGCTGCCTAACCCTCTGAGCAACACTTACCATAAATGTTCAATACCCTTAATTCAATATCATAAACTAACACTTTTTCAACCTAAAAAAGCATACGTCGCCGCATCAATCAATGAGGAACTTCTTTGAAGAGAGCAGAATCTCAAATCCAATATCATAAAAAAAGGCGACTGGGAGGGGATTCGAACCCCACGTTACCTGTAAAATAAGCTGCGTTTGAGGAATTAATGAATTAAATTAAGGAACGAGTTTGGCATAAAAGTTCGTACAATTCTGAACTGAGAATCCCTGACTCTGTAGGTGTTGGCGAGAAACATTGCCATAACTCCACTTTCGAGTCGCCCTCCTCAGGTTCCCACTGTGCGAACGAAAATCAAGAGTTTCCTGCAGCCATCTCTTTAATTTCGTCGGTATAACAAATTTTTATTGTGAATAACCGGTACATTGTTAAGGATTGTTTTTAATTTGTTTGAGCGTTATTCCATATTTTTTCAAAGTAGGCTTCTGCTAGTTTCACAATATGCGAACTATTTGTCCAAAAGCTGGGTACTGGTACTGGATTTTCGGATATCATTACAGTCACTTCTTTTTTATCAAATATGTGCATTCCAAATTGAACATCTTCTTGGGATACGCATCTGAGTTCAAAGAGGGGATTTTTCAATAATTGTTTTGGATTCTTAACCATTGGTTCTTCATTATTTTTGGGCCCAACAGTTCGAATTTTTACGCCTCTCTTTATCGCCCGCTTGATGTATGGGAACTCGCGAAGTAATGTTTTCTCATCAATTTCTAAGCAAAAAACAAAATCAATACTTTCTTTTGATAAATCAGCCAATTTGTCGTGCGTTTTTTGAAGAAGGTTTAATTGAGAAGTAATTGTGAACTCTGTTTTTTCAATCGTAACATTTGTGTTTTTATTTTCAGAAAAGGAATCGAAAATTTTTATTGCTTGCTTTTCTTTTTCAAGATACGCGCTCTTTTCGTTTTCAAGCAGAATGGCTAGGCCTTCCTTAATTGAGGTGGCTTTATACATTGTTGGTTTAGCTATTATTTTTTCAACAAGACCTTTTTCTTGGAGCTCAGTTAGTAATCGATAAACGTCTTGGGAAGCCACTTTTGCTGCTTTAGCGGCTGCTCTTCCTGTTGAAGCGCCAGATCTGACAAGAGCCAAGTAAACTTTTGCCTGCATTACTGTAAGCCCTAAATTAAGTAGCGCTTGAATAGATTGATCTATTGACTGCATAACAGTCTTCTACCGCAACTACCCCCTTTTATATAACTTGACTTTTAAGTTTTTCCAATAAAGCATCGTTTTGTCAAAAATAATCGCCAGAACTGTCGATGGCTAACTTTTTTGTCTTCATAAAGTTGGTAGTCGAAGTGGCTTACGGTGATGTTTTAAAAACGATTTTGCAATGATTTTAGGCATCGAACAAAAAGGAAAGAAAAAAAATGCTAAAAACAAAAAACAGAATTGTAACTATTGTGATTGCTATATTCTTAATGATTTCAATATCAGCTTCAGTGATGCTCATGCCAACTGCTAAAGCACAATCAACGATTCCAATAAACATTACAACGTACGCTTACGTTTGGGCTGCACCAAGCACTATAGGCGTCGGTCAGACAGCGGTCATATATATTTGGCTTACCGCGACATTGCCTGGCGCAGCACTAGGCAATGACATTCGTTTCCACAACTACGAGTGCACAATTACTGCGCCTAACGGTGCGACGGAAACAAAGACTTTCGCTGTTATCTCAGATCCAACATCCTCTCAGCAATTTTCCTACACTCCCAGCCAAGTCGGCACGTACACCTTTAACTTTACTTTTCCAGGACAGGTATACAACTATAACGAAACAGTCTCGATGATGGGTATGCAAAGCAGTACAAGTATGTATGTAGGCGATTATTATGAGCCCAGCAATGCATCAGCAACCCTTACTGCGCAGCAAACAGCGCTATCTGCCATACCTTACAATCCGCTTCCGACACAGTACTGGACACGACCAATATACGGTACAAACTCTAACTGGTACACGATTTCGTCAAACTGGCTCGGCACTGGGTCTCCGCCGATACAATCCTTAAATTTTGGATATGCTTTCTACGTTTCTGATGCTATTGGGTCTCAAACTAGCCATATCATGTGGACCACACCGCTTCAAAGTGGAGGAGTCGTTGGAGGAAACGACACTGCTATACCTGGAGACACATATTTCGAGGGTTCCGCATATATTAATAGATACGGCAATCCGATAATACTTGACGGTATGCTTTACTACACGGCGCCCTTGTCATTCGCAAGTGCCAGTGGCGGAGCAACTTACTGTGTTAATCTGCAAACAGGGCAACTTATTTGGAGCAGCACTACTATAATTCCGCCATCCTTCGGTTTACTATATGACCAGCAAGACCCCAACCAACATGGCGTTTGGCCACCAATCATAGTCGCCAGCGGCGGCGGATTTGGCTCTATAGTTCCTCCAGGGACTTGGATAGCGTATGATGGAGATACAGGCGACTGGCTGTTCAACATGACTAACGTTCCCACAGGTACATCGGTGCTTGGTCCGAGTGGTGAAATCTTGACTTATGTCTTGGCAAACGATGGCACTCCTACGAAGCCACAGTATTATTTGAGTGAGTGGAACTCTTCTAGCCTCTTCTTTGCTGAGGGCTCTTTGTCACCAACAATTCAAGGGACAGTTGTCAATGCGAACGTTCCAAGCGCTTATGACTGGAACGTTTCGGTATCAGCGCTCAATACGTTAGCAACCTCAGCCATCGCATTCCCCACCATAGTCGCAGCTTACTATGACGATATGATGCTTTGCTACAATGGCACTCTGCCTTCTGCCGGTACAACGTTTTATGCACAAAGCTGGACGCCCTACACATACTTCGCTGTCAACCTCAACCCAAGTGAAGGCACAGTCGGCTCGGTATTATGGATGCAAACAGAGCAACCGCCAGCGGGAAACATCACTGTTCTAGAAGGCGGACACGACCAAAATGTCTTCATTGAATTATATAAGGAAACTATGCAGTATGTAGGATACAGCATGGCTACAGGCGCGAAACTTTGGGGTCCAACTGCATCTCACCCAGCTCTTGACTACTATGGCAACGATTTTGGAGGCAATTTAAACGCTCAGGTTGCTTACGGCGACGTCTACAGTGTCGGATTCGCAGGAATACTCTACTGCTATAATGAGAAGACTGGCGATGTACTGTGGACTTACGGTAACGGCGGCGAAGGTAACAGTACTTATGCGGGTTTAAACAACTATTACGGTGTTTACCCCACTTTCATAACTGCTATTGGCAACGGAATAATATATACAGAGACCACTGCGCACACTATTGAAACACCAATTTACAAAGGTGCATTAACACGGGCTATCAACGCCACAACCGGAGCAGAACTATGGACTCTCTCAGACTACACTGGCGGCGGAGGCTCAACCACAAGTTACGCAATTGCAGATGGCTATACAACATTCTTCAACGGCTACGACAACCAGATCTACGTTGTTGGCCAAGGACCCAGTGCAACTACAGTCACGGCTTCACCGTCGGTTCAAACATTCGGAGATAATGTACTTATCCAAGGGTCAGTGATGGATATTTCGGCTGGTACAAAGCAAAATGAGCAGGCAGCTGACTTTCCAAACGGCGTTCCATGCGCATCAGACGCAAGCATGGCCCAGTGGATGGGCTACGTTTATCAGCAGCAGCCAATGCCAACCAACTTTACCGGCGTCCAAGTGCAAATCAGCGTCTTAGACTCCAACGGCAACTACAGAAACATCGACACAGCAACAACAGACACAAGCGGCACCTACCGCCTCACATGGACACCTAACATCGCGGGCAACTACACAGTATTCGCATCTTTCGCCGGCAACAACGGTTACTATCCATCATCCGCGGAAACTGGCTTTAACGTGATGAACGCACCTTCAGCTACCGTTGCACCTACCGCATCTCCGACTTCTGTCGCTGACTTGTACTTTGTTCCTGCAATCACTGGGCTATTCGTCTTGATCATCGTAGTAGCTATCGTACTAGCTCTATTGATGCTACGGAAAAAACCATAAAAACGCCAAACAAAAAATCAACTTTCCCCTTTTTTAGTCCTAAAAAAAGCATTGGAGAAGAGAAATGGGGGCTGAGTAGGCTCTGGTAGAATTAACAAAAAGCAATTGCCTTTAGCAAGCACTTGCATTTTTCTTTTCTCCTAAAGAAAGATTCCAGAGCCTCAGCAAACCCCTAATTTTCTATGTCACCAATCGCTTCTTGTCTTTTTTAAAAAACATGGTTGAAAACTTATTACTAAATTGGCGCCGGGGAAGGGATTCGAAGGTCTCCGAGAACGAGGTCTATTGGCTATACCCCATTTTGGCTTAGCCATCTGCGCTTCTGTATTTCGACGTCAGCCATCCGCTCCGCCCCTTAAGCCTCCATAAGATCGTCGCGTCAGTTGGTTAAAAAAAGCTCTATTGTCTAGACAAGTGATCTTGCTGAAAGTCGCAAGCCGCATAAGCCTCAATTCTAACTCTGATGAGACTCCCAAAATCCACGCAAGCCCGAACCAGCCTGGCAACAAAAGCCGTTGCGCCCGTAACCGACAATAACTTTAACATAGCGTCAACATTGAAAGTCGCAATCCGCCCATACAAAAGTCGCAACACGCAAACCCCTTCAAACCCCAAACCAAAAAAGCAACACAAAACGCAAACAGCCACCTGCGAAAGTCGCAACTTAGCCGTAGCCAAAGTCGCAACTTAAAAAATCTAAATCCCGCTAAAACCCTTTTTCGAAAAAACAAGATTTTCAGCGCATAAGTGAAAAAGTATAAGAATGCCGATGTTTCTTTTATGCAAAGCTGGTAGTGAAATAGGTGAACGTTCCTAAAGAAGTCAAAACTTACTGTCCGAAATGTAAAGTGCATCAACTTCACAGTGTAACCCTCTACAAGCCTGGAAAACGCAGGGCCTTAGCTCACGGTGAACGCCACCACGAAAGAGAAAAGAAGGGTTACGGTGGACAAAAATATCCTCTTCAGAGAGAATTCGCGAAAACAACCAAAAAACAAACCCTGCGGTTGAAATGCAAAGTCTGCAATTACATGAGGCACAAAGACGGTATTCGCCTCAGAAAACTAGTCATACAATAATTTAGGTGAAAAATGTTATGTCTGAATGGAGCAAACTTATCCCAAAACCAAGAAGCGTCTTCCTTAGAGTCAAATGCTCAAAATGCGGCAACGAACAATTAATCTTCAGCAACGCTGTCAACAAAATAACCTGTAACGTATGTGGAGAAACACTCGCTGAACCCTCTGGCGGAAGAGCAAAAATCAAAGGCGAAGTACAAGCGGTTCTCGAATAAGGGATGGCGTATTAATGGCTGAGCGTAAGCCAAACAGCACTTTTAGAAGGGAAAAATAGTTGGTTTGGCAATTACGCAAATGTGTAAACTGCGAAAAATACACACTTAACAAAAAAAGTTGCCCTTACTGTGGGGGGCCAGTTCGAATTCCGCATCCGCCCAAATTTTCGCCTGATGATAAATACTTAAAATATCGAATGGCCATGAAAAGGAGTTGCGCAACCAAATGAAAGAAACCTACATCAAGGAATTTGTCCAGGTTGAACCAAATAATCCTATTCTCATTGAGGGTCTTCCAGGTTTAGGGCTTGTCGGTAAAATCGCCCTTCGCTACATGATCAAACAGTTAAAACCCAAAAAGATCGCTTATCTCTACTCACCGCATTTCCCATACTTTGTCCTTGTTAACAAAAAAGGCAACGTTCGCCTTTTAAGAGGCGCATTCTACTATTACCAAAATCCAAACGGATCAAACGATCTGATTCTATTCACCGGCGATAGCCAATCGCAAACAATAGAGGGACAATACGAAATCGCAGACCGACTGCTTGACTTCTCAGAAAAATACAAAGTTAAAACAATCGCAACCATCGGCGGCTACCGAATGGAGCCAAAAGAAAAACCGAAAGTTTTCATAGCCGCAACTTCACAGGAAATCTTGGACAAAGCACTGCAAGCAGGCGCAACGCTAAGCACTTCAGGAAGCCCCATTGTTGGAACAGCAGGATTAATACTTGGCTTAGCCAAATTCAAAAAAATAAACGCGCTCTGTCTACTGGGTGAAACACGCGGTTACCTCCCTGACCCTCTTGCGGCAAAAAGCGTCTTAGAAGTTTTGAAATCAACCTTCAACTTCGACTTAGACCTAAAGGGTTTGGATGAGGAAATTGCCCGAGCAGAAACAATGGTAACTCGTCTACAGCAAATTGAAGAAAAACGAGCCTTGCAAGCTGAACAAACCCGTAAAGAAGAGGACAAAAAAACCACTTACATCTCCTAAGCGAAGCTGCTTATCCGCCTTCATCCCAATTCCCGTTGTTGCGTAGCAGAAAAAGTCCCACTGGTTTTTCCAGAGATTAGTGTTTAAGCAAAAAGCCCACTTTTTAAATGTACGCTCATGTCACGTTTTCTTTAGGCATCCTTCTCTGGGTTCATAAATTGTTCCTTCACGCAGCAACTGGCTTATCATACGTTCTACTTCGCCTCTTGGTATCTTGTGTTTTGTCTCAAGTTCGTTGACAAGCGCTTCTTTCTCGACTATACCCGTAACTTTTTCCATCTCCATCAGCACCGACAATATTATGCTCAATCTATCTCGGATGCTTTTGGATCTTCCAGTCATAATCAAGTCAATATCCACTTTGTATGAGGACAAGTCAATTCCAACTTCTTCCAGAGACCGCTTCATAATAACTATAGCTGCCTCAGCATCTTCACCAGTTACTTCCTTTCGCAGTGCAACGCGTGCTCTGGCTTCTGAGATACGAACAAGTGACTCTAACTGGCGCGCAGTTATCGCCACTGGTGACCCCTCCGTTTCGCTTGCCGCGCGCATAGCTAAGTAAAAGTCGCTTAGCCGCTTTAACGCTTCAGTACTGAGCACGGGCTTAATTCCCTTAGCGTAACTAATGTATTTCCGCAGCAACTCAACATCAACCGGTCCCTCAACGGGGCTTATTCCTCTGCGGTGAATTTCTAAAATGTGCTGTGACATTTTTCCGTCTGATTCCTTATTTGGCACATCGCGTAGCACGAAGATTAAGTCAAAACGCGAAAGAATAGTTACGGGCAACGGGACGTTTTCAGCGACTGTTCTGTTGGGTTCATACCTCCCTAAGGATGGGTTAGCTGCTGCCAGCACAGCTGTTCTGGCATTAAGCGTGGCAACTATTCCGCCTTTTGCAACTGAAACGGTGTGCTGCTCCATGGCTTCGTGGATGGCAACTCGGTCTTCAGGACGCATTTTGTCCATTTCGTCGATACATGCGATTCCTTTGTCGGCTAGCACTAATGCGCCTGCTTCAAGACTCATGCTTCCGCCTTTCTCTCTTACCACGGCGGCTGTTAAGCCTGCGGCGGTTGTTCCTCTTCCAGACGTGTAGAGTCCTCTTGGGGCTATTCTGGCTACGTATTGGAGAAGTTGGCTTTTTGCGGTCCCAGGATCTCCAATTAATAAAGCGTTCATCTCGCCTCTGATGTTTACGTCTGGTAGGCTTTTGGATACTCCGCCGAAGAGCAGATACATTATTGCTTCTTTGATGTGTTCTAAGCCGAAGATTGAGGGTGCTATGGAACTTATTATTTTCCTGTGCACCCATGGGTCTTTTGCTAGTGCATGCATTTTTTCTTCTTCTTCAGGCGTGGGCGGTGAAGTTTCAGGTTCTTTTCCGAGCACTTCTATTGAGTTAGCGTCAAGTTGAAGTATGAATGTTCGAAGTTTTCCCATCCCCATCAGTGAAGGCGCAAAAGCGCGGACGATTCCAACTATGCCAACGTGATCTCCTGGTCTTGCCACATCAACTATGTCGTCGCCCACAAGTTTCACCGCTAATGTGCGTGGCAGTTGCCCCGGAGGTAGGTCTTCAGGTTTTTCCTGCAGCCGAAGATCTTGGGAATCTATAAAAGTTGATTCTTCCTGCACAAACTCAAACGGTCCATCTCTCCCACAGTCAGGCGCTTGGCATATTGCCGGCGCTTTAAGGAACTGCCCCGTTTGCTCCTCCATGTTCATGGTTCCGCAGCGTTTGCACTTGAAGGCTGCTTGCAAGACCATGGGTCGAACGGGTGTGGCTCTAACCACTATGCCCTCAACCATGATTAGCTTCGTCATCTGTCTTGAGCCGAGCTTTCTCAGCTGCTCTTTTCCGAGAAGCTTCACAATTCTGGGATTAATTTTTTCAATTTTTTCGGCGTACTCAGCATCTTCTATGCGAAGTTGCTCGTAGGCTCCTTTTCCCGCATGCTGCAAATATTGCTCTGGTCTGTTTAGCAGCTGTTCGGAGAGTGCTTGGTCAAATCCATAAAGCTCTTCGAAATCAACAGTTATTGAACCTTTTCCACTGATGGCTAACTGCGCGATTCTTTGACGATACTTCTCTTTCTTAAAGAACTCTTGAAAACGCTGCTGCGGATCCACTGCAACCTGTTCGTTAGCCATCTTCACTTTTCTCCGTCACTTTCAAGAATCTTCGTTTTCCACTCAGAGATTATTTTAACTAATTGTTCATAGAGAATTTTTTCCTCACTTGTAAACTTTTTCAGAACCTGCTCACTTTGGGTTGGAGCGGAAGATAGAGCAACAATTTTTTTAAGCCTAGAATTCACTATGTCACGGGCTAACTGTTTTGCTCTGTCGTACTCCTGGTATTTCTCAGAATTTGCGGTTTGATCTTTCAGGTCAGTGATGAACCTGCGAAGTTTAGGGTAGAAGTCCTCTGGCACTTCAGATATTTGCCCTGGAATTTGCACGCCTTCTTTCCACTGCACTTTAAAAAGTTTGGTAGCGTCAAGGATGTCGTCTTCTCTAAAATGAACCATTCCATAATTCGATAACTCTTTTGCCACCCAAAAATAAACTTCGTATTCATTTCCTTCGTCAAAAGGGCCGACAGTTAATCCTGCAAGCTTAATCTCGGGACAGTTTCTGTTTGCAACAATTTTAACAAGTGAGTTCTCGTAACAGAAATCCAACATGCCAATTTTCGCTGCCAACTCCTTTTTTCCTCCCAAGTCCCAAATGTTTTTCCTTTTGTGGGGTTCAACAGATATAGCAAGAACAGTTTTAAGCGTTTGCACTAGAAAAAACATTGTTGAAGAAAGCTTGCCTGGGCGTTTAGAGAATGTTTTGTGGTTTTCTTAAGTGTTTTCTCGCTCTGTTTTCGCGTTTAAGGCCAGAGTCCCAGTGTTTTTATGGCGTTAGCTACTCTTCCGACACCCAGCATCAATGCGCCTGTACGCATGTCACTCTCTTCTTTTTCCACAATTGCGACTACATCGTTGAATGCCTTAGTCATTTTGATCTCCAGCCTCCTGTTAACTTTGTCAAGCGGCCATTGCTCGCGGGTCAGGTTTTGGACCCACTCAAAATAGCTCACCGTCACTCCGCCGCTGTTGGCTAGGATGTCTGGGATCAGGCAGATTCCTTTCTCGTACAAGACTTTGTCTGCGTCAGGAGTGGTTGGTCCGTTCGCTGCTTCAGCGACCATTTTTGCCTTGATTTTATCGGCGTTTTTGCATGTGATTTGGTTTTCCATCGCGGCGGGAATCAGCACGTCGCAGGGCAATTCAAGCAGTTCCTCGTTTGTTATGTTTCGGCAGCCTTTGTAGTTCTGGACTGAGCGGGTTTTTTCTTTATGCGCAAGAACTTCAGGCGGGTTTAAGCCGTCTGGACAATAGATTCCTCCTGTTGAGTCGCTTACCGCTATTATTTTGCAGCCTTCTTCCTGTGCTGCGGCTGCTGCGTGGTAGCCCACGTTGCCGAATCCTTGAACTGCTACTGCAGCGTTTTTCAGTTTTAAACCGTTGTTTTCTGCCGCCTGTTTTACGCAGTGGATTACTCCTCTGCCTGTGGCTTCCGTTCTGCCCCATGAGCCTCCGATTTCAACAGGTTTGCCAGTTACGCTTTCAGGGATGCTGTAGCCTTTCATTTGGCTGTACGTGTCCATTACCCAAGCCATAGTCTGTGCGTCGGTGTACATGTCCGGGGCGGGTATGTCGCGGTGTGGCCCCAAATACTCAAAGATTAAGCTGACGTATCTTCTTGTTAATCTTTCAAGCTCATGTTTGCTCATTTTTTTGGTGTCAACGCATACCCCGCCTTTTGCTCCGCCAAACGGTATGTCAGCTATCGCGCATTTCCAAGTCATCAACATTGCCAACGCGGTGACTTCGTCAAGGGTGAGGTTTGGGTAATATCGGATTCCGCCTTTGAATGGTCCCCGCGCATCCCAATGCTGCACTCTAACACCGTTGAATACGCCGACGGTTCCGTTGTCCATTCGGATGTCGATGCTGACGCTGATGGACCGTTTAGGCTGGCTAAGCATCTTGTGCATGCCAGCGTCCAACTCTAATTTTTTACTTGCTAATTTAAGTTGAGAAAGAGCAACCGATAATGCCGTATGTTCTTCAGCCATAAACAAAGCCTTCTGCATTAAAAGTTAATTAAGAATGGCTAGATAAGATTTGCCTTCGTTTTTTTCTGTGTTTTGTTGATGCTTTTGTATACGGTGGCTTTATGGGTTTGCTGAAGCTATGTTTTAGTTTATTCGCTGCCATTTACACTTGAAAAATGGGCGTTAATGGCGAGGAGAGCGGCTCAGCAACTTGTGCTTCAGGCTTTTTGTGGCTGGGTTTTGTCAGCGATTTAATTTTGAAAGAACAACAACACCTCGGGAGCAAATGTTGTTCTTCTTGGCAATATTTAAAAGAAGAAGAAGCCTAGAAAAATCGTTTTTCTTCTTCTTCTTCTGTTGCTGCATGCCATATTTGTGTTGGTTTTTTGGTGCAAATAGTAGGTAGGTCTATAGGTCGGCGGCTTGATGTTCAGGGCTTGTTTTGGGTTGCTTTTTTGTTTAGAACTTGATTTGTTTGTGGGGTGAGTCAAAAAAAGAAATAAGCCAATAAAAGTAGCGAGCTATTGTCCTTCCGGATCAAGTTTCGCTAAATTATCGGCGGGTTAAGTTTTTTACAAAAACCATCTGTAATCAAAAATATTCGTAAAATAAAATTTTTTTAGACGAAAACGTAGGGAAATATCTGAAAAAGCTTCTTTTCATGCGAAAAAAATAAAAACAAATGAAAACTACAGAGCTAACTTTGATACGACAAAGATAGAATTGGTACTTATGAAAACCCTTCGTGAAATTGACGTAAAGATTCTCAAAGTGCTACTTACAGATGGGCGAAAAAGTTTCACCGACATAGCAGAAGAATGCAACACATCAAAGGACATCGTCTGGAAACATTACAAAGAAATGAAGGCGACCGGCATAATAGTTGGTGCCACAATTCAATTTAATTACCAAAAATTTGGCTACAGCGGCATGGCAATGATAATGCTTAGTGTAGACTTACAAAATATTGATGATGTTTTTTTGCGTCTTAAGAAAATTCCGGGTGTGAATATTTTTCGTTATTACAATGCAACGTATAATGTTGGAGTAATTTCTTATCTCAAAAGTTTAAGAGATCTAGAAAATGTTAAAGAAATCATAAGCAAACAAAGCAAAATAAATGAAATCAAGACGTATTTTTGGACGGACATAAGAAACATACCTGAAAACGTTTTGGTGGACTCACTTGAAAACAGAACCATGCAGCCAGATTTAAGCTCTCAAGCAAGCGCAGATGTTCAAAAAGATTTGGTAAATGTTGACGAAATCGATATGCAAATAATCGAAAAATTAACCAAAAACGGTCGCATGTCCTTCAGTAAAATTGCTCAAGAAATAGGCGTTTCAACTGATACTATCACAAGGAGATACAACAATCTTACAAAAAACAATTTTATCAAAGTGTCAATTCAAATCAACCCTATAGAGTTGGGCTATCAAGCTATTCTAGAACTCAACATAGCGCTAATAAACCAAAGCAAAACAAAAGAAGTAGTGGATAGGTTGTCCATAATCCCTGGCGTAAGTTATCTTGTTAAAATAAGTGGAAGCTACGACCTATTAGTTGTGGCTTTAGTTAAAGATTGCACGGCGATTATTACAATTAATGAGGCAATCGTAAAAATACCTTCTGTAAAAAGAATAGACTCAACTATGCGGCAGGTTTGCCCCGCTTGGCCTGGTCCTCGTCAGTATATATCCACATTTTAATCGTTAAAAAACGATCTGCCCGATAGCATTTCTCGATTTTTCTATATTTTTTTGTTGATTAATTGGTAGTCGGCTGTCTTACTGTGACATTATATAAGGTTTTTTTGGCAAAGGCTTGTGCCACAGAAAAAAAGGAAATGAAAAAAAAATGTTAAAAACAAAAAACAGAATTTTAGCTATTGCAATTGCTATATTTTTAACCCTTTCAATGTCAGCTTCAATGATGCTTATACCAAACGCAAGTGCACATAATCCTGCATGGCAGATTCCAACGTTTGCCCACATATTCGCTGCACCTAACCCCGTGGGTGTTGGCCAGACAATGTGGATAGATATGTTCCTTGCAAACCCACCCTATTATAATTCAGCACTATATAACGACTATAGATACCATGACTACGTGCTAACCATTACTGCTCCGGACGGAACGGTCTCAACCCAGACTTTTGCTTACATCTCAGACCCAACAAACGATCAGAACTATGCTTACACTCCAACTCAAGTCGGCACGTACACTTTTAACTTTACTTATCCTGGAGAAACAATAACTGCCGCAGACCAACCAGCCGGCTCAATATATGTTAACGACACTTATCTGCCCAGCTCTACATCAATGACGGTTACTGTGCAGCAAAACCCAATTCCTCCAGCTACCGGTAGTTCTCCATTGCCGACACAATTCTGGACGCGGCCAATTTACGGTGAGAACACTGTTTGGTACACGATTTCATCTCAATGGTACGGTTCAGGTGTAACAGGCTTCGGCGCCATGGTTGGACCAAACGAGCAGATGAACCCCGGAGAAGATAGCGGAGCAACTGCCGTAGGACCACTTACCAGCCATATCATGTGGACATACCCGATTCAAGAAGGAGGAGTCGTTGGAGGAACCTCTGTTTCCGTTCAGGGAGACACATACTTTGAGGGCTCTGCATACGAGCAAAGATACAACAATCCGATAATAGTTGACGGAGACATCTACTACACGCTACCAATATCATTCTCTGGTCCCAGCAGTGGAGCAACTGTCTGCCAAGACTTGCAAACGGGACAAATTATTTGGTCTAGCACTCAAGTACCTGCGCTATCCTTTGCTTACATATATGATGTTCAAGACCCCAACCAGCACGGAGTTTATCCAGCAATTTTGTTCACAAGCGGTTTTGCACGTGCCTTTGATGCGTACACAGGAGACCCACTGTTCAATGTAACTGGCGTTCCCTCAGGCAGCGGAATAGTACTTGGCCCAAGCGGTGAAGATATAAAGTATGTCTTCGCAAATGCAGGTACCACCGCGAGTCCCAGCTGGTATTTGGCTGAGTGGAACTCATCCAGAATGATGGATACGACTTACAATCCAATAACAGGCGCAGCTGTTAACACTCCTACACTCTACAATGACTCCTATACCAACGGTACCACTTTATCAGCTTTCGACGCGTCCTACGCAGATGTTGCACAGCCAGTTATCGGACCTGATGCTGGCACTAACAATAATGCCCCAGCTACGAATAATTACGTGATCTATGCAAACGTCGTAAACCAGAGCAATGCACTATACAGTTATGACTGGAACGTTTCAGTATCTTGGCACAACACCATGACCCTAACACCTACAATACTTTCCACTTTCTACGGTAATATGCTGCTTTGCATGAACGGCTCTTATCCTGCGTTAGGTGCAAACAATCCCTACACATACTTCGCTGTAAACCTCAATGCATCTAGAGGCCAAATCGGTTCGATACTGTGGATGCAGACAGAGCAACCGCCACCAGGCAACATCACTACTGTCACATATGCCGGAGCCGATCTATCTGCTAACGCCTTCTGTGAATCGTATAGATCATCTCAGCAATTCGTTGGATACAGTCTGTCGAGCGGCCAACAAATATGGGGTCCAACTGCATCTCAACCCGCCCTTGACTACTTTGGCAGTCCAGGACCTGGCACTTTGGCTGATCAGATTGCTTACGGGTGCATCTACAGTGTTGCATACTCAGGAATACTCTACTGCTATAATTTGACAACTGGAAATGTACTGTGGACATACGGTAATGGCGGCGAAGGCAACAGTACTAATGCCGGCTTAAACGCGCCTTATGGTGATTACCCAACCTTCATAAACGCTGTTGGAAACGGAGTAATATACACGGTCACTACTGAACACACAATTGAAACACCAATTTGGAAGGATTGTTTGGCTCGTGCTATCAATGCTACCAACGGAGCAGAAATCTGGACCCTTTCAGATTTCACCACAGAGTTCTCCACTGAAAGTTATGCTATCGCAGACGGCTATGCAACATTCTTCAATAGCTATGATCAACAAATTTACAGTGTCGGACAAGGACCCAGCTCCACTTCAGTACAGGCACCGCTGACTGCAATCACAGCAGGCGACCATGTAACTATCCAGGGTACAGTGATAGATATTTCTGCAGGCACACAGCAAACAGAGCAGAAAGCAGACTTTCCAAACGGAGTCCCATGCGCATCTGACGCTAGCATGAGTGCTTGGATGAGCTACGTTTACCAGCAACAGCCAGAACCAACGAACTTCACAGGCGTTCCAGTAACGTTGACCGCTACTGATCCAAACGGCAACTTCATCACCCTCGGCACCGCTACAACCGATTCAAACGGCTTATACAGCTTCTCGTGGCTGACACCAAATGTTCCAGGTTTGTACACAATAACTGCAACGTTTGCTGGCACTAACGGCTACTGGCCATCAAATGCACAAACTGCCCTAACCGTACAATCAGGGCCTACAGCAACTGCCGCACCTACCGCATCCCCGACCTCTATGGCTGACACATACTTTGTTCCCGCAATCGCTGGACTATTCGTCTTAATCATTGCAGGCTTGGCTGTCGTAATATTAGTGGTGCTTAGGAAACGACCATAAAAAACGCAAACAAAAAAATCTACATTTCCCTTTTTTTTAATTTTAAAAAGCAATACTGATGAGAAATGGATTGATTAGGCTCTGTTTAAAATCTAAACAAAAATAATATCTTGGTAGATTTTTGTATTTTTCTCATAAGAAAAGATCCTAGAGCCCGCAAACTATTTGACCATTGAGAATCTGTTTTCAATATATCTTGATATTTAGTCAATTCTCCGCGTTTATGGATCAGTTCTGCTTCAACAAATTCATTGAGATTCAGTTTTAATCAAAATTACACCTTGCTTAGAGAAGCGAACTTTGATCGGCACTTTCATGTTTTCTCGCGCTTTAACGAACGCAAATACAGCAGATCTTTTACTTTTTTCACTAAAGCATAACTCTATATTTTGTACTGTGCAGTTCTTGTTGATTTGTGTCTGAGAGTTTGCGTTTGCAATTGAGGTTCCTGCAGCAGCAAATTGCTGAATTATTGCTGCCCGTGTCTCCGTGATGTTCGTCGATAAGAACTGCTTTAGGATTTCTTCGCATTTGCTTTGTGGGGGCGCTTCTGACAGTTGAGTTGCTGCTTGGTTTATCTCTCGTTTTTGCCTGTTTTCTTTAAATCGTTTGGATCTAGCAGCAGTTTTCTTTATTTCTGCAGGCATTTCCATGCTTACTGAGTGTTTTTCTTTTTCGCGGTGAATTGCTATTTGTGCATTATCTTTTGTTAACAGCAAGCTTTGTTCTTTTATTCGGATTTTTACGTGCGCATTTAAACTATCTCGGGCTTTAGCAAATTCTGATGCTGCAATTCTTAGTTGATCTTTTTGAACAGGCACTTCTATAGTTGATGCACTCATCATTAAAAAGTTAGAGATTACGAGCTCGCAAGCCCTGTGCTGTTCCTTTGCTATCAAATTTTGAGTCCGACCTTTTCATCGCTGCCCATTTTTGCAATAAGAATATCATAAAAAAATGATTTAAATTGTCCCATTAAGACAACCGACTACCAAATTACCAACAAAAAATCTAAAAAATAAATGGAAAATTATTGATTTTTTAGGTTATAAAAAGGGTGTGGAATACATCTGCAAAGCTGCTTGTTTAATGCGTTTCCCGACAAATCAGCGTCAGAGCAGCTAATGTCACCTGAATGTGGGTAACTTTTTTTGGGAACAGATTACTGAATTGTTAAGGCTTGTTTTCGAGTTGTTTGAGCGTTCTTCCGCATGTTTTCAAAGTAAGCTTCTGCCAGTTTTATAACATGAGGGTTATTTGTCCATAAGCTGGGCATCGGGTTTGTTTCAGACACGGCTAGAGTCACTTCTTCTTTATCAAATATGTGCATTCCAAATAGCCTAGAGGTTTCAGGCAAGTATCTGTGTTCAAAAAGGGGATTTTTCGATAAAGATTTTGGGTCCTCTGTAGTAGTGGTTTCTCCATTAAAATTCAATGTTATGACTCGTACCTTTACACCTCTTCTTACCGCTCTCTCGACGTATGGGTAATTATCAAATAACATTCCATCATTCATTTTTTTTGGACACATAAAATCAATACTTTTTTTGGTCGAGTCAGCCAACCTGTTATGCATTCTGGAAAGAATAGTCCATTTGGAAGTAATCGTGAACTGCACATTTTCCTGCAGAATATTTTGGTTGCTACTTTCACAAAAAATAATAGACATCATTTTTGCTTGTTTTTCTGCTTCAACGTAGTCTTCTTTTTTGTTTTGCAGCAGGATCGATAAGCCTTCATTAATTGGGGTGGCTTTGTACATTGTTGGTTTGGTAATCATTTTTTCGACGAGCCCTTTTTCTTGGAGTTCAACAAGTACGCGATAAACGTCTTGTGAAGCGACCTGCGCCGTCTTAGCAGTTGTTCTTGCCGTTGACATACCTAATTTAGCGAGGGCTATGTAGACTTTTGCTTGCAATACCGAAAGCCCCAAATTAACTAGCGTTTGCACCGATTCTTCCATGGGCTTCACGTTTCTTTTCCCCTTGACAGCACTAAATTAAGTGGAAATTACTATAAATCATTTTCCAATAAAACAGGTCCTTATCAAAAATAATCGTAATTAATACCTGTTTTAGGCGAAAAAATACGGAAAAAAAATGTTATTTTTCATTTCATGAAGCCACGTAAAGTTGGTAGTCGCCTGCCTTACTGGAACAATTTAAAAGGCTTTTTGGGCAAAGCTGTCTTTCACAGAAAAAAGGAAATGAAAAAATGCTAAAAGCAAAAAACAGAATTTTAGCAATTGCAATTGCAATGTTTTTAACCCTTTCAATGTCAGCTTCAATGATCCTTATTCCATCTGCTAGTGCGCATAATCCTGCATGGCAGATTCCAACGCACGCCTACATACAAACTCTGCCAAATCCTATAGGTGTCGGTCAGTCAATCACTGTTTATATTTGGCTTGACAAAACCTTCGGATCAGGTTTCGAAGCAGCAAGCTACGCGCAGGTTACAAATGACTATAGATTCCACAACTACGAAGTCGTCATTACAGCGCCAGACGGCACCCAAACAACAGATACTTTCAATGTCATCACAGACCCAACATCATCACAGCTGTTTTCGTTTACGCCAACTCAAGTCGGCACATACATCTTCAACTTTACTTTCCCAGGGCAGGCTTACGCTCAATACCCCGGCGGCTATAATCCCGCCTCAGTGTTAGTTAACGACACTTATTTGGCAAGCAGTGCATCAACAACGCTTACTGTACAGCAAAGTCCAATAGGTGCGGCGACAACGAGCGAACCGTTTCCGACAAATTACTGGACGCGCCCAATTTACGGTCAAGACTCTAACTGGTACACGCTCTCGTCAAACTGGCTAGGCACAGGCAACCCAGTATTCGTCACCGAAAACTATGACAAAAACGTCTACGTTCCCGACGCCGTCGGCTCCTTAACCTCGCACATCATGTGGACCTACCCGCTTGAAAGCGGAGGAGTCGTTGGAGGAAACCTGTTCAGCACAGGCGGAGCGTACCCAGCTAGCCCACAAGGAGTCGGATACTTCGAGGGTTCAGCATACAACAACAGATTCATCAACCCGATAATACTCGACGGAATGCTCTACTACAAGGAACCAGTGTCATTCGGCGCCAGTGTTGGACCACTCGTTTGCCAAAACCTGCAAACAGGACAAATCATCTGGACCAGCACAGTGATACCAGCATTATCATTCGGCTACATCTATAACCTGTGGGACCCTGACCAACACGGTGTTTATCCACCGATTCTGTTCAGCACCAACTTTGCCCAAGCTTACGATGCCTACACAGGAGACCCACTCTTCAACGTAACTGGTGTCCCCACAGGAACGGCTGTGACAGGTCCAAGTGGCGAACAACTAAGACTTGTCTTATCGAATGACGGCACCACAGCAAACCCAGCTTGGTATTTGGCTGAATGGAACTCGTCCAGACTTTGGGATACGTTTGCGAATCCCTGGACAGGCGCTACTCTTCTCAGCCCCGCACTCTACAATGACTCTACAGCTTCCGGCGCTAGCTTAACCACGGCTCAATCACAGGAGGGAAATGTTACACAACCAGCAATAGGAACTCCTGCAGGCCTCAACAACAATGCACCAGCCACCTATAATTATGTAATTTACGCAAACGTCGTAAATTCCAGCAGTCCACTGTACGATTATGACTGGAACATTTCAGTGCTGTGGCTCAACAATATGGGCAACCAAACTCTATCGACTGTGGTTAACGCAGCAGGAAATGCACAAATTGTTGAAGGCTACAGCGCTACCGGATCCAACCCCGATGCATCGAACCCCGCGACGGTAATTGCAGCTTACTATGGCCAGTTTATGCTTTTCCACAATGGCACTTTGCCTTCAGGCGGCACACCCTTTTACACAACAAGCTGGGCTCCCTACACATACTTCGCTGTCGACCTTAACGTATCTCACACCGCCACATTCGGTACGGTACTATGGTGGAACACGCTTCAACCGCCATCTGACAACGTCACTGTACTAGAAAGCGGAGTCGACCCAGTAGCCGGCGTCTTCTACGAAACCCTTAAGGAAACTATGCAATACGTAGCATACAGTACCACTACTGGCCAGAAGTTATGGGGGCCAACTCCATCTCAACCAGCTCTCGACTACTACGGCAACGACTTCGGCGGCGATTTAGACGGGCAACTTGCTTACGGCAACCTTTACAGTGTGGGATTTGCAGGAGTACTCTACTGCTATAATGAAGCCACTGGCAATTTATTGTGGACTTACGGTAACGGCGGCACAGGCAACAGTACTTACGCTGGCTTCAACACGTTCTACGGCGACTACCCAACCTTCATACAAGCTATCGGCAACGGAGTCATCTACACAGACACCACGGAGCACACCATTAACGACCCAATTTACAAGGGTGCATTAACGCGCGCTATTAACGCGACAGACGGCGCAGAAATTTGGACGCTTTCTGACTGGACTGGCGGCGGCGGCACACCTGACAGCTATGCTATCGCGGACGGTTATACAACATTCTTCAATGGTTATGACGACCAAGTTTACAGTCTTGGACAGGGACCCAGCGCTACTACAGTATCGGCGCCACAGACTGCTATTACCGCAGGAACCAATGTAGCTATACAGGGCACGGTTATGGATATTTCCGCTGGCACACAGCAAACAGAGCAAAAAGCTGACTTTCCAAATGGCGTACCATGCGCTTCTGACGCTAGCATGGGTGCTTGGATGGGCTACGTTTACCAGCAACAGCCAGAACCAACGAACTTCACAGGCGTTACAGTAACGTTAACTGCTATTGATCCCAACGGCAACTTCGTCAGCTTAGGCACTGCAACAACCGATACTAACGGCGTGTATCACTACACTTGGACTCCACCGACAATTCCAGGCACCTACTCGGTTACCGCAACGTTCGCTGGCACCAACGGTTACTGGCCGTCAAAAGCAGAAACCACCCTGATAGTACAAAACGCCCCCACGGTATCACCGACTGCTTCACCTATATCAAACGTAGCAACAACATCTGATCTATTGACGTACATGGCTGCTGCAGTAATCGCTATAATCATCGCAATCGCCATAGTCGGCTTGATCTTAGTAAGAAAAAAGCCATAAGACAAAGACAGTAAAAAATCACAATCCACCTTTCCCCTTTTTTAGTCTTAAAAAAGCAATGAAGAAGAAATTTGGGGCTGAGTAGGCTCTGGTTAAAATTCACGATACACGACATAGTACCGTGTTACATATTTGCATTTTTCTTTTCCTCAAGAAAAGATCCCCGAGCCTCAGCAAACCCACGCTGTTCTGAAGCCGCCATCAATTTTTTCCGGCATTTTTCTAATTTCTCTTAAGCCTTCATCTTTTACATTGCGGGTAAAAAAGTAGACTGAAATTAAAGTTTCTCTAGATACTGTTCGAACTGCTTTTTGTCCTGTAAACATTGTGGGCATACGCAAGTAAACGGCAAATCTTTAGTGGTGCATAACTCAGTGTATTTGCATTCTGAACATGGAAAGTCTTTGCCGCAGCGAAGGCAAGTTTGAGAGAAAACGACTTCAGTGTTTAAGATTCCGCTTACGGCGTCTATGAGCTTTTCAATATTGTTATAGTTTTTGATAGAGAACAAACCCAACTCCCGATTATAATCTAACCCGAGCCTGATTAGCAGAACAAACTTTTCTTTTTCAACTCTTGGAAGCTTGAAACCCTTCGGATTTAAAGCTATCACCATAACTTTGCTTTCCCCTAGTACCTATTCATTTTTATTAGGAAATCAACCTCTTCGGGCGTAAACTTAAACCAAGAAATTAGCTGGCTTGGTTTTTGGTTCTGCAGCATCGCTTTGACGAATGGAACAAAATCGTGTTTAGCTATTGAATGGGACACGTGGCATTGGGCTCCGATTTTTCCGCAGATTGAATCCAGCATTGTTCTTTTGCCTTTAGTCCAAAACAAAGTAATAATTCTGATCGGCGGGGAAATAAATTCGAAGGGCTTGTATGATTCAGGAGCGACCGCTGCTGCTCGCGATAAATCGTTGAAAAAATATTTTAAGAGAAACCAATGCTCTGTTCCGATTCTTCCTCGAAAAACGTCAGCTTGAGAAACAAAATCGTAGGCGGCTGCAAGCTCGGCTGGATCTGTGTAGCGTTTGGGCAGATTATCACTTACCGAAAGCAGGAAATCGTCGTAGTCGACGCTTGAGCGGCTAAGTAAACTTGATACTTCGGCAACAGATTTTGCTGAGAAAAACCCCCTTAACGTCTCGTCCATGCTGATGTCTTTGTTTCTTGAAGCAAGACCCATAGTATCTTGAAGTGTGAGGGCATGGTTTTCTTCGCTTAAGCTCTGCAAGTCGTTTATTGCTGATCGCACGTCGCCTCGGCTGTTTTGTGCAATTCTCTCAAGCGCCTCAAACTCAGCCTTCACATGCTCCGTCAAGCAGACCCTCTGAAGCAGCGCAATAATTAGCGGTATTCGAACTTGTTGAAACCGGATAAGCAAACAGACTTTCTTTAGAGGTCTTAGCTTCTCTATGTCAGGATCATTTGCTGCCATAGCAACGGGAACTAGGGATTCCTCCACAATTTTTATTATGGCGCCGACCCCTCCTCTGTCCTCGTTACCCGCAATGCCGTCCACTTCGTCAAGGAAAAGCAGATTCCCTTTTCCTTTACTTGCAGCTGAAAAATTGTCTAAGGCAACGTAGGAAGTCGCTGGTTTAGCAATTTCATTAACCGCTTTTTCAGAGCGTGCGTCGCTTGCGTTCATTTCAATAATTGAAAACCCAAACTCTTTTGAGGCAGCGTTGACCAAAGCTGTTTTCCCAACGCCCGGCGGTCCATAGAGCAAAACGGCTTTTTTGCTTCGTCGTTTATTTTTTAGCCACTCGAGGAATGTGGCTTTCGCTTCTTCGTTGCCGACAATGTCCTCTATCTTTTTCGGGCGGTACTTTTCGACCCATAACAGATCATTGGTCAATAGGTTTCCCCTATGGCTTTACCAAATTTTGCGAATTGCGCAAGCAAAGCACTTAACTGGATGTCGCTGTTTGCGCCCTGCGTTAAGCGGTAATCGTATTCGCCGATGACGTTTGACAGGTCGGCTTTTTGTTCAGGAGTAAGATCGGACATTTTGAATATCTCCCGCTGCACTTGGCGTATTATTTCCGAGCCTGAAAAGCCGTAAGACCCCATTATTTCATACATAGTTTTCCGCGCCTCAATAAAGTCGCCGAATAACGCTTTTCTAATCATTTTTTGAACTTGCATTGGGCTGGCTTCGCCGATGACAAGCGAGACGGTTTTCTCATCCACAACTCCCTCCTTGTAGGCTGAAGCGGTTTGCAACGCATTTATCGCGTGTCTCAAGTCGCCTTCGGAGTAGTCAACTATTCTCTCAGCTGCTTCAGGCAAAAGATTCACGTTTTCTTTTTTTGCTATACATTGCAGCTGTTCTTTCATCGCTTGTTTATCCAACCTTGAAAATCGGAATATGGCGCAGCGGCTCTGTATTGGCTCAATTATTTTGCTTGATTGGTTGCATATGAGAATGAACCTCGATGTGCGGCTGCTGGTTTCCATTATTCTCCTCAGCGCTGTCTGGGCGGGGCCAGTCATTTGGTCGCATTCATCCAGTATAATCAGTGCAAACGGTACATTCCCGAAGCCTGATCGGCTGTAACGTGAAAAATCCTTAACTCTATCACGCACCGTGTCGATGCCTCGCTCGTCAGATGCGTTAAGTTCAAGTGTGAAGCTTTTCCAGTTGGGTCCAAAAAGCTCATGGGCAATGCAAAGTGCAAGGGTCGTTTTCCCAGTGCCTGGTATCCCCGCGAACATTAAGTGAGGCATCGTTTTTGGGTTCTTCATGAAAGCTTTCAGGCTTTCAACGATGTCATGTAAATCCACGACCTCGGTTAGGTTTTTCGGGCGGTACTTTTCCACCCACATGAGCGCTTCTTCGTTAACTGCCATTAAAGTAACCTTCACAACAAATTATACAATAACGTGCTTTGATTTAACTAATTTAACCTTTTCCATATCCTCTAAAGATAACCTGGAGGTATCTGAAAGTACCTTTCCGCTACCCGATTTTGCTTCCTTCAGCAATATCCTTCTCGGGTGCAAGCACAGTTACGTTTCCTTCACTGTCTTCAGCGGCTAAAACCATGCATTGCGACTCCACACCCGCTAACACGCGCCTTTGAAGATTCAAGAGAAAAACGCATTTTTTGCCCACTAATTCTTCAGGCTGATAATATTTTAGTAGACCCGCGACAGCTTGCCTTTTTTCAGCCCCAAAGTCAACAATTATTTTGATCAGTTTTTTTGAATTGGAAATTGGCGTTGCCTCAACGATTTTTCCTATTCGCAAATCAAGTTTCTGGAATTCGGCAAATGATATTTCTTCAGCCAAATAATTCACGCTCAAAAGTAGTTTAATTTTCAGTGATATTTACTTTGCTTTCCTGTGCAAGCCTGATTCTTTCTTTCGTCGCTAACTTGTGAGCTTGCAGTAGCGGCTCAGGAATCCGGCTTATGGCACAGTGCTTAACTATTTTGATGGCTGTTTCAAGAGACACCATGTGGCCAATGCTTACGTAAATGGGTTTATCACCCTGCTTTGTAGTCACAACGGCACCGATTACTTCACCATTATCAACCAAAAAAGTCTCCCCATCCTTGTCGGTCGGTGCACCTATTAACCTGCTTTTAGCCGCGCCCACAGTTGGTTTTCCGATGGCGAGTCCAAGATGGCTGGCAAACCCACACCGATACGGATGGGCAAATCCCTGTGCGTTGACAAGAAACAAGTCGGGTTGAATTTTCAATTTTTTGATTGCTGCCATAGCTGGAGAAAGCTCTCTGAAAGACAGCAGAGTTGGGATGTATGGCATTTTAATTTGACATGTTGCAACTTGAGTCTCCAAAGTCTTGAGCGTTTCATAATCTAAAACCGTTAACGCGCCGACGCCGACGTCGTCAAGATACGAGACATCAACGCCAGCGACCGTTCCAATTTTACTGGGCAACCTGTCTTCTAAAATTATTTTCTTTGACAGACAAAGCTGGGTTTGGTGCGCTTTTTTTACCGAAAAATTTTTCATCAGCTTGCTGGGGCTGCTCAAATTTTGACCTTTTTGGCTCCGCTTTTGGGGGTGCTGCGTTTTAAGGGTTGAAATTTCTTCAAGTAGTCTTCAAGGGATTTTCTGCGGATTTCCAGCGTTACGTCACCGCGGGTAGATTCGATTATTCTTCTTGCAATGTCAGATTTGTGCCTGAGCCCTGGAACAAGCATGTAAGCCTCGTCAAGAGCTAATAGCTGAATAAACATTTGATCCATTGTTTCAAGGCATTCTTCTGCACTTTTGACTTCGCCTTCGCGCAGATTATCCAGCGCGAGACGCCTGTATTCGCCTATAACATCCGCTAAGCCCAGTGCATAATCGACTGAAGGCACACAAATCTCAGCGGGGGTAACAAAACGACCTTCTTTTACAAGCATCAAGAAAATGCGTGCTTCAGAGTATTCCTGGAGCGCCGCACTAAACATGCCGCCGTAAATAATGTCAGGGTACTCCTTGGATAAATCCTGAAGGCAAGAAACCTTCTCTTTGGCGTCGGCGATGAATTTTTCCGCCTGACTGTATTTTTTCTGGTGGATCAAAAGAATCGCTTGTTTAGATAGGCTGGTTGCTTTGCGCATGCTTTCATGTGTTTCTTCGCGAATTTTGTTTTTTTGCATAAGCTCGTTTTTTACTTCTTGAAGAATAGTCTCTAAAGACGACAAACTTATCATCTGATTAGATGAATTGCTGGGTTATTTATTTCAATTTCCCAAAAAATCGATGTAAAACAATTATTCACTACTGTTGACCGTTAGCTTAAACACGCGTTCTCTACCGCCTTTTTCCCATTTATCTCCAAATTTGCCAAAAACAGCTCTGCGCTAATTCAAACACACAAACAAAAGGAACCTAAACAAAACAGAGCAATCAGCCCAGAAGAAGAAGAAGAAAAACAATTTTTCTAGTCTTCTTCTTCTTTTAAAAAACATTTTTTACCCATTAATCAAACCCAGCCTCACAACGAAAAACAATAGAAAATCAAAAAATGCGACCCAAAATAAGCCTCCCGAAAGAAGGGCGAGACACCCTTACCGGCAAAAGGGCTGATCAAAATTCACACACTTACGCGGATTAAAAATTAGGTAAAGAAACCGCAACTATCCATATGCTGCTAGTTGGCTTTAACCTGAATAGGCTTCTCCAGCCTGCTTAACAATACAACTCTGCTCTCTGGCGCTTCATTAAGAATCTTGTACCCCGTTTTCTCCGCCAGCTGCCTAGCGAAATCTTTAACTTCGCCGTGCATCGGCATGTTTTCAAAACCTAACCGAAGCGTAGAAAACCCGATATGCATGTACGCTTTTGCTTCAATGTACGTGGGATTGGTTTTTTCAACGATTTTAGCGTATTCTTCCACGTGGTTCATGTTGTGACCTTTAACCAGCGTCATGCGAACTACGGTGGGGCAACGGAAACTCTGCAGCAAACCCAGCGTTTCGTTTAGTTTTGCCCAAGCGCCGGGGAACTGAGGACGGCAAACCTGTTTGTACACCTGCTCGTTTGGCGCGCACAGTGAAATGTAGAGTTGGGTGGGTTCTTGGCTTAGACTTGAAAGTTTAGCGGGAAAAGTGCCGTTGGAAACCAGAAACGTCGTCAAGCCCTTTTGGTGAAAGGTGCGAATTAACTCTCCGAGAGGCTCGTAAAGGGTTGGTTCACCAGTTAAACTTATGGCAACTTGTTTCGGAATCAGCGCCTCCTGGAATTTGCGCCAGTTCGTTTTTGGATTGCCTTTATATCCTGTCAAAATTTTTTCTTGAGCCTTAAAACATTCGTTAACAATTTCTTGTGGTTCATCTGTTTTCGGGATTTTCATCTCATCCCATGTAACCTGTAAGTCTCCGCTTTGGGCTCTCCAGCAAAACAGGCATTGTTGAGTGCAATAGTAGAGGGAAGGCGACATTTGGATGCAACGATGCGATTCTATCCCGTAAAACTTCTGCTTATAACAATGTCTATCGTTAACGATGGATTCGTAAAGCCACTTGCACCTCTTAACTGCCGAGTGAGCGCCGACCAAATGGTACTTCTGCTTCTTTAAAGCGCCTGAAAGCGTGGCTGCAGTGTTTTTTTCCAAGATTTCACCGAAATACATTCACTTTGAATCTTCTGTCCCTTAAAAATCTCGCTGATTAAAAGTAGCCTTCGCCTTTGAAAGAGGCTTTTTCAGTTTGCGTGGTTTATTTCGGGTTTTTTTGTTAATTATTAATGGCAAAGTTTAAAATCAACTCTTAATTATCTCATTGCATTAAGTCAATTATGACTATCTATCGGGGAGCAATGTAGTTTGAATCGAAAAATCGGAGCCTTTACCATTTTGGTCTTAATGTTCTTAACTGTTGCGTTTACGCCCTTGGCAGCAGTGTTGGGTCAAAGTAGCAACAGCCTCGGCGTTGAAATTTTGCAGGTTGCTCCGATAAGCTCTTCAAGCATAGTTACCGGGCAAAGTCAATATAACGGCACTGCCGGGCAAGCATTTAATCTTGAAGGAACCATCTATAACTCCAACAGTTCTTACCAAGTATTAATTGGCAGCGATGTTGTTGCAAGCGGGACATCTTCAGGATATTTAGTTGACGCGAACTTCAGTGTACCTTACCTTTCAGCCGGAAGTTATGATATGACGCTTATAGACGTTGCACTTGGCGTTAACTCCACTGGAACTACTCCTGAATCATTCGAAGTGTTAACTGGCTACTACATAAGCGCTGTTCCTTCACAGGCACAGGAAGGAAGCAATATGGCAATAACAGTTACTGTAACCGGAGGAGCAGCAAGCACTGATTACGGTGCAGATGTCACTGTTGTGGATCCATCAAACACAACGTATTCACAGACAGTGTCTATGGGAACAATCAACCAGGAGGGCGTCGCCACAGCGCAAGTCACCTACCCCGGCGCCAGCTTCCAACCAAATGGCACCACTGATTATGCAGGCACATACAATATTTACTTT
Source organism: Candidatus Bathyarchaeota archaeon (assembly GCA_963828195.1). Lineage (GTDB taxonomy): Archaea > Thermoproteota > Bathyarchaeia > Bathyarchaeales > Bathycorpusculaceae > Bathycorpusculum. Next base: position 264,446 of record CAWHDT010000001.1, read on the forward strand.
AACCAGTCTACTGGTCTGGCGCAAAACCAATTTACCGTTGGCTTTCTCGATTCAACCACCTATCACAGGGGCGACACTGTAACGATTGGAGCGACAGGTTACCAAGCCAGTCAAACTGCAACGTTGACCATTACCAACTCAACCGGCGGCTTAGCTGCCCCCACTCAAACACGAACCGCTTCGGCTACGGGCATCATCAATTCGACATGGCTGGTTCCCCCAAACGCTGTAATTGGAACCTATACTGTAACAATTACTCCTCAGGGAATTCAAAAAGTGGTACCAGACATAGAGAACTTTACGATTCCTGGGTATTCAGTTACGATCGAAACAGTAAACTTAGCTAACGAACTTGTCTCCCAAATACAAATTAACGCGTTAGATCAAGCAAGCGGAGTAACCTATAACGAAACTAGTGGATCAAATGGCGCCGCAACCTTTAATCTTGAATCAGGCATTTACCCGTTAACTGCGTTTTGGAACGGCGTTAACGTTGGGGCATCCTCCATAACTGTCACTGGAAACGCAACTTTTACTCTACAATGCCAATTAACTAACATCCAAATTATAGTTCAAAACGAAAACGGGTCTCCAATGCCTTTTGTGAATTTAGCCATCCTATATCAATATCAACCGAGCAACGGCGGTGCTTCTCAGTTGGGAAACGTCACGGGTCAAACATATACAAACGGAAGCTACACGTTAGCTTCGGCTCTAACAGGAATAACCTACACGATAAACGCTTCATTATACGGTCAAGTTTTCAACTCTGAAAACAACACATTTAGCAATATACCTGCGCAGCCAGTGTACCAAATAGTAATCACGTGCCCCAACGAAGCCTTGACCCTTAATGTAGTCGGTTACAATCGAGCCCCAATCTCTGGTGCAAGCATAGACCTTGTTGAATTAACCAGCGGCTTATTCTATACTGCCACAACCGACAGCTCAGGGTCAGCTGCCAGCCAAGTTTCTTTCGGAATGTATAAGCTGCAAATTTATGAAGACAATATTATGATCAATGAAACAACCATCGCCGTCTTCGGTGCAACCCAGCAGGAAATAGTTTGCAGCCTCTACGGCATTCAGGTTTCAGTTTCAGTTATTGACTTTTTCGGTCAGCCAATCTCAAACGCTAACGTCACATTGAATGGTCCGTCAACAGAACGGCTTTCAGCCATGACTAACGGCGCTGGAACTGCAACTTTCAATAATGTTGTCGGCGGCAACATGCAAATAGTAGCGTTTCCTCAAGGAGCCCAAAGTAGCTATCAAGCGGTAACTCAAACAATCGATAATCCAATGACGGTTAAGATACAAATTGACAGATATTTTGTTCTCGGATCACTCTTGATACCAGTAAGTTCACTTATAGCCATAATCATAATAGTGATAGCCATAGTTCTCTTCGCAACCGTGGAAATTTACAGGCGACGAAAAGTTAAGCAATCACCTGAAAGCTAAATATCAGTTTCATCCCTGACTAGAAAAAAGTTTATATGGCTTCCAAATACCATTAAGAAGAACATAAAGACAAAACATCAAAAACTATTTTGATTTAACAATTGAGGTGTATCTGTTGGCTCAATCAAAAGCTTGTTCTCCAGCATGCTCTTCTTTTAAGTGTAGCCAAAACTCTGTTCTCTACAAACGAGACTCCGTCTGGTGTAGGCAGACCGAAGAACCGTGTAATGTGGCAAACTGCACATATTCTATGTGCTTAAAAAGGCGGTTGTTGCCCCAAGGCGTATGCGGCGAAACCGTGCGACGCCAAACCGTTGAAAAAGACATTGATGACGGTCTTCCGGCTGATTCTATAAGACTTAGAGGAAAAGCTTTGCGCAAACTCGGAGACAAAGAAATCTATTAATATAAACTAAAAACTAAAACTGAGTTACTCGTGCCAAAGTACGAGTATTCCCTTATTATTTTGATTGTACACGTTTAACTACGGGAGGTTTAACTTTTTTCAGAATCCTGTAGCCGCAGATGATGCATTTGGTTTCTCCGCCTCGTAGTTCTAATTCCTCTGACGGCACTCTTGCCCCGCATCTCATGCATTCATATACAATTCCTGACTTTTCCATTAGAAACGCCTCTTCCTACAAAGAAAAGTATTTTGCTTTTAAACATTTCCAATATCTTGCTACTAATGAGGATACAAACTTGCGAAAAAGACTTCGAAAAAAACTCTCAGCCACCCTATCTTCAGCAGAGTCAAACCTGATTTACAGCTCTTTTGACTTAATAGGCGATATAGCAATAATTAAAGTGCCAACCGTCAATAGCATCGACGCCGAAAAAGTGGCAAACCAAATAATGGCTGTCCACAAGAGTGTGAAAACAGTTTTTACCCCAACTAGTCACATTTCGGGTGATTTCAGGGTTAGAAAACTAAGATTGATTGCAGGCGAAGACAAAACAAAAACCAAACATAAAGAGTCAGGCTGCGTTTTTGCGGTTGATGTCGGAAAATGTTATTTTTCACCTAGACTTTCCCATGAGCGATCACGAATTGCACGCTTGGTAGGGGACGGCGAAACGGTTGTTAACATGTTTTCAGGCGTCGGCTGCTTTAGCATACTGATTGCTAAAACGGTCGGCAAAACCAAGGTGTTCTCGATTGATGTTAACCCAATCGCAGTTCAATTTATGGAGGAGAATGTTAGGGTCAACAGGGTTTACGGTAAAGTAGTTCCTTTGCTTGGCGACTCAAAAGACATTATTAATGCCCGACTGCAAGGTCAAGCTGACCGCGTCTTGATGCCCTTACCTGAAAAAGCCCTTGAATATCTGCCTTATGCGGTTTCAGCACTTAAGAAATCAGGCGGTTGGATCCACTACTATGATTTTCAACATGCAGCAGGCGGCGAAAAACCCGTTGAAAAAACCAAGTTGAAGGTCGCCCAAAAACTTGACAGCCTCGGCGTGGGTTACGTTTTTTCATTTTCTCGTGTGGTTCGAAGCATAGGTCCTAATTGGTACCAAACTGTCCTCGATATACAGATCACTTATTTGCCAAGCAAGTTTTAAGTATCTTAACGGTTAATTATCTATTTTGTGAGGAAAAATGAAGCGAAAATTAATGGAAATCTTGGCTTGCCCCATAGATAAGTATCATCCACTTGAACTTCACGTTTTCGAAGAAAAAGACGAAATAGTGGAAGGCTTAATTGTTTGCCCCAAATGTTTACGCTGGTACCCTATACGCGACGAAATTCCAGAAATGTTGCCTGATGAGTTAAGAAAGGAATCTGAAGATCTGCCTTTCTTGAAGAAATGGAAGGAAAAAGTTCCTGAAAAAATTGTTGCTGAAGGAAAACCCTTCAACCTGAAGCCGCAAGCCTAGTTTTTTAGGTTTACAGCCAAATTTTTAGCTGACGACTGCGTAGCCGCTTCAGCTATCTGCAATGCTTTTATGCCGTCAACTCCTGTTATCAACGGTTTCTTCTTCTCTGTTACGCACTGCGCGAAGTGGTCAAGTTCGACCTTCAATGGTTCCACGCTGGGCTGTCTCGGCTGCACCGTCTGCGTTTGCTGTTCAATCCATAATTCCTGCGTGATATAATCTAGTTTCATTATGCCTTCAATGCCCGTTACCGTTAGCAATCTTGTTTTGTAGGGAGTTAGCCAGTTGGATTCAATAAAAGCGCTCTCGCCGTTTTCGTAAGTTAACATAATATGTGCGTAATCCTCAAATTTTTTGATGCGGCGACTGCCCATTTTAGCGTATACGGTTACTGGGTCTTGGCGCGAAATAAACCGCATAACATCAATGTCGTGAATAGCCGAGTCTTTGACAACTCCAACGTCGCCTATTCGCTCAGGCCATGGATTAACACGTTTTGAAGTAGCGCAAACCAAGTCGCCGACTTGCTTCTTTTCTATTGCGTCGCGAATAAACTGAACTCCCGGAATAAACCGCGTCAAAAAACCCACAGTTAAATGCAGCCCGTTCTGTTTGGCAAGTTCATAGAGTTCTTGCGCTTGCTTAGAGTTCGTAGCCATAGGTTTTTCGACAAGCACATGTTTGCCCGCGTTAAGCGCTTTTAAGGCTTCTTCCGCTAAGAAAGTTGACCACGTGCAAACGCTTACCGCTTGAATATCCTTGTCCTTGAGCATTTGCGTGCTATCAGTGTACGCTTTAACGCAAAATTGCTGAGCAACTGCATTTGCTTTTTCAGGGTTAACATCGCAGACGGCAACCAGTTCGGTTGAGGGCAGTTCCTTGTAGATTCTAGCATGGTTTTTTCCCCAAAAACCTGTGCCAATCACCGCTACTCCAAGTTTCTTCATATTTATCCGTTTCCTCTTCCTAATCCACGGTATATGAAGCCTTCCCTTTCAACTTCTTTCGGGTCAAAGGCACCTGCCAAATCCACAATTACTGAAGGTGTCTTCGTCAATGGTTTAAGTTTACGCAGGTTTAAATGTTTAAACTGTTCCTCTCCGGTTAGCACCACTATGCAGTCTGCGCCTTCCAATGCCTCATTCAAGCTTGTCTTCACAATTCCGGAATCTGCTGTGTCTCTTTTTGACGCTGGGTCATAGAGGCTCGCTTTAGCGCCCTTCAACTCCAGCATTTTTACAAAAACGACTGTAGCAGTGCTTGGATTAACTGTACCTAAAACAGCAATCCTTGCTCTTCTCAACGTTTTGCCGCAGCTCCGCAGAGCATCTTGGGTTAAATTTACTGCGTGTTTAACCATATCCTCGTTTATTTGCCTAGCCAACGTTGGGAGCCTGAGTTTAACATTCAAGTTTTCCGCGCTTTCAAGCAGAAGATAAGCCACGTTTTTGTTCTCTTCCCCAACGGTTGTGGGCCAAAAACTCGGGTCTTTAAACTCCAACAATTTTAAAACTTCAAAGTAGTCAATGTTTGCGCTTTCACAGAAAACTGCCAACTCACTTGCTAACGCCGTATTCGCCTCCTGTTTTGCCGCCTTAAACAGCGCCGCTATTTCCGCTGTTTTAACGTCGTTTATTTGTTTAACGTTTGAGGCTATAGTTTTTATGACGTTTAATGCGGCATCTTGGTCGGGTTTACCGATTGAAGCAGCCTTCAACTCCAAATTGGCTAATGTCTCAACTGGCTTAACACCTAAGTTATGAATCGGAATGTATGCTAAAGCGAAATCCTGACCTACCTTTAGCCCCGAGGTGTTCTCCAATGTTTCTTTCATTATTCCTTCAGTAAAACCCAAACCCGCAACATCACCATAAATAACCAAAGTGCCCGAATGGAGTGCAGAGCCCACTTGCTTACAAGCGTTTAAAGTTTCTGAATGATCAATTTTTTTCTTGTCATCAACCTTTGCCGGGACAGTTATGATAATGATATCGCTTCGGGAAACGGTTTTTTTAAACTCGCTCGTAACGTCCAATTGACCTGTGTTGATTAAGCCTTTCAGTTTACTTTCCATCTCTTGCTCAGAAAAGGACGTTTTTCCTTTTGCCAATTTTTTTATTAAACTCGGGTCAGAATCTAAGCAGGCAACTTTAAAGCCGGCGTCAGCAAAGGCGAAAGCATAGAGGATTCCTTTTTGTCCGCATCCGACAACGCTAACAATGTACTTTGACCTTTTTTCTTTTGTATCAATTTCTTCTGGTTTCAGGTTTAGAACGTTGGGCATTCGCAGGTTTTCTCCAAAGCGCAATAGGTTTGTTATATGGTTTCAAGGATTTTTTTAAGCCGTGAACTGTAGTCCGCAACTAGCTTTAATGCTTTTTCTTGGTCTTTCGCTTCAGCATATAACCTAAACACGGGTTCTGTGCCGCTTGGTCTAATCAGGATGGCGCTGTTGTCGCTAAACCAAACTTTTACGCCATCAATTGTGCTGATATTTTCGTTTTTTACCTGCTCATACAGTTTTTGCATCAACAGTTCCTTTTTATCGTTTGGGCAATCAATTTTTCCTTTTTCGATAAAGTATTGCGGTTGTTCAGCCACAAGCATGGAAAGTTTTTTTCCCGTTTCAGCCATGGTATTCAATATTAGAGCGGTTGTCATCGTTCCATCCCGAACTGCCTGATGCGGACCATAGAAAATTCCGCCGTTTTCTTCCCCGCCCAGTTTGGCATCTAATTCTTTCATTTTCTGAGAAACTGTGACACTTCCAACTTTAGTCCAGACAAGCTCTCCCTTGTAAGCCTCTACTGTATCTTTGATTAAAGTTGAAGAACTTACAGGCGTTACTATTGTGGCACCGGGGTTTTTGGTCAAGTACTGTTTTATTATTACCGCGAAGGTTTTGTCTCCCCAGTAAATCACGCCGTTCTCATCAACGAAAATGGACCTGTCAGCGTCCCCATCAAACGCCACGCCTAAGTCAGCTCCAAGCGCCTTAACAGTTAAAGCTAAATCATTAAGGTCCTCAGGTCTGGGTTCGGGTAAACGTCCTGGGAAAGTGCCGTCAATGTTTGCGTTGATAGTAGTTATTTTGCAGTCAAGATCCCGCAACATCGGCGGCGCCGTGAGACCTCCAACGCTATTAGCTGCGTCCACCACGACATGAAAGCGTTTTTCGGCGATTTTTTGAGAGTTAACTTGTTTTTTTATTGCTTCAACGTATTCATCGTTGATTCCAGTCAGTTCCCGCAGTGTTCCAAGATTATTCCATTCTGCCAAAACTGCTTTGTTTTCAAAATAAATCTTCTCTATTTCAGCTTCCTGCTCATGAGATGTTTCGATGCCGTCGCTCCAAATCACTTTTATGCCGTTGTACTGAGGCGGATTATGCGACGCAGTAATTATTACTCCTCCATCCATCTTGTGATTTTTAACGGCGAACTGAAGTGCGGGCGTTGGAGCCATCCCGCCGAAAAACACGTGGCACCCAGCAGCTGTTAAACCCGAAATTACCGCTTTAGCAAACATTGGTCCACTGGTTCTAGCATCATATCCTAATAGCAAATTTTTTCTTCCAAAAAAAGTTCCGATTGCACAGCCAACTTTTACAGCCATTTCAGGCGTCAACTCTACGTTGACTAAACCTCTAATTCCGTTTGTTCCAAAAAGCTTTTGTTCGCTCATAAATTTTGCCTCTTGCTGATTATCTAACAGTGAATCTTGGGTTTTAAAACGTTTTCAGCCACTTCTTTACCTGGGCAAACCTTACCTGAAAGTTCTAGTTTATCCCTAACTTTTACGTGGTCCCCGATAATACAGCCGCCGCTGATTTTCACCTGTTTTCCGATACGGGCTCCTTCTCCAATTATCGCTCCATCTATGGAGGCGAAGTCCTCAATCCTCACACTGGGAAAAACAACTGAGTTGCTAACACACGCGTTTTTGCCCACCGTTACATCTTTTCCCAAAATCGCATATGGACCAATAACAGAGTTGTCACCTAAGATTACTCCTTTGTCAAATGCAACGGGGTCTTTGATTTCTAAATTCTTTGTTTTTTTATGTTTCAACGTGTTGCTTAAGGAATCAAGTATTATTTTGTTTGTTTCCAAATATTCTTCCGGTTTGCCTATATCCATCCATAATCCGCTGACGAAGTGACCGTAGAGTCTTCCTTCTTCGGCCAGTTTGGGGAAAACCTCACGTTCCATGGAAACTGATCTTCCACGGGGAATATAATCGAAGACTTTGGGGCTTAGAACGTAGACTCCTGCGTTTATGAGGTTGCTGGGCGCTTTATCCTTTGGAGGCTTTTCAATGAACCTTTTTATGCAGTTGCCATTCACTATTTCCGCTACACCGTATCTGTAGGGATCTTCAACTTTGCAAAGCGCAATTGTTGCTAACGCCTTATTTTTAATGTGCGCCTCCAGAAGTTCTCTGTAGCTTAAATCCGCAAAAATGTCCCCGTTTAAAACAATAAACGGCTCATCGTGGCCTAAGAATTTCTCAGCTTTTTTTACGGGCCCCGCCGTTCCCAACGGCATTTTTGGGGGGTCAATTGAAAACTTTATTTTTAACCCATGCCTATGCAGACGCTGCTGTTTGATATAAAATTGCGTCAACGCATTAACAGCCAGTATAGCTTCTTCAACACCGCTGGAAGATAATCTTTCAAAAATCCATTCAAGTAATGGCTTGTTAACTATTGGGAAAAGAGTTTTGGGCCTAGAGCAACTTAATGGTCGAAGCCTTGTTGCGAAGCCGCCTGCTAAGATCAACGCTTTCAGGGTTGTCACCTTTATTGAGAAGTAACGTATGAGTTGATTTTATATAAAGAATTATGGAGTTTTTCGGCGCTTTACTCCCACTCTATAGTTGCAGGCGGCTTATGAGTAATATCGTAAACCACTCGGGTAACCTGCGGAATCTCATTGGTGATTCTGGTCGAAATTTTTTCAAGAACGGGATACGGAATTTGCGCAAAGTTTGCGGTCATGGCTTCTCGACTTTCCGCAGCTCGAACCGCCACCACATATCCGTAAGCTCTTGAGTCCCCCTTGACCCCCGTCGCTTTCGTATCAGTCAAAACAGCAAAGTACTGCCACAGATTCTCTTCTAAATGGTTTTTCTCGATTTCTTCGCGGACAATCGCGTCGGCTTTTTTTGCAACGCTTACTTTTTCTGCAGTTAATTCGCCTATTATTCGAACTGCCAATCCCGGTCCAGGGAAAGGCTGCCGATTAACCAATTCTTTTGGTAAATCCAGCATTTGCGCTACTTTGCGCACTTCGTCTTTGTAGAGGTCTCGGAGGGGTTCAACTATTTTTTTGAATTTTATGTCAGTTGGCAATCCAGCGACGTTATGATGAGATTTTATCACATCTGAGTTCTTTCGGATACCCGATTCAATCCGATCGGGGTAGATCGTGCCTTGAAGCAGATATTGCGCACCTGACTTCTCCGCGATTTCCTCAAAAACACGAATAAACTCTTCCCCAATGACCTTACGTTTCCTTTCAGGGTCAGTTACCCCTTTGAGTTTCTGCATGAAGCGGTCCTGAGCGTTCGCCATCACGAAATTTATGGGGAATTTTTTGAATGTTTCACAGATGGCTTTCGGTTCTCCTTCACGCATGAACCCGTGGTTGACGAAGACTGCTGTGAGTTTGTTGCCTAACGCTTTGGCTGCAAGTGCCGTTGCAACCGATGAGTCTATGCCCCCGCTTAAGCCGATGATGGCGTTGGCTGAGCCGACTTCCGTCTTGATTTCTTTAACCATCTTTTCTATGATGTCTTCTACTTTCCAGTTAGCTTCACACTTGCAGACTTCAAAAATGAAGTTGCGCAGCATGGCGGCGCCTTTTTCTGTGTGGATGACTTCAGGATGCCACTGTAAGCCATAAATTGGTTTTTGCTTATGCCTAAAAGCGGCAACTGGGCAGTTTTCCGTGTGGGCAAGCGTCTCGAAATCTTGTGGCAAAGCGTAGACGGTGTCGCCGTGGCTCATCCAAACTTTCTCTTTTTCACTTAAACCCTCCAAGATGCCCACGGGCTTGTCAATGTCTACCTGCGTTATTCCGTATTCTTTGCAGGCTGCAGGCTTAACTTTTCCGTTAGTTAACTGAGCCAACAGTTGGTGTCCATAGCATAAACCTAAAATCGGCAAATTTATTTCTAAAATGCGGGGGTTAAGCTTTGGCGCGTTTGGTTCGTAAACGCTTGAGGGTCCTCCTGAAAGAATTAAGCCTTTAACATTGAATTTTTCGTTTAAAGCCTTAATTTCTTCGGGTGAAATGTCATGGGCAACTATTTCTGAGTAGACTCCGTTTTCTCTGATTCTTCTTCCTATAAGATGGCAGTATTGCCCCCCAAAATCTAAAACCAGTATAGTGTCATATTTTACTTGCATTGCGCGCTCAAATTATTGAGTTTAAGCTGCTGGTAATTTAAGATTGCTATCAGTTTCAAGTTAAAGGCAAAGAGGTTTTTTAAAATTAAAAGCGTTTTTCTCTTATTTTTAGCGTGCTTTCGTTGCAGGTAAAAGCTAAACTTTTATTAATATAATCATGTGATAATTAAAATAATGTTTCGAAAAAGTGGGTTTAATTGGAAGAACGTGCAGAGGGTATATTTACGGATTTAAACGAAACCGATCTTAAAATCCTGAAAAGTCTCTTAGAAGATGCGAGATTTTCAAGTAGGCAAATAGCCAAAAACGTCGGTGTATCAGTTGGAACAGTTTTATCCAGAATTAAAAAAATGGAAGATGAAGGCCTCATCAAAGGCTACTCTGTTCAGCTGGACCACGAAAAACTTGGTTACCAATTGACAGTTGTAACTGAAATCACAGTTTCTAAAGGCAGGCTCGTGGAAACTGAAAATGAAATAGCTAAAATCTCCAATGTGTGCTGCGTCTACGACGTGACAGGCTTGACGGATGCCATTATTGTTGCAAAGTTTAAAAGCCGAGAGGACCTTGGGGGGTTCACTAAACGATTGTTATCTCTGCCGTATATTGAGCGAACAAACACTCATGTAGTTTTGACTACGGTGAAGGAAAACTTCCGTCTGCTCTAACTTGTTTTTTCAGCATCACTTTCTTTTTTATAGTTCTGCTCTGGCGGCGCAATGCTTATTCTTGTCCCTGAAGCAACTGGAGAGGTTACCCATACGTTTCCGCCTATGACAACGTTATCGCCGATTACTGCGTCTGGCCCCAGAAGGGTCGCGCCTGAATAGATAACCACGTTGCTTCCAACTGTCGGGTGCCTCTTTCTTCCTTTTATAATGTTTCCTTTCTCGTCTTTGGGGAAACTCAGCGCGCCCAAAGTCACGCCTTGGTAGAGCTTGACGTTGTCGCCGATTTCCGTGGTTTCTCCGATTACTACTCCGGTGCCATGATCAATGAAGAAGTTTTTGCCGATTTTTGCGCCCGGGTGAATATCTATGCCAGTTAAGGAATGAACATGTTCACTCATTATCCTTGGAATCAACGGAACACGGCTGACGTAGAGCTCGTGGGCTATCCTGTAAGTCGTTATCGCCAAAACGCATGGGTAACTGATAATGACCTCTTCCACGCTTATTGCTGCCGGATCCCCCGCGAAAGCACTTTGGATATCACTGCTTAACATTGATCTTATTTCAGGCAACTTTTCCAGCAGTTCTTTAACAACTACGTCGGCTCTCCTTTGGCACACGTCTTGGGGGCATCCATTCATTTTTCGGCAAATGTACTTGAGGCTTTTCGTAACTTCTTGGGTGAGTCGCGTGTGCACCGACGTTAAAGTGTTGCCAAGATAATATTTTATATTGGCTTTTGTTATCTCTTCTTTGCCTAAGTAGCCTGGAAAAAGAATCGTGAACAAATCTTCCAGCACTTCAGTAACTACCTTCTTTGATGGCAGATCGCGTCCTTCAAGGTGATCCATGCCGCCGAAGGTATGATAATTCACCATCATTTCATCTACAAGCGCCGGCAAGCCTTTTTCAACCCAATCCTGCTCCACTTTATCATGGTTATGCATTAACGTGTCCAACATTTTATCTGGGTTCCAGCAGTCAATGTCTACATTTTTTTCTGCGCATTCTTTGCAGTCTTTCGGACGGAGCTGATTCGATTTCGACGCCATTTTTACTTCCTCTTCTCATTATGCGGAAAGCAAGAATATAAGAGAAGCGTCTTTTTGGAGGCAACTTAAATGTTTGAGTTTGTACTTGGTGGCGGTTCTTGGAATAAAACTGTGCTAAGGTAGCGTTCGCCGGTGTCAGGGAGAATAACAACTATCAGTTTACCTTTGTTTTCGGATCGTTTGGCTATTTCTAAGGCTGCATAAGTTGCTGCTCCCGAGGATATGCCTGCGAGTAATCCCTCTTTTAGGACAAGTTGCCGTGCGGTTTGTACAGCGTCATCGTCTTTTACTTTGAATATCTCATCCACCAAATCAAGTTTAAGTACGTCTGGTTTGAAGCCTGCGCCTATTCCCTGTATTTTATGTGGTCCTTTCTGGCCACCGCTTAGAACTGGCGAACCTGCCGGTTCAACTGCAACGGCTTTAAAGTCGGGTTTAAGCGGTTTTATGTATTCGGCTATGCCCGTTATTGTTCCACCCGTGCCAACACCCGCCACTAATATGTCCACTTTGCCGTCTGTATCACTCCAAATTTCAGGTCCAGTAGTTTCTCTGTGGACTTTGGGGTTAGCTAGGTTTTTGAATTGTTGTGGCATGAAGCTGTTGGATGTGTTTTGGGCGAGTTCTTCAGCTTTTTTGATGGCTCCACCCATGCCCTCTGGTCCGGGCGTAAGGACAAGTTGTGCTCCATAGGCTTTGAGTAGGCTGCGGCGCTCGACGCTCATGGTTTCTGGCATTGTAAGGATGAGTTTGTAGCCTTTTACGGCTGCCACCATGGCTAAGCCGATGCCTGTGTTGCCGCTTGTCGGTTCAATGATGGTGGTGTCTGGTTTGATTAAGCCTTGTTTTTCTGCTTCAACCATCATGCTTTGGCATATGCGGTCTTTTACGCTTCCGCCTGGGTTTCTCGATTCAAGTTTAGCTACAACAATGGCGTTTGTGCCTTGGGTTAACCGATTTAATTTTATTAACGGGGTTTTGCCTATGGTTTCAAGAACGTTGTTGTATATTTTTGTCACGTTAATACCTCTGTTATAACACTGTTATATTCAGCGGGGAATAAATCCCTTTCCTACACAAAACATTCAGAACTTTCAAAGTAATAAACAAACCTAACCGCGAACACATCAACACGCAAAGTAAAGTCTTTAAATGTCCAACCTAATTCTATATTCCGCACCGCCTCAAAAAGCAAAAACATGATTGCGGAGGTCGCCCAGCATGGTCAAAGGCGTAGGACTGAGGCTCCTATCCCGCAGGGGTTCGTGGGTTCAAATCCCACCCTCCGCACTTTCCCCCTTTGCGCGAATTATGGCTTGATTGCTGGCTATTTTAGCAATTGCGGCTTAGAAATCGCTATTGGTTTTATCAAGAACGCAATTATCTTTAACCTTTTATTTTTCGCATAAATTCCTCTATAACCGTTGATAACAGATTTTATCAAAAACGCTTAAAATGAAGCAAAAGAAAGCATGAAAGAAGTGATGCGTATGGAACAAGTAGACTGGTCATCCCTGCACAGGATTCTTGGCGATTCTACCAGAAGAAATATTCTGGAACTAATTAAGGAAAAAGACGCGATAAGCTACACCGAAATAATGTCCATCTTGCGAGTTACAAATACAGGCAGACTTAATTACCATCTCAAGGCGTTGAATGGCCTCATATCTAAAGACGATCAAGGAAAGTATCATCTAACCGAGAGAGGGCAGCTTGCAGTTAACTTGCTTCAGACTTTCCCCGAGAGACCGCGGATAGAGGAGAAGAATCGGACCGGAAAAATTATGATTGCTTCGTTTTTAATATTTCTGGGAGTTATTCTAATCTTTGCCACTAATAGATCGTTAGCCACCAACGAAGTCCCGGGAACTTTTTCCAGTCGGGTTATTCCTCAGAATACGAGTACATTCTTGACGGAAGTGTGGTTCCCGAATAATGGTTCACAATTTACCATTCATTTGGTTGCCTCAAATTCAATAAGCCTGTATGTGGTGAATTCAACGCAATATTCTGCTTTAGAACAACAATATAGCCAAGGTTATTTTTTGGTGAATTTCACTGGGATGCCTGCTTTTTACGTCGATAGATTTACTCTGCAAAGCGCCAGCGTTTCCCTGTCTCTCCCTCAAGGGGTATATTACCTCTTTGTAGGATCAAATACCAGTTCGGTATTGGATTCACTCACGCTGGCTCAGCAGCAACATTATCCATTATTAGATGCTGTCCCCGGTGCTCTTGGAATCTTTATGGTATCTCTTGCAATTTTAATTCTTACCCGTCGGGTTTGGCGATAAGAAAATTCGGTTAAGAACATTTGAAGCAACGCCAACATACCGAGACCGTTGTCGCGTGAAATTTAAATGTGAATGTAAACCTACCCCTCTGCACCAGAGATTCCGAGAAGTGAAACAAAGTTTTGAGGTAGAGGATCGTCACGCGAGTTACAGAATTCTTATACTAGAAAAACCAATTGGTAACAGGGGAAGCGATTGATCAGTTCCGAGGGCTGCAAACCCGAAGCACTTTTGGAGAAAGAAGAGCAGGCTAAAAAGGTCATCGAGGAATGCAGAAGAGAGAACGGTTTCTACGCTAGTACGCAACGCTATCATGAGTTATGGCTCAGAGACTTGGTCTACTCGGAGGATGTGCTGCTCAAGCTCGGTTACCGAAGGGAAATAAAAAATCACTTATCTGAATTCATAAAGCTGCGGCGCAGAAATGGCCAGATGCCAACCGTGATCGACTTCAGCGTCAGTAAACTAATTCGACAAAGGTACCAGTCCTGCCCCTCTGACACAGAAATTCTGTTTGTCATAGGAATGCGCAAATATGCCGAGTTTGCAGGCGACCAGTTCCTTAAAGAAAATGAGGAAACCGTGAAGTCATGTGTCGCATATGTCGAGAGCAAACTCGATGAACATGGACTTGTTCCCGGCATGGACTGGAGAGATACAATACCCTGTTACAGAGGAAAGTTTCTCCTCGCTAACCAGATGCTCCTCGTCAACATGTACGAATTGCTCGAAAATCCCAAAGTTGCAAATTCAGTGAAAGAGAATGTAAACAAATTCTTTCTTTCAAAGAACCTATGTTGCTATGCGGACACCGTTTATTGGGACGGCGAACTGAAGCAGGATCGTAACTTTGACAGCTTCGGAAACGCCTTAGCCGTCATCAACGGTACCGCTTCCGAAAAAGTTTCTCAGGGCATTCTCAACGGGTTTAAAGCCGCAAAAACACCCTTCGGCTACAGAAACATTATGCCCCCGTACGAATTCAACAGGGCAAAGCTGCTGGCAACATGGTATATCAAGTGCGGTGTAGCGAACGGCGCTTTTCTGAGAAACAAACTTGGCTTCTACCAGAACTCAGCAGTTTGGCCCTTCGTAGAGATAAGAGTGATTCAGGCGTTAACAAAACTGAAAGCGACCAGCGAAGCCGACGCAGCAACCAAGCAGATGATTGAGCGCGAGGGCTTCAACGAGTTCTATAATCCCTCAACTGGCGAGCCACGCGGAAGCAAGGGGCAGCTTTGGACGGCAGCAGCTATTCTTTCAGCAGTTGACCTTTGCAGAGTTAGCTAGCAAAAAGCATAGCGTTTCAGTTCAAAAATTGAGAAACTACTCCTCTTTATATCTAACATTCATTTTCTAATTAAAAGCATTGGGAGCTCAAACGGGAGCTTTTCGTTAGAGAAAAACTAAATCGTTGCTGCATAGCATGATTGAGACTGAGAACCTTACAAAAAAATTCGGTGACCTGACTGCAGTTGACAATCTAACCCTCCGCGTAGACAAGAGCGAAGTCTTCGGCTTCCTCGGACCTAACGGGGCAGGAAAGACCACTACAGTTCGGATGCTCTGCTGCCTGATATCTAAAACAAGTGGCAAAGTAAAGATTGGCGATTACGAGGTTGGCAGCCCAGAAAATGCTCTAAATATCAGAAAGATCATCGGGCTTGTCCCTGACAACGTTGGCCTCTACGAGTCCCTTACGGCCTATGAGAACCTGGACTATTACGGGACGCTGTACAGGCGCACTGACTCCCAGAGGAAAGAAAGCAATGAATACTTCCTCAAGTTGCTGGGGCTCTGGGATAAGAGAGATGCTCTGGCGGGAACATTCTCGAAGGGTATGAAACAAAAGCTCGCCATAGCACGCGCCCTGATCCATGACCCCGAGATACTTATCATGGATGAGCCAACCGCAAACCTGGATCCTGAGGCTTCAAAGGCGGTGCGGGAGTTCATCCTCGAACTGAAGAAGGAGAAAAAAACCATCTTCATCAATACGCACAACCTCGATGAGGCCGAGAGAATCTGCGATAGGATCGGCATCTTGAATACGCGTCTGATGGCCGTGGGTACACCTGAGGAGCTCGAACGGTCGATCCGCGGAAGAAAGACAGTGATCCAGCTTAAACGGGTGAACGAAGCCATCTTGGATTCGCTCAAGAAACTACAGGTCAAGAATCTGGTCAGGGATGGCAATAAGCTGACGATTGATGTCGTTGATTCCGAGGAAGAGAATCCTGACATGGTAAACGCGATTGTCGCTGCGGGAGGACGCGTCGAGACAGTAACGGTGATCGGCAGCTCGCTAGAAGACGCTTACCTGAAACTAGTGAGGGAGAATGCACAATGACCACATGGATGCCTTGGAAGATAGCACGCAAAGAATTGAAGGTGATCAGCAGAAAAAAGAGCATCATTTTCTACACGATTGGGCTTCCCCTTCTCATCTCAATTGTTTTCTCGTTCGTTATCAAGAGCCAAATAGTTAATGGAATCCCAACGACAATATCACTTGGTGCCGAATCAAGCGTTTACCTCTTCGTTGTTTTAGCAGCTTCCCTGCCCAGTACGATCGCAGCGTACAGTATAGTGGGTGAAAAGATTGAGAAGACACTGGAACCTTTGCTTGCGACTCCGACTACTGACAATGAAATCCTCCTAGGAAAAAGTATCGCAGCGTTCATACCGCCAATTATATCGATATGGGCGGCAGCATCAATCTTTATGGCAGCAACGGACTACATACTCTACAACGGAGGGTTAAGCTACTATTATTTTCCCAACTGGACTGCTGGAGTTATGCTGTTACTTCTTGCTCCTCTTGCAGCGATTTTCAGTATTGAAGTAGGAGTGATGGCGTCATCTCGAGTGAATGACGTTCGAGGCGCAAACCAGATCGCAGGTATCATGTTTATCCCATTCATAGTTGTCTTTCTAGCGGCTGTCGAAGGACTTTTCACTTTCAGCATCGGTAACCTTCTGGTCTTCGCTGCCATAGTAATCGTTGTCGATATAGCTCTTTTCTTCTTAACCAAATCCACTTTCAAACGAGAAGAGATTCTCACAAAGTGGAAATGAGGTCGTTGATTGGCCGCCGAGTTAATCAGTAACGAAACCCCAGCAGGAAAGAAAGGCTACTCTTCATCGATAATCTAAGACTGCTGGTAATCGTGTTGGTTGTCACGATCCACTTGGCAGTGACGGTTAGCAACTTTGGCAGTTGGTACTACGTTTACAGTATCCATCTTGATACGCTATCCACCGTTTGGTTCGCCTTCTACCAGTCGTTCACACAGGGATACTTCTTGGGGCTTTTGTTCATGATTTCTGGCTATTTTGTCGCAGGAAGCTATGACCGGAAAGGCTTCGGCGGGTTCGTCGGAGACAGATTCAAACGCCTAATCATCCCAACCCTGATTTTCCTGATTGCAATAACGCCGTTCATCGAAATCATCGAACTCAGCAGCAAGCCGTCTGGCTTCAATTTGGCAGGTTTTCTTTCGGGCACCGGTCCGATGTGGTTCGCTGCGGCACTTTTCGGGTTTTGCTTGATTTACGGGCTATGGCGACTGGTCGCTCGCAGATTCGCTCCTGAAAGGAAACCGCTCGAACCGACCTGGGGTATGGCAGTCAGCCTAGTCCTGATTATCGCCGTTTTTGCCTTCCTGATTAGGATAGTTCAGCCGATTGGGGCAAGCATCCTGAACTTTCAGCTCTGCTACTTCTCTTCATATATAGTTCTCTTCATTGTGGGCATCCTAGCTTACAGAAGCAACCTGTTCGCTAAGATCAGCTATCGAACGGGGAAAAGATGTGTAATAGGTGCCATTGTCTTGGGCTTCTTGGTTTGGTTCGTCTTGGTGGTAATAGTCACGGCAACTGGGACAACAGGTGCCATTGATGGAGGGCTGACCTGGCAGAGCGCAGCATATTCAGTATGGGAATCCTCGGTCGCGGTTGCCATGAGCATCGGTCTAATCGGCGTCTTTAGGGAAAAATTCAACCATCAAGGCAAGTTTGTCAAAACACTTTCAGATAACTCGTTCTCCGTATACCTGTTTCACCCTATGATCATTATCCCAGTCACATTGTTGTTTAGCCCGCTTGTGTTGTACCCAGTTGCAAAATGGCTTCTGCTCTGTGTCATTTGCATTCCATTATGCTTTGCCGCAACATACTTTATCTTCCGCAGGATACCGTTATTGAAAAAAGTCCTCTGAAAATGAGCCTGAAGTGTCTTTCGACCTCTCTAAAGTCATTTTAGTTCTTTGAGTAAAGCCTTGGCTTCAGGCGTTATTTTTGGTCTGTTTCTTCGATCAATGACTAAAAACAAAGACCCAATTATAATCAGAGCTATGCCGAAGAACGTTACGCTTAAGATTGGGACAAGCTTTAGTTCAAGCCCCAAAGTAAAAGCAATTATTCCGATTCCGATAAAGATCATTATCGAGTTGCTTCTGGACGCTGTTGCGTGCAGGGCAAACTCTTTCTTTCCTTCCTCCGTCACGACATAGTAGCCCTGTTTTTCCTCTATCATGCCGGCGGTCAAAAGATAATTCCAGTCATAGTGGAAGTGGCCGTCCGACTTATAGCCCAACGCAGAGCTGATGCTTGATTTAACTCCTGGTTCAGCCTTGATTCTGCTGTTAGGAGCGGAGTAGATGAAGTACAGCAGCTTGGTTCTTGGCGACTGAATATCGGCGCTTATTCCACGTGGCTTTGACACTTGCATCCACTGCTCCAGCTATTCGGCATCGGTAAGATAAATGAAGCTCTGCGGTTAAATTTTCTTTCCATGATTTCACCATAATACTCGTTTTGCTTATGACTCTAACTCTTAGAGGATTTGCTCTAAGTGCCAGAGCGTTTGCTCTAAATGTTAGGGCTATAACCAACAGGCAACTTTTATGGTTCCAAGAATCAAAAAGTTAGGAGGAAAACAAAAAATGGGTACAAGTTTCGAATATAGCAAAACTTTGGCTGGCGAAGGCTCAATACTGCTTTTACTAGGTTTAGTTCCCTACGTAGGCTGGGTATTGGGCATCATTGGTGGAATACTGCTTCTCAGAGGTGTCAAAGAACTTGCAAATTACTATCACGATAACGAAATCTACCAGAATACACTAACAGGCGTCAAATACTACATAATTGCTTTGATCGCTGCGGCAGTGGCCATTACGGGGATATTGATCGGCGTTGGAACCGCAACAGGCTTCAAATATTCATCACACTTCGCGTTAACTGCGGGCTTCGGAATTGGATTAGCAATTTTCTTTGGCGGGCTTATAATCGCTTTCATATTCTTTGTACTTGCGTCATTGCGCCTAAGAGAAACCTTCAACACGCTCGCGCAGAAGTCAGGAGAGCACTCGTTTACAACAACTGCCACTTTACTTTGGTGGGGCTCCCTACTAACCATAATAGGTATCGGCTTAATTCTGATATTCATCGCTTGGATATTCGCAGTAATCGGCTTCTTCTCCATGAAATCTCAGCAACAAAATGCCACACAACAATACAGTTACACTCCACCTTCCATCTCAGGACCCACAGCAACGCCATCTCAAACGGCACGGTACTGTTCATACTGCGGCGCACCAGTAAAGCCCGATGCAATTTATTGCCCTAATTGCGGAAAACAACTATAACTTAAAACCCTTTTTTTATTTTTTTATATTTATCAGATCCTCAGTTTTCACCTTGCATTTACAAGGAATAAGGCAGAAAAATTGATTTTAGGTTAATCAGGAATAATAGATTATTTGCAAGGGCATTTTTTCATCAAAAAAATGTTTTTTTTTAAGTAACGGTTAAAAGGCAACGATGCACACAATATTCAAACAATCAAAGGCTGATTCAACATGCAATCTGCTAAAACCGAGCAAAAAAGAAAATTTGTAGCCGTTGACCCGGGCAAGTGCATCGGCTGCGGGATCTGCGAGTATGCTTGCACTCTTGAAAAAGGAGAAGGCATCTGGAACCCAATGAAGTCCCGAATCCGAGTTGTCCGCATGGCTCCACTCTTTAACTTTGCACTCTCATGTCGAGGATGCAAAGACGCCAGATGCGTTAAGGCGTGTCCGGAAAACGCGATTTCGCAATCAGAAGAAACCGGTTTACTAATCATTGATGACAAAAAATGTAAAGGCTGTGACTGGTGCGTTCAAGCCTGTGAACACGGAGGAATCACAATCAACTGCGACACAGGGAAAGCTATTGCATGCGACCTCTGTCAAGGCGAACCCAAATGCAAAGAAGCGTGCCCAGAAGAAGCCTTGGAAATCGTGGATTCAGATGAGGCCGCAGAAAAACTCTTCAACGGGGCACTGGAAAAACTGCCCGCACAATGCGACCAGCTAACCGTCACTGTCAAAAACAAAGACTGGAAACCCCTGTTGGCAGTTGCAGAGAAACGCTCTGAGAAAGTCACAAAGACGCTTGAAACGTTAAACAAGAAGGCAATGGCTAAAAAACAGAAATAGCCTCCTTTTCTAAATTTTGTTTTCTTCGTAGCCTCTCAAAAACATGTCAATATCTACCCCAACTTTTTCACCTACGTAGCCGCCTTCCAAAACAAAAAACGCGGGTTTGCCGAGCAAAGCAACCTTTTTTCCAATCTCAAAATAATCCTTTTCGATTAAGCCTAAGGACGCTAAATCGCCCAGATGTGTATCGAAACCCGCGGAAACCGCAAGCACCTCAAACCTGCCTAAATCAACTGTTTCCAAGGCCTTGTCCAGCGTTTCCAAGTATCTTTTTCCCCCGCAAGTTGTTGGCAAAGCAAAATTGACACTGTTGCCCTGAGTGGAAGAGCCTGTTCCAGGATAATTAGGCGATTCGTGCAGCGAAACGTAGAGGATTTTGTCGTCTCCTTGAAAAATCTCCTGGGTTCCGTTGCCGTGGTGTCCGTCGATGTCCAGAATCAGCGTTTTTTTGTTCAATTTTTTAACGGCTATTGCGATGTTGTTGAGATAGCAAAACCCACGTGTGTTAACACCCAAAGCAGCGCCATTTCTGCCAACATGGTGCCCCGGCGGACGCATAAGGGAAAACCCGTTAATTTTTGAGGCTAAAAGTGCGGCGCCGACCGAAAGCTTGGCAAACTCGTAGATTCTGTCGTATGCAGGTGTATCTGGATCTTCAACTAAACCTTTCTTTAGGTTCCAAAGGTAATCTGAATCATGAACTGTTAACAAGTCTTCTTCGCTTGCAGGTGTTGGCTCCAAAAACTCGTAACCTTTGGCTTTGAGGATTTCAGATGCAATTTTAACACGTTGAGGTCCTTCAACGTGCCATGTGCCGTAGCCTAAACATTTTTCTGAGTAAACAATCTTTGTCTTCATTGTTAACTCCATTAAACAGATAAGTGACGCTTTCATTTAAAATATCACCTTCCCCAGTTACTCTCCAAGCAATCGGAGACAAATTTAATGATTTCAGAAAATCCCTTTGATCAATTTCGCCAAGAATGCCAGGCAGCGTTGACGCATGCGTTAAAGAAGGCTTTGCCAGAAATAAAAACGCCCCCTATAACGTTAAGTAAAACGCCAAATATTGAATATGGCCAGTTAGCTTCGTCTCTATGTTTTGAGTTGGCGAAGAAACTGAACCAAAAGCCGCTGGATCTCGCGGGGGTTCTTGTCGCAGCAATCGACAAATCCAGCTTTAACTTGATTGAGCAGGTTTCGTGCGCGGGTGCAGGGTACATAAATTTCTATGTTAACTTCGCCAAGTTTTCAGCTTTAACTTTGGAGTCAATTAAGCAGTTAAAGTTCGATTATGGCTTTGTCAAGACTGCTGAGCCAACCAAAATCATTGTCGAGCATACAAGCGTTAATCCGCTTCATCCAATCCACATCGGGCAAGCCAGAAACCCCATGTTAGGCGACGCTTTAGCACGCATTTTAGAGTGCAGGGGAAACACAGTTTCACGCCACTACTATATTGACGATGTCGGCAGGCAATCATCTGTAGTCGCCTACGGCTACAATAAGCTCGGCAGGCCAAAGCCAACGGAGAAGCCTGACCTTTTTGTTGGCAAAATCTACACCGTGACCAGTTGCCTTGTAGAAATTAACCGTTTGAAGAGACTGCGGGAACTCGCAATTGCTGTTCATTCAAGTGACGATTTAGTTAAAGCAAATAAGGAAATTGACGAGTGGATGTCAATTGCCGCTGAACTTAAAGAAAAGTACCCTGTGCTTTTTGAAGCGTTAATGGCTAAAATCGGCGAGGACGAAAATCCAGAGGAGGAAATAAACCGGTTGAACCGAGCTTACGAGGATGGAGAACCCCGCGCTAAACAGCTTATTCGCGAAGTCAGCGATTTGTGCCTCGAAGGCTTCAGGGAAACGCTGAAGCGGGTTGGAGTTACTTACGACTCGTGGGATTGGGAAAGCGACTTTGTATGGAGCACGCAAGTCAGTGAGGTTTTGCGGAAGCTTAAGACTTCGCCCTTTGTTTACAGCGAAAAAGGCGTGTTGGAGTTTGACGCGGAAAAGGTAGTTGAGGTCCTAAAGTTGAAGCCGAAGTTGGGTTTAAGCGAGAACAACGAGGTTTCCCCTTTAACGCTTGGGCGTGCCGACGGCACCTCACTATACACAACACGCGATATAGCCTATACACTGTGGAAGTTTAAGCAAGCAAAAAAAGTCATCAATGTAATCGGCATGGAGCAATCGCTGGCGCAGCTGCAGCTTAAAATTGCGCTCTACGCCTTAGGCTGCGGCGAATACGCTGGTAATCTGGTTCATTTCGCCTACAACCTGGTTACTTTGCCCGGTTACAAGATGAGCAGCCGCCGGGGACACTACATCACGTTGGACCAGGTTCTTGACGAAGCGGTTCAACGAGCCTACGAAGAAGTTTCGAAGCGCTCCCCCCAGCTTTCCGAGGAGGAAAAACGGAAAATCGCCAGCTTCGTCGGTTTAGGGGCGGTGCGTTACGCTCTTGTCGATGTTGACTCGTCTAAGCCAGTCGTATTTACTTGGGAACGCGTGCTTAACTTCGAAACCAACAGTGCACCATACGTTCAGTACACCCACGCGAGGGCATGCAGCATTTTGCGTAAAGCCGCAAGAGAACCCGAAAACCCCGATTACAGCCTGCTCAACGAAAAGCTTGAGCGCGAGCTCATCATGAACCTCTCAAGCTTCCCAGACACATTCATCGAAGCCACAGAATACCTAAAACCCAACTTAATCGCCGACTACACCAACGCGTTAGCAGACAAATTCAACACCTTCTACAACGCGTTGCCAGTGCTGAAGGCTGGGACAGAGGGGCTTGTTGATGCACGTTTGACATTGACGAACGCTATAGAGACTGTGATGCATAATGCTTTGACGCTTATCGGGGTTACGGCACCAGAAAAAATGTGAGACGGTTCTTGGCTCTTTTTTAAAAGAACAACAACACTCAAAAAACAACTGTTGTTCTTCTAACCGTGATTAAAACGGCTTGTTTTAGGCTGCATTTTTGAATTTTTCTATTTTGAATTCGTAGCGCTTGGTTTGATTATGGGTTAAAGATGTTTTTTCAAAAGAAGAAGCTTGGAAAAAATGTTTTTCTTCTTCTTCTTCCTTCTTGGATGATTGTTCTGTTTTAGGTTGTTTTTTGGTTTAGCGTGTTGAATTATGTTGCAGGTGCATTATTGACTGTTTTCTCTACGGCAAATTTCATATACAAGCCAATTAACATAAAACGAGGTGCATACTAATGAGTAATCCATACTTCAAAAAGAAACTCCAACCAATCAAAGTAAAACAGAAAAGCATCTCACAGCTTTTAGCCGACATGAGCAAAACCGCTTACCAAGGGCGCAAGCTCGGCGAAGCCGTTGATGTTTGGGAAAACATGCTTAAAGAAAAAGACCTCACCATCGCCATGGGCTTTGCTGGCTCCATGAGCACGGCGGGGCAGTGGACAATAATCAACTGGCTTATGGAAAACCGCTTCATCGACGTGCTGGTCTCCACCGGCGCCAACGTCTCCGAAGACATCGTTGACGCCATGGGGTTAGGTTACTATCAAGGCAGCCACATGGTAAACGATGAGCAACTTCTCCACGACGACGTCAACCGATACTACGACGTATACGGCAAAGAAACCGACTACCGAGAAATGGAAACCCTCGTAACAGACTTCGTCATGACCTGCAAAACCGACTACAACTACACCTCAGCCGAATTCCTCTATCTGCTAGGCAAATACTTGGAAAAGAAAAAAATCCCCGCCATCTCCGCAGTCGCAGCAGCCAACGGCGTCCCAATCTTCAGCCCAGCTATGGTTGACAGCGCCTACGGCGAAACCTTCTTGATGGCGAAAAACCAAGGCCACAACGTCACAATTGACTCCGTTAAAGAGTTCGACCAGTTCGTCAGCATAGGCACAAGAACCAAGGAGGTCGGCGTTGTCTATATCGGCGGCGGAGTCCCCAAAGACCTCACCCAGCTCATCGCCATCTCAGTCTCACCGCTCACATGTGACCAAGGAGTAAAAGGCAGAAAAGGCGGCTTACGCAAAGGCTTACAGGAATACTACTACCCCCACAAATACGCCATACAAATAACCACAGACTCACCCCAATGGGGCGGCTTAAGCGGCTGCACACTGGAAGAAGCCATCAGCTGGGGCAAAATCAACAGCCAAGAAGGAACACGAGCAGTCTGCTACTGCGACGCAACCATCGCGCTGCCGTTAATAGCCCACGCACTCTGCGAGCGGGTTCCAGAAAAACGCAAAGGACCAGACATGAGCTGGCTATTCAAAGGCGTCCAATAAACCACCAATTTTTAATTTTTATTACCTAAACTGATGGCTCAGGTATAGTGCAGAGGGTTAGGTTTACATTCACGTTTAAATTTCAGGCAACGAGCCGCGAGCAGTTTGTCATAATCGAAATTAATCAAAGGTATCAGGAGATGCTCTTTGACTTACGTTTCCTGTTACGAATATACAAAACCGATGCGCCAGCTGCCACAACTGCTACCACGGCTGCAACGACAACGTAAATGGCAAGAGTTGTGGTTGAAAGAGTGGAAGATGGAGCAAGTGTGGCAATTGGCCCGATGGGACTTTCCTCCCACCATGCGACAGTCGAATTGACTGTTTCGACTGCCTGAGACATTTCTTGTTGAGTGAGTCCTCCAGAATCAGTAATTGTCTGGTTTGCCTGCAGCAAGACGGTGCTGTTACTTGCGACGTCTTGAACCTCAACCAAGCCCTCAATTACCATCACATTAGCGCTGCCATTCTCATATGCTGTCGCAGTAAATTCAGTTCCTCGAATCCCAACAACAGCGCTGTCACCAATATCAGCTTCCCAATTATCGGATCCACCGGTCGCGCTTTGGATGTTTGCCCATTGAGTACCAAGCCAGAGCAATAAGCGGTAATGGTGGTGAGGGTCTATATAAGTGACATTGGTATTCTGGCCTAATAGGATTTTACCGCCTGAGAATTGCACTAACAGTACACTATTCGGTCCTGTCATTATCATGTCCCCTGTACTTATAGTGTCAGAGGGAACTAAAGGTGTCCATTGAATGCCTCCGTTGGTGCTTATCTCCACTGTCCCAGATATCCCTTGAATGGTAATAGGTTGCTCTGTGGACCCATTAACTGCGGGTACAAGTGCTGGAATTGATGTGAATGCTGCCGCTACTATGATAGCCGCCATGATTAATGCCATACTATAACTGTAGCCCACACTTGCGCCCTCTGCAAAGTTCTTCCAAGTAAAAGCTTTCCATCTCTAATTTAAAACCTTTGCAAATATGCCTAAAGAGTCGGTTAGATACAAAGTTGCACAAATCAAGCAACTTAAGGTTAGATGAGGTGCATCCATCGTATTCGAAGCATGCCGTATCCCATTGATCAGGCGCTTGTTAGAATAAGTACATGAACCCTTGAAATCATGTCTAAACTTAGCGCGCGATTCGCGAAAAGGCTTTACTTTCAAAATAGGTAGTATTGAGGCTTTATTTGGCAAAATGGGCAAAGTGCGGAGGGTGGGATTTGAACCCACGAACCCCTGCGGGATAGGCGTCTCAGTCTAACGTTTTGGCTATGTTTAGCAGAACTCCCGATTGGTTGATAAGCCGATGCTGCTTTGCTGTTTTTTTGAGCTTGTCTCCACTTGTCTTTTCCACATAGATATGATAGGTTGCTGCGATTAGTAGAAGTATAATTGATGGGACAAACGTGATGACGGACGAATCTGAGAAGGCGTCAGTGGCCGTGGTCTCTGTCTTCCCTGATAATGTCAGCGGACGATGCAGTAACACCTGTCTTTTTTTCAAGCTCAATGCTGAACTTCTCAGTTTCTTTCAAGACGCGCTTTAGCTTCTCAACCTTAACTTTTCTTTCAAGGCATTCCCTGACATCATCTGCATAGTCTAAATTGAGCTCTTGAAGTTCATCCGTAAGTCTTTTCGGAACTCTGACCACAATTACATCGCTCATAATAACAGTTCTCTGTAAACTAGAATAAAAAAATAATTGTCAACAGAAAGTTAACACGAAAATTAAAAAACAGCTGTCATGCGTTATCTATTAGACATTTTTCTTTTTGTTAAGTCTATCTATTAGCGACGCCGTCATTATTGGCATTATTACGGTTGCGTCGCCTTCAATCATTATGCGTCGTGCTTTTTCGTTGATTTTTCCCCATGAAACCGCTTCGCGTGGGCGTGCACCGCTGAGGCTTCCGTCCCACTCGTCTGCCGTGGTTATGTAGACGACGTAGTCTAAGCCGTCTTTGAATTGGTTCCACCAGATCGTGTGGTGTTTGCTGATGCCTCCGCCGACGATGAGGGCGCCGCTTTTTTTTGCGTCAAAAACGATATTGTTGAGGTCGCCTTCGTCTTTTAGCAGGTTAATTCTGAAGTCATGGTGGTCTTGGCTGAAGAACCAGAGTTGGTAGCCTACTGACCCATCAGTTATGCCGGGCACGAAGACGGGGATGCCGTGTTTGGCTGCCCAATAAAGAATCGAGGTTTCATTGCAGCATCGCAAACCGATTTCGCGGCATAACTCTGTGGTCGAGAGTTCTTTCTTGCCTTCTTTGTACAGTTCTTCAAGCAGCCCGATAATTTTTTTCTCTATAATCATGCCGTAGCTGTCGTTTGGAACAAGCACGTTTCCCAGGCGGTTTAAGCCTTCACGGTGCAGTTTGGAGTCGTTCATTATGAAGCTGCCTTTGTAGTAGTCTTTCCAGCAGCGGGCAACATCGTGGTCTAATGTCCCGCAGGTTGTTATGATTACGTTGACGAGTCTGCGTTTAACCATCTCTTTGATGACGCCTCTGGTTCCCGTGGCTACTATGTCTGCTGGAAACGATAGGAATTTGACGCAGCCCTCCGTTTTAATCATGGATTCCATGATGCTGACGCCTGTGGCAAGTTTGCCAGCGGTGAACCCCCATGCCTTATCCATCTGGTTAACAAGCTCGTCCACCGACATCTGCTCGGTAAACTGGTAATCTTTCACTGGTTCTTTGTGCTGTTTATGCGCTGTTTTCGGCATAACGAATAGCTCCTTGCACTGGATAAATCAATGTTACAATAAATAGGTGTCGAAACGTCTCTGAGCTATTCTGATAGGTAGCTGATGATTCGCTGGTAAATGTCGTGGTCCATTGAGTCTTCGTAGCCCGCGTAGATGCTTGGGTTATCGTTAACTTCGACCACAACGTAGTCGCCGTCTACTTCTTTGATGTCCACGCCGTAGAGCCCTTTACCAACTACACTGCAAGCCTTCAACGCTACTTCCCTAAGTCTCGTCGGCAGTTCTTGCTTATGCAAGCTAACAGTTCTGCCCCAAATAACGGTTGGTTTACCCCGCAGTTTGGCGCCGTGCTTCCATTTACCCTTCGGAATCATGTACTTGCACACGTAGAGTATATCGTTGTTTAGTACGCCGACTCTCCAGTCAAAAGCCGTGGGAGTAAACTTTTGAATCGCTAAAACATCCGATTTCTTAAAGAACCGTTTTGCTACATCTCTAAAGTTGGTTTCGCAGGCGGCTTTCTCGACGTAGCGGGAGAAACTTGTGTAGGGCGCCTTGATGACTACGGGTTTTCCCAGTGCTTCGAATATGTCGCTGATTTTTTTGTGGTGCAGTTCATCTTTGCTCAAGAAGATGGTGGGTATGTAGGGTACATTGTACTTTTCGAATAATGCGTACTGATGGATTTTGTTGCCGCAAATAGTTATGGATTCAGGGTCATCAATAACTCTCAAGCCCAGCTCCCACGCCGTTTTAGACACAACATAGGCTGTGTTCAACGGGTCAGTTGTTGCCCTAATGAAGACCGCGTCAAATTTAGCGACGTCGGAGATGTCTTCACGAAACAGAAAATGAAATTCGCTTCCCTGTTTCTCCGCGGCTAACCTGAAGTTTTGGAGTGCGCCTTCCTCTCGGGGGTCAGTAAAATTATATTTCTCAACAAAGCAGGCGATTTTAGACACCGAAGGGTTCACCCTGCTCAGAAATGAGCGAGACCTCTTTTGAAATTATTCGCAAATCTTGTTCGGAAAGCTCCTCTCTACTTACGGGTTGCAGTCCACAAAGATAAGCTTTTTCAACTGTTTTTTGTATGTGCAGTTTGCAAAGTGGGATTTTGAAGGTTGCAAAAACTTTTTCCGCAATTTTCTGGGTCTGCGAATCTTGGCTGACTGTTTTGCCGAAGAAAGATTTGACTGAGAACAATTCGCCTTTTAGGGGTTGGGCGCAGACGGCGAATTTGTAGTTCATACCTAAGCTTTTCATGGCGCGGTACAGGGAGCTTCGGTTGTTTGCGAGTTTGTAGCCGTCGTAAATGAAGGGATTTACAGCGAACAGGATGACTGGGAATCCAAGTTCGTTGGTTATTTTTTTGACGGAGTCTGTAACGAGGAAAGGCAGTGTTGGTACCCCGTTTTTGGCTGCTCTGAGAAGAAGAATTGGGGTTCTGCTTGAGTCAATGATGTTTTCGCAAGAAGGAATCACTTGGCTGCCGAGGATTTCAGCGTGCATAGAAACGTAGTAGCCTGTTTTGAGGTATCGGTATTCGTTGTTGATGTTGAGAGTGGCTTCTTTGATTGTGGAATCTAGAAACGTCGCGGGCTTCATTACATGCGAATTAGAGGTTAGGTTGATATTTGAGACGACCAACACGGTCATGAGACACCAGGTTACTTAGAAGGCGTTATTCGTGGAGTTATATTTAAGATTAACTATACGTATATTCGCATCTGCAATTACCGCTAAACAAAAAGAGGCATAGACAACGTATAAACCGCTTGAAGTGCTTGGGCCCGAACATGAATTTTCACTTGTAAACCCCGAACTGAAAGTTTTGCCCATATCCGACAAAATCATAAAAGAGTACTCTGGAAAAATAATTAATTTCATTGAGTTGCCCTCTTTTACGTTTGGAAAAGAACTGCAGCTGCATGTGATGGAGATAAAAGCGAACGAGCCGTTCAAGTCACCGATAGAATTTGAGGAAAGAATGCAGAACGCAGTCTCAACCTTAAACCAAATAGTTCACAGGCACAAGGGCATGCTGCTTGGAACCGGTATGCATCCGCTGCTTAAACTTGACGAGACCGCGGTTTGGCCTCACTACCACAGGAAAATCTATCAGGAATACGGCAAAATCTTCAACCTGAACCAACACGGATGGCTAAACATCCAAAGCTTTCACCTGAACCTTCCATTCCAAAGAGAAGCTGATGGAATCCAGATGCATAATTTGCTCGCTAACCTCTGCGCTTATCTTCCTGCAGTCGCTGCTTCCTCGCCGATTTACGAAGGCGCAGCTGGCCCCGACGTTGACAATCGACTGCAATTCTACGGGGTGAACCAAAGAGAAATCCCGTCGGTTGCGGGCGAGGTCATCCCTCAATATGCTGACTCGTTTAGCCAGTATAAGCGCGATGTTATTGGACGGTACTCCGAGGATTTAGCTAAAGCGGGTGCAAGCAAAGCCCTGCTCTCGCGCGAATGGGTTAATTCAAGAGGTGTAATTTTCCGTTTTGACCGCCGCGCCCTCGAAGTTCGGGTGATGGATGAGCAGGAATGCGTTAAATCCGATGTTGCTTTGAGCTGTTTCATCCGTGCCGCCCTAAGAGGTTTAGTTGCCACTAAGGCTGAGCTTTTGCCGCATGACTTGTTAGTTAAAGACTTCAACGCGGTGGTTAAGGAGGGGTTAAACGCTCAAGTCTCAAATTCCCTTGGCAAAACGGCAAAGCAAGTGTGTCGTGGCTACTTGGATTTAGCCCTTGAATACGCGGATGAAGATGAGAAAAAGTACCTTTGGATCATTAAGAAGCGGCTGGACCAAGGCAGCTTATCTGACCTCATACGCGCCAGAGTCCTAAAGCGCGCCCAAAAAACTGATTTTCATCAAGCAGTCATAAACGTATATTCAACCCTTATTAAGTGCCTCTCCGATAATGAACCCTACTTCTAAAAGCGGTGCCTCAAATGCCTGAAGACAACAAAGGAGTTACCTACTCGTTTGATGTTTGTAGCCGATGCAAAATTATCTGCTGCCAAGACGCTAAACCGCCGCTGAGCGAAAAAAGAAAAAAAATAATAAAAAAATACCTTGAAAAGCAAAAGCTAAACATTGAACAACCATTCGCCAAAGAACAATATTCTTACCCTGCAGTTGACGAACAGGTTTTCTGCGGGCTTTTCAACAAAGAAACAGGAAAATGCTCGGTTCACCCGGTTAAGCCTGAAACTTGCAGAGCTGGACCCGTAACGTTTGACATAAACTTTTCAACCAAAAAAATTGAATGGTTCCTCAAAAAACCCGAAATCTGCGGTTACGCGGGCATTTTGTACAGCAACAAAACTGATTTCAAGGATCATTTTGAAGTAGCTAAAAAAGAACTAACCCAACTTATCAAAGAATTAGATCCGCAGGAGCTACGTGTAATCTTGAAGATTGCTGAGCCCCATACATTCAAAATCGGAGAGGACGACTTGCCTTTAGAAGTTGTGAAAAAGCTTGGGCTGAATTAACTTAGAGGAAGCCTGCGTCCCTTAATTTTAAGGCCAAATTCAGGTTTCCCTCAAAATGAATTTTGCCACTGAAAAAAGCTGCTTCTACACCAAGTTTTCCGTTTACAACATCAATAAAATCTTTTTCGTTCATTTTCAGAGTTAAGGTGGGGGAAAGTGTGGTTCCTTCTTTAACCTGCAATTTTTGGTCTTTTATGGCGATTACCCAGTCGCCACCGTTTACGCCGGTTACGTTTATTTGGGCTACGATATCGATTTCTGCGGCTTTTTCAGGGTTAAATCTTGCCGGTAAAGCTTTTTCGAAGAAATCCTTAGGGTTTTTGGCTTCCATACTAGACAGCTCTTGATTGCTATAATTTATTCTGTTAGGTTATTGAATATAGTGGATTTATCTGAAGAGGTCTTTTTCCTTTGATCGTATAAGGGGAACGGTATGTGCGTCTTCGGTTGTTTGGTAACTGTACCCTCGGATAATCGCGGCTGGTATCCCTTCACTCGCTTGACCAATCACTAGTTCCGCTGCAGAAGACAATTCGTCGGCTATTGCAGTTTGCTTTATTCTTAGAACATATCCAAAGAGGTCTTTCTCGCCTCGTCGGTCTCTTATAGGCTTGATTCCTGCGACGCCAACTGCCACATTTATTTCCCCCAAACGCAGCGGTCTTCCATGCGTATCAGAAACGATTACTGCAACATTAGCTCCGGTTAACCGTTTTATTTCTTGTCGTATGTTTTGTGCGGAGGCGTTTGGGTTTTTTGGCAGTGGAACGACGTTGCTGTCTCCTGAAACATTGGATCTGTCTACCCCGGCGTTGGCGCAAATTACTCCGCTTTTTGTTTCTGTTATAATGCTGTTTTGTCCGATTCGGACTATTTCTTTGGTTTCTCTAAGGATAACCTCAACTAAAGCCGGATCCTTGTTTGTTTGCTGTGCTATCTCCTTCGCTTTTTTTGAAGGTTCAACTTCGTTTAGGTTAACTATGTTCCCCTCAGCTTTTGACACAACTACGTGCGTGACTACCATTACATCGTTTTCTTCTATAGGTGTGCCTTGTTTTTCTGCTGCGTTGCAAAGGAGCTTTGCAAGGGCATCTCCTTTTTTTATCAGCGGCAGATTTTCAATGGCGATTATTTTTATGGCATCCACTTCTATGTTCCCCCTGGATTGAGATGGCATACAGAAAATCACATTAAAGCTTATCTGTATTGCTCTCTCTGGAACTGTAAAGTCTGTTCTACATTTATCCCTGATGGTTTTCTCTGTAAAGTTTTGAGGCATAATTGTTTTTCTGCTTTTTTGGAAGGGGCTGTAACTAAAAAGAACGTCCCAATTTATCCTGTTTTGGCAAAGCCTAAATACGAAATTGGAACAATCAAGTTGCATGCCTGCTCTCCAAGAAATCTGGGGTGTTCTGACCTATATTTTGACATTCATAGCTGGAGTCATATCACTAATGCTTGCTGATGCCCTGAGCAATTATTTGCACAAACCAAAAATTATCATTGAAACAGTTAGCAAAAAAATAGAAGACACAAATAATCGCCGCATAAGCGATTTAGGCTTCGTTGTTAGCGTTAAGAGAAAAATGGTGAAAGACGCAAGAGTTCGATGCAATGGTAAAGAATATTCTTGGGTAGGCGAGAAGGATGATACTGTTGAAAGAAAAGATTTGTATGTAGGTGATATTCCCAGCAAATTTTTCCCTTTTGAAGGCACTCTTGAGTATTTGGAAAATGTCACTGTTGAATACTTGAAAAATACATCTAAACTTCCTTCTAATTATCATTGGGCTTTTTTTGCTGATAAGAAACACAAACCCCTTCTTGGTTTGTCGAATAAAGGCGTGTTAATGACACTTAGAGATAAGGTGACAAAGGAAACTATACTATCAAACGGAATTGTTCTACCGAGGTTTGAAGAACTGCCAAAAGATTTTCATGCTTGGGATGTGCAGGCATCTTTAAACGTTAATAGACTTAAAACATTCGATGTTTCTATAAGGTTAATCGGTGAAGGCATCGAAGAAGAAAAGGACTATGTGATGAGCCTTTCTTTTTATGCTCTTAATATGTCTGTAATTGAGGATAAATTAGCTTTAAATCAAATTAAAGTGAACTTAAATCTAAAAAGTAAAAAAAGATTTCATTTTAAAAATCAGGATTTTACGCTTGCGTTTTGAATTAGGGTTTTCCATTTGTTTTCGCCTTCTATTGTTATTCCGCATGCTTCGCTCGGAGTTTTACCATCTAACGCTTCATGCGGTCTGATATAGTTGTGGAATAACTGATAACCCGTAAGAATGGTTGTTGCATCCATCTTTAGTCCTCTCATGGTTTTTTCTCTGTCACGGATTTCACCGTTCATTCTTTCCATCTTGTTATTGTTGTGGTCGCCTCTCAAAGTGATGTGTCTTACGTGTTGTGTTCTTGGATTCTTCAGTGTCCAAAATTCCTTTTTGTAAGCATCATGATAAGAGGCTAATCCATCAGTTATGAAAGTCATTGGTTTTTTACCCATCAATTCCTTAGACATCCTGAGAAGGTTTCTTGCATCATGTTTGTCTTTTGATTGTGCTACCTCTTGCGCTATCCAAAACCTTGTCTCATCATCCATCATTGAAAAGAGGTATTTCATGTTGCCTTTTACCTTGATGTAAATTTCATCAGCTCTCCAAATGTCACCAACTTTGGGAACTATTTTTTCAGTGTAGTCTTTCATTAAGGCTATGTACTTTTTAATCCAATTATAGACCGTTTGATGTGAAACTTCTACCCCTAAAAGTTGTAATGACTCCATTGTGTTTCTCAAGCTTTCTCCGCTAAAGTACAGTTGCATAGCAGAGGTTATTGCTTGAGGGTTATGTTTCATGCGTTCAAATCCAATGTTGAAAGTGAAGTCTTTTTGGCAGTTTTTACAGTGGAAAACCTGAATATTCCCAGCCTTGTTTTTCCTTATACCGTGCTTCACAATGTTGGGAGAAGCACAATAGATACATTGGGTAAGGTTCTCTATTGGAGAGATTGTTCTAACTTTCACTTCTGCTCTCATTGATAATGAAAAGTTTACGGCGTGAATGTGTTTGCATTCTACATGTCGATAATTAAAATCGGCACAGTCGCATAACCATTCTCCGTCAACCTTGTTAATGGTGTATTCGCCATTGTTAGATTGAGATTTCACAACATAGAGATAATCGTCTATTCTGTTTACTTGTCCGTTGTGTTGGGCTATTGCTTGACCCCGCATTTCTCTTGTGGTTGTTAGTTGTGCCATTTTGCTTACCCTTAAATTTACCTAATAGCACACCCACTTATTAATATTTAGGTGTATTGTTGGGCAAGGGTTTAGGTAAATTAATATACTGCTTAACCCATAAATACACCTAACAAGAGGTAAAGAAAATGGGCGAAATAACAAACCTGAACAAAGCAGCCTCAAAAACAGAATCCCTAAGAACAACTGTTCCCTCAAGCATCATTCACCAATTCGGCTTAACCGAGTGGGATAAACTTGAGTGGATTCTGAAAGCTGAAGGTGGAGAGCTTATTATTCAAGTTAAGCCAATAAAGACGGGAAGAACCGAGTAGATAATTTATGGCATGCCTCGAAAGTTTACATGGAGAATCAAGCCTTGAGAACTTTACAGAACCCTCTCTCTTAGCAAACGTGCTAAATTCGGCGGAAATTGATAAGTTTTAAAACAACTTGTTGCCTATACTTAAGTGGCTGGCTGTTTCTTAAGTGGTGGTTAAAACTGGGCATTGAAAAACTTAACAGCATATTTAATCCTAAACGGATAGCTGTAATTGGTGCCAGTGAAAGGGAAGGTTCCATAGGCGCCAAAATTTTAAGTAATTTAATAGGTGTAGGCTACAAAGGCGTAGTGTACCCCGTAAACGCGTTCAGGGAGACGGTGCAGGGAATAACTGCTTACCCAAGCGTCAGCAAAATTCCGCGGACACCCGACTTAGCCATTATTGCCACGCCAGCGCATACTGTGCCGCAGATCATTGAGGAGTGTGGTGAGGCCGGCGTCGGTGGAATTATAATATGTTCTGCCGGTTTTAGAGAGGTCGGTGAAGAGGGTGTACTTATTGAAAATCGAATCCTTGAATGCAAAAAGAAGTATGGTATGCGGATTGTTGGGCCCAATAGTTTCGGGGTAATTAGACCCAAAATAAATCTCTACGCTACATTTGCGGATGAGCGAGCTATTCCTGGAAAAATCGCGTTTATCTCCCAAAGTGCTGCTTTGTGTGCTTCCGCGCTGGATTGGGCGTCAGAGGCTCAGGTTGGATTCAGCGCCGTGGTATCCACGGGGTCGATGCTGGATGTGGACTTCGGCGATTTAATTGATTATTTTGGTGCGGATGCTCAAACCAAAAGCATCGTTTTATACGTTGAGTCGATGAAAAACGCGAGGAAATTCATGAGTGCCGCCCGAGGCTTTGCAAGGACTAAGCCTATAATAGTTGTCAAGGCAGGTCGCTTTCAGGAAAGTGTTATTCCGACTCTTTGCCACAGCGGTTCTTTAGGTGGGGAGGACGCGGTTTATGATTCGGCGTTTAGGCGCGCTGGAGTAGTCCGGGTAGAAACCATGGTTGATTTGTTTAACTGCGCCGAAGCGTTAGCGATGCAGCCTAATCCTACTGGACCTGAATTGACGATCATCACTAACGCTGGCGGTCCAGGTATAATGGCTACAGACCAACTTATTGCGAAAGGCGGAAAACTCTCGCAGCTAAGTGATGAAACGATGCAGGCTTTGAAGAGTGTTCTGCCGCATTACTGCAGCACTGTGAACCCGATTGACATTTTCGAGGAAGCTACACCTGCCCGGTTCAGGGATGTTATGGCGCTTTGCCTTAAGGATCCGAACAGCAATGGTTTTCTGTTGATTTATTCGCCTCAAGTGGCTTCTGATCCTTTCGTCATAGCAGAAGTAGTGACGGAACTATCGGAGCAAACGAAAAAGCCCATCCTAACGTGTTTAATGGGCGAAGATTCCAGATGCCGAAAAGCTCGAAGGTTTCTAAGAAGTCACGGTATTCCAACTTTTCCATCGCCTGAACAAGCCGTTTCAACGTTTATGTACATGTATCGATACACGCAAGACTTGGAGCTTCTTTACCAAACACCCGAAGAACTGCAGGTGGAGCCAGCAAATTCAGCAGTTCTCAAATCTATCTTAAAGCAGGCTTACTGTCAAGAGCGGAGGGTCCTTGGTTTATCTGAGTCTCTTCGGTTTTTGGAAGCTTATAAAATCCCAACAGTCAAGACCGTGGTCGCTAGAACTGCAAGTGAAGCTGAAGATTTAGCTGCAAAAATAGGGTTCCCCGTGGCTATGAAAGCTCTGTCGCCTCAAGCTTCACATAAATCAAAAGTTGACGGGGTTATCCTTAACGTATGCTCAACTTTAGAAGCTCAAGCCTATTTCGGTGAATTACTTAAAAAAATACTGAAGCTAGGCGATAACGTCGAGTTCCAAGGCGTCGCGATTCAACCAATGATTCGCACAAAAAGCTACGAGCTGCTTGTCGGCTCAAAAAAAGATCCTCAGTTCGGATCCGTGATCATTTTTGGCAAGGGCGGAACTGACGCTGAAATAGTGAAGGATGTAAGCATAGGGTTCCCGCCGCTAAATCAGGTGCTTGCCAGAAGACTGATAGAGGGCACAGTTATCTATAAGCAAGCAGCGCTATCGGGAGTTCCTTTAAATGTTAAGCTTATCGAGGAAATACTGGTAAAGTTTTCTCAGCTCGTTATCGATTTTCCAGAGATCAACGAAATCGACATAAACCCCTTGATTGTGGACAAAACCAGCGCTGTCGCAGTTGATGCGCGTATAGTTGTAGACATTGACCATAAAACACGGCGAAACGGTTTTCATGAACACCTAGTTATCGCTCCTTACCCAAGCAAATACGTTTCAGATTGGAAAATGAGAAATGAAACCGTCGTGCATCTTCGACCCATAAAACCTGAAGATGAAGGCCGATTCAACGAACTTTTCAAGTCGCTTACTCCTGAAACGATGCGTTTCCGATTTTTCGAAATCATAAAAGAGCTTTCGCATGAAACGTTAACTAGATACTGCAATTTGGATTATGACAGGGAAATTGCGGTAGTAGCGGAGCTTCCGGACTGCAAGCGAATAATCGGTGTCGCAAGATTAATCATGGATCCGGATGGAAAAAGCGGTGAGTACGCAGTTTTGATTGGCGATCAATGGCAAGGATTTGGGTTAGGCCCGGTGTTCATGGCGTCTCTTATCGAGATTGCGAAGGATAAGCATTTAGAAAAAATATACGGTTACGTGATGGCTAACAACTACAAGATGCAGAGTCTTTGTAATAGACTCGGATTCAAGGCTTGTGAGGTTGATGATGAAACAACCCTGAGGTTCCTCGACATAACCTAAAAAACTTGTTCAAAACTGCTTTTGGCAACTTCTAATAACTAATTATTTTCGCTTGGCTTAAGAGAAAATGAAGCTATTACAACATTAAACGAAAAGTCCGCCTTATTAAAAAAAATTAAAAAATTAAAGGGAACCAAAAAGAAAAGAAAGTTAAGACTGCATTTGTAGCGTTGGCTGTTTTAGCTCCTGAATTTTTGGAGCTTTCCCAGCATCTCTTTGTCGCCTTCAGCGTCTCCTGCGCACGTTGCAATTATTCCGTCAACCAAGCCTACTAGCTTTGCCGCTTTCTCTTCCACTGTATCCATTGTTGCCGCCGTGGGCCACCCGATTCTCTTGACTATCTCAGCGTTTTTCGATGTGCCGACCAGGAAGTACGCGTAAATCGGCTTGTTCATCTTCTTGCATTCAGCTGCTACTTGCTGGAGAATTGGGAAGGATTTGTCTTCAAGCCTCATGAAGTATATGAAGTCCCATGGTTCTTTTGCGCGTTTTATGGCATCCTCTGCGGAGACCCTTGCCGTCAGTAGGCAGCCGAGTTTAAGGTTCTTTGTTTTAACTGTGTTGCGTATAAAGTCTCTTGCAGCCTCAGATGAAGGTAGCATCTTGATTGGCTCGCCGTATGCGGGTTTATCTCCCATGGTGACTGCCAAGCCGTCTAAGCCTATGACGTCGGATGCTAACGCTAAGCCTCCAACTTCAACAGGTCCTTTATAGTGTAGAATGAATATTGGGCAGACATATTTTTCTGGGTACTTATTCTTTAAGATGCAACTTACGACGACGCCGCTGGGCGCTGGAAAACCGGCGGCGCTGTCAGTAACGTTCCATCCGTCAACTAAATCTTTAATTTCGTCTGCAAGCTTCAAAAATTTGCGTGTAGGGACAAACTCATTTAGTATTTTCATGGAGATTTCATCTCGGCTAAAGGCTAAACAGATTTAGATTAAAAAATCTTTTGCATGCTGTGTTGGGTTTGCGTTATGTGTGGAAATGTATGCATATTATTCGCGCTGACAAAACGGTTAAGGCTGTGCGCCCATTAAAGAGTAAATATTTTTAGGCAACAAAGAGCATTTCAGAGGTACCAGCGCTGGTTTCCACAGCGACACAGCGTTTCTGGCGGCTTGGGCATGTTTGTCTATGCGATTGTACCTGTCAAAAGCTTAGGCGCCTCGAAGAAGCGTCTTTCCCCAGTTCTAAGTCTGCAAGAACGTGGACAACTAACGTTGGCTATGTTAGAGGACGTTTTAAACGCGTTGCAAGCATCTTCAGTTGACGAAACTGTTGTGGTCAGCTATGATTCAAGGGTACATGAGCTTGCAGGCAAATTCGGCGCAATGTACCTCTCCCAAAAAATTGGCGGGTTGAACTCTGCGATTAAAGAGGCAACCCAGTGGTGCATGCGGAAGGGCGCTGAAGCTGTTTTAGTAGTGCCCGCCGACGTCCCGCTTTTGTCCTCTGCGGACGTGGACAGGATTGTTAATCTGGGAAAGTGTAAAGACCAAACCGTGGTGTTGTCTCCTTCATATGATGGCGGTACAAACGCTCTTTTCCAGAATCCGCCAAACCTCATTCGGGCGTCTTTTGGACCAAGAAGCTTTGCCAAACACTTTAAAGCGGCACAAAGCAAAGGCTTCTGCGTGAGGCTTTATTACTCCTCGGGCGTGGGTAAGGATATTGATTCTGCCGAAGACCTGAACCAGCTACTGAAAACAGAAAACAGCACTGCGTGCCGTCGATTTTTGAGCAATTTTAACTTAAGTGGTAATGGGGCAGAGGTTTCGCAGTCAAAATCTCAGTAGACTTCGTAAAATTTAAGGTACCTTATATTAGAAAATTGACGTAGGCAGGCTACTTTTTTGGAATTGGAATAATTCATTTCTGCCTGTTTGCGGTGAGGTATGGTAGGATGCGAATTTTAATCTGGTCATTTAACAGTAAACCAAACGCGAAGAACCAGCCGAAGGCCAACGCTACATACAATGCGGGTATTGGTGCTAAACCGGGTATTCCAATAATTGAGATTGCCGATGAAATGATGATGTCTGCGGTTATTGCAATTAGTAGGGGTTTGCTTGGTTTTGACTTCCAGAAATTGCTTCTTTCTCGAACTACAAATATGGTGAATAATCCGCCGAAGAGGAGCATGTCAAACGAGAAAGTGTTCAAGGCGGCAGTGTTGGATAGTGCCAGATAGTTCAGCCCAATGTAGAGTAGTCCCAACGACTCAATGACTGTTGCGACGCCCAGTATCGTGGCTGCCTTAACAAGGTACGTGATATTCCATGATTCAGGTTTCTCTGATGGCCTCACGTTGTCTGTTGAAAGTGAGATGGTTACGAAGTCCACTAAAAACAGCAATAATACAACTTGAAATGCACCTACAACGAACAATCCCGTAATCAGAAAAGCAACTATTACGAATAGGACGACTTGGAAGGTTTTGACGATTTTATTGAAGATCCACGTCAAGATTCGCTGGTAAATCATCCTGCCTGTTTGCACCAAATCCACGATGTTGGATAAGCCCTCTTCAGTCAAAACAGCGCTCGCTGAACCCTTTGCCACATCTGTGGCGTTGCTTACCGCTATCCCAACCTCCGCCTGCTTAAGCGCGGCAGCATCGTTTATGCCGTCACCAGTCATTCCGACAACGTGTCTTTCAGCCTGCAGACCTTTAACTATGCGGTATTTGCCCTCGGGGTAAATTTCTGCGAAGCCGTCGCTTTGGTCAACAATTTCAGCCGCAACAATTGCGTCTTTGTTTGTGGTGCTCTCAACGTCTGCCATGCGGGTGATTTTATCGCCAAGGCCAACTTCTTGAGCGATTTGCTTTGCAATCGGCTGCGAATCTCCAGTCAGCATCTTGATGGATATTCCCATTGTTCGAAGTTTAGCTATCAGTTTTGAAGAGTCTTTTCTGGGTTTATCATAAAGCGCCACCAGCCCGACGAAATCCATCTGAGCAGCTTCTTTGCCCGCTGCGACGGCGATAACTCTGTAGCCTTTGTTAGCTAAAGCGTTCGTTATGGTGTCAATTTCTGTAAGCTCTTCTTTTTTGGGTTGACAAACTCCACACACAGCGGAAACCGCGCCTTTGGTTACCCTCAAAATTTGGCCTTGTTTTTCAACTATGGCTTCCGTTCTCCTTGTAGACGGGTCAAAAGGTATAAATTTCCTCTGTTTGTATTCGTCAAGACTTATTTTTCTGTCTTCGACAGTGACAAAGAACGCCAAGTCAATGGGATCCTGATTTGCCTTCTGCGACGCTAATGCACCAAAAATCAAAGCGTCATCTTTCAAGTAATTGCCCATTTCAGCAACCTCAGCTACCGACAGCTTGTTTTCTGTAATCGTTCCCGTTTTGTCAACGCATAACACATCCATGAGGGCAGCGTCTTCAGAGGCGCTTAGCCTAGTGACCAGCACCCCTTTTCTTGAAAGCTCAAAAGAGCCAAGCGACATGGTAATCGTGAACATTGTGGGCAAAGCAACAGGTATTGCAGCTACAATCAGAACTAACGCCAAAGATAAAACATCTAAAAGGTTTAGACCTCGCGCCCAAGATACCGCTGCGGCGACAAGAAGCAGAGAAACCACCAAAACAAGAAGCCACTTCATCAGGTTCGAGATAACTTCTTCCATGTGCAGTTTTGGTTTGGCTAACTGAACAAGCTGGTTTGTCTTACCGAAATA
This sequence comes from Candidatus Bathyarchaeota archaeon, assembly GCA_963828195.1. Classification (GTDB taxonomy): domain Archaea; phylum Thermoproteota; class Bathyarchaeia; order Bathyarchaeales; family Bathycorpusculaceae; genus Bathycorpusculum. The sequence continues at coordinate 305,361 of CAWHDT010000001.1, forward strand.
GGTGTGTGCGCCAGTTGCGGTGATGACGCCTGTGACTTCCCCCTTTTTAACAAGCGAGCCAGAGTAAACAAGGTCGCCCGCTTTTTTCTCGACGGGTAAGGACTCACCCGTTATTGCTGATTGGTCAACTGTTGCTTCGGCGTCAACCACCTTAAAGTCCGCGGGAACAAAATCGCCCGACCTGACCCTAATAACATCGCCAGGCACAAGTTCAACCGCGTTTAAAGTTTGCCAGATGCTATCTCTCATGACTTTAACCTGTAAATGGAGTTTCTGTTTTAGCGCTGTCACCGCTCTTGTTGCCTGCTGTTCTTGGATAAACCCTAAAACCGCGTTTACAAGCAGCAGAGCTGCAATTATGTAGACGTCTAAGTATTTGCCTAAAACAAAAGAAAGCACTATCGCAACTTCAAGCATCCAAGGTGCTAGACCCCAGAATTTCCTTGCAAAAGCCAAGATGGGGCTTGCTTTTTTCTCGGCTACTTCATTGGGTCCGTACTGCTGCCGTTTTTCTTCAACTTGGTTAGAACTCAAACCTTTTACGTTGTTCACGTCGAAGGAGTCGTCCGCAGGGACCTTTGAATTATCTTTATCGGATTTTTCTGAAGCCAACTTCGCTAACCCTTACAAGAACCATGTTTTTTACGATTAGATAAAATATAAACACACTGGGCTAGCAAAGCATTATGCTTCTGTGATGCTCGCATTAAACACTAAAAAATGAAAAGCGGTAACTGCGCTAACTTTCGTTCTTCGATGGATTTGAACAGACGATTGTCTGAAGTTCTTCCGTGGTTTTCGTGTTGCGGTATTCGCTGAAGCTTAAGCTTGCATCATTTTTCAGATACGCATCAATGAGGTTGGCGAGCGCAAACTTGACGTGTTCTGCTCTGACTCCGCGTTGAATTAGCTTCCCCAACGAGGGCTCTCCAGTGTTCCCTCTAATGTGCAGGTTGTAGCCTGGAACGTTTTTGCCTTCAGAAATCAACGCCATCCCCTGCAATCCTACATCCGCGATCAGGTGGCGGGCGCAGCCGTTTGGGCAGCCGCTAAAACTGACCCGTACCTTTATGTTTCTCAAATTGTCTCCAAAGCGCGCCTCGAGGTAATCTATGGTTTCTTTTGCGTCGTTTTTCGGGTGCCCGATGGTTTTTCCACAGAAGTTGCCCGCACAAGCGATGGTTGTCCATTTCAAACATGAATTGTTCAGTGAGTACCCGTTTTCTTCAAGGTTTTTCACAGCCAAGCTTGCAGATTTGTCTGGGATGTTGGCTAAGATTACGTTTTGGAATGGGGTTAGACGCAACTCTCCGTTGCCAAATTCCTCGGCGGCTTCTGCGATCTTTAGCATTTTTTCGCTTGATAATATGCCGCTGACGATTGGTATGTTTATGTATGACTTGCCTTCTTGTTTTTGAGGTTGGACGCCAACGTGTTCTCCTCTGCAGGATGGCAAACGCTCCAAAACGTATGGTTCAAATGTTTTCCCCATTTTATCTTCCATAGTTTTCCTTAGTTTTTCGGTTCCCCAAGAGTCAACTAACCATCTGAAACGTGCTTTCGCCTTGATTTCTCTGGCTCCGAAATCCCTAAAGATTTCAGCTGTGCATTTCGCCACATCCAGGATTTCTTCTGGTTTCACTATCACATTTAATTGCCTGGCAAGCTGCGGTACAGCCGCGACAGTTCCTCCGACTAAAACTGCAAAACCTACCTCTCCTGAAGGCCGCCTAACTGCAACAAACGCCAAATCCTGGACTTCTGGATTCCCGCAGTGTAAGCTGCATCCTGAAACAGCAATCTTCAATTTTCTAGGCAAGTCAAGAAAATCTTTGTTGCCGTTAAAGTAACTGTCAAGTTGCTTAACTATCGGCCAAGTGTCGATTAACTCATGTTTATCTATGCCGGCCGCTGGGCAACTTACTACGGCTCGAACGTCGCCGCAGTGAGCGGTAGGAATTCCTTGGCCTCCATGATCCGTGGAAAAACCGATCTCACCCAGTTTTGTAAAAATCTCTAACGCTTTTTCAGATTCAACCCAATGCAGCTGTATGTTTTGTCGATCAGTGATTTCAGCATACCCTCTGCCGTACGCCGCGGATAGGTCGGCTATGGCTTTGAGTTGTTCAGCGTTTAGCTTGCCGTTCGGAATTTTTATCCTCAAAAAATAGTTGGAGTCGTCACACTTGTCCTTGCCTAACACGTATCGGTCGCGGAGAGCGTCAAGGTCTTTAGATGAAGAGTTTGAACTCAAAATTGTAACACCTATTATTGTTCTGAAGAGTTTAACTAAAATCTCAGTGTTTTGGATGGTTAAATACTATTTGTCTTACAATATTCGCTTTTGCGCGGGAAAATGTAAATTAATGTTGGCTCAACATCTTTTCTAGTGTGTGAACATTATGAAAGTAGCAGTTTCCGGTAAAGGCGGAGTCGGCAAAACCCTCATTGCAGGCGGCTTAGCCAAAGGCTTTGCTGACCGCGGATTAAAAACCATAGCGATCGACGCAGATTCCTCTCCTAACCTCGGCTTAACTCTGGGGTTATCGACGGAGGAAACCCGCAAAATCGTTCCCATTTCAGAGAACAAAACGTTGGTTGAATCTAAAACAAGCACGGGTTACTCGGGCGTTTACCGCTTGCAGTTCACCGTTGACGACATAGTCCGAGATTACTCCGTAAGCACTCCGCTTGGCCCGAACTTGATTGTGATGGGTACCGTACAGTCAATGGACGCAGGATGCATGTGCGCACCCAACGCCGTCATACGCGCTCTCCTAAGGCACCTTGTCGTTGAGCGCGACGAAGCGGTTGTTTTAGATTTAGAAGCTGGCGTCGAACATATCGGCAGAGGCACAGCAAGGCAAGTTGACGCATTACTTATCGTTGCTGATTCAAATCTGAAATCCTTAGAGATCGCCAAGCACATTCATGATATGGCTAAAGCCGCTGGGATGCAGCAGCTCTACCTGGTAGGAAACAGAGTTATGAACCCGGCTCAGAAGGAAGCCATCAGCAGTTTCGCAGAAAAAAACGGTTTAACCCTACTTACCTATGTGCCGTTTGACCAAAAAATCACTGAAGCAGACATGCTGGGCGAAACTCCGCTTAAAAACAAAGAAATCCTAGCAGTTAAAACCATAGATGATATATGCGAGCTTTTACTAAAGAAAACATCGGTAACCCTTTGAGGTTTTTGAAATGAAAACTCTTGTAACTATCGGTCGTGGAGGAACAGGAAAATCCAGTTTCACCGCCCTTATGGCTAAATCCCTTATCGAATCTGGGCAAGCGCCTCTGCTGCTTGTTGATGCTGACCCAGACCAAAACCTCGCCGAAATGCTTGGAATAGACCTTAAAGAGGCAGGAAAATCAACCATAGCCGAACTTCTTGTCAGTACATTCATTGTGCAAGGCGGCACCACAGTGGGTGTTCCTCCAACTGAGCGAATTGAAAGCAGAATTTGGGAAAACGGCTTGTTCGAGAGCAAAAACTTTGATTTCCTTGCAGTCGGCACCAAATGGGTTGAAGGCTGCTACTGCATGCCCAACTCCGCTTTGAAAGGTGCACTAGAATCGTTAACAAAAAACTACAAATACATCCTTGTCAACTCGCCAGCGGGACTTGAAAACCTAAACCGAAGAATCACCTCAAACGTTAATGACGTATTTGACATTCTTGACCACTCAAAAAAATCGTTGGATCACGTGAAACGCGCCTACAAAATAGCCCAGGAAGTTGATATGAAGTTTGATAACTTCTATCTGGTTGGCGGCTACCGTTTTCCCGCAGAACTCGGCAAGCAGGCTGAAGCTGATTTGAAGTTCAAGTTTTTAGGAAAAATCGCTCAGGATGAACAGTTAGATGATTACGTTCTTGACGGGAAGTCGCTGCTTGATTTGCCCTCTGACAACAAAGCGTATGCTTCAGTAAAAGCCATCATGAAAACGTTAGGTTATCTATAGAAAACCTTTACACACCCCCTAAAATAATTTACACAATTTTTTTGAAACCTTACTTTTCTGCAGATTTATCGTAGCTTTTTCCCAATCTTCTGGAAAGGTTTAAAAAGATTGTAAGGAAGTTTATTCCTAAACCTTTACAGAGGTTTCAATTTGACGACTAAAAACGTTAACATAAAAATTGATGAAATGAAGACTAACACTGGTTCCATAAAAAACCTTGAAGTGTCCATCGGCAAAGTTATCAACGACAACTATACTGAACCCATGGGGCCAACCCCTATGCCCTCCATGACCACCCTGAGGGACTGGGACATGAAACTCCTCAACAAGTACAAGCCTTTCTATATGCCTGATTGTGATCTGTGCTGTCTATGCACTTTTGGAAAATGTGACCTGACGGCAGGAAAACGCGGTGCATGCGGTTTAGACATTGCAACCCAATCATCTCGTATCGTGATGTTAGCTTGTGCAATCGGCGCAGCATGCCACTCAGCACATTCACGTCACTTAGTTGAACACTTAATTGAAAAATACGGTCGCAGATACCCATTAGACATCGGTGGCTTAAACATTAAAGTTGAAGCTCCGGTTACACGCCTTGTAACAGGTATAAAGCCTGAAACTCTTGGTGACTTGGAGGAAGTATTATCTTATGTTGAAGAACAAATCACACAAGTTCTCGCAGTAGGACACACAGGCCAAGAAGGGCACAACTTAGATTTTGAATCCAAAGCTTTCCACGTCGGCATGATCGACCACGTTGGTATGGAAGTCGGTGACATTGCACAGATTTCCACCTTGGGTTACCCGAAAGCTGAAGCTGACACACCGCTTGTGAAACTTGGCATCGGCAGTGTTGATCGCGCAAAACCCGTTATCATGGTCATCGGACACAATGTTGTTCCATCAATTGGAATAATCGATTATGCGAAAGAAACCAAAGCCGATGAAAAAATAGAAATCGTCGGCTTATGTTGTACAGCACATGACATAACCAGGTACTACAATAAAGCTAGAATAGTAGGACCAATCAGTTGGGAGTTAAGATACATACGTGCAGGATTAGCGGACGTAGTCGTTCTTGACGAACAATGCATCCGAACAGATGTGTATGAAGAGGCAGCAAAAGTTCACGCTCCAGTAATCGCTGCATCAGAAAAGAATTGCATGGGCTTCAAAAACCGCACAAATGATCCGGCAGACGAAATTGTCTCTGACCTAGTAAGCGGCAAAGTCCAAGGCGTATTGATCCTTGACCCAGAAAAAGTTGGCGAAGTCGCGGTTCGTGTTGCCCAGAGCGTTGCTCCAATACGCAAACGAAAGAGCAGCCTCCCGACCTTAGAAGAAATAACACAAATTGCCAAGACCTGTACCCAATGCAAGAGTTGCCAACGCAACTGCCCACAAGATTACGCTATTCCAGCAGCTATCAAGGCGGCAGCCAAAGGCGATATAACCTTACTTACCGACCTATATGAGACCTGCATTGGCTGCGGAAGATGTGAAGAAGCTTGCCCGCAGAAAATCATGATCCACAGCCTTATCGTTAAAGCAGGCGAAAAAGCCATGTATGCAGAAAACAACCTTTGCCGTGTAGGTAGAGGTGCAGTTTCAGACGTTGAAATCCGCAATGTCGGCAGCCCCATCGTCCTAGGAGAAATCCCGGGTATCGTTGCAGTAGTGGGCTGCAGTAACTATCCAAAAGGCGGAAAAGACGTCTATGACATATGCAGAGAATTCGCGCTCAGACGATACATCGTTGTCTTATCAGGCTGCTCAGCCATGTCAGCAGGCAGCTACCGCAACAGCGAGGGCCAAACAATATACGAAGAATTCCCCGGCGGATTCGAAGCCGGCGGAGTACTCAATGTCGGCTCATGCGTTGCAAACAGCCACATCGCAGGCGCGGCCATTAAAGTAGCAAACATCTTTGCCAAACGCCCATTAAGAGGTAATTACGAAGAAATCGCAGATTACATACATAACCGCTTAGGTGCAGTCGGTTTAGCTTGGGGTGCATATTCACAGAAGGCCGCAGCAATCGGCGCAGGATTCTGGCGGTTAGGCATACCCGTCCTCGTTGGTCCACACGGCGTAAAATACCGTCGTATGCTCCTTGGCAGAGAAGACCATCCGGAAGACTTCGAAGTTTACGATGCGCGTACAGGTGACAAAGTTCGAGTTGGACCAGCACCAGAGCACCTTTTCAATTCTGTCGAAACCAAAGAAGAGTGTATGGTTGCAATCGCAAAACTCTGCATTAGACCCAACGACACATGGAAAGGACGAAGCATAAAACTGAGCCACTACGTTGACTTAAGCAAGCGCTACATGGGCGTAATGCCAACCGATCTACATTTGTTCGTGAGAACAATGGCTGATGTCCCAATGACCATGAAAGATGAATTCACAAAGATATTAGAAGAGCACGACTGGAAAGAAACAGTAATTCCAGATCCAACCTTGCTTCCAAGAATGGTTCGAAAAATGAAGGAGTAAATGGAGAGATAAAACATGTCCTGTGAACCCTGGCAATGTGCAGAAATCGCTTCAACTAAAAAAGCAAATCCGATTCAAAAACCCGAGATAGCAGTTGCAATGATCAAAAAAGCGCAACGCCCCATTCTTGTAGTGGGCAGTAACGCTACCGAAAGGTGCTTGGAAGGCAAACAATTGATCGAGTACATAATAGATCTCGCTAACGCATCAAAAGTACCAGTAGTCGCAACAGCTCACATGGTCGGCGAATTTATAAAACGCGGATACCAACCGGCAGCATTTATGAATGCGATGGAAATCGGCAATCTAGTTGTTGATCCAACTTGGCAAGGTTTAGACGGCAAAGGTCACCCAGACCTAGTAATGTTTGTCGGGTTACCTTACTATGTTGAATCGTTAGTGCTCTGCGGACTCAAACATTTTGCACCCGACCTAAAAACCATGACCCTCGACAACCTGTTCCACGTTCACGCAAGCTGGTCTTTCCCAAACGCATCCCTTGAAGAATGGGCTGCAAACCTCAAAGTAATGACTTCAAAATTTAATGGAGGAAACTAAAAAATGTCTATGTTTAAAGATATACCCGTTGATGTTGGCGTAATCTACGAAGGAGAACGCATCAGAAGAAACGACATGCAAGTAGAACTCGGTGGACCCACAGTTAAACAAAAGTTTGAACTGGCAAAAGTAAAACCCATGGATGAGATCGACGATGGAAAAATCACCATCATAGGTCCAGACTTAAAAGATCTGAAGGAAGGCGGCGCATACCCATTCGGCATTCTTGTTGAAGCTGCAGGCTCAAAGCTTGATGCAGGCCTTGAAGGTGTCATCGAGCGACGCATTCACGGCTACTTGAACTACATCGAAGGCTTCATGCACCTAAACCAGCGATATGACATCTGGATACGCATAGGCAAAAAATCATTCCAAAAAGGCTTAAACAGTTTTGAACCAATCGGCAAAGTCCTCTACCGCCTATTCAAAAGCGAATTGCCAATCATCGAGAAAGTCCAAATTACCTTCATAACAGACCCAGCTAAACTTGACGAAATGACTCCTGAAGCAATCCAAGCATATGAATCGCGCGACGCCAAAGCAAGAGGCCTCAAAGACGAGGACGTAGACACATTCTACGGCTGCGCTCTATGCCAATCATTCGCGCCAAGCCACGTCTGCGTAATCACACCTCAAAGATACAGCAACTGCGGCGCCATCAGTTGGTTCGATGGCAAAGCCTCAGCAAGCATAGATCCGAAAGGTCCAGTCTTCGCAATACCCAGAGGTCAAATGATCAACGCGGAGAAAGGCGAATTCTCAGGCGTCAACGAAGCAGCCAAGAAACGCAGCATGGGCGAAGTTAACCAAGTCTGGCTATACACAGCCTTTGATCACCCACACACTTCGTGTGGATGCTTCGAGGCAGTAACCTTCTACGTACCAGAGGTTGACGGATTAGCAGTAGTGCACAGAAGCTTCAAAGGCGCAACCGTAAACGGTTTACCATTCAGCACAATCGCAGACTCAGCAGCTGGCGGAAGACAAATCGACGGCTTCCACGGAATGTCTATCGAATACATGAGAAGCAAGAAATTCTTCGCAGCAGACGGCGGATGGAACCGTGTAGTTTGGGTGCCTAAAGAAGTTAAAGAACGCGTTAAAGACTTCATTCCAACAGAACTCGTTGATAAAATTGCAACTGAAGAAGACGCAAAGAATGTCGATGAACTCAAGGCTTTCCTGACGGCTAAGAATCACCCAGTTGTAGCAAGGTGGGCAGCCGAAGAAGCAGCAGCACCTGAAGCACAAGCAGTACAAGTTAACGAGGAAGCAGCGGGCACAATGATGCCAGTTGCAACCGCAGCATCACTACCCATAATGGCCGGCGGATTCAAAATCATACTCAAAGACGCAAAAATCTACGCTAACAAAGTAATCATAACAACAGTCAAAGACGACAAAGACAAACGGTGATATCTACGCCCCAAAACGACGCAGACAAAAAGACAGAAAGCGAAGGACTAAAACTCAGCGACGATCTGCTGAAAGCGCTTGCAAAATTCCAGCAAATTGAGCTGGAAGATTTCCAAATGGACGTCAAAGACCTAGAAATCGTCTTTGAACCCGGAATGGCTGGGCAAATAATGCCCAAACTTAAGCTTCCAGGCATAGCGGGCGGAAAACCAGTTTCAATGTTGCAGGCAGCTTTTCTGCCTCCAGTTGAGACCTACCCAAACAAGATCACTGAAGTAAAACTTGGGGCAACCAAAAGCGAAGGCGGGACACGCGGAAGATCATTCACCATAGGCGGAGAAGTTTCCCCTGCATTCTACAATTTTGAGCGACCAACCACTCATAAACCCGTAATTACCCTTGACGTTTTCGACATGGAAGTTCCGCTGAGCAAAGCTGTCAAAATGCACGTAAAAGACGTCGTCGGCGACCCAGCAGCATGGGCAAAACTTGCGGTAGACCAGTTCAAGGCGGATATGGTTACAATTCACTTAATCAGCATCGACCCTCTGCTCAAAGACGCTACGCCGAAAGACGCGGTGAAAACCGTTGAGAAGGTTCTGCAAGCCGTTGACGTTCCACTCGTTATCGGCGGATGCGGTGACCCAGTTAAAGACGCAGACGTTTTCCAAGCAATATGCGAAGCTTTCCCAGGTGAACGTTTCCTAATCAGCTCAATAACTCGGGATATGGATGTTGAGCGATGCGCAAAATACGTTAAAAAGAACGGACACGTAGCACTTTCATTCACTCCTATGGACTTGAATTTGGCACGTGAACTTAACAGGCGACTATACGATTTCTTGGCAAGAGAAGACATAGTCATGGACTTAACCACTGCAGCATTGGGCTACGGCTTAGATTACGCGTTCACCAACATGGAGCGTGCAAGACTCGGCGGCTTAATGGGCGACTCTGAATTAGCTCACCCAATGTCCTCAGGAACAACCAACGCTTGGGCAGCAAGAGAAGCATGGCTAAAAATGTCAGCTGAATGGGAACCAAGAGAACTTCGAGGTCCACTCTGGGAAGTAACAACAGCCTTAACACTGTTGCTCGCTGGCGTTGACTTATTCATGATGATGCACCCTGCAGCCGTAAAAACACTAAAAGACGTAACAAACTACCTGACCAGCGGCAAAAAAGCAGATGCTTCCAAATTTGCCGATTGGGTAACATTAAAGGCTTAGGAGTTTGATTGACATGACAGAAAAAAAGAAAGCTGGACTCAAAGAATTAAGCCCCATAGACGTTTACAAGCTTCTTCCAAAAATTAACTGCAAAGAATGCGGCGTCAACAACTGCATGGCTTTTGCGACAAAAATTGTTAACCGCGAAATGAACATTGAGCAGTGCCCACCGCTGAAAAAGAAGGAAAACGAGAAAGCATACAATCAACTAAAAGAACTGCTAAAACCCGCAGTCAAAGAAGTCATTGTCGGTGCAGGAGAAAATGCGCGCAAACTCGGCGGCAAACTAGTCATGTACCGCCACGAATTCACCTACGTAAACCCCACAGCCATCGCAATAGACGTCACTGACGAAATGGAGACGCAGGAAGTTGAAAGCCGAATAAAACGCACAGCAAACTACAGCTTCGAATACATCGGCTACACGCTAAAGCTGGATATGATTGCTGTCCGCTCAACATCAGGTGACGCTGAGAAATTCAAGGCAGTCGTGAAAAAAGTTGCTGAAACAACCAAGCTGCCAATGGTTCTATGCTCCTTGAACTCCACCGTTCTTGAAGCTGGACTGATGGCGGCTCCGAAAGCAAGACCTCTACTTTATGCAGCTACCAAAGAAAACTGGAAAGACATGGCGGAACTCGCCTTAATGTACAGTTGCCCACTTGTGGTTTCTGCGCCAAACGACCTAAACACGCTGGTTTCGCTAGTTAAAACCTTGACTGCTTACGGCGTAACTGACTTGGTTTTAGACCCAGGCACATTCCCAAACGAAGGCTTACCCGACACAATAAACAACTTTACGATGCTCCGAAGAGCAGCAACTAGAGGCGGCGAAGAACTCGCTGGATTCCCATTGATGGGTGTTCCTATGGCTGCTTGGGTAGGTAAAGGCGAAACAGCTGACGACCTCATCAAATGGCGTGAAGCATACTTAGCAGCCATGCTTGTTGTACGCTACGCAGACATACTTGTAATGCACGGAAATGACGGGTGGTCACTTTTGCCCATAACGGTGCTAAGACAAAACATTTACACCGACCCACGCAAACCAGTCGCGGTTGCTCCAGGACTCAAAGTGTTCGGAACGCCAGACGAAAACTCGCCAGTCATGTTCACCTCGAACTTCGCATTGACCTACTACACTGTCGCCTCAGACTTAGACAGCAACAAACTCAACGCCTACCTCATCGTCGTCGAAACTGAAGGCTCAGCCATAGATAGCGGAGTCGCAGGACGCAAACTCACCGCCGAACGAGTCGCAGACGCAATTAAATCCTCAGGCATAGAGAGCAAAGTCAAGCACAGAAAAATCATCATCCCAGGAAAAGCCTCACGCATAAGCGGCGAAATCGAAGAACTCAGCGGCTGGAAAGTCCAAGTTGGACCACGCGACAGCAGCGAAATACCCAAATACCTCATAGAAAAATGGCAACCCTAAGCCACCCTTTTCTTTCTCCATTTTCAATTTGGTTTTTCTTAGGACTTTTTTTAAGGGCATAATGCTTTTTACTTACGGGACGTAAGTACTTACTGGACGTAAGTAAATGTCGCTATTTAATTTAAACCCAAAAGATTCGCCTAAACAGCTTTTTGGAAGAGAGAACGAACTTGATGATCTAGTTCGGATGCTTAAAGCAAGGCGATGGGTCGCCGTTTTAGGTCCAAGAATGGTCGGCAAAACAAGCCTGCTCAAAGCTGCTACTCCGATACTGACGAAAGAGAAAATAAAAGTGGTTTATGTTAATTTGTGGGGTGCAAAAGGAACTGATGACTTCTTAAAGGCGTTAGCTCGAGCGCTCAATGAAGAGAAAAACACAATTAACAAAATCAAGGACATAAAAATCGAAGGTGCAAGCTTCGGATCAGGTGGCATAAGTATAACTCTTTCAAAAAGACCGATGGCGACAATATGGGATTTGCTTGGTGCTTTAGGAAGGCAAAAAGAAGATTACGTTATTGAGCTTGACGAAGTTCAAGAATTAGTTGCTATTTCTGGTCGTTTGCTTAGGATTTTGGCAAATCTGTTTAATACGTATTCAAACCTGACATTTGTATTTACTGGTTCGATATTTGGTCTGATGAAGACACTTCTTGAGCCTCAGTCTACATCGCCGCTCTACGGGCGTTCACCTGCAAAGTTGCAGCTATTGCCTTTCAACTCCGAATCTTCTAAACAATTCTTAAGAAAAGGCTTTGAACAATGCAGTAAACCCGCGTTAGAAGATGAAATTACTAATGCTGTGGAACGATTAGACGGTATCCCCGGCTGGCTAACTCTTTACGGAAACAAAATGTGTGTGCAACGCCTGTCTCATGAAAAAGCGCTTGAAGAAACTGCAACAGAAGCCTTTAGGATAGTTAATGATGAATTGGAGCATTTCTTTCAAAATAGAGATCGCCAAGCGTACCTTGCCGCACTCAAAGCATCAGCTACTTTTTCTAGTTGGACAGCAATAAAGGGTTCCGTTTCCTTGGCTAAGGGGTCAGTTGTAAACGACGCCACGGTCTTCAGGATTATAGAGAATCTTAAGGCTGGCATGTTGATTCAGGAGGAAAAAGGCGGTTACCGAGTTGGGGATCCAATGCTTAGGTCGCTGCTTCTCTCTTCTGCTGTTGCGGATGGGCTGTAAGTACTTACGTGACGTAAGTAACTTACGGGTCGTAAGTTCTAAGTAAAGCTCACGTATCGCGGCTGGAAAGTCCAAGTGGGACCACGCGACAGCGGCGAGATACCCCATACCCCATTGAAAAATCATAACTGCGCTGTTTCGTTCTATGTTGACGATGTTGAATCATGTTTACGTATATTGGGCTCATCTAGCAGACCGGTGTGTAGGTTGTAGCGTCCACACGAACCGCCTCCTATAGACCTACCTGCTATTTGCGCCAAAATTCAACCACAAAAAGCAGCCTAAGAAGAAGAAGAAAAAAACTTTCACAGAGCTTCTTCTTCTTTTAAAAAATGTTGCCAAGAAGAACAACATTTGAATTATAGGTGTTGTTGTTCTTTTAAAAATTAAAAATGATAACAAAACCAGCCACGAAAAGCGCTTCCCTCACCTGTTTATTTGGTATTTTTCCCAGCCTTATTCTTCATTTCATTAAGGCTTAAACATGTTAAAATCTCCATGCTTTTTAGCTAAATATGTACTAAAAGCTGATAAAGCAGTATTTCACTTCATCCCCCTTTACTGCGAGGGGAAACCGAAAATGGGGTGCGGTATCTTTGGCGTAATAAATTATGAAAATCAACCTGTTTTTCCGTATGTTTACTGGGGTCTCCGAGCCCAAAACCATCGGGGTCACCAATCACACGGTTTTCTTACTTTTAGCGACAAGCAATTTTTTGTTTACAAGAACTTGGATTTGGTTCCTAAAATAAAAACTGATGCCCTGCATGACTGGTTCAGTCGGCTTCCAGGCTCAATCGGCATCGGCAACGTGCGGTACACCACGTCGGGCAAATGCGATGATGCCTCGCTGATCAAGGGCACACAGCCAGTAACCGCCTCAGAAAAAGGAATAAACCTTGCGCTCTCATTTAACGGCAACATAGTCAACACGTCGCCGCTGAAGAAAGAGATGACTGAAAACTTCCAAAACTTCCAGTACGGTTGCGACTCAGACTTAGTAGCTCATAAACTGCTTCTTGGACTTAAGCAGGGCAAAGACTTAGCATCCGCCGTCCGCGCCGTCATGGAAAGCTTAGATGGAGCATTCTCAGTCACAGGCATAACTGGAAACGGCGACTTTTTCGCCTTCAAAGACCCACTTGGAATAAAACCGCTTTGTGCAGGACACGACCCTGCTGGGAAAACCTACGCTTTTTCCTCCGAAACCGTAAGCTTGGACATGAACAGCTTCGTAAGAGACTTCGAATTGAAACCAGGCGAACTGGTCACGGTTTCAAAAGACGGCTTCAAACGCACCCAAATCATCCCGAACCCCCGCCAAGCCTTCTGCGCCTTCGAATACGCTTATTTCGCTAGGCCCGATTCGAGGTTCAACGGTAAATACGTCTACGAAATACGCGAGGACTTCGGAAGAAACATCGTGAAGGAGTACCCTGAAATTGTGAAGGGCAGTGACATAATTTTGTCGGTGCCTGAAACGGGCGATGACCCCGCTATGGGCGTGCATGCGGCATCAGGCTTACGTTGGGAACGGGCGTCAAGGCGGCACCGCTACGTTACCGAGCGAGCCTTTATACTTCTAAATGCAGAGCGTTTTTCAACAATCGATAAGAAAATTAACATTTTAGGGTCCAAAGTTGCTGGAAAACGCGTCATAATAACCGAAGACAGCATAGTTAGAGGCGACACAACCAAAGTAATCATAGATAAGCTGCGTAAATCAGGCGCCAAAAAAGTTTATGTTTTCGTTACTTTTCCACGGATTATCGGTCCATGCTTCTACGGGATTGATATGTCAACTTACGGGCAGCTTATCGGCTCAAGACACAATGAAGAGGAAATAGCTAAAATCATAGGTGCAGACGGTGTATGCTACCAATCCATTGAGGCGCTGATTCAGGCTACGGGTCAAACGGAAGACCAGCTATGTCTAGCCTGCATAACAGGCAAGTACCCTACTCCCTGCGCACAAAAAATGGCGGACGCAATGAAGAAGAAATTCCTTGAAGGCTACGAAGAAAAAACAAGAATCTACGAGTCAACCGAAATTCAGCCATAAGGATTGAGCAAAGCAAATTAAGGATTCCTGAACTCTCTTAGCGTAACGGTGTATCTTTGATGGAGAAAATAGGTGTACTTGTCGTTTCCTACGGCGCAAGAGAAGTCGCCATGGTTGACGCTCTTCTACAAAGCAAAAAATATCTAGTTGAGCTCTACATCGCCGACAAACAACGCAACCCTTTCAACGCTGAAAAAGCCACAAAACACGTCGTCATCCCAAATTTGGATGTTGAAGAAATCAGCAAGTTCGCCGAATCCAACAAGGATAAAATCGATTTTGCCTTGGTCGGATCCGAAAAACCCATAATCGAAGGCATCCGCGACATAGTGGAGAAACGTACAGGCATACCGGTTATTTGCCCGAAGCAACACTGCGCCATTGAAGTCAGCAAAATTGAGCAGCGCCTGCTATTCCAAGAGATTGCCCCCGAAGCCAATCCACGTTTCAAAATCTTTGATCCAGCCGACTACAAAGGCGAAGCGGAGGTTAAAAGCGCCGTGTATCGTTGGCTAGATGAACTTGACAATCAAGCAGTTGTGAAGCCTGATAAGCCTGCTTTGGGAAAGGGCGTGGGCGTCTGGGGCGACCACTTCGCAACGCGTGAGCAGCTTTTTGAGAATTTCATGTCCAATTTCAAGTATGGCTCTGTTATTATTGAAGAAAAAATTGATGGGGAAGAATCAAGTTTCATGGCTTTCTGCGACGGCAAACACTTTATTCCTCTGCCAGATACACGCGATTACAAACGCGCTTTCGACGACGATAAAGGTCCAAACACCGGCGGCATGGGCTCCTACAAAGACGCAGGTTACACTTTGCCCTTCTTGACAGCCTCCGAGCGTGAGCAGGAGCTTGCGTTAGCTAACAAGATTTTCAAGGGTTGGTGTTCCAAAATCAACGATGACACCGCCCTCAGAGGTGTGCCTCTGTATCTTGCTTTCATGCACACCGGCAAGGGCATTAAGGTTCTTGAGATCAACAGTCGCCCAGGAGACCCAGAAATAATAAATTTGTTAGCGCTAATTCAAGATGATTTTGTTGAGTTATGCTTAGAAATGGTTGAGGGCAGCCTAGCGAACGTCAAATTAAAGAACGCTGCCTCCGTCTTAATTTACAAAGTTCCCTCGGACTATGGAGGCTACGCAGACAATTTCCCAGATAAGATTGATGAGCAATCAATTAACGGTCCAGTTGACCTTTCAAAAGCCCAAGCATTAATTACAAAATACGGCAACAACATCCGCGTTTACCCCGGCTCAATGGAAACAAGAGACGGCAAAAACTACGCTCTTAAATCACGAGCCGTCGGCGTCCTAGGCATCGGGGACAGCATTGAGGAGGCACGCCAAATCAGCCAAGAAGGCGCCAAAGCAATTACCGGCGGAGCATTATGGAACCGAACCAACGTTGCCTCAGAGGAGCACATAGCAAAAAGCATCCGCCATATGGAGAGTTTGAGGGGCAACATGTGAAGCGCATCTTCATATCTGACTGCGAGGGACCAATCTCAAAAAATGACAACGCCTTCGAGTTAGCCACCAACTTTATTCCAAACGGCGACAGCCTTTTCGCTAACATCAGCAAATACGATGATGTGCTGGCGGATGTGCTCCAAAAACCAGGCTACTCCGCCGGCAGCACGCTAAAATTAATTTTACCCTTCTTCAAAGCCTACGGCGTAACCGACAAGCAGATGGAAGATTTCTCAGCCAACAACATCGTATTAATCGCCAACAGCCAAACCACCCTGAACCACGTACAAGCCATAGCCCACGCGTTTATCGTCAGCACCAGCTACCAACACTATATCAAAGCCTTATGCAGAGCACTCAACTTCCCCTACAAAAACACGTACTGCACAAAAGTAACCCTTGACAAATGCGCCATCACCCCCCAAGAAAAAGACTGCCTGAAAAAAATAGCCCAAGAAATTACCCAAATGCACCTAATCGATATCCCTCAAGACGCAAAAACCCTTAAAGATTTTTCACATGGTGACCAAGCGGCTATTACGCGTTTAGATGAGATTTTCTGGAGTGAAATCCCAAAGATGTTCATTGGCAAATTCCTCGTGGATGTGGTGACGGTCGGCGGGGAACAGAAAGCTGAGGCAATCCACGATGCCGCGAAGCGGTCGGGAGCAGACTTAGCGGATGTCATGTATGTGGGAGACAGTATAACGGATGTGGAAGCCTTCAAGCTGGTTCGAGCAAACGGCGGCTTAACCGTATCTTTCAACGGCAACATTTATGCAGTTAAAAATGCTGAAGCAGCGGTTATGTCGGAAAACAGTCTTGTCACAGCTGTGATTGCTGACTTGTTCTGCAGATTCGGAAAAGAAAAAACAATAAGCGCCGTTGAGTCATGGAGTTACGATATTCTCAAAAAAAGCGGCGTAAACGATGTTTTGTTGAGACAGTTTTCAGGTTTGTATGCTGATGCTCTGCCCAAAGCCCAAATAGTAACTGCCCAAAACATGGAATCGCTTATAAAAGAAAGCAGCGAATTCAGAAAAAAAGTTAGAGGCGTAGAAGTTGGGGGGCTCGGATAATGCCCGTTGAGGCGGAAATAGAAGATACCTTTGCTGAAGCGTTTAGAGGAATCTTTTGCAGAATCATCGTAACAGCAGACGACGTGGAAACTTTGCGTAAGGCCGCTGAAGACTCAACGGCAACTCCCTCCGTTGTGATCGGCAGGACGGAAGGAGGCGTCGAGAAATACCTCAGCAAAAAAGAAACCCCTGACCAGCGGATAGGCGCATTACTGCAGCTCTGGGGACAAATAAACCCCAAAAAAAGTTTTGAGCAGTCTCTGAAAAAATTTGAAACCGAGCTTTCATACCGTATTCGCCAGGACATTTTGGTAAAGCCATTCACCGCCGTCTACGACGCTTTGCCTAAGGCTGAAGGCAAAATCGACCTGATGGAGACAGTTGGGCACTGCGGCGACGGGTACGAGTGGGTTGAAAAGCGGCATGGAAGAGAAGTCATCGTTGTCCCGCTGATGGTTCCAGACTTCATCATTGAACAGTGCATAGGTTACAGCTACGGCGTTATGGGCGGCAACTTTTGGGTAATGTGCAAAACAAAACAAGCCTTACAGCAAGCAGCAGAGAAAGCTTTGGCAGCTGTCCACAAAATGCCTGGCATAGTTACGCCTTTTGATGTATGCTCAGCAGGCTCCAAGCCAGAAACGCATTTTCCAAAGATTGGACCAACCACAAACCATCAGTATTGCCCCTCTCTTAAGGCGCATTTAGGTAAAGAATCCCTTGTCCCAGAAGGTGTTGGTTATATAGCTGAGGTCGTTTTTGATGGTGTTTCTTTAGATGCTGTTAAAGAGGCGACAAAAGCAGGAGTCAAAGCAGTGTTAAGTATTGATGGAGTTGTAAAGGTTTCCGCTGGCAACTACGGCGGCAAATTAGGAGACTACAAAATATTTTTGCGGGAGCTTTTTCCATGATTAAATTTGACGTCGTCGGTTTCGGCGCGCTCAATGTTGACATGCTTTTCAAAGTTGACAAGCTTGCGGGAGCTGAAGAAGAACGCTTCATCGAAGACTACACTGAAGCTTGCGGCGGCTCAGCAGCGAACACAGTTGTTGGGTTGGCGAGGCTGGGCTGCAAAACAGGTTTCATAGGAAAAGTAGCTAATGATCGAGAAGGCAAAATGCAAATGGATTGTTTCAGCAACGAAGGCGTCAACACCAGCGGCATCATTGAGGCAAAACAGGGCAAGAGCGGTTCAGTGATGGGTTTCGTGGACAAGAAAGGTGCCCGGGCGTTGTACATTAACTCAGGCGTCAACGACACAATTGAGCCCCGCGAAATAAACTACAGTTACCTTTCGGAGACAAAATTCCTGCATCAATCCTCTTTTGTCGGAGAAAAAAGTTTTCGTGCACAAAAAAAGCTTTTGGCAGCTTTGCCCAGCGATGTTAAAATCAGTTTTGACCCTGGCTCAGTTTACGCTCAGAAGGGTTTTGCAGCCATAGAGCCGCTAATCAGAAGCTCTTATGCCTTGATGCCTAACGCTGTTGAACTTGAACTGTTAACGGGGGAAGCTGACTACCGCGACGGCGCAGATCTGATGATTGGGCTGGGCGTCAAAATTGTCGCCGTTAAACTTGGAAGCAACGGCTGTTATGTCACCGACGGCGAGCAAAAGCTAAGGATTGAACCATTCAAAGTAAAGGTGGTTGACACGACCGGTGCCGGAGACGCTTTCTGCGCTGGTTTCCTCTACGGTTTAATCAACAGCAAAAGCCTCTATGAGTGTGGTCGACTGGGAAATTTTGTTGCATCCCGAAGCGTCACCGCGATGGGTGCCCGCGTTGGCCTGCCGTACGCGAAGGATTTAGCATTTCTTTATTAAATTGTCAATTATGCTTTGGAAAATCAGTTTTCCGTCGCCATACTGCAGCATTTGCTGTTGGCGTGTCCAGTCGGGTTGCTGCCACCAGTACATGGCTCTCTCGGGATGCGGCATTAAACCGAAGATGTTTCCTTCCCTGTTGCATATGCCTGCGATGTCGTGGAAGGCGCCGTTGGGGTTAGCTGGATATTTGCCGTCGGCGACGTTGCCGTTTTTGTCGCAGTAGCGGAAAACAACCATGTCCTCATCTATCAGCCTTGCAAGTATTTCTTCTTCCTTATCTTTTGGAAACAGCAATCTGCCTTCTCCATGGGCAATCGGCATCTTGACCACTTTTCCAGCTGGAATTTTGCTTGAGAACATGCATTTGCCTTTATTTTCGTGTTTGAGGTAAATCCACTGGCACTTGAATCCCGCTGGCTCGTTTGTCGTTAATGTCGCTTCTGGATACTTGCTCATTCCCTCAAGTCCTGGAAGCAAGCCGTATTCAACCAGAATCTGGAAGCCGTTGCATATGCCCAGAATCGGTCTTCCTTCATCAATAAAGGTTTCAATTTCCTTCCCTAACTTGGCGCTGAGCCACCTTGCAAAAATGACTCCTGAACGCACATAATCGCCGAACGAGAAGCCGCCTGGAAAAACCATCACCTGATAATCCAGCAGGTTTTTGCGTTTTATCAATTCGTTAACATGCAAGGTTTCTGCTTGAACGCCCAGCTCCAAAAAAGCCCTGTGAGTTTCAGCGTCGCAGTTGGTTCCGCCGACACGCAAAACGCAGACCTTGATTTCTTCTTGTAACATCAATATTCCCCGCTTAACGTTTTTTTCCAGCTATGCCTCAACTCAGCAAGTGAAGCGTCAACGACTGTTTTTTGGTTTAAACCGTGGATTAGCAGTTTTTGGTCTTTAGTTACTTTGCCGATTTGAGCACAATTTTTGCCCTTCATTAACGCTTCAAATTGGTGTTTGTCGGTTTCTGAGACTTCAATGAGGAAGCGGCTGTTAGATTCTGAAAACAGTACAAAGTCATTTCGCGCAAGCTCTCTGCCAAGCACTTTAGCTAAATCCAGCTCCAAGCCCAAGCCGCCTGCAAACGCCATTTCCGCCGCCGCCACCGCCAATCCGCCTTCAGACAGGTCGTGGCACGACTTGATTAAGCCCAAGTCAATGGCTTTTGTTACGGCTTTGAATGTGCGTTTGGCTTTCGCTCCCTTCACTTTGGGAACGCTTGCGCCTAAGCAGCCTCTGAGTTTGTAGTATTCTGAACCGCCCAGTTCATTGAATGTTTCTCCGATTAGGTAGAGCAGGTTGCCGTGTGCTTTCAAATCCATAGATGTAGTGACTTGAATATTGGGAATTATACCTACAGCGGTTATCAGAAGCGTCGGCGTGACGGGACCCATCGGGGACTCGTTGTAGAGGCTGTCTTTTCCCGAGATAAACGGCGTCCTAAAAGCTGTTGCGAAGTCATAGCAGGCTTCACAGGCTCTCACAAGCGAGCCTAACCGCTCCGGTTTCTCTGGGTTGCCCCACGTGAAGTTATCCAGCAGCGAAATTCTTCTTCCGCCGACGGCAACGTTGTTTCTGACTGCCTCATCAATAGCTGAAGCAGCCATCCAGTAAGCATCAATCTTTCCATAATTCGGGTTCATCCCGCATGAAATAGCCAAGCCCTTCCATGAGTCATCGAGTGGTTTCAGAACCGCCGCGTCGTTTGGTCCCGCGTACTCACCCTGTAAGGGTTTTAGCGTTGTATTTCCTTTTACTTCATGGTCATATGTGCGAATCACACTTTCTTTGCTGGCGATGTTTGGTGCAGAAAGAAGCTGCAGCAGGGTTTCAGTTAGGTTTTCTGGCTGCGAAAACTCGGGCTCCAAGAGCTTGAAGGTTTCAATGATTGCTGTTTTCGTGCTGCTGCAGGGGTTAAACAGAAAAGTCATGTCTATATCGGCTACTTTCTGGCCGTTGAAATTAAGCTGTAGACGACGTTGGGTTGTTAGTTTGCCTATTGCTGTGGCTTGAACGTCTTCTTTCTCAAAAATTGCCATAACTCGCTCAAGGTTTTCGGGCGGAACTGTTATGAGCATTCTTTCTTGGGATTCTGATATGTAAATTTCCCATGGAGCTAAACCCTGATACTTCAACGGCACCTTATCTAGTTCAACGATTGTTCCGCAGCCGAATTTTTCAGCTGTTTCGCCGACTGCCGACGACAAGCCTCCTCCCCCGAGGTCAGTTGTTGAAGACGCTAATTGCACGTCACGGATTTCTATTATTGCCCGCTTAACTTTTTCTTCTTCAATCGGGTCAGCAATCTGCACGGCGGGGCGAGAGATTTCTTCTGATTTTTCGGTTAGTTCGGCTGAGGCGAAGGTTACGCCGTGTATGCCGTCGCGCCCTGTTTTTCCGCCTGCCAAAACGATTATGTGTTCGGGTTTGGCGTTTTTGACGAATTTGTTTAACGGTAAGAGTCCTATGCACCCGCAGTACACTGTGACGTTGCCTGTGTAGCTTTCGTCAAAGTAGATTGCCCCGTTGACAGTGGGGATGCCCATGTTGTTGCCATACGCGCTGATGCCTGCAGTGACGCCCATGTACACGTATTTTGGGTGTTTTATACCGGCGGGCAACTTTTTGTAATCGTAATCTAGCGGTCCGAAGCCTAAAACGTCGGTGCAAGCGATTGGGTCAGCCCAGACGCCTAAGATGTCTCGAATTACGCCGCCGACACCTGTTGCTGCGCCGCCGAAGGGTTCAATTGCGGACGGGTGGTTGTGTGTTTCCACTTTTGCCGCTATTCCATAGCCCTTGTCGAAGCGAACGATACCGGCATTGTCTTCGAAGACGCTGAAGCACCATGGCGCCCTGATTTCTTTGGTGGCTTTTGCAATGTAGGTTTTGAATAGGCTGTCGATTTCTCTGTCGCCGATTCGGATTTTTCCTTTGAAGGTTTTGTGGCAGCAGTGTTCTGACCATGTTTGGCTGATTGTCTGCAGTTCCACATCGGTCGGGTTCCTGTCTTCCTTAATAAAATAAGCTTGTGTAGCCTTCATTTCGTCTAAGCTTAATCCTAAGGCGAGTTCGCTGCTGATTTCGACTAGTTGCTGGTCGCTGGCTTTTGCCAACGCAACCTGGAGGAGTGCGCTGCCGGCTTTGCTTTGGATGTAGAGGTTAGCGTTCATTTCTGCTCCTCAACGGTTACTGTGTAGTTGTCTTTAGTTGGGTTTGCCAAAAGGCGCTTGCTCATTTCTTCAGCTTTTTCTTTAGCTTCTTGGAGTTTTGGCGCTTCCAAGGTGACTGTGTAAACTTTGCTAACATTTACCGCTTGCACTTTGTAGCCGAGTTCTTTCAGCAGGCGCGCGGTTGTTTCCCCTTCAGGATTGCTGTGACCGGGTTTAAGGCTAACTTCAATTTTAACGCGGTATTTCATAAAGCCCTTAAATTAAGCAAGAAGATTTAAACGCTTTTGTACTAAAAAAAGCAAAAAGTTTATGTCAGCAACATCTTTTTGTCTTGATAGCGGATTTCCACGGTTTGTCGAGAAGTTACTTTCCCGATTATTTCAGGTTTAACGCCTTCTTGCTCAAGCGCACTCATGGCTTTGTCGATTTCTTTTTTATCCACAATTAACCCAAACCCCCAGCCCATGTTGAAGGTTTTGAACATTTCCTCGTCACTGATGCTGAAGCCCAGTTCAGACGCTGTCTTTTGAATCAACCCGAATATTGGTTGAGGATTGAAGTGGTTGAATTCAAAGCCTATGCCAGGCGAGGAACCTGCAAGATTATTGAATTTCGTGTAGGCGTCGCCCGTGATGTGTACGGCTGCTTTGACCTTAACTTCGTTTGCCAGCGCAAGGACGGGTTTGACGTAAATTTCTGTGGGTTCAAGAGCTTCAAGAACGATTTCTCTGCCTAAGCCTTCTGGGACGTCATCCGGCTCGTATTTTCCGCCCCACTGCTTGAACAATATTTTTCTTGCCATCGTTATGCCGTTGCTGTGCAATCCGCTGCTGGGTAAACCTATAATCGGGTCGTCAGGCTTGATGTTTTCGCCAGTTATGATTTCTTGCCTCGCAACTTCACCGACGGAAGCCACCACCATGTCAAAACCTGCGTTTTCAGCTAAGCCCTTTATTATTTCAGCTACGTCGCCTGTTTCGCCGCCTGTAACTGGGCATTGGGCTTGAGCGGCGCCCTGCATGATTCCTTTCAGCCACTCTTTCACCAGCCCTGGGTTGCTTTCCTGCGCATGAATGTTATCTGCTATCGCAAGCGGTTTAGCTCCTGAACGGATGACGTCGTTGACCGCCATGGCTACTGCGTCGACGCCGATTGTGTCATATTTCCCCGCCAGCTGGGCTAAAAGAACTTTGGTGCCGACGCCTTCGATGACCAAGTCGAGATAGGTGTTTTCTGTAATTGGAAAAATGTTGCCGTATGGCAGATGCATGACGCCGCCGAATAGGCTGTATTTGTAGGTTTCTTTGAGGTTTTTGAGCGCTTTTTTGGATTCCACGCGTTGCTGGCGGTTTACGCCTGCATCTGTGTATGTGTAGTTTTTAGGCAACCTGTTTTTCTCCCCGCTAATGTTTCTCTAAGTTAAAGATAACACTTATGCTTGTTCAAATCCGAAAGAATAAAAACCATGTGGCTTAACTCCAAAACTATTTCTGAAAGTTTTTGAAAGAAGAACAACAACACCCGGGAAACAACTGTTGTTCTTCTCGGGCAATATTTTTTCAAAAGAAGAAGAAGCCTGTGAAAAGTTTTTTTCTTCTTCTTTTGCTGTCTGTTTCTTTTTGTGGTTGTTTTTTGGCGCAAATAGTAGGCAGGTCTATAGGTAGGTCGGCGGCTTGGATTCAGGGTTTATTTTGAGCTGATTTTTTGGTTTAGAGCTTGTTTTGTTTTCAGGCTCAGGCTAGAAAAGACGCAAAAAGATACGGAAAGATTCAGGAAGATGGGAAAAAGATATAAAAAGGCAACTTTCAACACGCCTAAAGCTATTATTCATCCGAGAACTAAGCGAACCAATATATTTACGCAAACCCAAAACAAACAGGTCCATAGTGCAGTAGCGTTTGCGGTCGTAGTCTAGCTTGGTAGGACATCAAAGTAACGCTATCATTAACGTTACCATGTAAGCTTCCCAAGCTGACGGCCCGGGTTCAAATCCCGGTGACCGCACCTCAGCACGCCTCAACAGAAACCAGACAGCCCTCTTCCCGGACACGCTGGACGGGTTGAAAACTCGAACGAGAGTGCCACCACAAGATCAAAGTCATGTGGTTGAGGAAAAGGTAGAAGCGAAAAAAGGGAAAACTTGGCCAAATGATGCCTAAGGGTTTAATTGCTTAGTGTTCGTCGTTGGCTTGTGTTTTATCTTTGGGATCGTTATTTCAACGACATTGTTGTTGTGGCACTGAGATACGATGAACAGCATGTTTTCCAGTTGCAGATCTTTTAGGTTTAACGGAATATTTCTGCTGCACACGTCACCGCAAACAACTATTTCTGATTCTTTCTTGACATGGCACTGTTCCTTGCAAACTGTTATTCCATCATGATCCTTGTTCACATGAATACTAACTTGCTCTTCTTGACATCTACATTGAACCAAAAGCCTAACAGTGTCTTCTTCGTCGATAACATCTATCAAAGGCTCCTCATATTGTTCAAAACTAGTGCTATCTAAGGTGGGTTTCTTAACAAGCACTTTACAGAGATTAACATCGAAACTATCTTCCATGTTTTTCGCCTTCTAACAAAGAAGTGTCGCCAAAACGTGCTTTATTCGTGCAAACATTGCTGCTCGTTGGCTATTCTCCTCACCACTAACATGATAGTTGGCTGGGTTAGAAACCTTTCGCAACCGGTCAGAGTCCTTGCCATCCTGTTCAGTGGCATAAAACCAGAATTTGATTTTACAAAGGTGTGCGCACCTCAGCTGGCGGGCATGTTGCGCTCAACTTCAAAATTTGGGGTCCAAGTAAAATTCTGTGCATTACAAATGCACAAGTTTGTATTTCAATAATGCACACTTTCTCCTGTGAGAACTCGGAAATTAATCTGCCAGTCAGGTTGCTCCAGTTGATATAAAAAATTTTATGAAAGACCCTTTTATAATTGTACCGTAACACCGGTGTGGACAAATTCTCCATAGACATCAATAAATAATGAATCTATGTTTTGTCTCGATTTTTTATATGCCGATGCGCCTGCACAAAATGTCATTGCCACCATTACTACAATCATTGAAATGATCGCTACAGTGCTGAACTCAGGTACAGAAGTGCTTTGAGTATTCACAGTTACTGAGCTGGCAGTCGAGTTCTCAGCTGCTCCAGTGGCATCAGTGACCTGAAGCATGACGGTCCAGTTGCCTGGTGCCATAGACTTTGAGGTTGTAAAGCTGTAGCAAGAGGAAGTTGCATTGCCAATAAGTGAATAAATGGACGTGCCTGGGGCCTCGCTGAACCATTGATACGTGTAAGGCGTAGCGCCCGTTGTGACAACGGAAGATAAATCCGAAGTCTGACCCTGAACCAAAGTGCTGGGAGAGGCTGATATGAAGGGCGCAGCCAAAGGATAGGCATCTGATACAACCTTGACCGTGTCAGAAACGTAGCCGGTCCAAGAGTTGTCGAAGGAATTGGTCACGAAGATTTCGTTTTTGCCAGAATCATCTGTCACACCTCCTGGCGCATCTCCTACAGGTACGGTAGCAACCACGGTATTGCTGCTGTCCGATATAACTGAAACAGTGTCATCACCGACATTGGTCACGAATATTTCGCTTTTGCTCGAATCGTAAG
Organism: Candidatus Bathyarchaeota archaeon; assembly: GCA_963828195.1. GTDB lineage: Archaea > Thermoproteota > Bathyarchaeia > Bathyarchaeales > Bathycorpusculaceae > Bathycorpusculum. The sequence goes on from CAWHDT010000001.1 coordinate 330,911, forward strand.
CTACACCAAAAGGGGAGTTTCCCGCGGGTATAGTAGCAACCACGGCATAAGTGCTATCCGATATAACCGAGACAGTGCCTGAGCCTGCATTAGCCACGAATATTTCGGTCTTGTCCGAATCATAAGCCACTCCTTCAGGCATGTTTCCCACCGTTACCGTGGCTGTTACTCCAAGAGCATGAACAACTGCGCCTGACGAGGCAAGAACTATATTGAGCAAAATTAGAGTAGCTACGATTTTCTTCAAGTTTCCCATACTTAGTTGTTTGCTACGTTTTCCTTATACAACTTTCGCAATTATTCTTCTGGCCTAGTTGACAACTCGACAAGTTAGCGCTTACGGCATGAAAAAATTTTCATAAGCAGCAAATAAAATTAGAAAGAAAACTCTCTAAGTGTAATAGTCGCCCAATTTTTTTTCCAGCTTTTGCAGCTCAAAAATTACTTTTCAACCATCTTTCCGACAATGTCACGGCGGAACTATTTCGGCGTCTGCGCAGCCGCTGCCTATTTCTGTTATTTTGATTTTTAAGTGTTCTTTGGGTTTTGCGTTGCAGATGAAGATTGGGAATCCTTTGATTTTGGCGATGCCGTCTCCTCTCGGTGTCATATCTTCTATTTCTACTTCGTATTCATCGCCAATTTCGAATGGGTAATCTATGCCTTTTCCGCGTTTGTTTTTTGCGTTTCTTGGTGCTCGTTTTTTTGGGCTAAAAGTTCATCTTCCTCGCTTTCACAATTTGTTAATAGTAAATGAGTGTTCAAGCGCATAAGGGTTTTGTTTCGGTGACTTGGGCGCAAAAAAGAAAAAAGCAAGCTTTACCATATTTATGGTGGTGTTGAAAGATACTTTCGGCTTTTATCATGGTTCCCGTTCCAAACTACTCGGGTTACACTCAATTTTTAAGGTGCCCAAACTGCGGGTCACAAGTGCCAGCGTACTCTAACTACTGCAACATCTGCGGCGTGGCGCTGCACCAACCGATTCTGCTTAAAATCTGCCCCCGATGCAAAACCAAGATCATCGCCTCAGCTAAATTTTGCCCTGAATGTGGAAAAAAACAAGAAGCTTTGATCCCTAAGCTAAGCGCGACGTCTACGGTGAAGGCGGCAAACCATGGCTAGCTTTCTCACGTAGCCTTTCAAGCCAGATTTGATGCTGCTGCTCCATTCGGTTTGGTCTGAGGGCTTTTCCAAGCCTTGCAATTCCGCCTCCCTGCGTCTCCTCTGAGAAGACGTTGCAGCCTTGATCAGTTTTCTGAATAAGCCAGGCATGGTAAGTGTTAAGCCCTGTGCCGTGAGCGTCCCAAGCAAGCCGTTCGTAGGGCACAAATTCAAGAACTGTAGATTCGATGGTTGCACCGAAGGTTTTCCAGCGGAACTTTGTGCCTAAAGCAAGGTCTGGGGGTTGACCGCTGAGGAACCTGATGTTTGCTGAGTTAGGGTACCATGTTGGCCAAAGTTGCGCGCGAATAAGCCATGCCCAAACCGTTTCTGGGGTGGAAGCTATCGCCAACTCATTTCGGGCGTGAACGGGACAATTTGCTGGATCATACTCGCTTGGCCAAACGACTTGATTTGTTTTAGCCATTTACAAAACCTCCATAGTAATGAATTGTTTTCTTAGCTAAAAAACTTGCTAACGTCTAGTTAGGCTGAGTTGGTTGTGTTTGCGGCGATTGAATGCTAAACTGTTGAAGGGGTTGGATTTTTTTCCATTCTACAACTACATTCTTTTTCAGCGACTTCTCAAACACATCTTTTTTCTTGTTTACCGCGTACTCTTCTAAAACTGGGTTCTCACGAACCGTCGCCAAAAGGGTCACGGTTTCAAGATTTACCCGGGTTTGCACTTCTTGAACTATAGATTGATGTGCAAAGTCCAAGGCGTCTGCTAAGCGCAAAATTCCAGCCAAAATCGTAACCTTACGCTTTAATTCACGGCTCAGCGACTTAAAGTTATAGTGCTTATACTGTGGAACGTTTTTGCGGTGATACCGAGCTACGTCCCCTATGACTCGTCTCTCGATAGAGGTGAATGGCAATCGGGTCTCGTTTAGAATTAAGTTTAACGATTTCTTATGGTGTTCTTTCCGTCCTTGTGACAACCCTATATCGTGGAGAATCGCTGCGCATTCGAGCCAGCAACGTTCCCTTTTGCCGAGTTTGTGTAGGTCCTGCAAGGCGTCAAAGAGTTCCAGAGCCAATTTTCCCACTTGCTCGGAATGCTGCGTGTCTGGCCAATATTTCTTTGCAACTCTTCGGGCGCTTCTACCCATCAAAGTGCATTTTCTTTCCATGTCGTTCTCTCGAGCTTTATCCTGCGCGACTATATCCTCAAGAGGTAGCCCGCGAAGCAGCATCTGGGCATAACTTTCGGGAGCTCCAATCCTTCTAAGGTTGTCGGCTGCTGCCTCTACGTCATAGCTAACCCTTATCAGCTCTACAGAGAATGGGTTGGCAGTTATCATCGCATAGGCAGCTTGAGGTTTTCCGTCACCGGGCCTTCCCACGCTTCCTGGGTTAATTAATAAAGCCCCCTCCGCCTTTTTTGTGAATTGCTCACGTGACTGACCCAAAACAATTATGTCTGCCCCCGCGGTTTTGGCTAATTCTTGGAATTTCTCGTCTGGCGTATCATGGTCAAGCTGTTCGTTAACTGAGTCGAGGGTTTCGTGAATCATGACAAGTTTTTTGTGAGCGATTTCAAGCTCAAGCTTTGAACGCAAGGTTCGAAGATAAGTTTCATAAGCTTTTGACAAGGTCTCTCTCAAGTAGTGCAGAGCGAATTTTTTTGGGTCTTTCCCACGGTTATTTCTGTCCAAGACTTCAAGGTCGAAATTTCCGACTATGCTAAGCGCGCTCTTCAGGTACAGCGTCTGTATGACTTCGTTAGGAAAGGCTCCGAACCCAATTATGTCGCCAGCGTTTAGAAAAACAGTTATTCCTCGGCGTTCCGCATCCTGCAGTACCGCTTCAAGAGCATTCAGGTTAGCCTGAATATCCGCCATTACCGCAATTTTCACGTAGGGATTCTCCAACTGTGCCTTCGCTCTATACGCCACGGCTGCAAACCCCGCGCTCGCATTTTTCCTCAATTCCTCAAAGACGTTTTCGCCCTTCCTTTTATCCCAAAATCTTACAAAGTTTTCGTAATGGTTTTTTCTTTTTTCCTTAATGTAGTTAAGGAATTTAAGAAGATCCTGATTGCCCTCAGCAATCGCTTTTTCGTTATGTATTTCATTTATGAATTTTGGAATCTGCTCGATCCACACGTCGCAGTCGTGCATTTCGCCAAGCGTGTCCTGAAAATTCTTCATCATTTTTATTTCTTCAGAGAGTTCGTCTTGGTAGAGTGGTGCAAAAGTTTCCATTGTGTATCGGAGCCATTTGGCTCGAATGCGCATTGCATGATGTTTAAGAACTTCGTTTTCCTTGTGGACGTACTCTTCCATGGATATGAACTCGTCAAGTTTTGGGGATATCTGCCAGAAGGCTTTTTCGCGAACAGCGAACAAGTCAAACGAGGTGCTTGTGGTTTCTTTAACGATTTTTTCGCAGTAATAGGCTGTTTGCTGCAAAACCCTTGACTCTTCAAGCTCCTGCAACCCGCCAATTATGTTTGATTGCATTTGAGCTCTTTGGTCGATGTACGACTCAAGAAGGGCATCCATCCCCGTTTTGGGCTCGATAGGTGAAAGCCGTTCAATATAGTCTTTTATAACGGAGATTTGCACGTCCAAATCTCTTGCGCTGCCTAAGAACTGAGTAACTTTCTTGATTTCGCTTAGCCATTTTTTGTAGCTTTTTTTGGAAAGCATTCTTTGAAAAGAGGCATGGTGGCTCTTATTCTGCGGGAGGTGACCCGCATTTTATGGACGTATTCTATGTCTTCGCTTTTTTCAACCCCCGCGATTTGGGCTTCAATGGTTTGAAGAAGTTTCGCAAGGGCTTCAGCTCCGAAGCGGCAGTAGTTAGAATCAGTCGAGGTACCGTTAAGGTCGAGGCGAGTATTCATAACAAATTCATCGATATAGTAAGCTACTTATCAAGTTTCTTCTTTCTTTTTAATCCAGCATAACTCACACAAAACACTCAAAAAAGCAGCTTTCGTGAAAATAGCACTCGCTCGTTCGTTGGAATCTATAGACCATGCGCATTATGCTATATAGTTGCCGTCTCATCTACATTGGAAATAGTTAAATCTCTCCTATGATTCCTAGTGAATTATGAATTCTAAAACTTTAATCGAAACAGGTTTCTGCGAATGGGTCCCGCTGAAAACGTTAACAGTGTCAAATTTGCCTTCAGATAAAGGTAGTGTCATCGTGATTGTGGATAAAGAGCTATCTGGAAAACCAGAATCAGATATTCTATACATAGGGCGAACAAAAAAACCCGCTAAAAGAATTATGGGCGGGTATTTGGCAGGGTATGGTGGAAAAAACACCCAGAAAATCAACCAAATGCTTTTCGACGAAGGTTACATAGAAAAAGCCGCCATAAGCTGGATCGTAACCGACAAACCAAGAATCATGCAGGAAGAGCTGCTTGCCAAATTCAAAGAAGATCATGGTGGCTTTCCAATTTGGAACGCCAAAAAGAAACTCAACGTTAAGCCTGAAAAAGCTCCAGTTCTAAAGCCTAAAGCCGCTCCGAAAGCTAAAGCTGCTCCAGCAAAAGTCGTTCCAAAACCAAAGATTGCGTCAGCAAAGAAACCCGCGGCAAAAAAGGAAACCCCAACTAAAGCCGAGATGGATAGCAAAGGGGAAACTGTCCCAGAAACGCCCGAAAAGGCAAAAACTTCAGATACTCAAATGGCAACTTAAAACCAAGGCTCTCCGCCAACTCTCTTTTTCCTCCCTTTTTCTTTGGGGAAAGTGAGCGTCCTACTCTTTCAAGAGCCGTTTTTTAAATATGACCATTATTTTTTTGCCGGTTAGAATAGAATACCCGTTTGGTCTGTTTTTAGTTTGTTGCTTAGTTGACTTACCGCACTCTTAGACACAGTAGCTATTATTAGGCGGCGCAGCTTATTTTCAGTGAGGCTGTTTTAATTGTCGATGGATTCGGAAGATTTCAAGGTGCCGACTGGAAAAAAGATTAGTTTAAAGGATTTTGATCCTGCTTGGATTCCGAAATGGGCTGAGAAAAAGGAAGCTGAAGAGGGCAAAAAAGCAACAAAAGATCAGGGGTCAGCTATTCTTGAGGCGAACAGGCAGAAACTCGTTGAGATGCAGGCGCTGTTTTGGGCAAGTCACACCTATGCTATACTGATTATTCTGCAGGGGATGGATGCAGCGGGAAAAGACGGTACGATAAGTCATGTGCTGTCCGGAGTTAACCCTCAGGGCTGCCAAGTTACGGCTTTTAAACAGCCGTCTGAGGAAGAACTGAACCATGATTTCTTATGGCGCAACGCTAAAGCTCTTCCAGAAAGGGGGATCATCGGAATTTTTAACCGATCGTATTATGAAGATGTGTTGATTGTTAAGGTGCGCCCGGAGGTTTTGGGACGAGAAAAGCTGCCGTTTGAAGCCGAAGGAACGGCGTTTTGGGATCAGCGGTACGAGGATATTAACATGTTTGAGCGGCACCTAATTCGAAGCGGCACAGTGGTCTTGAAGTTTTTCTTGAATGTTTCAAAAGACGAGCAAAAGCAGCGTTTCCTCAAACGGCTGGAAGATCCCACAAAAAACTGGAAGTTTTCGCCAACTGACCTGTCCGAACGCTCTAAATGGGCTGATTACATGGATGCGTACGAAGACATGGTTAATGAAACCAACACAAAATGGGCACCGTGGTACATTATTCCCGCGGACAAAAAATGGGTTACCCATGCCTCGGTGTCTGAGGTTATAGTTTCGCAAATCGCTAAGCTGGATTTGAAATATCCCGCATTGAGCAAAGAGCAGAAGGAAGCTTTGGAAAAGGCTAAGGCTGAACTGGAAAAAGAATAAAACAAAAACAGTGCATTTGGAGGCTGCCTATTTACTGGGCACTCTGCGTAACCGTGCATTTAGCCTCTAGCTGCTTCTCGAAGGCTTCATAGAAAGCCTGCCGATTCTGTATGATGCTCCACTCTTCAAGGCTGCAGTCAGAGTCTGAGCAAAACGAAAGCAGTATCTGGTCTTTGTTGACTTTGACGAATTCTACGTTCTTTACTAGTCCGCTGTGGCTTCGATCAAGCTTTTCTGCGAATCGGAGAAACGTTGAAAGAATGGCGATAGTCTCGTTGGTTTTTTCGTCTAGTCCTGTGATTTTCAACGCTTTTTTGGAAGGTAACTTTTTCCTGTGGAAACGTGCTATGTTAGCTATTATCTGGATTTCTTTTGGGTCAAAACCAAGAAGCTCAGCGTGGCAAATGATATAGTGGGAATGAAGCTGATGATCGTTAAAAGATAGAAAATCGCCGACATCATGCAATGTTGCAGCATGCTTCAAGAGCTCTTTCTCCGTCTCACCCAGATTGTGTAGCCCAATTTTTTTTGCGCTATCAAAAAGCTGCAGCGCCAAAGAAGCCACAGTTTCCGAGTGTTTCTCATCAAAGTTGCATGATCTGCCTAAATGCAAAACGCTTCTGTTCCTCATAGGCGCCTTTTGTAGCTGTCGGAAGCCCTTAAACTTCGATAAATATTCAACAAGCAGACCATCCCGCAGTTCTCTGTGAGTGATGCAGATTTCTTCCAAACCGAACTCTTCCATGATCGCCTCAATTATGGCTGCTCCGGCAATTAAGATGTCAGCTCGATAAGGGTTAATTGCAGGTAGTTTTTTTCTTTCTTCAAGAGGAAGCGAGTAGAGAATCGGCGCTAACTTTTTGAGGTTCTTCCTTGATAGAGTGAGAACGCCTCCGTTGCCGTTTTTCTTGAAAAGTTTGTTGGCGATTTCCGCGAGGTTTATGACTGTGCCTGAGGAACCCCACGCCCGCCTGACGCCGTACTTGAGGACTCTTGCTTTAACCGCATGGACCTTTTGGCTAGAGTAATTTTTTATTTCCTCGTACACGCCGCTTTCTATGGGTCCAGTCCAGCCTTCGCCGATGAATTGAGATGTCAGCCTAATTGCCCCCAACTTAAGACTGTTCACGTAAAAGCATTCATGCTGATTTCCAATGGCAATTTCGGTGCTGCCGCCGCCTAAATCTATGAAAATAGCTTTTTCTTCGCCTATGTCTATTCCGCTTGAAACGCCCAGCCAAATCAAGCGGGCTTCTTCTTGTCCCGAAATCACATCTACTTTGAGTCCTGTTTCCTTGAAAAGTTTCTGAAGAAACTCCGATCGGTTTAGCGCTTCCCGAATGGCTGAGGTTCCCACGGCTATTATTTCAGTGGCGCCATAAGTTTTGGCTAAGTCAGCGAATTTTCCACAGACAAAAATGGCGCGTTCCATGGCTTCTGGTCTTAGTATGCTGTCTTTGAATTCTTGTTCGCCGAGTCTGATAACTTCTTTTTCTTGGCTGATGATAGTGTAAGAGAAATTAGGGTTTATCCTCACTACTAAAAGGCGCACTGCGTTTGTTCCAATGTCGACGAACCCGACTACGTTTCCAACAGTTTTCACCGTTGCTTCCATGATAGCACCATTTTTCTATTGAAGACCGTTTCAAACAAATCCTTCTTTGTATTAAAAGTCTGCTCTTCCAAAATCGATTCAGTTTCCGATGTGCACTCCACAAGCACTTTTTTGGCATCCGTCTTGATGTTTAAACTTTTCACGTTTGACTGGTGCGTGCAGTCTAAGCCGTCTGCAACACGGAGAAGACTAGCCAAAATCTTTACTTTATGGATGTTTGCGCGGTCCAATGTTGCAAGGTTGTAATGTTTCAATTTGGGTAAACCTTTGCGGTGGTATCGCGCTATGCTCGCCACAACACGTCTTTCCTGAGATGTGAATGGCAACCGCGTATCATTGAGAATAAGCTTGGCTGACACCTTATGGTGCCCCCCTCTAGCTTTAGATAAGCCTACATCATGCAGAATTGCGGCGCATTCCAGCCAGCACCGTTCCCGCTCGCCCAACTGATGAAGGCTAATTAAACCGTCAAAGAACTCTAAAGCAAGCCGCGTAACCTGCATGTAGTGGTCAGTATCTTGCCAGTAGCTTTTCGAAATCTTCTCAGAAGCTTCTGCATTTTCTTTGCAGTTTTGAACCATGGCATTCCTTTTGAGGCCGTCTTCCTCCAAAATAGTATCGAGGGATACGCCGCGCAGCAGCATCTGGGAGAAGCTTTCAGGCAACCCTTTTCTTCTAAGCGCATCAGCGGCAGACTCGACATCGTAGTTTAACCGAATCAACTCTACATTCAGGGGGTTAAAGCTCAAGATCGCATAAGCCGTCTGAGGATTTCCGTCTCCGGGTCTTCCCACACTTCCAGGATTGACGAAATAAACTTCGTCTGCCGCCCTCATAAATTGATCATGCGAATGCCCAATGATTATCACATCAGCTTTAGCGGAGTCTGCTAGAACTTTCAGCTGCTCAACCGGCGTATCATGGTAAATATGCTCTTCAATCGACCGTGGACTCCCATGTGTCACAAACAGTTTTTTACCTGCTACCTTAAGCCTAAGTTCATGAGGAAGAGACCGCAAATAGCCTTCACATGACTTTGCCAACTCTTTTCTGGCAAATTCCAAAGCTATTTGTTTTTCGCCTTTAGCTTTGGTTTTTCCCCCAATAACTTCTAAATCGTAGTTACCAACGATGCTCAACACATTTTTCTCGCATAACAGCTCTATGACTTCATTTGGGTAAGGACCGAACCCTACCGAGTCACCCGCATTCAGAAAAATTTTTACTCCTCTTACCTCAGCATCTTCAAATACTTTTTCCAAGGCTTGCAGGTTAGCATGAGCATCTGACAAAACTGCGATTTTAACGTCGGGATCTGCCAATAACTGTTTTGTCTTTGCCTTAGTCATGGTTAATCCAGCGTCGGTTGTTTTTCTAAGATTAACAAAAAAGTTGCTGTTCATATTTCTATTCCAAAGACGAACGAATTGGTTGTAGTGTTTTCTTCTCTGTTCTTTTATATAGGATAAAAATTTTAAAAGAGCCTTCTCAAATTTTGACGCTTCTTCTTTTTTGTTTCCACTGGATTTTATTTTGGCTTTTGCCTTGTCAATGAATTTAGGTATATAATCTGCCCAGACGTCGCAGTCATGCATTTCTCCCAGAACATCTTGAAAAGCGGTTATTGTTTCTAACTCTTTTGCGAGTTCGTTTTTGTATAATGGCGCGAACGCCTCCATAGTGTAACGGAGTTTCTTGGCGTATATTCTCATTTCATGGTGCTTTAGCTTTTTATTTTCCAAGTGCACGTATTTTTCCATCGATAAAAAATCGTCCAGCCTGAAAGATATGTACCAATGAGCCCTTTCCAGCACCTGATCAGAATCAAAAATAGCGTTTGATTGTTCTGTAATAGTTTCTTCACATAACCTGCGAATTTTCTGCAAGATGTTTGATTCTTCCAGGTTCCCTAAACCATCGACAACTGCTGATTGAATGGTTTTTCTGTGGTCTTGACGCTCATTTAACAGTATTTCCAAGCATTCTTTTTCATCTGTAGACTTCAGTTTTTCAATGTACTGCTCCATAAAAGCTATTTGAACATCAAAGTCTCTAGCGTCCGCAAGTAGACGCGTGACTTTTTTTAGTTGGTTTGTCCACTTTTTGAATTCTTCGTCGGAAAAGCAGAATCTGAAAAGCGGAAGCGCAGCCCGAAGCCTGCGTGAAGTGACTCGCATTTTATGGACATATTCAATGTCGTCGCTTCCTTTCACACCCTCAATTTGGTCTTCAAAAACTGGGAGAAGTTTTAGGAGCGTTTCAGAGCCGAATTTACAGTAACTTGTGTCGTTTGGGCATGTTCGCGTCTTAACTGGATCGTTCATTCCAGATGCCTCTGTGCTGAATGAGCCACGCTTGAGAGTTGATGATTTTTTCGCCGTCTTTAGGAGTAACTCTCTCGTATGTTCCGTCGGGCAGTAATCGTCTTGCTTTTACGTTGTCGTGAAGGTGGATTTTAAGCATGTATTCAAGGATAGCGCGGCGCAGCTGAGGGTCAGGCACTGACATGAGAACCTCGATTCTTTCGTTAAGATTTCTAAACATCATGTCTGAGCTGCCGATAAGAACTTCCTCTTCAGCATCATCATGGAAGTAGTAGATTCGGGCGTGTTCAAGGAACCTTCCCACAATGGATATCACTGAAATGTTATCGCTTATTCCTTTTACACCAGGTCTTAAGCAGCATAAGCCTCTGACGTTGAGATCAATCTTGATTCCCGCCATCGACGCCCTATACAAGGCTTGAATAACTTCCGTTTCTTCCAAGTTGTTAAGTTTAAAAGCTAAGTAGCCCTTGCCTGTTTTCTGGTGAAAACTTATTTCCCTGTCAATTCGGCGGAGAATTTCGCTCTTCAACGTTTTAGGCGCCACAAGAAGATGGTTGAATTCTTTTTCCTGAAGCCCATTTATAATTATGTTGAAGAGATCTTCAAGTTCAGCTCCCACTTCGGGGTTAGCGGTTAAATAGCCTATGTCCCCGTAGATTTTCGCTGTAACTGCATTATAGTTCCCCGACCCTATGTGCGCATATCTTACCAGTTTATCTTTTTCTTTTCTGACGATTAAGCAGAGTTTTGCATGAACCTTAAAATTGGGGAAATTATAAACGGTGTTTACCCCGCCCTGCCTTAATTTTGAAACAAGAAGGATATTGTTTTCTTCATCAAATTTAGCTTTCAACTCAACTATTGCAGTTACTTTTTTGCCTTTCTCGGCAGCCTCTATCAATGCGCCAACAACAGGCGAGTTGTGATCCATCCGATACATTGTTATGCAGATTTCCAAAACATCGCTGTCCCGAGCAGCCTCTTTAAGCAGATCAACAATTACTTCAAACCCGTCGTAGGGGTGGTATAAGACGAAGTCTTGTTTGTCGATTGTTGCAAACATATCTTTCTCAGGGGTCAGAAGTGGCGAAATGCAAGGGAGAAAACTTTTGTCTTTAAGGTCGGGGCGATTTATTTTCAGCATTTGCCAGAGATCCACCAACCCGAGGGGTCCATCAAACTCGTAAATTAAGTACTCTGGCAAGCCTAATGATGTAGCTATTTCTTCTTTAATTTCTGCAGGCACTTTTCTTTCAAATTCTAGCCTGCTTGGGAGCCCGGCCTTTCTTGTTGACAGACTCTTCTTAACTGAATTGAGGAAGTCTGCTGACTCATCCATGAGGATGTTTATTTCTCCATTTCGTGTGAGTCTAAACTGGTACGCCGTCAGGTTTTTTTCGTTAGGAAAAACCAAGTCTAAATTGTTTACCATTAAATCTTCAACGAAGACAAAGTTATACTCTATTTCCTGGCTGTACACGCTCTTCGGGATTCTTATAAGCCTTCCAAAATCTTCGGTTGGGACATCAACTAAGCAGCAAAAATCTTGTTTAGCAAAACCTGAAACATAGAGCGTTACGTGAAGATTCTCCACTGCTCCATCCTCGAGACCTTTCCTGTTTGTTCTGACAAGCGGAAGAATGGAGTGCTGAAAGAAGTCGCGAAGGTTTTTTTTGTCTTTTTCTCCTAACTGATTAAATTTCCAAATGTAGATTTTTTCTTTCGCCAATGCAGGAAGAAGTTCGTTTCTCCAGCAGTCGGCATGCCCTTCAATTAAGGGCAATATTTCTTTTCTTGTAGCTTCAATCTGCTCGACGGATGTCCTTCCATCCATGGATTTTTCTTCGGATCCTGCCCTAACTTTTTTCATAAGCCTTGGAATTCGCGTCATGAAGAATTCATCAAGGTTGCTGCCGCAGATGGCGATGAATTTTACCCTCTCAAGAAGAGGATGCCACAGGTCTTGTGCTTCCTCAAGGACGCGTTTGTTAAATCTTATCCAGCTTAGTTCTCTGTTAATGTAGTAGCTTGGGTTGTCAAGTATTTTTTTTGGATTTAAAGAATTGTTTTCTTCTGAAGCAAGAGTGTTTGGAGCCGACAAGAACTTCTACCTTAATATTTTCGTTAAGAACAAGTATATATGTTTTAAAAATAGGATTCGTGACTTGTCAAATGATCTTTGTAAAAAACAATGCTTTGCTTGACCCGAATTATTTGCTTTCAGCGGTCGTGCTTCCTTGGTAAATCAGATGATTCAACGCATTTTGTTTTGCGAACTGCAAATGTTTCATATTCGAAGAGGGGAATTTTTTTGTGCATGTTGCGTTACCAATATTTAATTTGAATGGATGTTGTCATTAAGGACTCCGAAAATAGAATATATAGTTATAAATAGGGTACATAGTTAGGGGGATAAACAACTCCGCTGAACGCGGCTCATTTATCAACAAACAGCCACGTCCTGCTCTTAGATTGACGAATTTGCGCATATTTTAGTTTTTTTCTTTTTAAAGGAATAATGGCTGATTAATTCATCAGTAGACCATGGCAGGCAGTCTTTGGCTTGAAACCCTAAAACCGCAGCGTATTTGTGGATTAAATCGATGTTTTCGGATTCAATTTCCAGAAGTTCAGGGATGTATCCATAGTTGCCTTTGTAGCAGTCAATATCGAAACGGGTGTGGTCGATTATGTAGCTGACTCTGTGTTTCTCCATACTTTCAGTTACCGATAAGCCTATATTTTCCAAGATTTTCTTCATCGTTTCCAGATTTGAAACGTCAACAGAATACTCTTCAGCCAGTTTGGCTGTTTCTGTAATATGGACTTTTTTGTATGTTAATTCGATCTTGTCTTGTTCTTTCCTTAAGCGTAACACGTTTTTTGCTTTATTTATTGTGGCACCTTTGAAGTCAAAAAATAATGTTAGGATATCGTCGTCGAAAATTTTTTTGGCGCCTGAGCTGGCAAGGGTTTCTTCGATTTTTTTTCTGTTGACTTCTAAAATTTTGACTTCCAGTTCTTTCATAAACTTTAAGAAAGCTTTTGAGGGTTAAAAGTTTGTGTTTTTGTAAAGCCTCTTCTGATTTTTGAGGGTGGTTGTCTATTCTTAAAAAACTGAGAATTTGATGTTTTGGCGGCTTAGGCGAATTGCATTGATTTTATAGTAACGCGGGTTGGTTGTTTGATGACTTGGTGATCTAGTCCGCAGACTGGGCAGAAAACTATTTCGTAGTTGGAGAAGTTTTCTGGGTATACATCGAATTTTTTTTCGCACCCAACGCATTTAACTTTCAACTATTGTCACCTCACTTAGTTCGAGCGGATGGGCTCTTTCAATTTGATTAAATTCAAAATATTCGAGCAGAAGCGCCTGGCCTTTTCTGAAAGTCATGAAGTTGACACCGCATATTGGACATGACACCAACTGGTATTCGTCAACAGGGTCAAACTCGAAAGTTTCTTTGCAGCCTGGGCATGTGAAAGTTATCGACGTATTCAATTTTTGCATTTGCTTACGCTCTCTCAGTAAATACTTTAACATGGAACCAATTAAGAAATGCCTTAGTAGTTTTTGTTAACTATATAGATTCTTCCCTGTTTCTATACTGTTTAATTGCTTTCCGAAAGTAACTTTGCCTTTTCCTCGTAAATTAATAAGGAATCTGTGAAAAAATCTTAACTTCAGTCTTGCACTTGAAAAAAAATCTACTTTTTAATTTGCTTTATCCTGTTGGCCACAATTAATGCACTTACGTGTACCGTCCACTTCTATCCTAAACCATCTGCTGCCACACTTGCATGGAGCGTCACGCATTGTACAGGTACTCATGTCCTGCACTTGATTAACTCGAAACACATAAAGTCTCTTAACATAAACTAACAAAAAAATTAGTGACTATATAGAAAACGTCGGAAGTTTGCGCATATTTTTAGGCTTTTCATAAAAGCGAACTTATTTGTTGCATTTATAAACGAAGCTTTAAGTAAATTTTTCAAATCAAAATGAAGCTTAAATCCCTTTGGTCTGAAATTTTGCCTAATTGGAGAAAGATTATTTTTGCCCTTCGCACACTAAATAGATTTTGCAGAAACTATTGCAGCAACGTTTTCTATATCGGCAAGTGTCAAATACGGATTGCCTTATAGAATAGACTTGGAGAAAAAGGAGAAGGCTGAGTGAGCAAGAGTTCCATTACCTTTACGCCATTTTTAATTTTGGTAATGGCAACTTTTCCTCACTTTTAGGGGAACGTCCAATCATTTTTTGGTAAGATGAAAGCGGCGGTTTTTCCTTTTTTTGTACGGACTAATAAGACTTGAATGATGCGTTTTCAACCGTGTTTGAATTGAATTCTAAATAGTTTTCAAAAAATCTTGTAGCCGCATGTTTTCTATGGCGAAAGGTGTTTTATACTTCCTCCATAGCCCAGCATGACTAGGAGAAAGGCGAAAATGGGAAAAATAGGAAAAGGAACAATCATTATAGTAGTAATGTTAATCGCGTTTTTTAGTGCGTCATTCATTGCTACCGTACATGCACAGACACAAAACGTAACAATAAACAACACTGTGCAAGTAGAAGATGGCTCAGGCGCGAATCTTCCAATGAACTTCGAAGTCAACGGAGTACAAACTGACATCACATCGTTCAACTGGGAGATTGGAAGCATTTATACCATAACTCAGCTTGTAACAACATTTAATGACCAGTATCAATTGGTCCCAGATGGCTTTCAATATGGCGATAACATCACACCCGGCGATACACTTTCATACACAGTTACTTCAGACCCAGATCAGACAATCACGTTTACTCCAGACCTCTATGTAGGCGTCTATGTACTTACAAACGGAGTAGGTTCAGTCAGTCCCGACGGTTTTCAGTGGATATACTCGCCTGCATATGCAGACGGTGGCAATCAGCTGCAAATTACCGCAACTCCAACAAATCCAAATCAAGTCTTCGAAGGCTGGACAATAACCGATCCTAATGGAGCCGGAAACAGTATAGATGACTCAAGCGCAACAAGTACCATTGCAGAAATCTGGGATTACGGCACTATTACAGCTGACTTCTATCAACCTCCGCAAGTAAATGTTGGAATAACCAGCGTCTCGTTAACACCAGTCACGGCGCCAGTCGGAGATTCCTCGCTACAAAACGTTGGTGTAACTGTTGATTTGCAAAATGATAATCCTTATGTAGAGCTGCTAAACATCACTCTGACCACTGGTTCAACTTGGCTGGCTTGGATGAGCACAAGCATAGGTGCCTCTGCTTCTGCCACAAGTAGCTTCAGCGGCTTGGATTTCTCTAGTTTTCCAGCTGGAACATATACAATCACTGCATATGTCACCACAGTTGGATTAAATCTGTCACCAGCCACGATGACTACAACTCAAACAGTCACTATAACTCAACCTCAACCGTCAACTCCAGTCCAAATTGACAGCGTGCAAGTTCCATCTATAGCAACTCAAACGGGTTTCACGATGCCGATAAATGTTACTTTAACCAACCCGGACACAGTTCAGGAAACAGCAGATATCCAAGTGACAATGAATGCAACCTCAGTCTTTAACACAACAGTCACTCTGAATGCATTACAAACTGAAGCAGTTCCCTGCTACTTTAACACCAGTACATTAGCCATCGGTAACTACACTTACACTGTAACAGTGACAACTACAATCCTAACGGGCTCTCCCGTAATCACAGCCACTGGAACAACAGGAGTAACTTACTTAGGCGACCTTAATGGAGACTTCAAAGTAAACTTCTCAGACTTAATGCTATTCGTTCAGGACTACATCGCTTTTAACACTAATGGCATCTATAATTCCGCGGCAGACTACAACAATGACGGCAGAATCAACTTCCAAGACATACAACTGTTCGTTAGCGCATACATCGAGTTTTCAGCTTCGTAAAACCAAAATAACCCCAAAATATCTCTTTTTTCTTTTTTGTATTAAAAAACTCTATTCTTACGGAAAATGACAAAATATCCGTGAATAAAAGTTAAAAAAGTTTCTAAGCAGTCTTAATTATCACAGCGATGCACTTTTATGTATATTATTATCTTTCAGGTGAATTGCTCTGATGTTATTTGCCCTTGCTGTCTGTTTTTTCTCCTTTTAACTAAAATTACCACTATTGTTGAAGTTATTATTACCGTAGAGATCGTGGCTAAAGCTTCTTCTATGAAAGTTTGTTGGGAGACAAATGTTTGCTCTTTTTCAGACGCATTGTCAAGTAAGTTAGAAGCGTTCTGTAAATCTGTTGTTGCCGCTTGCCATTGACTCTGGTTAGCTAACGAAGTTGCCTGGTTATACTCTTCCGTGGCGTTTTGAAGGAGTGATTTTGCGTCGGCGTTTTGATAATTGGCTTTTTGGGCTTCAGCTATTTTGTTTGTAACTTGGGGTAGCAGCTGAACATATGTTGCCTCAGCTTCAGTATACACCTGTATTGTTGATGGTTGGGAATTCCATGTAACGTTTTGAGGCGTTTGTTCCTCTTCTACCCCCTCGACGTGGACATAGTATGTATGTGGACCAACGGTTTCTTGAGGGGGAACATAGTGAGAAATTATATCCTGACCGGCAGCGAAAGACACATAGTCAAAAGGTATCTTAAAAAAGGCGAAAAGCTCGATGGTTACAGAACGCTTTTGGCACGTTGCCGACATGTGGACACTATCCAAGAAGACATCGCGTTAATCAGCAAACTTCTCGAAAGAGCAAACCAATAGCTGAAAAAAAATCGCTCCAATCCCGACACCCTAAGTTGTAGATGTGCCGCGGTTTGTCATAAATCAAGGAATTAGGAAGATATTTTCGGTTGAATCTTACTATTTTTTTTCTCTGGGTGCTCGTAGAACTATGGATGCGACAGAGTCGTATATAATATATGAAGAAACAATCTTTAAGGTAAGCCATCTAATATAAATAAAAATTATGGCTCACTTAACCTCAAAGAAGATCACAACATTTCTCTTGATCATTGTCACTTTATCTTTATGCATATACACTCCCTCTTCACTTGTAAGAGCAGATTCATCCCCGCTTAGGATTGTTAACGTTCAAACGGTGTGCGGCAATGGTCAAAGCTGTTTCTATTTTCGCAGAGGATTCGATGTCGTCGGATTTAACGTTACGGTTGCAAACGATGGGTCATCAGTTGCTTTGGGTCAAATAACTCTAAGCATGGTTGACAATTGCAGCGTGCCGATTGGAGATTTGACCTCGACAATTTTTTCTGTTAATCCGGGCCAAAACAATAGAATTCAAGTAATCAGCAATGTAATACCGAGTTATGCTTTTGTCGGGACAGCGACTGCCACTGTAGTTCTTGAGGATCCATCGACGGGGCCCATAGATTTTCAGATGGTGAATTTTTACATCCATTCATTTTCAAGCATAACTGTAACTCCGTCCATTAACTCAGTGACAGCTGGAAACCTTGTAAGTTACACTGCAAATTCTACGGATGCAAGCGGAAACAACGTAGATATCACTTCTTGGGTAAACTGGAGCATAAGCAGCGGTGCCGGCGGCGCTTGGTCAGGAAACATGTACTCTTCTGCGAAAGCGGGCAGTTGGACTGTTACTGCTTCACTGGGAAGCTTGTCAGCTGCAAGTCAGTTGAATGTAGATCACGCTTCAATTGCCACGATTGCTCTATCACCGCAAAACGCCGAAATTCTTGCTGGACAAACCCAAGCCTTCACCACCTCTGCATATGACGTTTACGGTAACGCTTGGGATGTCAGCGCTTCAACCGCTTTAAGCATTGGTTCCGGTGCAGGTGGTTCTTGGAATAACAACTCCTATACCGCTTTTAAAACAGGACTTTGGAACGTGACAGGAGTGCTAGGAAGTTTAACGAACTCCACGTTACTGACCGTTAATCACAATTCAGCCGTTAGCATGACGATTTCTCCAAAAATCTCCTCTTTAACAGCCGGTTCAAGTCAATCTTATAACGTTTCAGCGTCGGACCTTTATGGTAATGTCTGGGATGCCACTAACTCAACAGTTTACACCATTGATGCTGGTGCGGGCGGCTCTTGGCTGGACAGTGTCTATACTTCTGCACTAGCGGGAACCTGGCATGTAAAAGCTACCGTTGACGGCGTTTCAGACTATGCATCCTTATCCGTTACACACGGGCCTATCAACAGCCTAACTGTTCTCCCTGAATCTACAAATTTGACATCTGGTTGCTCACAAGTCTTTAATGCCACCGCTTTTGATTCTTACGGAAACAGTTGGGACACAACAAATTCCGCAGTTTTCAGCATTGATCCTGCCGCTGCAGGCTCTTGGTCAGCCAACAATTATTATACTTCAGCAAACCTAGGAACATGGACGGTTACGGCTGCTTATTCTGGCCTGCAGGGGATAGCTCAACTATCGGTGTTTTACCCGTTAGACTTTTACTTCAATGGCAGAGTGAACTTTCACGACCTTGCATACTTCGTAGTTGCCTACATAAACTTTAACCAAAATGGAGTTTTAAATCCAGCTTGCGACTTAAATCACGATGGACGAATTAACTTTCTTGACTTGCAACTCTTCGTGACATATTACGTCGCATTTGGAAGTACAATGTAACTCAAAAATTGGGCATATTTGATAAAAAGATTCATGTTGATGCCATAGCGTAGTACTTGAACCATGATGGAAAACTCTAATCTCACATCTCAAGCTTTTCGTAAGCGATTACAAGGTGTTCGGCTCCGGCAGATAGTGCAAAGCCTTTTGCCTCAGAGAATCTGCTTTTAAATGCAATCATCTTCATCACTATTGTCAATCGCATAATCGCTTTTTTGCTACTCAAAAAGAAGTCAAAGAGGTGATCCATCTAAATAGAGTCTGTAGTTGCCAATTGCTTAACCGATTTCTATTACGGGAGGTGTTAAATACATCTTAGTTGCAACGTTCTCTTGTGCTTAAAGAAGGCCGAGCGGATGAATAAATCGCGTTTAGGTATATTTTTGATCGTCGTAATGGTTAGTTCGATAGTTCTATTTAGCATTGCTAATTTATCCACCGCTCAATTTGAAAGCGGTACAAACGTTAATGGCGTAATCACTTCAGACACCATGTGGACGCAAGAAAACAGTCCATACAACTTGACTGGCAATCTGCTTGTAAACAATAATGTGACTTTAACTATTCAGCCAGGAACTACTGTAAACATTAATAACTTTTACATAGAGATTAATGGGACGCTGCAAGCAATCGGTAATAGCAGCAACCAAATTTATTTCAACGGCGGAAGCATCAGTTTTGCCCCGACAAGTAACGGTTGGGATGAATCCACTGACACTGGATGCATTATTGATTACTCAGTTTTGGATTCATATTTAGATGTTAACTGTTCAGCAGAAATAATCAATAATGAAATAAACTCTGGAGTGCAGGCAAATGCTGAAACAACAATTTCCAACAATACAATCACCGATGGAGTATCCGCATTTGGAGACGCAATAATTACTGGTAACACAATTTCGGGGCAAGGAATTGAGTTATATGCAAACGCAACCGTCGTTTACAATGCTATAGAGGGGTGCAGTACAGGAGTTGAAGCATTTACGCAGTTTTGGGATCCCTCTAACCCAAATGCGTGGCTCAACACAACCTCGCTTATAGAAAACAACTTGATAATTAACAACGGTAATGGTATTGAAATTTTGGCTTGGCAAGGGTCATATCCTGGCAACCCAATAATTCAAAACAACACCATAACAGGAAACACAGATGGAATTTATGTGGCAGAGGATTTAGGAGCACCCTCTCCAACCGTTATTTACAATAACATATACGGAAACAATTATAATGTTAAATTAGCGGTTTCAAACAACGTAAATGCCACATACAACTGGTGGGGAACAACTGACGCATCAGCAATAAACCAGGCAATTTATGATTACAAAGATGATTTTAACTTAGGAACAGTTACATTTGCTCCTTTCTTAACTGCATCAAATCCTGAGGCACCAGCATATAATCAAACCCCGCAACCGACCCCCAGCCCATCACAAACCTCAACTCCTTCGCCTTCCCCAAGTCCAACCCCCGCTCCCACTTCAAATCAAAGTCCAATCGACTTTTACCACGACGGCGCAGTAAACTTTAGGGACATTATCTACTTTGTTTGTGCTTACATTCAGTACAATCAGTATGGCACACTTAACCCAGCTTGCGACCTAAATCATGACGGCAAAATAGACTTCACAGACATCCAACTTTTCGTCGAAGATTACACGACTTATTACAGCGAAGCACTCATTAGCGTTGACTCTGCTACCCAGCAGTTTTCTTCAGCTCATGTCGGGAACACTATTCAAATCAACATTACAGTTAGTAATGTGCAGGATCTCTGGTCATGGGACATCGCTAACCTTACATTTAATCCAGCGATGCTGAATTTGACGCAGGTGACTGAAGGCCCATTTCTCCAGCAAGCAGGACAAACAATCTTCATATGGACTTCTGGTTCGACTCAAGCATTTAGCAAAGGTTACATTCCTGACATGTCCGATACTTTACTTTCCATAAACAGTGTCAACGGCAGCGGAGTCATTGCCACTTTAACTTTTACTGTTCTATCTCTTGGCACTTCCCAAATCACATTCAACCAAACAACCCTATTAAACTCGCAACCCTCCCAAAATTTGCCACCACCACAAATTGGCAATCCAATCGGCAGCACCGCCATCAACGCAAACATAACAGTAGGGCAATAATACTTCGCTACTATTCACAAAAAACCGTTAAGCGTGGAAACAATGCTCTCAAGCATCTAAATAGAGCTTGTAGTTGCCGCTTGTTTCACCGTTTCTATAGCGAAAGATGCTAAATACGTCTTTCTTCAATGTTTTTTGTGCTTGATCGAAAGGAGAAAGTTAATTGAACAAAACAACTTTAGGCATTTTCTTGATAGCGCTAATAGTTAGTTCCACAATTGTACTTACAACAGTTCATTTCGGCAAGGCTCAAGGTGAAACTCAAGTAGCGCTCGTACAGGGTCCATTCCGTGGTACTTCAACTCTAAATCGTCTTTATGTAACTTTAGATTCCTCTCCTCAATCTGGAGACATATTAATTGCGTCAATAGGCGCAAGAAACTCGGTAAATGCACCTTCAGTCGCTTATATAACAGAAGATGGCGTAAATTGGACACGGCAAACATACAACAACTCTTTCAGCCAGGGCAGCGATGCTGAAATATGGGCTGGAGTTGTAGCACAAGGCGCTTCTAAGAACATTACCATCACATTTTTTGATACAGAAAACAGGGGAGCAGAAGCAGATATTTGTGAATATTCAGGAATAGCAACAAGCAATTTCTTAGACGCAACAGCTACTGCTCAAGGCGGGCCAGTAAATCAAAGCGACACGGGAACTATCGAAACTACAAGGTCTGCAAATGAATTATGGATAGGGGCAGTAGAGATGGCAAACTATGGTCAAACTACTCCAGCTAAGAACTCCTTTACTTTATTTGATGGTAGTCAATTTCAGGAAGGAAGTTTAGCTTACCTTCAATATTTTGCAAACTCTGCTGGTCCAGCTGACTCTGGAGCCATCGCGGGTGGCTCAGATTATTATGTCGGCTGCATCGCTGCATTCTTTGAGCAGACGGGTACTATTGTATCCTGCGCTCCCAATCCCGCACTCGCCAACTCTGCAGTAACTTGCACAGCCATAGTGTATGGTTCTAATCCAACAGGAACAATAACTTGGAGCACAAACAGCAGCACAGGCAGCTTCAATTCCGATACAACCGAACTTGCCTCAGGATTTTCAACAACAACTTATACAGACACAAACGCAGGAACAGTAACAGTTACAGCATCTTACAGTGGAGACTCAAACAATCCCCCTTCAGTTATAAACACAACTTTAACAATTAATCCTTCATGGCAACTAATTATATCTTCAAACGGCGCTTCAGCTGGAACAGTAAGCTTGGCATCGGGAATATACAGTTTAGCTCCAATGCCTATAGCCGCATTTCCCAACTCAGGGTATCAATTTCTCTATTGGGTAACTGCAGGCGGCGCAGTTTTAGCATCCAACTCTTCAACTACAACTGTTGCCGGTTCAGGAAATGGCGCCATAGAAGCATTCTTTTCACAGCGTTATTTAATCAATTCACGCACATTGACCATAGCTGGTTCAAGCACAGTTCTTCCAATTGCCAACGAAGAAGCAGGTCTATGGCAACCATACTGGAATAACTTGGTATCTCTAAACCCAAATTGGGGAGCTTCGCAATGTACTTCGCCTGTTCTTCCAGTAGGTCTAGGCAGTGGCACAGCAATCCCTGAATTGTCCGCCGGCATAGCTGACATCGGAGAAATGTCAAGACCACCGTACAACGCAACCAACGAGTGGCTCGCACCATCAATGAGTGGCATGCAGCTATGGGCAGTCGGCATCGATAGTATCGCGATCGTTTTGAGTGCTTACATGAATTGGTTCCCAACTAATTTGACTACATTGCAAGTTGCAAACCTATTTGCATCAAATCCAACTACCGGAGCACAATATACTACTTGGAATGACTTTTTAACTGCAAATGGTTTTTCGGCTGTTCACCCACAAGGAGATGCTGACATTAACCGTGCGGTTATGGATCCAACATCTGGAACTTTCGACTGTTTCAACAATTACTTTGCCGTACCAAACGGTTTCCAATTTGAGCATAATGCCAACGGCACAGTTGATGGTTCACAGAACATGGCACCGTATACCTACTGCCAAGAAGACATTAACATGTACAACACAATAGGGGGACCTAACTATATTGGTTTTATATCCTTAGGGTACTTCCAAGTGTACGGACATATGATCGGCCTTAACGTTTCATACAACATCGCTAATCTTCCAAGCTCAACTATCTCTGTTGTTACACCAGCAGTCTGGGGGCCATACGTTGCACCAACACGGGACAACGTTATCTATGCACTTTCAGACTACAAAGACACTGCAGCTACCGGTCAATACTTTGCATGGACATATCTTTGGGAAGTTACTCCAAGCACTATTCCTACTTGGGGTCCACTGTTAGAAACAGGAGTCTGGATTGCATACATGAAGGAAGGAAACACCACCCAAGGCGGCACAAGCGACTTTGTCAACGACCAAGGATACATCGAGCTTGACCGTGACGACATAGCTGGCGGAACAGTAATTGACGGTGCCCTGCAACCACACGGTATCGGTCAAGGTTTAGCTGCAACTCAGACTCAGTCTATTCCCGACGGCAAAGTTAACTTCCAAGACTTAACATACTTCGTCTCCGCATACATCGCATACTACGACCGAGGACTATACAATCCATATGCAGACATGAATGCTGACGGCAAAATCAACTTCAACGACCTCAAACTCTTCGTATCAGAATACATAACATACTACACAACATACGTACCTTAAACTTTTTCAACAAAATAGAACACAGTTTTATATCTTAAACATTGTTTTTTTTGCAGTTTTTTAGGGCAGTTTGTAATGTTATTTCTGGCTTAACATTCCCTTTTTAATCTGCAAGGTACTAAATAGTTTTAGTGGGAACTATTTGTATCCCTATTTTTTACGAGGGCAAATATCATATATCTTCATATTCATTTAGATAGTGGAGAAGGACAATGAATAAGAAAACAGCTTTTGCAGGACTTTTAATTTTTTTCTTAATAGGCATGATGTTTTCAACTTTTAATGGAATGTCGAGCATCGCCAAAGCAGATACTCAAGGCGATTCAAATGGTTCCTCTTCTGATATAGTTGTTGACAACGTCACTTGCTCACAAATTTTTGTGGACCAAGGAATGCAAGCAAACCTGCAAGCTGGTGTAGAAAATTTGGGGTCGCTTCCCGCCAACTTTAACCTTACCTTCTACGGTAACGGCGTTCCTCTAAACACGCAGCCGGTTGCGTTAGCCGGTAGCAGTTCATCGCTGGTTTCATTCTTATGGAATACGACAGACTTCGCTTTGGGCAATTATACTTTGAGTGCGAGTGCTTGGTCAGTTACAGGTGAAGCAAATGTGGCTTATAGCAATTGCACCGGAAGCACTCTACTAGTTTCTTGCGCCGGCGATATGATCGGTCACTGTGCAGTTGACTTTTCAGACCTAACTTGCTTTGTTAGCGCTTACATAAATTATACCGAAACTGGAGGAAGTTCATACTATCCTATTGCGGACTTGAACCATGACGGAAAAATAGACTTTTTGGACTTACAGCTCTTTGTCGCCGATTATATTTCGTTCTATAGTAATCCAACGCCGTTTGGGCACTGCGGGTTAGCGGTTACAACCACTTTCGAACAGACCACGTACACTCAAGGCGAACCAGTCAACTTTACAATAAACATAATCAACCTAACCGACAAAACAATAACTTTTACCTACATGCCTTCGACCTTTGACTTCATAGTTTACAACGCTACAGGAATAATCTACCGATATTCATTCGAAAGAGCATATCCGATGTGGGCTGAAATATATTCCTTGACGCCAGGCGCAACTTTATCCAACGAGTTTGAATGGGACCAAACCTCCAACCAGTATTACTCACCAGTGGCTTCGCCATTAGCACCTTCGGCTTCTTGTCCTGAATTTCCGGTATCGCCCGGAACCTACTATATCGTCGGTGAAGCGCTTGGAATGCAAACCGTTCCCCAGCAAATTACCATAACTTCAGGATAACCTGCGAGCCAAAAAAATCCCCTTAGTTTGGCAGTTTCTCTTTGCCGATTTAAAAAGCTCAAAAACTTTAGAGAAAAAGTTCTTGAGTGTTTACTTCATTTTTGAGTTAGCTAGGCGCCTTCGCAGAAAATTAAGTACACAAGCAAATATTGAAATTAAAAAAAATTAGCCGAAACCCAACTATTTGCTTAATGTTTATATGTTTCAAACTCCGGCAGTAATTAGCTTTCTTAACTAAGTAGTTGAGTTACGAATTCCGCGCTTTCTGCTTTGTCTTGCTTTGCATTTATTTCAAGAGTTTCTTTGATTAGTAAGCTGCTTCCTGCGGGTAATGGTGCTATTTGGTCATTTGACGTGTTCGAAGTGCCAACTCCAAAAACACCTATTTGTGTTCCGTTAGCGGGTGTGAGGTTTTCTAGGAATGATTGGACTGAACTTGATGCTTTTCCATCTTCTAGGGGGCCTCCAACCACTATAACTTGGTATTGAGTTAGGTTGCCATTTGTCGTTTTGCTGTCTATACCCGCTAAATCGACGAAGTATCCTTGTGCCTGTAGGTTGCTCGCAATCTGGTCGGCTACGCTTTTTGTTGATCCCGATGAACCGGGGTCATAAGTGACTAATGCGTTTCCCCCTGCTGAACCAGCAGGAAAACTCGTTGGGGTTAATGATTGAGTCGCTTTCGCCGCAGACGGCGCTGCGCGAACCAACAAAAAGCCCAATACCGCTGCCACAACGATGATTGCCGATAAAAGTACAACGACAATTTTTGTGAAAAATTTAGTAGGGTGTTTTTTCCTATTTTTTCTCAAACAGCTTTTCCCTTCCTCAAAGCATCGCGCTTAGAACATGAAGCTTTGTTAATTACTCTTCCCTTGAATAATATTTATTCTATATAGAGCTGCTTTATATTCTCACAACTTAAGTAACGATTTCTGGTTTCATTAGCTTTCTATGTTCTTTGCGAACAATTGTTTTTTTTTTAAAAAAGATTAAGTTGAGATGCGGAAAGACTTGGTTTTCGTCATCTTGTTGTTGCTGGCCTTTAATGTTCGTATCTCTTTGGCAAAGTGTTTTCGTTTACCTGAGAACATGCTGAGGAGGCTAAAATCTATTCCTTGTGCCCAGTTATTAATTGGATGACTCACCATATCTGAGGTAATCTTGAGACATAATTGGAAAGTCAATTGAAGAATCCAAATCTTTTCTAATGCGAGAGATTATTTGGTATAAAATGTGTCTGAACGTTTTGTTGTCGTAGTTATTTTGGATCTTTGGCCAACGCCATTTTCCGACTTATCCATCAGATTTTTTAGGGCTATTACTTCATCTTTTAGCGCAGCAACTTCACTTTCTAAAGCAGTGGCTTTCGCATCAGCCATTTCTTCGAGTTGATAGATTTCAACTAAAAGATTTTTCTTCTCCTGTTCTAAGTCCTTTATAGTTTCAACGATATCTTTTAGCTTACTCATTTTCCGCTCCCTTCTGACTGTAAATAAGTTTGTTATGAACTTAAAACTTTTGCAATCGCATTAATGAAAATCCGCTCAGGCCATGTCAGTAGCGGTTGGTTTCTTTTGGTGCAGCGCAGCACAGTGACAGGTCTTTTAGGGTTCAGTGTGCTAGTCAGGCCTAAAATTTTAGGTTGATGTTCAAATATTTCAACGCCATTGCAACTGTCGGCCATAGGAAAACGCTGACCGAATGAGGGCTCAACTGAAAAGTTTTTAGGCTTAGTCAAGAAATCTTTAATAGAAAAAGGCTGGAAAGAACCCTTTCCTCTCTTTACAACGCAATAGCAAACTGGAAAAACGAATGGAAATACGGGTTTGCCTTGATGCTTGCTTGTTTCCCTGATGGTTTTATGAGCAGTTTCTGTTCTTCCCGTTAAGCGGGCATTAGTGTGTTAGTCAGTTTGGGTTTGGGGATAACATTTTAGTGGTTTAGAAACCCAAAAAATGGGCGTTATCTATGATTTCCTTTGAATGCAGGGGCTGTCCTTTTTTCGGGGTCTGGTTCTGACATATTCATTAAGATTTTTAGTGATTTGATTTCATCGCGTAGTGCCGCAACTTCGTTTTCTAAATCGGTAGCTTTCGCTGCAGCCAACTCTTTAAGTTCATCTATTTCAGTTATAAGACTTTTTCTTTCTGCCTGTAAATTTCTTAGTTTTTGTATCATATCTTTGAAACTTTGATTCTGAGGAGACCTTGGCTTTTCAAACATTTCTTGAGAGCTTTCACATTGCATATTTCTTGGTTTTTCAGCCTTATCTTTGGAATTTTCAGATTCCAAATTTCTTATTTTCTCCACTGAATCTTTGAGGTTCTTTAAATGCTCGTCAATTTCTTCCATTTCTACATGCCCCGACAACAATTATAAATCTTCTTTCTTAATAAATCACTTGTTTCAAAAATAAACATATATCCAAATTCGATGCATCCCAAATTCAATCAGTCTCCTTTTTTATTGCAACTTGAGTTTTAATAAAACTTGGCGTTAAACTCGCTCCGTCTAATGATGGCACATTACGCGAAAGATTACACTCAATCGTAACCCTAAGGCATCGCCGCATGGAAAAGTATCCGTGGAATAATCAATAATTTGTAGAAAGATCACTGCTGATTTGGCAGAGTTAGAAAACGAAGTCGCGTGCACGCTCCCAAGAATCAGGACTCGGAAATCTTACAGAAGGCCCCTCCTTCCAAAGAGAATCGTAAACTTTGATAAATTCTTCGCTTGAGAGACGTTTCTGCCTCTTGATCTTTTTCATAGCCTTAGCAATTTTCTTATCTAGAATTTCCATAGATTCCAAAGCTCCCAATAGTTTCGATTGAGCAGAAAAAACCTCATTTTCCAAAACAGCTGTTTTTACTTCTGCCTGTTTCTTAAGCTCATCAATTTCAATTAGAAGGCTTTTTCTTTCCGCTTCTAAATATCTCAGTTTCTCAACTGTACTTTTTAGATTTGACCAGCTCGAATCCTTCTCCAACATCTCGATTTACCCAAGCGGATAAAGGTTATTTTTTATAAAACGCTTATTTCAAAAGCAAACATATTTCTAAATTGAGAACCATCCTAAAACGGTATATTTTTCCTGGCTTGGAAGTTTGGAAGTCTCCTTAACACTTCTCGCACATCTGATTTTGGAATTTTTTTTGAAGTGCACATTTGGGAAATATAGATTCTAAGTTCAGAAGGCTCTAATTGTGAATCGCCTATTGTTGTACAATTGGAGTGAATACTAGTGGCTCGGCTGACGTTTCATAGAGGCGTCAATGAGGCTAGTGGAAACAAGGTTCTTTCAGATGACATTGCACAGTTTTTACCTTTCAGCTTCGCAGCTTCTGTTTTTTGGATTCAGCGAGGCTATCTTCTTGGAAACAGCTTTGACTTTGAGCAGTCGTTAAAGACAAAAAATTTTTATTCGCAACATATCTGCAGGTACTTCAATATGAAATTGCGCGCCATTTACAGCGGGATAAAGCATGCTTGACCAAGCCATCGAACACTACAAAGAAGCACTAAAGATACGCCGAACATTAGCCGAAATAGACCCAAACTTCAAACCAAAGCTAGCCAACGCAATAAACAACCTTGCCAACGCCTACCATAGTGGAGGAATGATTGACCAAGCTATCGAATACTATAAAGAAGCTCTAAAGATTCGGCGAGAACTAGTTGATGCAGACTCAGGATCCAAAACAAAACTTGCCAACGCCCTTAGCAACCTCGGCCTCGCGTATCGTGGCAAGGGGTTTTTCGATGAAGCCATCGAAAAATTTAGGGAAGCTTTGCAGATACGGCGTGAATTAGTTGAAATTGATGCAAGTTTCAAACCAAAACTTGCCAATTTGCTCAGCAACCTTGCCAACGCATATTACAGCAAGGGTTTGCTTGACCAAGCGATCGAGTTCTACAAAGAAGCTTTGAAATTGCGAAGGGAATTAGTCGAAAACGATTTCACGGTTCAATTCACGTTTTCCCTTATTTTGCTCGGAATCGCTTTTGGCACTCGAGGATTGGAAGATGATAAGACTCGTGCAAAGAATTTGTACAATGAAGCTAAATCGATGATGCAGGAGCCTTCAGTTATAAGGAGCCCCCAGTATCCAGACATGGTAAATTTGGCGGAAATTCTCTATTCGCTGGTTGCCAGATAAAAGCTTTTTTTGGGACATCCACGAGTTGTGAGGAGTTAAAAAAAAAAATAATGCCTTAATCAAATGGTTATCCCCATTTCTTCACCCGTTATTTAAGATGGCAGATTGCACTTGGATGCTTTGGATGTTACTCTTCATTGCTTAAATAGGTCTGCAGTTTTTCAATTTCTTGGCTCAGCATACCGAAATAGTTTTTGAGTGTTTCTTGGCGTTCTTCAATATGTCTGTTGAATTCTATTAGCAGTCGGTCAAACTGTTCCTTTTCCAGTTTAAGCGCTGTACTTAATGCTTGGATTATTTTTTCGTTGTCTGCGATTCGGTTTCTGTAAGCTATAATTGCCTGTAACGTTGGTTCTTGAGGTAGATCGCCTGCCAAATTAGGTTTAGCAATAAGATCTGATGTGTCTTCGATATCAATTAATTTCGTCTTTGCATTTTCCATTTCTTCACGAACCGATCCGAAGTAGTTTTCAAGTGTTCTCTCTCTCTCATCCACCAGTTTATTTAGTTCTATCAGGTCTTGGGCAAGTTGCTCTCTCTTAGACTTAAGCGCGGTTTTTATAGCGTGGATTCTTTTCGCGGCACTTGAAACGCGGTTTAAATGAGCCAAAGTTTCATCAGCTGTCGGCTCCTGAGCTGAGGCAGGTTCTAAATCGGGTTTACCTACTTCTATAGTGGCTGCGAATTTGGATTGAGGTTCCATTATTTCTTTTAGGTTTGTTTTCGACATAATTGTCGCTTCCATTACTTTTTCTTGGGCTATTTTTGGAGTTGGGGCATTTAATTGCAGCGCTGGTTGTTGAGTGGTTTCTTGAGGTACCGTTGACGAAATAAGCACTGGCGTTGCTGACTGACCATTTTCTGGAGTGGATGTTTCTGGGTTAAGTGTTGAGGCTGTTGAAGATTGAGTGGTGGGTGTTTCATCGGTATTTGTAGAGTGATTTCTTCTCAAGAACAACGTGAGAATTGTGAATGTAAAGATTCCTGTTGCTATTAGGAGCCATGAGAAGAGGCTTACGGTATTTTCCACACTGTTAGGCGTTGGGGTAGGTCCAGATGTTGGCGTTGAAGAAGACGAAGGCGTGGGTGTCGATGAGGAAGTGGGTGTAGGAGTGGGATTGGTAGTTCCATCACTACTGGCAATTGTGAAAGTTGCGGTTTGGTTTTCTGCCATTGGTATGTTTATGCCGGCATAGGTTCCTGAGTTTATTGCTACGCTGATTTCGGCTTGGCCTGCGGTTGCGTTGTCGGGAATTTGGAGGATGGTTGATAACTGAGTTTGATTGGAGTTTGCTATTTGGCTGTTTTGAATTTCTGTTTGGTTAATTATTTGACCCGTAGAATCTTGCAAGCTGAAAGTAACGTTTGCTGTTTGGGCTTGTCCTGGATTGTTTATTGTTGCGTTAATTGAAACAAAGTCGCTGGGGGAAAAGACGGTATCGTTTTGGCCTTGTGAATTTGCGAGGTTGATGGCAGTAGTTTCAAGGTCCCATTGAGCTGTAAAGTTTAGACTTTTCTGAATAATGCCGTTGGTTGTTTGTATGGTTGCTATGGCTTGCCAAGTGCCAACCAGTAAGCTTTCATTTTCGCTTGCAATTGGAAGACGGAATGAAAAACCTGCTTCCCCAGTGGTGTTTGTTGTTTCTATTCTGGTGATGGCAGTTTGGGAATTAGAATTTTGGGGGCCAGTTACGTTAAAGTAAACTAAGATGTCCGGTTGGGATGCATTGCCGTAAGTTACCGTTGCTAGGAGTTGAATTTGGTCGAAGGGTGCAAAGGTTGTGGTTACGTTGTTTTTGTTATTTTCTGCGGTAAGGCTCATTGCCCATTGGTTGTTTGATGTGTTATTTTGAGCGTGGGCCACGTTTAATGTTTGAGTTATTGCAAGTGAAAGAATTAAAATTAGGAGAACGTTTAAAATCCGGTAGCACGCCTTTGAATTCTTCTGTCTTCTCATCTTTTTACACTTATTGCCCCGTGATTTTCTTAGTTAAATAGTTTCTTGCAATTAACGCAACAATGCAGATTGCTAAATATATCAAAACAAGATAGAATGCAGCCGCGCATACTACACCGTATTGCAAAAAAGCGGCGTTCGTATTAGGAGGCCCGGCGCCAAAGATCATTAAACTTGGTGCCTGCCAAATGAATACAGGCAAGTTTGGAATTTGCGTATGTAAACCAAACAGTTGGCTTAATGGTGGCAAAATCGTGGCTTTTCCGTTATCACCTATTACTCCCGCTTGGCTAACGTTCCCTACTGGGGTCCAGCTGGCGGTTAATGCTACAACTATTGTTTCTCCGATAGCTGATCCGAAGCCCAACAAAATTCCAGTTATTATTCCAGGTAACGCAGCAAAAAGTACTGCGTGTCGTGTCGTCTGCCATTTTGTTGCTCCAAGTGCAAAGGAGGCTTCTCGATAAGAGCCTGGTACGGATCGAATTGATTCTTCCGCTATTCGAATGTTCCATGGTAGAATCATGAATGCCAACGATATTGATCCTCCTATCAAAGTAAATCCCCAATGTAGAAATATGACAAAAACTGCCGCTCCTACTAAACCAATCACAACTGATGGAACTCCAGCCAGAGTTTCGACAAAATATCGGATAGTGATCGTAAATTTATTTTGACTTGCGTATTCTGAAAGGTATATAGCGGCTCCTAAACCTAGTGGTATAGCTATAAATTCACAAAAACCCGCAAGAAGTAAGGAACCTATTGCATACGGCAGTAATCCCCCAATGGAACCTTTGTTTACGCCTTCGATTACTTTAGTGGTCCAGGTAAATCCCCAATTTGAACTTGTGAAAAATGTCCAAGAAAGATAAGGTGATGCTCTCACTGCTAAGTAGGTGATCATACCTATCAAGATGCCTGCACAAATTAATCCCGATAACCTTAAACCGAATTTTGCCAAGTTTTCTGTAACTATTGGCAGGTCTTTTGATTTAACTGAGGTATTTCTTCTTTTGTTGATTTCAATTGCAGCTGCTACAGCGGATAAAACAGTAATAATTAGGGCAAATTCGATATTTAAATTTCCTGAGACTGCCAATAATAGCGCTGTCACGCTGGACAATATTGACAATTTCCATCCATACGAATGCCCTTCCAAAAGAAGGTAACCTGTGGCAAATAAAATTAATGCTGGCCCCATTATCAGCAGCGAGTATGTTGTGTCAGCAACTAATCTATCAATAGTTGTTTGACCGAAGCCCTCTATTTGGATAGAATTAATAAGGTGAATTGCACCGGGCAAAGCCACAGCTACTCCTGCAGCAAATAGCAGGGCACCTGCTACAAGGTTTTCCTTTTTCCTTTTCTTTAAATATCCCCATAGTTTCGTTGTTTCTTTTTTTAAGTTGTAATTCATTTGCGTACCATTTCCTTGGGGATAACTATCCTTTTGTTTTGTTTCTGCTTGCTGTGAGAGTTCTTATTACCAAATTGGTAAGTGCACACATGATGAAGAGAATAATTGCGCCCCCGAAAACTAGACTGTAAATCGAGCTTCCGGGTTCGAAAGTGTCTTGTGTAGCTCTCGTCGCGATCCATGCGGTGAGGGAGTTGGTTTGGACAAATGGACTGAGGTTAATTGACGGTGGAGTAATTTGGCCGATTACCCATATTACGGCCATTGTTTCTCCTATGGCATTTGCGAAGGCTAGAACAATTGACGTGATTATTCCAGACGATGCGCTTGACATTAGGACTCGAGTTGTCGTCTGCCATTTTGTTGCTCCCATTCCTAGAGATGCTTCTCTTAAATCTCCGGGTACTGCTCTTAAAGAATCTTCTGAAACGCTTGTAATTAGTGGTAACGACATTATTCCAAGAACTATCCAGCCAACTAAAGTGCATTTTTCCGCATTCACGATTCCGAAGACACTTAAGTTAGCACATAAAATGATGAAACCTAAAAAACCGATGATGACTGATGGAAATCCGTTTAAGACTTCTAGGGTTGGTTTTATGATGTTTCTTATTCTTTTATCAGCAAACTCCGCCAAGTATATTGCGCAGGGAATTCCGATAGCTACTCCTAATATTATGCCGCCAACGGCCAGGTATAACGTATCAAACATGTAAGGAACCATCGGGTATATCGGGGAGCTGTTAAATCCATTAGCGATAAACTCGAATATTGTTGAGTACCCGTTAATTATTAAAAAAAACACTATGAAGAAAACTATGCCGATTGAAGAGACAGCGCAAGAAAGCAAAGCTGCTTTGATCAAGTTTTCTTTAAGAAGCTTTTTATTCATGCCTCCCCGTTTTCTCCTTTCTTCTGTGCGTCTAAAAAGTTGGAAACTGCTAAGATAATGCTTTTCTATTTATAATTCATAGTCTAATTAGAAACACCTGTGCTCACAGGTTATCGCTTCCCAGATCAATAGACTAAATTGTTTACCATAAATTACATCGACAAGCTAGATATTCACTCGACACAAAGGTATTGTCTGAACGAGTAATCGTTCAAAGATCTAGAAAGGAGAATAAAAAATGAATAGTAAACAAAAAACAATAGTATCTATGTTGATATTAGCATTGCTAGCACTTACGACAGCTGCAACTTTTGTAAATGCATCGGGCTTACCTTTCCAAAACAACCAGTTAGTCAATTCAAACACATTGACCATTTATGGCTCAAGCACAGTTCTTCCAATTGCTAACGAAGAAGCAGGCCAATGGCAAACATACTGGAACAACTTGGTCACTCTAAACCCCAGCTGGGGCGCAGATTCATGCACCACACCAGTTACTCCCGTAGGTCAAGGCAGCGGAACAGCAATCCCCGCATTGACAGCCGGAACAGCTGATATTGGTGAAATGTCTAGACCACCAAACAATCAAACCACTGAATGGCTCTCAACAACGGTGCCCAGCCTGCAGATTTGGGGCGTCGGAATCGACAGCGTCGCAATCGTTTTGAGTCCTGACATGACCTGGTTCGTAACAGAACTCGCCACATTAGAAGGCACATCTAATCCAGGCCTAAACACTGCAGAAGTCGCTGCACTATTCGGAAATGGCGTGGTTGGCAGCCCTAACATTGGTGGACTACCGACAACAACATTCAACACTTGGAATGACTTCTTCAACTACTACTTCCCAACCAACTACACAGCAGTTCCACAAGGAAGCAACACCATTAACCGGGCAGTGAGAGATCCAACTTCAGGAACATTCGACTGCTTCAACAACTACTTTGCAGTACCAAACGGCTACCAATTTGAACACAAAACCAACAGTATCGTTGACGCTTCTCAGAACATGGCAGCATACACTTACTGCGAAGCAAACATTGACATCTACAACACAGTACACGCTGGAACTAACTACATCGGCTTCATATCCTTAGGCTACCTCCAAGTCTACGGCGGCATGATTGGCATATCCGTCTCATACAACACTGCGAGCCTTCCGAGCTCAACTATAGCGGTCGTTACTCCAGCAGTATGGAGTACATACGTTACGCCAACACGAGACAACGTAATCTACGCACTCTCAAACTACAAAGACACTGCAGCCACAGGTCAATACTTCGCATGGAGATACCTCTGGGAAGTAACACCTAGCACAATCCCATCCACTGGTCCACTCTTAGAAACAGGAGTCTGGATTGCATACATGATGGAGCCAGGCACAACTGGAAACAGCACTAACCCAAGCAACTTCGTTAACGACCAAGCCTACATTAGTCTTGACCGTGACGACATGGCCGGCACACCAACACTCAACGGCGCATTA
Organism: Candidatus Bathyarchaeota archaeon; assembly: GCA_963828195.1. Lineage (GTDB taxonomy): Archaea > Thermoproteota > Bathyarchaeia > Bathyarchaeales > Bathycorpusculaceae > Bathycorpusculum. The sequence goes on from CAWHDT010000001.1 coordinate 365,460, forward strand.
GGCGTACAAACTTCAAGTCTACAACCAGGTCAGACCACAACTATCCCAGACGGCAAAGTTAACTTCCACGACTTAACCTACTTCGTCTCTGCTTACATCGCATACTACAACCAAGGAACATACAACCCATACGCAGACATGAACGCTGACGGCAAAATCAACTTCAACGACCTCAAACTCTTCGTATCAACATACATAGCATACTTTACAACATACGTACCATAAAAAAACCCCATCTTTTCTTTTTTTTTATGATAACATGAAAGGAGAACAAAAAAAATGAAAACCAAAATATTTAAAACCAAATCAGTAATAGCTTTGGCACTGGTCCTTTTTATGGTCGTGCCAATGCTGTTTGCGGCTTTACCAGGTGTTAAAGCCCAAACCACGCCAGTGCTCAGCGTTGTTCCTGATGGCCAACCAGGCGCCACCATGACAACAATGATAGCTGGCTTGGCGGTCGGCTCAACATTCACGGTAGACATCCGCGTCGACGACATAGGCGACATTAGCCAAGGCATAAACGGCTTAAGCTACAGCATAACCTACAACGCAGCAGTCCTCCAACTAACTGGACACGCAACAAAGAACGCATCATTCTGGGGTGCCAACGTAGGTGACGTCACATCTATCGTCACTACAAGCAGCGGCGTCTTCACAGAATCCGCAATCATCGTTCCATCCGGAGCACCAGACGAATCAACAAACACACCAGGCGTTGCAACAACCTTAACCTTCAAAGTACTAACCACAGGACAAAGCGACATTAACTTCCAGCCAAGCGACGTCGGAGTAGCATACTTAACCTACCCAGATGCAGTGGGAAATAGCCACGACGTAACTGCCAACGTAGAGAACGCAATATACAACCAATTAACCACCTCAATCAGCGCATATCAACATGGCACAGCCAACTCAGTCATCCAATTCGCTCCAAACACTGACCCAATAGGCAGCACCTTCACAGTAGACGTCAACATCACCAACCAATTAGCAGAGCCCATATGGGGATACAATGTCGGCGTCAACTGGAACCCAGCAGTACTCCAACTAGAAACAGTGACTGAAGGAACATACCTCAACAGCGCACCAGGCCTATATGATGGCAGCTCAACACTCTTCATTGCAGGATCAATAGACAACGTCCACGGAGACATCCCACAAGGCGTCAGCGACGTATACCTGACAAACGAGACAACCACATCACTGTCAGGCACACTGTTCAACTTAACCTTCGAAGTAATAAACTACGCCAACAGCAGCATAAACTTAACCCCAGGCAATCCAACATTGATCGACAACCTTGGAAACAGCCAATCAGTCACCCTAAACAGCGCACAATATGTCACCCTAGCACCACCAGCACCTACCTCACCAGTTGCAGTTATATCTCCTCCAGCATCAACAATGTACCTCGCAGGAGCACCACTATCCTTAACAGGAATAAACTCTCAACCAGGAGTTGACTACATTCCAAACGCACAATCGCCAATCTTCCCAATCACAACATACACTTGGACCGTACCAGCAGGTATCACCATTACTGGCCAAGGCACAGCCACAATAAACTTCACAGGACCAACCCCAGCAGCTGATATCACAATCGGATTAACCGTCTCAACCGCAACAAACCCATCAGACCTATCATACGTTAACGTAAGCAACGAAACAACAATCATACTATCACCAGCATTCACCAACCCAACCACTGCAGGCGCACAAATAGACGTTTACGTAGTAGCACCCTTCCCATACGCAGGATTCGCTCCCATTAGCCAAGGAATCTTCAACAACACAAACCCAGCCGCTTCCTTAGTAGACACCTACGCACCACAACAACTCATGAGCCTAGAAGCATACGTCGGATATAACGGAGCAACAGTAGCAGACAAACTGGTAACATTCTACGTAACAGCCTACAACAACCCAAGTGATGTAATCGCAACATTCGTAGGATACACCAATGACAACGGAATCATAGACACATCCTATCGCCTACCAAACTATAACAGCTCTGTCATGCCCTTCGGAGAATACACAGTAACCGCAACCGTTGATGTCGCACAAGTACAAGTAACCGACTGCTTTAGCTTCGAATACAACTATATCCTGAACTTCGCATCAGTAACAACACCCGCAGAAACAGCCCGAGGCCAAGCAGCAACCTCACAAATAACCATAGCTAACAACGCATTCACAACCCAACCATACTACCTAACCTACACCGTCACAGACAACAACAACGTACCAATCCTTTCAGGTTCAGCCAATGGAACAGCTACAATTGTTGCAACTCCAATTAACGCCCAAGGAATTAACACAGCATTTACAATCACCTTGAACCTTCCATCATACGCTTTCGTTGGAACAGCAACCCTACACGTAGACCTCTTCAACGCCAACCCAGCAACTCAAAACGGCCTACCATACTGCCCAGAAAACGACCAAACATTCACCATCGCAATCCCAGCAGCATAAACAGTACTACCATAAACAAACAAAACATAAAACAAAAAACCAATCCTTTTTTCTTTTTTTGCAAATACCTATTTTCTATAGTAAATTGACTTAATTGACTAAATTTGTATTTAGCAATCGGAGAACTACTGAAAGCTTCGATGAAGTGGAAGTAACTAACTTGACCTACAATTTGCAATTTGCTTCTTGGTGTAACCTTTGTTTGACAGAAAAATCGGTTTTTTTTCAAAAGAAGAAGAAAAACGTTTTCTCCGACCTTCTTCTTTCTGAGAGGATTGTTCTCTTTGTTTCTCAGATTGTCTTTTTCAAAAATCTTTGAAACTAAACACGCGCGCAATTGCTAAATTACAACGTTATAAGTTGACCCAAACAAGAAGCCGTTATAAATTTCCTGCTTGGATTAAATTAGATTATAAGAGAAAAATGATTGCATCTTTTTTAAATTGACTATTGACTGCTTTAAGAGTTATTCAACAATTTGAGAACAAAACTCTTTAGCATCTAAGAATCGCTATGTGCAATATATAGAATAATTTGGTTAGCTAAAATAACGTCTATGCTGACAATACATTTGATAAGGAGGAGGTCTCTGTGAACTTCGTAAAAACTCATTGCGCCTTAATGTTATAAAATATTTTGGCGAAATCACGAAATTAACAGAAGACTGAGGGGGAAATAATTTGGGGTTCAGAAACTTTTTTTGTTTTGTTCTCATTCTTATTTTAGCTGTGTCCTTTTTTTCTTTATCGATGAGTTTTACCCATGCAGTCAGCAGCGGACCTGTACTCAGTGTAGTGCTTTCAGGAACTATTAATGATTCGACTCTTCCTACTGTGGCAGTTGGTTCCACCTTTAGCGTAGATGTGCGAATAGACAACACAGGCAGTGTAAATCCTGGCATTAACTCAATCAGTTTCACATTAACTTGGAATCCTGCGGTGTTGCAGTGCATTAACGCAGCGGATGGAACCTTCCTGCCAAACCAATCCAATTCAGGAGATCGTTCACCCGATAACAACGTTGGAAATGTCACATATGGCCTCAGTGTTCTCGATGCAAGCAACCCAATGGATTGCGAGCCAGGGGGAAGTACCGGAGTGGTTGCCACTGTTACATTCCAAGTGTTGGAATCGGCTCAAAGCGGGCTCAACATTGTACCCAGCAGCCAAAACGTCGTATACCTTACATACCCTAACGGCAGCGGAAATAGCTTAAATGTGACCAACACACAAATTGTTGACGCCCTATTCAACCAAATGCTTACCTCAATTAACGTCTACCAACTTAACACAAGCAATTCGACAATCCAATTTCCCTATGGAACTGATCCGATATACAACACCTTCACTGTAGATGTAAACATCACTAATGCTGCGGCAGAACCCATATGGGCTTGGAGCATTGGCGTCTACTGGAACCCACAAGTGCTCCAATTGGACACAATAACTCAAGGAAACTACTTGACAAATGTTGGCGGTCTCTATGACGGTAGCCCTACATTGTTCATTGCTGGCCCGATAGACAACACCGCAGGTCCTTTCCCAGTTGACAACGTTCATGGCACAATCGATCAAGGAATAAGTGATGTGTACCTTTCGAACACTACAACCACCAAGCTGTCCGGTAGCCTATGCATCTTGACTTTCCAAGTTATCAGCTACGGCAATAGCTACATTAACATAACAACGGGCAATCCAACTCTAATTGACAACTTGGGCAATTCACAACCAGTTGTTTTAAACGAGGGACAGTACGTAGGTGTGACTCCGCCACCACCAAAAGCACCAACTGCAATAATCCACAATGAAGCGGCAACTACAAGTTTTCTACCAGGAGCAACAATCACATTGGACGCGTTTAGTTCAACGCCTGGATCGGATGTTACTCCAAACCCTAATACACCGAATTTTCCAATATTATCTTACACATGGGCTGTCAGCGGAATATCTGGGTTTACTATACCCTCAAGCGGCAGCTCAATTACTTTTCTAGCACCGAACCCGGCAAGTTCATTCCTCGTCACCCTGACCGTTTCCACAGCACCTAACCCCGCAGACCCAAACTATGTGAGCACAGACAGCGCCTCTATTGAGTTCGACCCTGCATATCAACAGCTGACAAGTGCTGGTGCTCAAATTGATCTGTACATAGTTAATCCCAACCCGACAAACACGTCGTACCCAATTAAATTTCCAACCAGCCAAGGAATCTACAACAACACTTCTCCGACCGGTTCTTATGTTGATACATTTTCTCCAGAGGAAGAGTTGGATCTCCAAACGTTCATCGTGTACAACGGTGCGGCAGTGCCAAATACGCTAGTGACCTTTGTTGTAACCCCTGAGAATAATCCGTCAGATGTCCTAGCAAACTTTGTAGCATATTCTAACGATAATGGGTATGCAACAGCAACATACCGTCTTCCGACGTATAACGACGCCGATATGCCCTTCGGTAATTATACAGTCACTGCTTTTGTTGACATAGCTCAGGTGAGAGTAAGTGACTGCTTTACCTTCCAATTTAACTACGTGCTCAATATATACTCAGTAACGCAACCACCGGAAACTGCAAGAGGACAACAAACGAGCTTCACAGCAACCATACAATGCAATTCTTTCATAGAACAAAATTACTTTTTAAGCTGGACTTTAACGGACAGCAACAACGTGCCAATCATTTCAGGTGAGACTTCCGGAACAGCTTTTCCAGGCAGCGGAAACATCCAATACGTAACATTGACTATTCCAACATACTCCTACAATGGAACAGCAACCCTGCACGTAAACTTGTTCAATGGTAACCCCGAGTTTCTGTCTCAAGATGCTCTACCATACTGTCCGGAAAGCGATCAGTCCTTAACAATATTGCCCTAACATGGATACAGCACAAAACCACATCTTTTTTGGACTATTAACCCTGAATATGTCTAAGATTTTAGACTTTGTTTAGGCGTAAACTGAGTAGAGCGATAATTGAGGAGGACATATAGATAGCGAGAAAAAATAGGCGAGCGGGATTGATTTAATTGATTAATAAGCTTTTTTTCTTCAAGTTTGGAGCTTTTAATAAGGCAGAATTTGAGTGCCCCATCCTCAAAGCAACTTCTATATAGATTCTTTAAATCTCAATACACTATTTTGGATAAGCTAAATAGTCCTTTTGCGAAATACAAACGCAGGAAGGGAGCAAAATGAAAAAATTAATAGTATCATTTCTTTGTTGCTTACTGATAGTTTCCGCTTCAATAGCTTTGGTTAGTGCAACCTCGCAATTGACTTTGACAGCCACTTGTGATAGTGCTTTATATGATCGAAATACCACTTTAACTTTTAGTGGAAGTATGGTGTATAACAATTACGAATATCTACAATATCCAAGCGACGGCTTAGTCGGTATACAAATCGTGGACCCGACCGGATATACAACAGTAATAAGAACCCTGAGAACGGGGACTTCAATGCCTAACAACATAACCGCTTACATAGACTCAGCATATTTATGCAATGTTGCTGGCAACCCGCAGACAAGTGTTCTTCTGCCAACCGCAGACAACGGAGAAGTCCCATATTACTATATTCAAGTTCAGAATAACGCTGCTATAGGAGTCCCAATGTTGCTAACAATGAACATATTTGACAGCAACGGAATTCCAATCACTTCAACGTATCAATGGGTAACGCCGGGCGCCTATTCCACATCCTTCGTCCAAACAAACTTCAATATCGACTCAGATGCGCACTACGGAATAGCAACCGCCTACGTCAACGTCTACTCTAATTGGCCCAGCCTAGGAGGAATCCCGTATGGTTTGGAACAATCATTCCAGTTCACCATAACCGGCGGTCCAGCATTTACAGGAAACCCCAGCATGACTACAAGCGGAAATGGCCTCTACTCCTTAAACTATACAGTGCCTAAAATTGCAAACTTGGGCACCTACACAGTGTACACCACAGCCAACTACCTGGGCGCTCCCGCTTCAGCAAGCACCACATTCCAAGTTCAACAATTGGGCGATTTAAACGGCGACGGCAAAGTAAACTTTACTGATCTAACAATTTTTGTTGCCGACTACATAGCCTACTATAATAGTGGCGTATATAATCCGCTTATAGACCTTAATCACGACGGAAAAGTAAACTTTGCCGACTTACAAGCCTTCGTACATGATTACATAGTGTATTGGAGTTCATAAAATAGATGAAAAAAACAGCAGCATGTCTATTAGTACTCTTAGCCCTCGCTTTCTTAATTTTTCCATTAACCAATCTGGCTAAAGCTCAAAACGGGCCAACAGTGACCCTTACACCTTCACAAGTTACTGTAAGCCAAGTAAACCAAATTTTCGCAATTAGCATCACAATATCTAATGTTCAAAACCTATTTTCGTGGGAAGCAGATGTGTATTGGGACCCGACAGTTCTTAACCTGACAAGTACTCCTGCGGAAGGCAACTTTCTGTCAGATTCAGGAGCGTATAACACCGAATTCATTCCAATAAGTATAAACACTGTACATTATCCGCCGCCTTCGAACATACCCAACGATGCAGGCGAGGACATTTCAGGCATAATTCTTTCTCAAGGTGGCGTCAATGGCACTGGAACTTTAGCTACACTTCAATTCCAAGTAGTAGCCGAAAGTGCATCAACCACAATATACCTCTATATCGTCGGCCTCAGTGCATACTCTCTAGCTAGTAATGGTGCAGGGGTCGACATTACTCCAACATCGAATTCCGCAACCGCAACCGTCTCATTTGCCTCCACAGGAGCACCATCAGCAAATGCTGGCCCAGACCAAACAGTTTCAGAAGGCTCAACCGTAACCTTTGACGGATCAAAATCGATTTCCACAGGCTCCAACCCAACTTACAAATGGACCTTCAACGACACCACACCACAAACACTTACCGGCGTGACTCAAACCTACACATTTAACACTCCAGGAATATACCTTGTCACCTTAACTCTCACAGACTCATACGGTACCAGCACCTCCACAGTAACTATAACGGTGCAAAGCAACTCCCCGCCAGTCGCAGAAATCACAATTGAGGGACTTACTCAGGGACAAAATGCCGCAACGGGACAACCAATTACCTTCGACGGGTCAGGAAGCTACGAAGCGAACAACGGAACCATAGCAAAGTACATCTGGGCAGCTTCTTCAGGAGCCGCAGACGACTTAGTCGATACGACACAAATAGGCTCAGATGTCACAATAACTCACACCTTTTCAGACCCGGGAGAGTACAACATAACTTTAACGGTTTTCGATGCGACAAATCTTACCGCCACAAACTCAACCACACTTACAGTCGTGAAAGGCACAAGCACTAGTCCTTCTCCCACTGAAACCTCAACTCCAAACACAGGCTCAAGTCCTTCTCCTGCAACCTCAAGTTCAAACACAAGCTCCCCTACTCCAGTCCCAGACACCACCATACAATCATCTGGTGTGCCCCCAGACATTTTAGCTATCTTGATAATAGTTACAATTGCTGTTTTGGCAGGCTCAACCTTCTGGCTACGAAAAAGAACTTGAGACACAAAAATTTGCTGCTCTAAAACATTTTCTATATAGATTATACAGAACACAATATACTATTTTCGATAACCTGAATAATTCCATGGCTGACAGTAGTGGGCGGGAGAAAAATTTACATGAATAAACCGCTGATAGTAGTGTTTTTAATCGCAATCACATTGACAACCATATTTGCATTAAGCGTTGCAAACGCCGCAGCTACAACGCCAACTGTCGGCGTTGATTCAGCTACTCAGCAGTTTCCTTCCGCGCAAGTCGGAGATTTAATTCAAGTAAATATTACCGTAAGCAACGTCCAAGACCTTTGGTCATGGTCCATGGTTAATCTTACATATAACCCTAGAATCTTAAATATAACTCGAGCAACTGAAGGTCCTTTTCTTCAACGAGCAGGACAAACAGAATTCGTTTGGCCCTATAATCCTGCAGGCGTCAGCATGGGCTTGATTCCAGAAATAGATAACATACTGCTTGAACAAGCGTCTGAAAGCGGTAGTGGCGTGCTTGTAACATTAACCTTCCAAGTAATATCTTTAGGCACTTCTCCACTTTCCTTCGGTCAAATGGTAATGTATAACTCCAGCCAAATTGCCAACATTGAAAACCCCATAGCAATGAACGTCAACGCAGTCAACGCAAACATAGTAGTTGGAAGCTCATCCAATCCAACAGCTAGCGCTTCATCGACTAATCCGACTCAAACCCCTTCAAACTTGGCACCGGAATTCCCCCTGACTGTCATGCTTGCATTGTTGATTATTGCTGTAACCGCGACGACTCTGTTTATTGTTCGAAACAATAGACACGGAAAAAAAACTAGCAACTTTACCTTCTTTGTCAACACAGCAAACTTTTCAGCTATCATGTCGGCACTTCGAAACCTTTCCATTTAACAGTTTAGTGTTTATCTTTAATTCAATGCCTTTGCTCTGTTGATTAAGCGATTATCCGCAAAAATGGGGGACATTATCTCGATCTACACAAATTACAAGTTAAGGTTAAAGAAATCTTACCTGCTTTACATAAACGGAAGGGAGAGTTTTATGCGTTCTACAAGAAGTGGCACATTTCAATGTGGCTTAGTTCAAAGTGATAAAGCGAGGGCACTGAAGCGTAAAACCTCACTTTGTTCACTCTTAGTTATCATTATTGCAATATCGGTCTTTTCCATGGAATTCCACCTTGTTAGCGCTGACAACACCTCCACCCCGGTGCTTAGTGTTGTTCCAACAGGCGCACCTGGTGCCACTGTTAATTCAACCCAGATACCTGCTGTTGCTGTTGGTTCAACGTTTACCGTAGATATTCGCGTCAACAATATTGGAAATGTTACCCCTGGTATCGACGGTTTAAGCTACTCTCTAACCTACGACCCATCAGTACTTAACGTGACGGCCTTCCAAACAAAACAAACATCATTTTGGGGTTACGACAGCAGCGACATTACATCAATCGTCACCCAAGTGCCAGCCGGCACCTTTACGGAGAGCGCTATTATCCTTCCTTCTGGTGCTCCTGATGAAGCCACAAATACGCCTGGGGTTGCGACACAAGTAACTTTTACGGTGCTTGCGGCTGGTCAGAGCAATATTACTTTTGCGCCAAGTGATGTGGGAATTGCTTTTTTAGATTATCCAGACAGCGCAGGCGTTGGCCACGATATAGTCGCCAGCACAGTAGACGCAATCTACGGGGTTTTGCCTTCTCCAACACAGACTCTATCCCCTTCTCCCACACTGATTCTAACTCCTTCACCTAAACCGACTTTAACCACTACTCAATCAGAAACAGCCTCAACTACAGTTTCACCTTCGTCTACCTTGCCGAGAGAAGTTTTATCAAACTCAACACCGGAATTTCCTGTAACTCTTATACTGGCTTTGCTGATCATTACCGTAACATTATCAACCCTGAAATTTTCCAAAAATAGAAAAGCTAGAAAGAAATAACAGCTTTCTTATTTTTTACTCGGACAAACTCTTGCAAATCATTAAACGATTTGCAATTACTAGTAATTTCAGTCAACAAAGAGTTACAAAGGCTGAATAGATTCTGCCCGAATATTTAAGGAGATAATAGCTAGCTGCTATCTTTGATACTCATGGTCATTAGTCCGGAAAAAAGCATTGCTGTTGTTAACATCGCAGTTTATTGATTAGTTACAAACAGGTAATTCTACATCAGTAACATTAATTGCTCTTTGAATAACTTGGAGTGTAGTTGGATTTGTTTTAGTTGAAGCTTGGTCTTGTAGAAAAGCCGACAGCACTCCATTACTTCAACCATCAAGTATTAGTTGAAATCAAGCTGGGTAGCCTTCAAACTGTATCTAGTCAGGAAATTCAGCAATAGTCCTAAATAAAATACAGTGGGTTAATAATAGAAAATTTTCTATATAGTTAATACAGAACTCAATAGACTATTATCGATAACCTGAATAATTGCCAGTAAAACATTAGCGCAGAGAAGGAATTAACCGTGAAAAAATTGGCTCTATCCTTGCTTTTTGTAGCAGTCATGCTAGCAAGCCTCATCATGATAAACCCAACACACGCCAGTGTTACGCCAACAATAACCGTTGATCCAGCTACTCAACAGTTCCCTTCCGCACAAGTCGGAAACACAATTCAGGTTAACATCACCATAAGTAACGTCCAAAATCTATGGGCCTGGGGAATAGACTTAATCATTTATAACCCTACAATTTTGAATTTAACAAGTGTAGCAGAAGGTCCTTTTCTTCAGGAATCGGGACAACAAACACTTTTCATAGCGGATTATACGGCATACTATAGCGAAAATTATGGCTACATTAATCAAACTAACGACATAATTGACAGTTCTTATACTGGCGTCAACGGAAGCGGTGTTCTTGCGACTTTGGGCTTTCAAGTTTTATCTATAGGAACTTCACAAATTGATTTTACCCCGCCAAACCTTAGAGATTCAAGCCAAAACCCCATCACATGCAATGCAGTTAACGTAACCTTAACCGTAGGAACCCCATCGAACCCCACCGCTAGCCCATCCCCGACTCCTATAACAACTGCTTTGCCAACACCTACACTAACCACTTCACCTACACCCACAACTTCACCGACCCAATCAGACAGCACCTCACCCGCAGCTTCAGCATCTCCCTCCCCGACTCAAAGCCCACCAAACTCAGCACCCGAATTCCCAACGGCCTTCGTGCTGCTTTCATTAATCCTTGCTGTAACGATTTGCACTCTATTGATTGCCCAAAACAATAAACACAGAAAAAAATAGCGCTCCTTCACCTTTTTTATTACCCGTATCAAACTATTCAGCTTAAGCGTTGCCAAATAACAAAAGTTTTATTGAGATCAATGCTTATTCCTGATTCAATATTTCCACATTCGTCAATCGTAACAGATTATAGTAAAAGGGGAAAACTATATTGACTATACTAATTATTTAGTTAACGTTAAAAAACCCCGACCACTTACTCCATCATGAAAGGAGAGAATTCTACGAGGTCTACGAAAAGTAGCTCCAGCCCTCATCAAGCTGGATTTGTTCAAATTCATAAAGGTGAGCTAAGTGAAACATAAAAGCGCACTTTGCTTATTCTTAGTTATAATTATAGGCATATCCGTTCTTTCTATGACATTCCATCTCATTAGTGCCGACAACAGCACTGAACCTATTTTAAGTGTTGTTCCAACAGGCGCACCTGGTGCCACTGTTAATTCAACCCAGATACCTGCTGTTGCTGTCGGTTCAACATTTACTGTAGACATTCGCGTTAACAATATTGCCAGTGTTACTCAAGGGATTAATGGTTTAAGCTACAGTCTAACTTATGATCCAACGGTACTCCAGTTAACGGCACATACCACAAAACTAGCATCATTCTGGGGTGACACAGCTGGCGACGTTACATCAATCGTCACTCAAAGCAGCGGCGTCTTCACCGAAGCTGCAATCATCATTCCATCCGGAGCGCCAGATGAATCTACAACCACACCAGGTGTTGCAACACAATTAACCTTCACAGTGCTAACTACAGGACAAAGTAACCTTAACTTCCAGCCGAGCGATGTTGGTGTTGCATACTTAGGCTATCCAGATAGCGCAGGAGTTAGCCACGACGTAGTTGCTAACCCAGTAGACGCAGTATACGGGGCTTCGTCTTCTCCGACCCCAACTCCAACAACTAGTCCCTCACCAACTCCAACTCCCACACCAACCACTCCCCCTACATCCGGCTCGATTCAAGATCCAAAAGCAATAATTAACATCCAAAATGGAACAACATATCAACTTGGCGGCCAAATAGCGTTAGACGGGAGCTCCTCAACTCCAGGCTTCGATGGAACTCCATGTCCTATATCCAATTACGCTTGGTTAGTTCAATATCAAAACAATTCAGTATTAGGGGTTTATAGTGGTCCAACGGTATCAATTACACCAACCGGCATCGCTGCTCTGAATGTAACCTTAATCGTAACAGCTATGGACCTTAATCCTAGTCCAAGTCCAAGTTACACAAACACTTCTTACGCTACGGTTTGGATAAATGTTGAATCACCTCAGCAGTTAACACAGATTGATGTTTTCACAAATAACGGCGGAATCGGACAAGATGTTGCCAGTGGTCCCTTTGCCCCACAACAACTAGTTCAAGTATACGCCTATGTTACTTACGGCGGTGCTTCCGTAGCAAACAAGGACGTAGCCTTTACTGTTCTTAGCCCTAACGGCACAATTGTTGCAGTCGAATCTGCCTTAACAAACTCAACTGGATACGCATATATTGCTTATAGGACACCTTGGCTTGATAACGCCCCTACAGATTTCGGCATTTGGTCAATCATCGCTACAGTTGACATAGCCCAAGTTATAGTAACTGACACAGTTACATTCGATTACAACTACTTGGTCACAATCAATGGTATAACATTGCCCCAATCCGTTGACAGACAGTCTCCAATAACCATCAGTGTTGCTATCCAAGACACAGACAACACAACACTTCCAATAACTGTTACCTTTACAATATGTGACGCAAACCAAGTGCCAATAGACACGTATATTTCCAATCCAATTACTATAACGCAAAGCACATCAGTTACCGAAACATTCACAATTCCTTCATGGGCATTCGTCGGAACAGCAACAGTTTATGTCAATGTTTTGACTACTACTCCAGGAGGTACTTCAGTCCCATATTCACCTGAAGAAACAGCAACCTTCCAAATACTCTCTTAAGGTGAACATAAGCTGCTCAAAACAAACACGAGGATAACAGCGACTGAAAAAATCAGAAGCGTTCAATTAAGTCTATTTCAGATGTTACGATTTTTCCGGGGTTGCACAAATGAAACATAAAACTTTACTTTGCATACTTCTGGTTATTCTTATCGGCATTTCTGGTTTTTCCATGACGTTTCATCTTATCAGCGCCGACGCCAGTACCACGCCTATACTTAGTGTTGTTCCAACTGGCGACCCTGGTGCCACTGTTAATTCAACCCAGATACCCGCTGTTGCTGTTGGTTCAACGTTTACTGTAGACATTCGCATAGACAATATTGGCAGTGTGACCCCGGGCATTAATGGCTTGAGTTACAACCTAACCTACAACCCGTCGGTACTAAAGATTAGTGCTGACCACTCAAAACAGGCATCATTCTGGGGAGCAACAAGCTCTGACGTTGCATCAATAATCACTCAAATTCCTGGAATATTAACCGAGAGTGCCCTCATTGTTCCCTCAGGTGCTCCCAATGAAGCTACAAACACGCCCGGGGTAGCAACACAAATAACCTTTACAGTCCTTGCAGCTGGTCAGAGCAATATTAGTTTTGCGCCAAGTGATGTTGGTGTTGCATACTTATGCTATCCAGACAGTGCAGGGAATAGTCATGATGTAGTGGCCAACACCGTAGACGCCTTATATGGGTCGTCTGCAGGTTTAGTTTATGGTCCCACAGCTAACTTTACACCTGCTGACGGATCATCCTTTGCAGTGGGCTCAACAGTAAACTTAGATGCCAGTTCATCACAACCCGGCTTTGATGCACAAACATGCAACATAACAAACTACTCTTGGAGCGTCGAATATTTCAACGGAACAACATTCACTTCGTTGACAGGAGAAACCGCAACATTCAAGGCTTCAGTTGACGGGATCTTTAGAATTATCCTAATAGTAACCGCGAACGATACCCAAGTCACTCACAACCCAGAATATATAAGCACAAACAGCACAAGCGCCCTGATCAATGTCGTTTCCAGCCTTCAATCAGTTAACTTTGACGTGTTTACCAACCAAGGTGGAATTGGCCCTGGAGCAAGCGGTGGCCTATATGGGCCTCTTCAGCTTGTACAGATATATGCTTCCATGACAGACAGCAACGGGTTACCTATAACTGACCAAAATGTACTTTTCACAATACAAAATTCGAATAGCACGGTCATAGCAGTTATACAAGGAGTCACAAACGAAACAGGCTTAGCCTCCTGCAGCTTCAGACTTCCCACCCCTGATCCTAATGCACCGCAAAACAACTTTGGAAAGTGGTCCATAACTGCGACGGCTAACGTTACGGGGACTCTGGTAAGTGATACCGCGAACTTCATTTTCAGCTATCAAAGCGGAATCGAAAACGTCACGATACCCACTAGCGTTCAAATATCAGAAACGCTGCCTATTCAGCTAACGATAAACAACCAGCAACTCTCTTCACAGTTGACGCAATTAAGCATCACTATATTTGATCAAGCAGGCATACCCATCGGGTCAACCACCATTGCTACAACTCAACAAACGCAAAATATCACTGTCATAGACGCCGCTATCACCATCCCGCCGTGGGCATACACTGGACAAGCAACCGCTTACTTCTGCCTGCTAACAAACACAACAAACACACAATACATCCCGATAGCGCCAGAAACCTCAGTCACCTTCCAAATAATGCCTTAAAGAAATGGTCTAAGTCTGCCACCGATGTCCTATACGCCAAATTGCACCTAAATAGTTTGAATAAAAAATATTGTCCCTCTGTTTTCTATAGCGAAAAATATCAAATACCATCTCACTATTCTCAATACATCGGAGAACGTATTATGAGAAAAAAAGTAATATCAATTATTTTTTTATTAATTCTTAGCCTATCAGCTCTTTCCATGGCAATTCATCTTATCAGCGCAGATTCCACCACACCAGTGTTAAGTGTTGTCCCTACGGGCGACCCAGGCGCTACTAGCACAACAGATATACCGGCCGTCGCAGTCGGTTCAACCTTCAGTGTGGATATCCGCGTCAACAATATCGGCAGCATTAGTCCAGGCATTAATGGCTTAAGCTATACTCTAACATACAATTCGGCGGTTCTTAACGTGACTTCTTATCACACTAAGCAAACGTCATTTTGGGGTTCTACAGCAGCAAGCGATCTTACATCAATCGTTGTTCAAAAGCCCGCTGGCACTTTTACTGAGTCCTCTATTATCGTTCCATCCGGTGCTCCTGATGAATCTACAAATACTCCTGGTGTTGCAACGCAAATAACTTTCACGGTGCTTTCGACGGGCAGTAGCAACATTACTTTTTCGCCAAGTGATGTCGGTGTTGCCTACTTAACTTATCCAGACAGCTTAGGAAATAGCCACGACGTAGTGACCACAACAGAAAACGCAATATACAATCTGCAAGCTTCACCTACTCCATCTCCAACTCCTATTCCTACATCCTCTCCAACGCCTACTCCTACCCCCTCTCAAACGCCGAACCCAGCTCTTACAACAACAACTACTGGTATCACTTTTTCACCTAATCCTGCTAACGCCAATACATCAATAACTTTTACGGCAACAGTAACCGGTTCCTCGCCATCAGGGACAATAACCTGGTTCACAAACAGCACTACAGGAACTTTTACTCCCAGTACTAATCAAACTTCATTAACCGCTGGCACTTCGTCAATAACATATCTTGATTTACAAAAAGGCAACATAACTGTAACGGCAAACTATAGCGGAGATTCAAACAATAATCCCAGCAGCAATACCATTAATGTAACCATATATCCAGTAGACGACTTCTTACACAACAACGAAGTAAACTTTAAAGACGTAGTATTTTTTGTTGTTGCTTACATAAACTACAACCAATATGGCATTTATAACCCTGCATGCGACTTGAACCACGACGGAAAAATAAACTTCAACGACCTGGTACTCTTCGTTGAGGCATACTCAGCCTAAGAATAAAACGTTAATGTAAAAGGAAAAAAAAAGAAATCAAACTTTTTTCCCCAAATTCTTTTTTTTAACAACAATATAGTTTATTTTTGTTTAAAAAACAATATTATCTATTAAGACACAATTCATTCTAATGAACTTATCCAATAATCTATTGATAATATTTAGAAAAGCGCTAAATACCTTATTGACAGCCTCGCTTGGGAGAAGGTAAACATGAGAAGGCTGTCCAAAGTAAATGCCCTGTTAGCGCTTGCTATGACATTTATCATACTTTTTTCAAGCATTAACTTGGAAGGAGCATTAACCTTGACCCACAAAACGGTTTTGCCACCCCAAACAGCAAACATTATGACCTCTGTTGCTTCTTATACCTTCACGATAACTGGAGCCCCGTCTTCAGCGATTGCCGGTCAAAGCTTCAGCGGCATAACAGTAACCGTCTATAACTCCAATGACAAAGTTGCAACCGGCTTCAAAGGATGCGTTTATTTCACATCAACCGATCCTAAAGCAACCTTGCCATACACGGCTCAATGCGAATACACTTTTACAACTGGTAGCAAGGGCGATAAAGGGGTTCACACTTTTTCAGGTTTTAACCTAGTGACTGCTGGCTCCCAAACCATAACGGTAACCGACGTGTCAAGCTCCGCAACCACAGGAGCAATAACAGTAAACGATGCTTCTCCTGTCAGTATTGCAATTTCTCCGGGAACCGCAACAGTTACTGCAGGGTCAAAGCAAACATACACAGCGACAGCCGAAGACTCCTACGGTAACCCATGGAACATAACATCATTAGCAACTTGGGGCATAAGCACTGGCGCCGGCGGTTTATGGTCAGGGAACGCCTATACTTCCGCTAAAAACGGAACTTGGACTGTTACCGGCAGCTACTCAAGTTTATACGCCTACGCGTCCCTGACCGTAAATCCTTCATCAGCCACAAGCATTACGCTGTCTCCTCAGTCGGCGACGATTGTTGCTGGTTCTTCGGAGGCTTTTACGGCTACTGCAAGCGATAACTATGGCAATACCTGGGTCGTATCTGGTTCAACGGGTTGGGGTATAAGCTCAGGTGCCGGGGGATTATGGACTAACAACGTATATTCTTCCCAGAAGGCAGGACTTTGGACGGTCACAGGCACTTTTGGAACTTTATCTGCCTCAGCCTCTTTAAACGTTACCCATGGTTCAGCTTTCAACATTACAGTATTTCCGCAATCAGCAACAATTGCTGCTGGTTCTCCGCAAGCTTTTACGGCTACCGCAAACGATAATTTCGGTAACACTTGGGATGTCACTAATTCAACAACTTGGAGTATAAGCTCTGGTGCTGGCGGTTCATTTTCCTCTGGTAACTACACTTCCGCCATTGTGGGAATTTGGAACGTAACAGGTACCTATAGCGGGCTATCTAACTCCGCAACCTTAACGGTTGGTTACTGTCTCACATTTAAAATCGCAATCACCCCACAAACTTCGACTTTAACAGCTGGCGCTTCAGAAGCATTCACGGCAACTGCATCCGACATTTACGGCAACGTATGGGACGTAACCTCTTCAACCGATTGGACCATTAGTGGCGGTGCCGGCGGCTTATGGTCGGGGAACACCTATACTTCATCAACATCTGGCACCTGGACCGTCACAGGTACGTATAAAGAAATTTCGGATTCAGCTACCCTGACGGTTAATAACGGTTCGCCGATCAAAATCGTCATCGGAACGGCAAATGGCTCAGTTACAGCCGGATCAAACGTAACCTTCACGTGCACTGCAATAGATAGTTGCGGCAATGAATGGGATGTTTCTACTTTAACATCATGGAGTATAAACAGCTCTGCTCGCGGTACATGGTCTGCCAACATCTACACTTCAGCCACAGCCGGTACCTGGACAGTAACGGGCACGTTCGGAACACTATTCAATACATACTCATTAACAGTCATTCACTCATCGCCCGTCAGCATCATACTCTCCCCTCAAACTTCAACTCTAACAGCCGGCTCTTCAGAAACTTTCACAGCTACTGCCAGCGATAACTACAGTAACAATTGGGACGTTTCTGGCGCCACTGTTTGGAATATATCTTCAGGCGCAAATGGTTTATGGTCTGGCGACGTTTACACTGCAGCTAAGGCGAATGCATGGATTGTGACCGGCATATTCGACGGGCTATCAGGCACATCGTCCTTAACGGTTACTCATGGGTCTGCGACTTCGATACTGGCAAGCCCAAAAACATCAACTATCACGGCGGGGACAACTCAAACTTTTATTACCACAGCATTCGACAACTTTGGAAACAGCTGGGATGCAACATCATCAGCGACGTTTCAAGTAGACCCACAGGCAAGTGGTTCATTATCCGGCAATATCTATAGCTCCTGTAACGCTGGAACATGGACTGTAAACGCAGAAAGCTTAGGCTTAACTGATACAGCCTCATTAACAGTTACCCATTCATCACCAACCAGCATTGACGTTGATCCGGATTCTGCTTCAATAACCGCAGGTCAAACCCAAAATTACAATGCGACCGCGTCGGATGCCTATGGTAATGTTTGGGATGTTACGAGCTTAACCGCATGGAATGTGAATTCTAGCGCGGGTGGCAGTTGGTCTAACAATATTTATACATCTGCTCTTTCAGGAAGCTGGGCTGTCACTGGTACCTACGACAATCTTTCCGATTATGCCTCCTTAACCGTAAATCATGCTTCAGCAGTCAGCGTTGCTGTCTCCCCTCACTCGGTAATAATGAATTCAGCCTCCACGGAAGCATTCACCGCTACAGCCTCAGACCAATATGGAAACCAATGGGATGTTAGTAATTCGGCAAGCTGGAATGTAAGTTCAGGTGCTGGAGGCTCATGGACCGGTAGCACTTATACTTCCGCCAATGTTGGTAATTGGGCAGTCACGGCAAAAGTCAGTGGTCTATACGGCACTGCAAACCTAACTGTCAACCATGGAACTGCACTTAAAATCACAATAACTCCAAGCTCAAATTCAATTACTGCAGGCCAAACCCAAACTTTTACCGCAACTGCATCCGATTCTAACGGCAACAATTGGGACATAACCAACTCTACAACATGGAGCATCGATTCAAACGCTGGTGGTTCCTGGTTTGGAAACACTTACACTTCGAACAAAGCCGGAACATGGATTGTAACTGGCACATACTCAGGTTCCTCCAGTACTACTTCCTTAACTGTAAATGACGGAGCCGCCGTCAGCATCAACGTGGGTCCATCCTCACCTAATGTAATAGCTGGCTTTCCTCAAACCTTTACAGCTACAGCTACCGACTCTTGCGGTAACACATGGGACGTAACCAGCTCAACAGTCTGGACTATAGATGACGGCGCAAGCGGCACCTGGACAGGAAACACATGCACCCCCGAATTATCAGGAACATGGAACGTCACAGGTACCTTCAACGGGGTGTCCAAGTCAGTTTTCCTGACAGTAAATCATAGCACCGTAACAAGCATTCAGATTAACCCTTATGGCGCTTCAGTTACAGCTGGAACGAATGAGACCTTCACAGCCACAGCATTTGACAGTTTTGGCAATTCTTGGGACGTTACCAGTTCAACAATCTGGGACATTAACTCGGGCGCTGGTGGCTCTTGGTTTGGCAACGTTTACACCGCAGCTGAAGCAGGAACCTGGAATATTACCGCAGCCGTTGACAACTTGCAATTCACAGCAACAATGATAGTCAGTCACGGTTCAACCGCCTCAATTGCCCTATCACCAAAAACGCAAACAATCAACTCAGGTTCCAGCCAAGCGTTCACGGCAACAGCTTACGATTCTTGCGGTAACTCTTGGGATGTAACTAACTTAACAATGTGGAACATTGATGCAAATGCTGGTGGATCTTGGTCCAATAACGTTTACACTTGTGGCAAAGTGGGAAGTTGGACAGTTACAGGAACACTTAACTCCTTATCAGACACAGCAATATTAACCGTCAACCACGGTTCTCTATTTAACATTACAGTAAGCCCCGCTAACGTTTCAATTACCGCTGGCGCAAACCAAACCTATACCGCCACAGCATCGGATTCTAGCGGAAACACATGGGATGTTACAACCTTAGTAGCTTGGCTTGCCACTGCGGGGGCTGGAGGTAATTGGACAGGGAACATCTATACATCTTCGAATCCAGGCACTTGGATAATAACAGGCACATTAACAGGTGTATCAGGGGCAGCCGTATTGGCGGTCAATAGTTCTGCTCAAGCACCGTCGTATTCATGGTTGGATCTCAACCATGACGGCGTCGTCAACATAGCAGACATCCTTTACTTCCTTAACGCCTACCAAAACTTCGGAAGCAAAGGCATTTGCGACCCAACCTGCGATTTCAACCATGACTGCCAAATAAACTTCGAGGACCTAGTAATCTTCATAATGGCTTACATAGCATATCAAGAAACAGCTTAAACGAAAACTAATCTCTACTCAAATTCAAATTTGGCGGTCGGATAGTAAAAAATTAACTGGAAAAATCAAATGAGCTCAAAATAAGTAACCCAGCCGGCTCTTAAGTCATCAATTGCTTTAATGAAGGAGGAAAAAGAGAAATCAAAAAAAGGATTTTGAATCTACTGCTGACCGTCTGGTCCTACTTTATAGTAATTTCGTCGGTTAAGCTTACGCTCGTTGAAGCGAACAATTCAACTTCCACTTCATTAATAGAACTTTTTTTTAATATTCTATGGCCAGGTATACTAAATGAATAGAGCTACAAGTAACGGTGTAAGTATCATTGTAATTATGCTGATCTCTTTCTTCGGTGCATCTTTCATCGCATCAGCACACGCTTCGAATATCGAAAATAATTCTTCACTGATTGGGAGTCTAGAGTCAGTCATTAACTCAGTCAATTACACTAGCGACATAGAGGCTACATACCAAGGAATGATGGTTGGGAAAACATCAATGCAGCAGTTGATAAACGCTTATAATTCACTGACCACGGCGACTGGATTTGGCGGGAGCGGCGAGGACGGTTTGCAGTATGCCACAGAAGTTTTGCAGTGGACGCCTATAATGCAAAAGTTAGGTTACGAAAACCAAACCACTATAGAGTGGGCGTTAAACAGCCAAGTAATGATGAGCGACGGTTTGCCTTATTGCTATAACGACGGCGCGACTGAGGCGTTTCTCGTTTATGACAGGTACCTGATTTTAGCCTACGGTTACGCGATCCAGTACAATTACGAGTTAAACAAATGGAATTTGACGGAAGCATACAACAGCTTCAAAGCGGGCGTCACTGAAAGCGCGGCGCCCGCACTTTTATGGTTAGATTCTACTGGTGCACCATTCACGATATCTTATGGACCTAGATATTATGACGAATGCGGTGAAACTATTGACTGCTTCTTAGATTTCTTCAGTTTAGGTATACCCACGGCACTTAATGACGCGATGGCTACTTGGCTTTGGACAAACAGTAACCTTTGGAGCGGAACAAACTACAACTATGCTTTGAACTGGCCTGGTTACGAATGCGAAGCAGGAGGTTTCCTGCAGATAGCGCTAAAACTATTGTCTGATAACAGTTCAATGCCTGACACTTCTAACTTGTTATGCGATATTGAAAATAGGTTTCTTGCAGAACAATTTTCTAGTCCGCAGTGGTTGGACGGTGTAGTTTGTCATATGGCTGCAAACAATCCACAGCTTAGGCTTGAAAACACGGTTATGGCTTGGGCAGCGATACTTGGAAGCTACGGAGAACTAACCAGCATATATCAAATTGACGTGCAAGACATGCTGATGGGAACCGGCGGAACAGCGACGCCGGCGTGGCAGCAGCTTCTGCAAAGCTCTCTCTGTGCGGCTCTAACTTTCCATATTTGCTTGAGCACTCTGACGATTCTGGACCAGGCAACGACTCTACAGCTACAGGAGCCGACTTACTGTTCATGCCTAGGGATTGTTCCGCAAACCGCAACCCTCGCTGTGCCTTTAGAGGAAAATTCATACGAGGACATCCAAAGCCTATTTGACCCTGACCTCTTCAACATAAACTTAACCGCCGACGTCGTCAACGTGTCCTTAGCTACAGCGGGAACTTTAGATTTTCAATTCAACCAGACAGTTAAGTGCAGCTTCAGCAGCCCAGGAGTCTACAGTGTTCAGTTCTCGCCTGATTGGAACACTATATTGAATATTACTTTCCTATCAGCACTGCCATCGAACAGAGTGTTCATGTACTCTGCGATGCAACTAGCACTCCAGGCAAATTACGTAATTATTTCTTCTACTGATCCTAACTCACTTATCAGTCCCTCAGGTAATGTTACGGTGAATGCAAACTCTTCGCAAACATTCACGTATTCAGCAAATGCTGGTTGCACTTTAGCAAGTGTTCTCGTGGATGGCTCTTCAGTTCCAATAACCGGCAGCTACACTTTCAACAATGTTCAAACAAACCACACAATTTCCGTAACAAGCACTGTAAACGGCGCATTGAATCCAATTCAAATAACTAACATGCAACTCCCACCTATAGCAACACAAACAGGATTCATGATGCCAATTAATGTAACATTAACTAATCCAGACTCATTATCTGAAACTGGCAATATTCAATTATCTGCCAATTCAATCTTATTATTTAGCACTAATGTTACACTGAATGCTTTACAAACTGAAACAATTCCATGCTACTTTAATACAAGCCTCTTAGCTGTTGGAAACTACACTTGTTCAGTCAAGTTAAATACGACAAGCCTATCTGCGCAAAGCACAGAAGCCGCAGCGGTGCAAATTGGAGTAACTTATCCAGGCGACTTGAACGGAGACTTCAAGGTTGATTTCAACGACCTAATTATTTTTGTCTCTGGCTACATTGTTTTTAACACCAATGGTGTCTATACTCCTGCAGTAGATTATAACCAGGATGGCAGAATTAACTTCAACGACCTGAAGCTTTTTGTGCAGTATTACATAACACGCTCCGTAAACAGATCATAACAACCCATATCCCGCGACGTCGAGGTCGTCACCGCAAATTGATAGTCTTGATCAAATTGATTTTCAAAAATGAACCCTTATCTGCTTCGAAGATCGCTCATTAGCTAGATGATAATTTAACGTTGATTACTTTCTCAGGGACTGTTTGTGAGTCAAACTTTAATAAAATAAAATAAAACAAAATTCCATTTAAGATTAACCCTGTAATTGACGCGGGTGAACCCATTATTCCGGAAAGGAGAAATTGAATAAATTGGAAGCAAGCGGCTAAGGCAAATATCATCAATGCGGCTAAGCGGGCAAAGTTGTGCCTGACCCAAAGCCCTAAGCCTACGAGAAGAAGGTCTAATCCAATAAACCATGAAATTAATCCAATAATTGAAACACTTGTATTAGTAAGACTGCCCATGCCAAAGGGAACCCCGGGTACCCAACTTATGGCTGATGCAACTGAGTTGATTGCTGAGCTTGTTTGTTGAACCTGATTTGCATCAGTTATCATTAAGTAAAGTCCACCGACGATTAAAACCACCCCAAATGTGATAACTAATTTGGTAACCAGATCCGTGATAAAGCTGAAATTTGATAAATATTTTCTAACTTTATTTATTGAATCAGTAATTGGAAAAAAATAATTGTTTAATTCTTTCTGCATTTCTTTCACACAAGTATTGAATCCACAGTCAAGTTAAGTACAATTTCGGCGATGTCACAAGCGTACTCAGCAGTTCTCCTGATGCTTTCAATGATTAAACGTGAAGTGGCACCGTCTTCAGGGTCCATTTGCGATGATTCAACCGCTTCTTTTTCTAAGGCGGCAATTCCTTTAATACTCTCTACAATATTTTCAGCTGAGTTGTAGTCTTGCTTAAAAAGTGATTCCATCGCGGTATCAAACATTTTAATGGCAACACAGCTCATGTTCCCAATTTTTTCTAAGGTGACATTATTCAAATTGTGTTTGAGTGCTAACACGTTCTCGGCAATATTGACAGCGTGGTCAGCGGTTCGTTCCACCGACTTAATTACCAGACGGTAACCTAAGCAGTCTTTGCCACTTGAAAGACCAATTTCCTTGGTTATTCGCGGGTTCTGTATCGCTGCTCTCAACAATCTAGTAACGTAAAGATTAAATCGATCCACCTCATTGTCAGTTGACATTACCTCTTTTGCCAACAATTTGTCGCCTGCTGTAAGACCAAGTATTGCATCTTTATGCATTGACGTTGTGATAATGCTCATCCTTCTCAAAGCACTTTGAATAGTCAATTCGGGGTAGCTTAAAAGAACTTGCAATATTAATTGGGAGGACGTGTCAGTCACGATTTCAGTTCCAACAAGCATCCTCCGAACAAAACCCTTCATATCGTGCCTTTGCCTTGTAGATAACTGTTGTTTTTCAGATTTAACGTGGATTGAATTATACCCAGCTAAATAAGCGGAAACGATCTTTCTTATGATCATGTCAGTTTCATCATCTGCAGAAACTATAATCACCGCTTCGTCCAGCCTTCGCTGCACTGCAGGATTCGGAGGAACAATTGTTAACAACCCCCCATCTTCTGCACGGAGTTTAATAAAACTCCCCTTTTTTAATTGATTTTCAACAATCCACCTTTTGGGTAGCGATATAATGTACGTAGACCCCCCAGTAAATTGCACTTTTCTAGTTTCTTCGTCAAATTTTGCCTGCCACAAACTCAACCCTTCTCCCAATGACCGCTAGCTTCTATATGTTGCCCTATTGAGCAACGTAATAAATCCCTTGTCTAAAGAGATTATATATAAAATCATAGTTTATGACGGCTATTTAGGAAACCAATATAACCCAAAGTTCCCACACATCCACAAAGACGGCATAGGAGAAATCACCATCTTTGCTTACGACACTATTCTACAAAACTCCACAAAAAATAATTACCAGACCGTAGGGGAAAAATTTGGGAAAAGTTGAAACCCGAAAGTTTAATCTCTGGTTTAAAAGTAATCACGTACTAAAAGATGTAGATTTCAAAGTTCAAGAAAGAGCCGTTACCGCCATTATGGGTCCTTCTGGATGTGGTAAATCAACACTTTTAAGGTCAATTAATCGAATGAATGATCTCATTATTGGTTGCCGCACGCAAGGAGAGATAATATTTGATGGACAAAACGTCTATGCCGATGGCAGCAACGTTTATGATTTGAGGCGTAGAATAGGAATGGTTTTTCAAAAGCCTAATCCTTTTCCCAAGTCCATATTCGAAAATGTTGCTTTCGGTCCACATATTCATAATACCGCGAAGGGTGAAAAGCTCAACGAGGTTGTTGAAAAAAGTCTTAGAGGCGCGGCGTTATGGGACGAAGTGAAAGATCGCTTAAATGAAAGCGCTCTTTCCCTTTCAGGAGGCCAACAACAAAGGCTTTGCATAGCACGCGCTTTGGCGGTAGAACCTGAACTGATTCTGATGGATGAACCCTGCAGCGCTTTAGATCCGGCTGCAACATCTCGCATCGAATCTCTAGTTAGAGTTCTCAAAGAGAAATACACAGTCATTATTGTTACTCACAACCTGCAACAAGCAATGAGGGTTTCGGAATATACTGCTTTCATGTATGTAGGTGAACTAGTAGAGTTTAATGACACCAAAACTCTTTTTGAGAAGCCAAGAAGTGAGTTAACTGCAAATTACATAGGTGGCAAATTCGGATAATCTGCACCATTAACTGATTCGCTGAAAATTTTTTGGAATTACTAAAAATAGCTGGAAAACATTGGTATTTTTTCAGCTATTTTTAGCTAACCTATTTTTTCTTCTGTTCAGAAATACGAGTGACAATATGATTACGCCCAAGACAGCGATTATTGCTACAATAACCAAATAGTTTCCAAGAGGTTTTCCAATTGACGAAGCAGAATTAGAAGGCGTTATTGTAGATGTTGGAGTTGGCGCAGGTGTTGTGCTTGGCGCAGGCGTTGTGGTTGCTGTAGACGAAATTATGTTGCTGCTATTTGGAACGAACAAGGGTTGTATAGTGCAGCTGTTTGTGGCAACATTGTATGCAAGCGGGTTATCACTGAAAGCATTGGGTACTGATGCAGAAACAATCCAATAGAGAAATCTGAAGCCATTATCGGGGTTGGCTGTGAAGTTAACAATTGTACCAATATTATACGTTAGTGTTCCTGCGGCTGGGGTTGTTGTTCCACCTACTGAAGTCAAAATGTTGACAGTTGCTGATCCAGTTTGACTATATGTGGAGGATGTGGCGTTGCTAGTTGGGATGAACATTGCCTGTATAGTGATGCTGTTTGTTGTTATGTTGTATACGAGTGGGTTAATAGTGTATGTGTAAGCACCCGATGCAGAGGAAACTATCCAATAAAGGAGCTCAAAATCCCCCGTAGGGGTCGCTGTAAAGGTGGCATTATTGTCGATTGAATAATTAGTATAGTTTCCTGCTGCTGGAGTTGTTGTTCCGCCTATTGAGGTCAAGAGTTCGATAGTGGTCATGCTGTTTGGTGTGGACGTTGGTTTTGACGAGGGAATTGGCGAAGATGATGCTGAAGTAGGATTGGCAAATGCAGCAAAAGAAGCTAAAGTCAAGACCACAAGAATTACAAAAGCTATAGTTTTTTTCAAGGTTAA
Source organism: Candidatus Bathyarchaeota archaeon (assembly GCA_963828195.1). GTDB lineage: Archaea > Thermoproteota > Bathyarchaeia > Bathyarchaeales > Bathycorpusculaceae > Bathycorpusculum. The sequence continues at coordinate 392,366 of CAWHDT010000001.1, forward strand.
CCCCTGATAGCTATTCAGTCAAACTTTTTAACTTTTGCGCGTAGGTAGTTATTAGATCCGCTAACTAAGAGAATAAATACAATTAATGAGGATGCTGTTTTCCTGTACATCAACCTTTTCTCCTTCTCAAACAAGCAAATTAAACTACAAGAAATCTGTATTTAATACTTTTCGCCATAGAAAACGATGAATAGGCATTAACTACACGTTCTATCTAGATGTTAGGGCGAATTCACGCCTAAAAAACGGCTAAAAGAGAACTGAAAAATCAAGATCCGGCTCTAAAGAAGTACTAAACAGAAGAATTAGAAAAAAACTAACAATAAACTATCATTTACGTCAGACATAAGCAGAAATGGAAACTACAAAAATAACTAAAAATTTACGTTCCTCCTTCGCGTAAGAGCGTGCCTTATTTTTATGTGTGCCTATTTTTTTGGGGAAGAACTTTTTGGTTTTGGTTTCTTAAAGAAAGCCGATGTAAGAATGGGGTTGGTGGGGGTGGGTGGTTATTTCTCCGGAACCAGCCACTGTTTTCTCTAGAGTGTCTCAGCTTTCTTATTTTGCCTTTAAAAAGCCTAAATTGCCTTGGGGACCATTCGTTAGCAAGGTGCAGAGGTGCAAGCAGATTTCATGGCAAGTTAAGGGTGACCCGCGCCTTGCCAACGTTGATCCGCCAAGGCTACTGAACCAGTGGTGAAGGTAGCTGCCTTATCGACAATCTTATATTGGAAGACACAGAAAATAAGAGTTGTACCAATATTCTATTTAGAACCTATACACTCGAAAATCAAGAATGGTTGGATTTTGGTTAAAGCCAAACTTGTCTGAAAAGAGAATTTGCTACAATGTTGGCGTTTATGAAGCCGTAAGTATCCATATATAGATTATGACGTATACGTCTAAAAAGCTCTTTAAAATTGTTTTAGCTGGCAATAAGCATGATGTCAATAGATTGCGATGACTGCGGGTTCCTGAAGGATTGTAGCAAGCGCCAGCAGAAAATGGTTAAAGGCAAGAAAACATGCTGCACCCGAGAAGGCGTTCTTCCAACAGACGATGATTCCGTTTCATCCGCCGACTCTTCTGAAAACATACGGGGATGAAGTGAAGTGTACAAAACCATAGTTTTAGATTGTCAAGCTAAAGATGTTATTTTTCACTGCGGTGACTGCATCGTTTTTAAGGAATGCACCATCACGAAAAGCACGGAAAGTTTACTGATTCAGAAAAAGCCGACAAGATAGAAATCCATAGACGCGTCAAATAATCTTCTCTAGCAAACATTTGTTCTTGCTTAAAAAAATAAAGAATCTATAGAGTTTATTTTCAAAAGTCTTATTTGGAACTTAACTCATATTGATTGATACTTTACACCGTGATTCCCATGACCCTGACAAAGCTCGAATTGTATGTCGATATTTTAAAAAATTTGGCCCAAAATGGTTCGCTAAAGATTAGCAATGACGCAAGTGAAACTAACCTCAATAAGGAGAACAAAAAACATTTAGATTTTCTTTTAGCACAAAGTTTAGTTGAAGAACGAAAAGTAAGCAAACTGCACTTGGTTTATTCGATTACTCCCAGAGGCTTATCAGTACTAAAATATTTTAATGCGTTGAATCAAGAATTTCCAATAACCGAAGAAACTTAATCACAGGGAACACTACTTTCAAATTAATGAATAATTGAAGACTTCAATACAATTCTTGAAAGAAGATAAGACGGTTAACTTCCTCCTAGCTATTCAATGTCAAAACAGCCCTTGACCTTTTTCTTTTATATTACTTGTTAAAGATTAAGCAGCCCTTGGATTCTTCTAAAGAGAACCTGTCTTTGACGAATGTTTCGATTTGCTCGAAGTTATACTTGCCTTTAATTTGCAATTGGTATCTGTCAGGGCTGTTTTGCTCAATGGAAACTAGCGATGGCTGAATTAATTGCTTAGCAGCTAATTCTTTCAATAAGCCAATCGCTTCCGTTCTCCTCATTTGCTTCCTCTCAGTTTGCAGTAAACAGGCAAGGGCTAATAACGCTTTTCAATGAAGTTGTCTGTGGTTCTATAGAGTTATATAGAATATTTTTCGAAGTTGTCCCCTTCGGTGTGATTTTGTGACCAAACGTTTCATCCATCACATTTTTTCTCGGTTTATAATTTGTGGGTTAACACAAAATGTTTTCAAAGGTTACAAAGTAGTTATTTGATTTTATGTGACTTGTGTTTGAGTGCACTTAGAGTTGAGGGTGTAGAAAATTAGGGATTCTTTTTCTTTTCTCATTCCTAGTTTGTATCTTTCTAAAATGTGCTCAATGCATTTTCGAGAGTTGCGGTTTATGCTTCCCTTTAATCTGATTTGGTAGCCGTTGGCCGTTTCTATTATCTGTGAGCTGGGATGGTCGATACTTACGCTGTTGGGAAGTGATTTGCAACCATCGTTAATTTCGAAAAGTACTTTGATAGCTTCGGCCCTATCCATTCCTTCACCCTGTTATACTTTCAATTTAGGATTTAGCTATATTACTCTACTTTCGGAATTGGAATATATCAAAGTTAAGTTGACACTCTGAATGCGTCTTTGAATTAGTTATTTTGGATTTTGTTTACGTTTTCATAAATCTTAAGTCTAAATAAGTCGCATTAAGTGCCTTGATGGGCAATGACAATCGATCCAAAACTAAACCACAGAATCAGCCTAATTATCCACAGCTTAGGCTTAAGCTGTTTAGGCGGCGCAATATTTCTCCAAATCCTTGTTTTCTCAAACATCCTCCTCCAAGGGTACTTCAGAGCAATAGAAGCAAATCCAGTAATCCTCTCAATTGAAATAAGCCTAACTGCCTTCACAGCCGTTTACTTCCTCTACCTCTACCAAAGAGTAATTAGAACATCTTTGAAATGATTCTCGACGTCGAGGGCTTTGATTTAGGTCCTGAATTAGAAAATTATTTAAGGCAACTCTTTCGGGTATTCACAATCTATAAATACCATGGTACACAATAGTATACTGAAAGTCAGCCATAACAAACGGTTACGTTATACAATCGCTGACAAAGAACCGTAACTGCTATCCCATTTTGGGATAATTTTTAGAAATCTTTTAAACAAGTTGTTTTAACGATGGCTGATTTTGTCTTCTCTTTTTTGTTCACGGAAAATCCGCACTCTGATAGGAGGTCAAGCAGAACCACGACAATCAGACCAAAACTCAACCACCATAAAATCAATCTAATAATTAATAGTCTAGGCCTTAGTTGTTTGGGAGGTGCCCTCTACCTACAAATTCTAGTGTTTTCCAACATTTTTGCGAAAGGATATTTCAGAGCGGTAGAACCAAACTCCAGCATCCTTACGCTTGAATTGGTACTGACCGCTTTTTCCGCACTTTACTTCCCCTACGTATATCAAAAGGTTATTCGTGTTTTGGAAAATGAGCGATAAATCCTCTCCTTCCTGAGGTTTGTTTTGGGTGTTATCAGCGAATTGAAAATGGCCCTTGTTATTAACGGAAAGGTTATTACTTTTAGAGTATTGAAAGCTACTCGGAGAGAACGAAAAGTGCCAATGGCGTTTGTTATTGGAACAGCCGGTTCAGGGAAATCCTTGTTCACGGCAGCCTTCAGTGAATGGCTAAAAATGTCAAAACAAGATGTTGCAGTAGTCAATTTGGATCCCGGAGCATTGAAACTTCCCTATTCGCCAGATGTTGATGTCCGCAACTACGTGGACGTCGGCGATATTATGGAAAAGTATGGTTTAGGACCCAACGGCGCTTTGATTATGGCTGCAGATTTAATTGCTGATGAAATCGAAAATTTAAGCCGCGACATCGAAGAAGCTCACGCTGACATCGTTTTGGTCGATACTCCAGGGCAGATGGAGCTGTTTGCTTTCAGAGCGAGCGGGCCATACATAGTTGACGAGTTGACAAAAGAGCCTAAAGCATTAATTTACCTCTTCGACGCCGTGTTCTCAGCTAATCCCATGAACTATGTTTCAAATATGTTTCTTTCAGCCGCAGTTTACAACCGTTTCTTCCAGTCGCAGCTTCATGTTCTCTCAAAAATCGATCTGCTACCGAAAAAAGATGTTCAGGCTATTGCGACTTGGTCAGCTAACACTAGAGCGTTGGAAGATGCGATTGAAGAGAAACTTGAAGGCACAAAACGGCTTTTCAGCCGCAACATGATGCAAGCTATCAACAGGCTTGGCTTACAATTTTTGTTGATGCCTCTTTCCTCCAAAACAAACGAAGGCATGACTAACATAAACACGACGCTTGAACGAATTTTAAATGAAGGCGAAAAATACACAACTTAAACTTAGGCGCTGACCAGGGACCAGCTTGCTGCGAAGGCTCCCCGCTTAGCCCTCAAAGCCGAATCGGCACCTGCAATAATGATGGCGTCATTGTTCTCCGGCGTTAACTCCTTGAGAATTTGGTTCGCTGCCTTCGGATAATCCTTCTCAACAGAGTCACTGACTGATTCAATGCGTAAATGGTCATCTTTAAAAACGATAATTAAGGCTTTTCGTGCGCCAGCAATGATAGCTGCATCCCTCTGATCAATTCCTGACCGCACCTTTTGACCACTATTTTTCACCAAAAACGCAAAATTGAATTCAGATTCCAGCAATTCAGTTTTTGGAATCTCAACGCGTTTAGGAAAAACCTTTTCAAATTGACCCCACACTTCCAAGCCTTTTTCGGTTAAACTGCAGCCTTCTTTCGAGGTTTCAATTAAATCAGCCTCTTTGAGTCTGCTTATTATTGTGCGCACAGCTCCATCGCCGACGCTGAGTTTCTTGGCTAGTTTATTTCTTCCCAGAGGCTTCTGCGCCATAAGCTCTAAAGCGTAGAAAATGTGGAATACGGTGAAGGTGGTTGAGGGTCCTGGAGCTTTTTTTCCAGCAATTTCCATTATAAACTTTTTTAGCGACACAGCCATATTTTGCCCTAAGCTAACTAAGCGTAGGTTGGGTTTTTATAATTTGCCAAAAAAATATGCAGGTTAATCTTTGTATGCAACAACTGAGACCTCAACTAGAGCATCTGCTTTTAATTCTGCGCCAAATGTGGCGCGAGCGGGAAATTCGCTCTCGAAGTACTTCGCGTATTCCCTGTTGAATTCGTCGAACAGAGCCATCGATGAAAGATACACGTTTGATAGAACGACATCTTTTAGGCTGTAGCCTGCCGCTTCCAAAATGGCTCGAATGTTCTCGATAACCTGTTTTATTTGAAGCGCTATACTTTTGGCAATGATTTTGTCTTCTTTTGGATCAATGGCCAGTTGTCCAGAAACAAAGAGGAATTTGCCTGCTTTTACCGCTTGACTGTATGGTCCTATCGGTTTAGGTGCTTTCTCGCTAAATACAGGTGTCTTCATGTAAATTCATCTTCGTGTCAGTGTTGTTTGAGGTTAAAATCTTTTTTGCAACTTGATTTCTGTCCTGTGATATTTCTATCGGAATATTTTTAACAGAAAACCTTTTAAGAAAAACGCAAAGTTACTTAAGTTCCTAATACAATTGAACGGAAAGATTTCCATGAAAAAAACCGGAAAATATTTGTTCACCTCTGAGTCAGTTGGAGAAGGTCACCCAGATAAGGTGGCTGACCAAATATCCGATAGCGTTTTAGACGCAATTTTCTGCAATGACCCAAAAGCGCACGTGGACTGCGAAACGCTTGTGATGCAGGGAACCGTGATGATTACGGGTCAAATAACCACATGCACCTACGTTGATATCCCAAAAGTTGTTCGCCAAACCCTGAAAGAAATTGGGTTCGACAATGCTAAGGATGGCTTAGACTGGGAAACCTGCGGCATATTGACTTCTATAACTGCGCAGTCTCCAGACATCGCTATGGGGGTGAAGGAATTTGAAGGTCACGAGCAGGGGGCGGGTGACCAGGGAATGGTTTTTGGCTACGCATCCAATGAGACAAAAGAACTGATGCCTCTGCCGATTATGCTGGCGCATAAACTTGTTAAACGTTTAGCTGAATGCAGAAAAACAAAGATTATGCCGTATCTGCGTCCAGACTGCAAATCTCAGGTTACAGTGGAATATGACGGTTGCAAAACTAAATGTGTTAAAGCTGTTGTTATTGCGGCTCAAAACAACGGTTCAGTTGATGATGCAACTTTAAAGAAAGATATTGTTGAAAAAGTAATTAAGAACGTTATACCAGCCGACATGATAGCTGAAGACATAAAATACGTTATCAACGGAACAGGCAGATTCGTAATTGGCGGAACACTCGCAGATTCAGGATTAACTGGCAGAAAAATCATTGTTGACACATACGGCGGAGTTGGAAGCCACGGCGGTGGCTGCTTCAGCGGCAAAGATCCCTCAAAAGTTGACCGTTCAGGCTGCTACATGGCAAGGTACATCGCCAAAAACATTGTCGCCGCAGGCTTAGCAGACCAATGTGAAATCCAAATCTCCTACGCCATCGGCGTTGCGCAACCGATCTCGGTACTGGTTAACACTTATGAAACCGGAAAACTCTCTGATGACCAAATTCTCGAGTTAGTAAAGAAGCATTTCGACATGAGGCCAAAAGCAATCATCGACCAACTGAACCTGCTAAGACCAATATACAAGAAAACAGCAGTGTTCGGGCACTTTGGAAGAGAAGAACCAGAATTCACCTGGGAAAAAACCGACAAAGCAGAAGTGCTTCGCAAAGAACTAGCAAAAGCCAAAAAAGCATAAATCTCCCATCTTAACTTTTCTTTTTTGAACTCTTTTTTGGTTACAAATTATCTACGACTTCTGTTACAATTTATTGTTCTTCTTGGCAATATTTTTTTAAAAGAAGAAGAAGCTGGTGGAAAGTATTTTTCTTCTTCTTCTCTGGTCTGTTGCTTTTTGTCACCGGTTTTTGGCACAAATAGTAGGCCTCTCTGCAGGTAGACCGTTTCTGGTTTCCGCTTTTTGTTACCGAAGCGGCAACGCAAATAGTGTACTCTTGGTCACTGCGATTCGAATCTCGATTTTCCGCCGTTCTTTTCAACCAAGCTTGAAAGCTGCTTCATTGCTTCTTCGAGCCTTTGCATCGGCTTTTCTTCGGCTTTGACTGCGATCGTTAAGTGAATTTCGATATGTGGCTTATTTTCTACATTTACTGGATGAGACTTTATGTAGACTCCCTTATTGGCAATCATGACTTTGTCGATTAACGGCGCCAAATTCGATTCCATCATGCCTTCAAGAAACATGCTTTTTTCACAAAAAACCCTGTTGCCCACAGCTTGTTTAAGTATAGGCGCTATGGTTTCTGAAAAAATCGCTTCCATCTCTGAAGGCACGCCGGGCAAGGCGAACAGAACAGTTCCTTCCAAATCTACGCGTACACCAGGTGCAGTGCCGATTGGATTATTCACGGGTTCTGTCTTTTCAGGCAAGGTTGCCATTTTGACTCTGGGCGCCGTTAATTCAATAGTTGTTGAGAGCTGCCTTTTTCTCGCGTATTCTTCGCATTTTTCCTTAACAACTGTCAACACCCTAGGGTTGATCTCCAATTTGCGGTCTAACGCTTTGGCTAAGCCCTGCAAGGTTTTATCGTCAAAAGTCGGTCCTAACCCGCCTGTACTAATTATGAACTGTGGCTTTCGCTCGACGGCTTCGCAGACGACATGGGCGATTTCATCAACAATATCTAGTGCTACAGTCATTCGCTTAACGTAAGCTCCGAGATTTGTTACTTGCTTACCAAGCCAAAACCCATTCGTGTTAAGTGTCTTCCCTATCAGTAACTCGTTGCCTACACAGATTATTTCTACGTCTACGGTCACAGCGCTTCACATCTTAGTTTTTATAGATTAGATTAGTTGTTTTCTTTTATACAGTTTGCTCGATTACCGTAAATTATGTGGTGGCTTGGCAGGTTAGCGGTTAAAAATCAAAAACTTATCGCCCTGCGTGAATCATTATCCGCACCTCAAAATTGTGGAGATGTGCAATTTTACGTATAACGTTTTAACCATTAAAATTTGAAATCTAAGATGGTCAAAGCTAACAAAGGTCGTTGCTTTTTTTAATCTGCACTTTATTTCTTGCTAAGATACCATTTGAGGTAGTCTTTTCTGCGGTTTTCTTTTTCTTCTTCTGCCGTTTCTTCGTTTGGCCTGTTCTTATCTCGCAAATCATTGAGTTCCTGCTGTGTCATTTGTAACCCGCAGCTTTTGCAGATGTAGCGTTTGGTGCCGATTTCGTAATGGCATTCTCCGCCGCATTCAGGACAGTATATCGTCATATTTTTCTCTCAGGGAATTTTGTATTAAATCGGTTTTGCACAGATATTAGTCTTCGCATAGGTTTAGGTATTTTTAACCAAAAAATTGTTGAGGTTTTTAGACGTGCGTGTACATTTTGTCGCTGCTGTATTTTCCCGTGTCCATTTCCTGCTCAATCTCCCGTAAAAGCAAAATGCGTTTAAACGTTGGCGGGTGAGTGGAAAATAAACCGTTTATTTGGTGCCACGTACTTTTGGATTCCTTCTCCATCGCCAACTCCAATTCACGCTCATCCAAAACCCCGTCGTGGTCTAAATCGTACTCATCTTTCTTCTCCATGACTTCTTTAACTTCCTGTTTCGCGGTTGCAGGGTCGGCGATGTAGAATGCTCTGGCTCCTTCCGGCGGCTTAGGCGAAATGGATAAGCCGTAAGTTATTTTTGCCAAGGCACTTTCCAGCTCTCTGGGCGAACCTGTCACGTAAGCAGAGAACGAATCAGCAAAATGTTCGCGAAGACGACTAAGCCTCATGACAATTAAGAACGTTAATATATAAATCACAAAAGAGATTACGCCAATCAGGATCAATATTACTCCAGAATTACTGTTGTTTTTTCCTCCTCTTCCTCCTCCTGAGCTTCCTCCGCCGCTAAACGCGCCCGATATCAAAGCTACCTCGGCAATTATGTATGCGATTAACGGCAACGCGGAAAGAACAGTCATCACAATATAGTCCTTATGTTTAATGTGGCCTAACTCGTGAGCTATCACGCCTCTGATTTCGTCTTCTTTCAAAGTCTTCAACAGCCCTTCATGCACGGCTAAGGTGGCGCTGCTTTGGGATCTGCCAAATGTAAACGCGTTAGGCGTGCTGTTCGGAACTATAGCTAACTTAGGCATTGGCAAACCAGCCTTATCTGCTAGTTCTTTAACGGTTTTTTCAAGCCACGGGTTCTCGCCGGGCTTCAGATAACGCAGCTTTGTCGATGCTTTAACCATAACTGGACCTATCGCGTACTCAAACAGTATGAAGAGCCCCGTTCCGATTACAGCAACAAGTAACCCTGCAAAAACGGGCAACTGCAAAAAGAAAACAATTACGAACACAAGAAGACCAAATATGAATGCAGCTAAGAAAATCGAAGTTGCCATTGCCAACTTTAATTGTGCCAGGCTAGCCATCGTTAAGTCCCCTCGTTATCGCCCACAAATACAAAATTAGAGAATTAAGCCTTTCCCAAAAAATACCGTAAATCTCAGAAATTCTTAAAAATAAAAAGAAAGTTTAGATTGGGTACGCTCCGCAAATCTTGCAGAACTGTATCTTTGTTTTAACGTAGCTGTGGCATTTTGGACATTCGATGCCGCCTGCAACTTTTGGAAAGATGTCTTTTGGTTTGCCGAATTTCTTGCGGAATTGCTCGTAGTAGAGTAATTGTTCTTTGTCTTGTATTTCCACGTCGTCTGCCGCTTTTATCGCCTGCTTTTTCTCTGCGAAGTCTTTGTCGGTGACCATGTCGTTGAAGTATGTTCTGAGCGTTTCTGTTCCTGTTCCTGCTTCAAGTGGCGCTTTTGGTCTCCAAATAATGTCTTTAGGTATCACGTCTTCGTAGGCTTTGCGAAGTATCCATTTGCTGTATTTCACTCCATTGTACATGTTTATCTTGTATTTGATAGGTAGTTTCTTTGCCCAATTCATGAACAAAGGATCCATGTAAGGTGCACATATGGTCTCTCCAAGAGCCGCAGCCATCGTAAGTGAGGAAAATCCCATTTCCGCCCACATTTCTTCTTGCTTTTTCGCAAATTCCGCTTCAGTTAAGTGGAATTGCCATGGGTACCCGAAAAGCTCGTCTAATGCGTCGCCTGTGAATACGCTTTTTATTCCTTTGTCTTTAAAGATGGTTAAGCCAATGTAGACGGGTAGGCTGTTTCTGATTTCCATCGGATCGAATTTTTTGAGTGCATCTACGACTTTGGGGTAAAATTTGAGTACGTCTTCTTTGCCGAACTGGTACGTTTCTTGTTTTAGGTTTAGGAGGGCGACCATTTTCTTTACGTATTCGGTGTCTTTTGGGTTTCCATGTTTAAAAGCTAAAGTAAGACATGGAATTTCAGGCTTGTACTTTACTGCTTCGTAAGCAATTATCTGAGTGTCTGTTCCGGCGGAAAATAAGAATCCGTCAGCCATGTTTTTCTTTACAACTTTGTTGACTAATGTTCTAACTTCTGGCAAAAGTTTAGTAACTTCTGATGGATCTATCGTCATTTCTTTAGCCTCGATATACAGTGTTTGTCATCCATCCAGTATTTAAGGTTTCTTCATATGCAAACAAAAGCCAAAAAATAGTAAACATATGTGTTGAAAGTGAGCAAAATACTGAACAGTCGAGGGCTGGCGCGGAAATAACAATCAATTAGCCTCTAAACAGCACATTTAAAAGTTAAAAAACCAGAGTCATAAACAATCTCTCAAGTAGTTCCATGGAGATTTAACCCCTATGAAAACAAGCTTACTTCACATGAAAATACGCAACTCACTGCAAAGTAATATACTGGCAGCCAAACAAGCAATCCAAAAAGCCGCTAAACAAGGCCCAGCCTTGATCGCTCTGCCTGAGTATTTCACAGTTCCAAACTGCATGGCTGACTTCACTGATGCGTCAAGTATTTCCAAGGAGACCTGCAGAGAAACCCTAAATTTTCTGGCTGAAATTTCTAAGGAAATATCAGGCGTTTACTTGCTTGGCGGCTCAGTGCTTGCAGAAGATAACGGAAAATACTTCAATACAAGCACTCTTTGGAGGAACGGCTCACTTTTAGCTAAATACAAAAAAATAAACCCCATCCAAGCCGAAATCAAAGCGGGCGTTGCCAAAGGTTCCCAGCCACTTGTTGTGGACACGGAAATCGGCAAAATTGGTCTACTGGTGTGTGCTGACACGTTTGACCCAGAACTCGTAAAACGAACAGCCAACTTGGGCGCCGAAATTCTTTCCCTTCCAGTTGCAGCCATGGGCACACATCCGACGGTGAAGGGTCATCCTTTAACCGAGCAGATTGCACGGGATTATGGCTTGTTTCTGCTAAAGGTTGGAAATGTGTGCTCCAGTATGAGAGGCGGACGAAGCGCAATCATTGCCCCATGGGGCGTCCTTGGCGAAGTAACCGATGCGCCCGAAGACTCGATTTTGACACGGGACCTTGACATGCTGCGGCTAAAAGAGTACCGAAGCAAACTCAGTAAATTTTAGCCCAATCATCGACTATTCGGCTCATTTCCGCAAAGTCGTATTTTACGAGCCAACTTCGGAAGTCGCGGTTTTGGACAGCAAACCTGCAGACCTGCCGCGCATTTTCAGAATCATGCACTAAAAGCAGCACAGCATCCACCTTGTGCCTGGAAACATAAGCCACGGTCTTGAGCAATGCATCAAGTTTTTCGTCGGTGGGCATTTCGGCGCTTAACTCTATGACAACAGGCTTCTTTAACGAGGCAGCAAAATCCCTTGCCAAGGTCACTGCCCAATAGTTGGTGAAGTAGTCTCTTGACGAAAGAGGCACATGAAAATAATCAACGAGGTCACCGATGGCGTTTAGGTCTAGCCCGAATCGTTCTTTAGCAAGAACCGGGTCAGGGTAAATTTCAACTGCAAAAGTGCCTTTCACCCGCGCTTTGGCTTCCGCCACAAACTTCGTTACCGTTTGGGCTCTCCACTGCGTCCAGTTTAAGCCGCTTTGTTTCCAATGCCCGACGCACCTTGGGCAAACACAGTACTCTTGGTCTGGAAAATGGTAGAGGTTCAAGGTCACGCCCAAAATGTTTTCTTTACTTAGCCCTTCGATGTAGTCTAAGACGCCCGCCCTATATTCGGGCTCGGTTGGGCAAACAAAGTCAAAAGCCAAATTTGACCGCCTGTTCTTACGGAGCGCTGGTCCAGTGTTTGACATGGCGACGCGGCTGGGGTTTTCCCTGATCGCTTTTGCATCACAGAACACGGTGACGTCGTTTTGCATACCTTCGGCGGCTGGGAAAGCTTGGCCGTCTGCCCATTTCGAGTAGTAGACGTGAAGGTTATAGCCCTCGACTTTTTCGGGCTTGTATGTAACTAACCCTATCTGCATATTCTTTACTTTGATGCGCACAAACAATATATTCTTGGCGCTTCACTAAATCTTGATTTGCATGGGCAAACAAGATAAATCCTTTATAATCATAGACACATCTAAATGTTCTCCCTGTGCCGGGCTTATCTGCGTTGGTTGCTGTCCTCAAGGTGCTTTAGAGGAAGGTAAAAACAGAAAGCCCCAAGTTATCGATATAGTCCAATGCACAAGGTGTGGTGTCTGCGTAAACTTGTGCCCGTCAAAAGCCATTACTATAAATCCTAGTAAACCACAAAAATAGCCGCCTGGGAGAACTGACGGATTTGGAGCAAATTAGCCTTGCAGGCAATGCTAAGCTTATCGTGAAGGATAATGTGTTAGCCGTATTTTGTGATAATGGTTTAAAGACTGTGAGTTCAGCGTTTTATAATGGCGGGCGCAAACAGGTTAAAGCTGTCCTCAATGTGGGCGTGCCGGAAGGGTACAATGACCGTTCCTTGCACCTTGACCCGCTTGAACTAATAACCTCATCCGCAGCAAAGTTGGGTTTCACAAAAGACTATCTTGCGATGGTTACAGCTGCAAAAATAGAAAACTACAGTCTAGTAACCAAGGATGCTGATGACTTTTCAGTCACCGTTGTAGCAACTGCGGGCTGTAAACACGGGGAATCTTCAGGCGAAGAAATGAACGTTCAAGAAATCCGCGGCACCATAAACATTATAGTCCTAATCAATGCTAAACCGACGGACAGTTGTTTGGTGGCCTCGTTAATCACCGCTACCGAGGCAAAGTCGGCGGCTCTCAGAGACTTAGACGTTAGAAGCCTCTACACAGGCGACTCAGCTACAGGCTCAATAACTGACAGCGTGACAATCGCATCGACAAGACAAGGAAAAAAAATCAGTTATGGCGGTCCAGCGTCTAAACTGGGCAAGCTGGTCGGGTATTGCTCAAGGAGAGCCGTTACCGAAGCCCTAATCAAACAGGAGCCCTTTTGGGGTTGCCGAACCGTTTTGGATAGAATTAAAGAAAGACATCTTCCACTGGAGAAAATAGCTGCCGAACTATCAAAAATTGAAGGGTTACGCCTTGATGAGAAGGCTTTGGCTGAAATTTTGAAAAATAGATCCATCTACAATGCTTATTTGTTGGCTGCAACAAAGCTGGATGATGATTTTAAAAAAAACCTGTTACCAGCAGACCTTGGAGATGTAACTAAGTTAAGTAAACACTTCGGTAGCCCCATGGATTCTATGTTGGATTGCTCAAAATTGCCCGGTTACGACTTGGTTGATTTGCCGCCCTTCCTCAAAAATACTTTAATAAATATTGTCAAAGAAACCCTTTCTAAGGATAACTTTGCTTAAACTAAATAATTGGGTAGTCGCTGATTATGCGGGAGCTATTTTTTGAAGCACTTCCTATTCTTCTAAAAACCGAAGTATGATACAACCTTCATGTGTGACCTACCACTTCTAAAAGTTGTCACCAAAGTAAAACAAAGACGTGAACCGACCTTTCGTTTCCTTTTCAATTGCTGACCGCTAGAGGAGTGAATCTAAAGACTCAATTTAGGGTGCGAAAAGCTTTTTTTCCCTCTTTTTTAGAGGTTTAAATAAAATGCCGTGAAAAAATGGTTATTTGGCTGATTAATACCTAAATGTGCCCCTTTTATATAAATTAACCCCGATTAAAGCCCCGTGTTAAGGTGGGTTAGTACAAAACCTTATAAACAAACCGAGCGCATGCTATTAGCATAAAATTTAAAGGAGAAAAAGAAAAAATGCAAATTGCTAAAAACAGAATTGCAGCTATTGCGATTGCTATATTCTTAACAGTTTCAATGGGGGCTTCAATGATGCTTATACCGTCTGCCAGCGCACATAATCCCGCATGGAATATTCCAACAAATGCTTACGTTACTGCGTTTCCTAATCCGACCGGTGTCGGTCAGCCAGTACAAATAGTTATGTTCCTCGGGCAAGCACCTTATTTCAATGCCGCGTTAACGAACAATTTTAGATACCATAACTACCAGTTGACAATTGTTGCGCCTGACGGAACATCATCATCAGTGACTTTTGCTTACGTCTCAGACCCAACTGACGCTCAGGACTATTCCTACACACCAACTCAAGTAGGCACGTACAACATTACCTTTAGCTATCCAGGTGAAACAATAACTAATAATACCCAACCCGTCACCAATCCAGTATCAGCATACATTAACGACACTTATCTACCCAGCTCCAACACATGCACAATAACCGTAACACAAACACCACTACCCGCACTCGTAACTAGCACAACCGCGTCTCCAACAGCTTACTGGACACGCCCAATATACGGTGAAAACACAGCTTGGTACACTATTTCTTCAAACTGGCTCGGCACAGGTTCTCCTGTTTCATCTGCTGTCGGTTCCGGCGATCTCTCAGGCTTCCCTGCAGGATCAACTTTGGAGAGAACTCCAGGTGATGCCGTAGGACCAGTCACCAATCACGTAATGTGGACAACACCGATGGAAGAAGGAGGAGTTGTAGGAGGAAATGACCTGCTCATCCCGGGAAACACTTACTTTGAAGGCTCAGCATACGAGAACAGATTCGACAATCCAATAATAGTCTACGGAGATCTATACTACACATTACCAGTATCATTCGCAGGAACTCAGGCTGGAGACACTGTATGCCAATGTTTAGCAACAGGACAAATTCTCTGGGAAAAGAATGATATACCTGCCCTATCTGGCGCAATGATCTTAGACGTTGAAAACCCTGATCAACACGGAGTTTATCCAGCAGTCTTATTCACATCCAACTTCGGCGAGGTTTTTGATGCATACACAGGAGACCTGCTGTTCAACACAACTAGCGTTCCCTCAGGCACTGCAGCCCAGGGTCCAAGCGGTGAACAGTTAAGGTACGTATTCGATAATTCAGGCACTGCAGCAAATCCAGATTGGACTTTGGCTGAATGGAATGCATCCTATCTGTTCTTCCCAGCTGGCTATGCAATGACACCATCAATTTATAATGCGACTGACACAGCAAATCCCTCAGGCACTGTAACCATACCTGTTCCAGCCCCAGAAAACGGCATTAACGACCCTAACAGCAATAACCAAAACACTAATGTTTACACAGTGAACGCATCCACCACAATCGGAAACCTTGACCGCTTTGACTGGAACATCACAGTACCCTGGCTCAACGTTATGGGCAATCAAACTGATTCAACTGTAACTTTTACAAATGACACAACTTTAGTTGAAAAAGGCTACACCGCTAACCCTGCGACCACCAACCCTGATGCATCGAACGCAGCCTCTGTGGTTTATGCGCTTTACGACGATGTGCTGATTTGCAGAAACGGTTCTCTACCTGGCGTAGGCATAGATAATCCCTACACATTCTTCGCCGTGGACATCAATGCATCCCATGTCAACACTTTCGGCAACATAACATGGATGCAGACATATAACCCACCAGCAGGCAACATCACTATATCAATGGGTCCAATCGATCCATCGGCAGGCGTCTTCACTGAAGGCTATAAGGAAACTATGCAATGGGTCGGATTCAGCATGGCAACAGGCCAACAAGTATGGGGTCCAACTCCATCTCAAAATGCCCTTGACTACTTCGGCAACCCAATCTATCCATATGTAACCGGCGCAACCGCTTATGGCAACCTCTACAGCAGTGGATACGCAGGAGTACTCTACTGCTACTCAATGACCACTGGAAACGTAGTGTGGACTTATGGTAACGGCGGCGAAGGCAACAGCACCAACAGCGGAGGTTACGTACCTTTGGGATACTATCCAACATTCGTTCAAGCTATCGGCAACGGAGTAATATATCTCGCAACCACTGAGCACACTATTGAAACACCCATCTTCAAATACGCATTAGCACGAGCCATTAACGCTACAACTGGGGCAGAAATCTGGACTCTTTCAAACTACAACGGTGAATTCAGCTCAATAGCCTATGCTATCGGAGACGGCTACGCGACATTCTTCAACGGCTACGACGACCAAGTATACTGCGTTGGCCAAGGACCAACCCAAACTACAGTTAGCGCACCAAACGCAGGTCTGGCATTCGGACAACCAGTGGTAATAACCGGTACAGTAACTGACATTTCCCCAGGCACTCAGCAAGCAGAGCAGAAAGGTGACTTTCCAAACGGCGTTCCAGTTGCATCTGACGCAATCATGAACGATTGGATGGGCTATATTTACCAGCAGCAACCGCTCCCCACGAACTTCACCGGCGTCACAGTGACAATAAACGTCGTTGACTCTAACGGCAACTACCGAACCATAGGCACCGCAACCACTACTTCAGCTGGCACATACAGCCTCGTATGGACACCCGACATCTCAGGCAGCTACAACGTTATCGCAACTTTCGCTGGCACCAACGCTTACTATGGATCATCCGCACAAACCGCCTTTGATGTAATGACCGCACCATCAGCCAGCCCCGCGCCAACAGCATCCCCGACAACTGCCGCTAACCTGTACTTTGTTCCTGCAATCGCTGGACTATTCGTCTTGATCATCGTAGTAGCTATCGTACTAGCTCTATTGATGCTTAGGAAGAAACCATAAATCCGCGCAAAAGAAAAAAACCAATTTCCCTTTCTTTTCTTTTTTATTGTAGTTATCGGCAAATCAAATTTTAAATTATATTAATCTCAAAATCCATTAATGACAAAGTTAACTCGGCTCTATGAGGCGCAAAAAATAATTGCTTACAGATAAACCGCTTAAAGAAAAAATTCATCAAGCCAACGTTACAGTCCATCGGCAAGAAGCACAGTACTACGAGATAATACATCCAGAAGTGTACAGTAAACAAGAACAAAAAAGAATAACCGTTAAATTGGAAACGATAAGTAAACTTGTTACAAATGACCAAAAATACGTTCTTGATGTAGGCGCGGGAACAGGCAATTTAACGGGCAAACTTTTGCGGATGGGCTACGATGTTACCGCCATCGAGATCTCGCCAGAAATGTGCAGAATCCTGCAAAAAAAATATAGTACCTACTTGAAAAATAACAAGTTAACGATCATCAATTCACCAATAGAAAATGTTTCTTTTGATGAGGGCAAATTTGACCTAGTAACATGTTACTCGGTGCTGCATCATCTGCCTGATTACATCAACGCAGTTAGAAGCTTCTCCGTTTATCTAAAGGAAGGCGGCGTAATTTACATTGACCATGAAGCATCTCCTTTTTATTGGAAAAAAGAATCAAGCAGTTTAGCCGACTTCGTCAAAAACATCTACTTCCATTCAAACCCCCTATTTAACAGCTTATACTTTCAAATCATCGGGTTAAAAGTTCCCACAATCGATTATTCCCTTTCGGATTACTGGCACAAAAAAGAACACTCATTAAACCACCAGACCTTACAGCAAATCTTCAAAGAAGAACATTATGAATACGCCAAACGCACAGACTACTATCAAAACAGCACATGGATCCCAAACCCGCTCTCCATAGCTTATCGACTACTCTGTAAGCCTGAAATGAGTTTTTGGATAGCGAAAAAATAAAAAACCCACTAATAATTAAGCGATTCCTGCGTTTTTCTGTCCGGTCGGGTGTAAACGACGTTTTGCAAAGTTCCAAGCGCCCTCACGTCTGACCCGCTTAACTATTTGTTTAGGCGTCATGTGAAATTCTTTGAAGAACCGCCTCTGTATAGCCAAAAGCGAATCGTAATCAAACTCCTGTGACTTCACACTTAGCAAGAACTCATCGAGTTTTGTGTAGTTTTTGTTTTCCAGCAGTTCCTGGTAGAGTTTGCTGTCAGGGTACGCGATGAAAATGTTGAATTGGCACCAGTCAGGGTCAAGCTTCTTAGCGAACTTGAGCGATTCCTCCATGTCTTTGAGGGTTTCATCGGGTAAACCGAGCATAAATGAGCAGGCAAATTTTATTCCGTTCTTTTTGCATAGTTTAACCGCGTTTTCCGCCTGCTGCGGCGTTGTGTTCCTGCCGATTCGCTTAAGAATTCTTGGAGAAGCTGATTCTACCCCGAACCAAATCGTTTTGCATCCGGCTTTGCTCATCAACTCCAAAAGCTCTTGGTCCACTAAATCCAGCCGTGTATCGCATACCCACTGTAAATCAAGCTTGTGCTGTATCATCAGGTTACAAAGCTCAATGGTTTCTTTTTTGCGGAGCGTGAAGTTGTCGTTGATGAAGTAGATGCCTTTTGTGCCGTATTTGCTTTGCATATCCTGTATTTCGCCAATAACTCTTTTTGGGCTGAAACCGCGGCACATGTTCCCCCAAAGCTTTCTTGTCTCGCAAAAACCGCAGTTGAACACGCAGCCACGGGAGATACTCATCACGTCGGCTGGTTTAGCACTTAGAAACTCAATTGTTCTGTCGTAGAGTTCAAGCGGCAACAGATGCCTCGCGGGATAAGGGATTTCATCCATGTTCTCGATGAATTTGGGTTGGTTTAAGATGTTTTTGCCTGCTCTTCTGCATGCAACTCCGGGGATGGCCATAGCCGCTGGCTCGTTGCCCGTTGCTATGCAGGTTGCGAGCTGAGTGATTGCCCTCTCGCCCTCGCCCATAACCACGTAGTCGATTTCAGGATACGCAAGCAGGCTTTCAGGCATGTAAGAAGCGTGCCATCCGCCCACAACAATCTTGCATTTAGGCTGGGCTTCTTTAATTGCTTTTGCGGTTTCAATGCAGCGAGGATAAGTCGCTGAACCGCATGTTATGCCAACAATCTGCGGATTAATTTTCGTTACGAATTGCTTAACTTCATCTATTGATTTTTTCATTAAGTAGTTGTCGAGCATTTGCACTTCGAAACCTGCTTTTTCAAGTGCTGCGGCAACATACATCAAGCCTATTGGAGGCAACCGTTTGCCAAGGTACCATGCGCCGTTTTTGGGCGGAGCAGTCGTCATTAAGAGAATCACGTGAGACTTTTCTCCTCAATGCGGAATGATTTATTTCGAAGGTAAGCGGGCATGCTTTTGCCTCTCCATCAATGTTTGGGTTAAAACTTTGACTATGCGCAAGTTAATAGCTTTAACGGAACATATCAGTGACAAACGTTTCGTCTAGTTTTTGCTGTTTTCAAGTTTGATTCAGGCTTCGAGAAATTATGATGACGTCTGAGATTGAACTTTAACTACTATTTGACTAAAGCCTTTCAGAATATGCTGACTTCTCTTAATTTTGATTCTCGACTAAAAACAGGTACATGAATATCATGCTTAAAACAAAGGCAACCATCCCAAGCAGGATAAACGTTAAAAACGGTACGCCGCTAAAGAACCGGCTGTATAACGGCACTTGATCAATGACTATTCTCGCAACTATATACAACCAAAGAAGAAAAGTGTACAGCCAAAGCGTAGCGAACACCGCTTTCTTTTTCCTAATAATCTAAACCTCCAACAACAGCATTGATGACTCAGCATACTTTGAACTCGCGCACATTAAAGAATCTTCACCCAGTTTTTACCTTCATCCCACTTAATGCAAAGAAGCTCTTCTTTCAATCTCTGATTAATCCGTGCCGCTATGCTGAGTTAATCTCTATTTTCGTGACAAGGTATGCCCAATACGAGCCAGGTGTAACCAAGCCTTGAGGTCCAACAATCGCCACAGTTAGTGGACCAGTGCCTGAAGCTAAACTCGTATCGTTGCAGTAGTAAGCAATTATCACCGTCAACGGCTGCGAAGCTTGTACTGCGGCTCCTGCATTTGGGTCATAAGTGTTTTGTTCTTGCCCCTGCACCTGTTGATATGTAAAGGTGACTTGATAGCCATCTGATCCTGTAACCGTAACATTCTCCTCACTTGTAACACCTCCAACCAAATCCAAGAGCGTCAAAATAGGCACCCCTGTGTAGTTTCCTACAGAAATTTTTCCCTCATCATTAATGTATCCCCCACTCGCTGAATAGGATTTTAAGTCAGCGAGCTCACCCGAGTTCAGTGTCTTTTTTTGTCCATCAGCCCCTACGAGAGTCAATTTTAGAGTTGGAAGGGAAGCCTTCGATTTTGTGGCGTTTGAAGCCGGCCGATAGATTTGCCAGGAAACCAAAACCGCTACTACAACAAAGATGACAATAAGAATCGCTAAAAGCTTCTTGTTGGATTTGCTTTTAGCTCCCAAATCTGACTTCACCTGATAATCATCCTTAACTCGTATTCAGCGCTAAACACATAAAAAGATATTCAATCATGAAGCAGTCTTGCACAAAATTAATTTTAAGCAGGGTTAGCTCGTGTTCATCAACTTGTGACCTGCCCTCCGAATTTCTTTCAGAAAAGCGTCATTTAGCGAACAAAAAATGGCAAATCCTGGCAACTTGAAATGCTGCTCGTAGAACTTGCTTTTCTTCAGAAAAAGTTTCTCTTTTACATTTTCCACAAAACATTAAATACCGTGCGTTACTAGGGCATATTATAGGTTTGAACAAGCCAAGATCGGTGTCTTCGTGAAGAAACACATTTTTGCATTGACCGTTTTCTTGGTGCTTCTATGTTCATTAACAAGTTTTGCCGCTGCCTCGCAGACATTTACCGTCTCACCTGAAAGCAAACAAACTGTAAGCGTGAATTTAAGTCAAGGCGATTTCGTTAATGGCTCACTTTCTGTGTCAGGCGGCACTGGAACAGGCGTCAATTTTGCCGTGACTGACCCAAACGGAAAACAATTATTGAGTTACAACTATACCTCCTACCAAAGCTTCTCTTTTTCTGCCCAAATTAATGGAAACTACACGTTGAGTTTTGATAATTCATTCTGTTCCTGCGTAGGCGGCAAAAATGTAACTTTGGAGTACTCTGTTAATAACAAACCAACTCAAGTAAACCTACAAAGTGGATCCAACGGAGGGTTCCCCATTGCAACAGCAATCCTTCTAGTCGCTGTAATTCCAGCGATAGCGGCGGTTGCAATCTCAATAAGGCACTTGAGAGGCAACACGAATAATAAAACGGAACTTTAGGAAAAAACCGAAACTAACGCAAAAAATAGCTTGGCAAGAGGCTATTTTGAAAAAAGCGCCGGGAGGGGGATTCCAGCCTCATTTTACCCGTAAAAAAATCTGTGAAGAATTGGACCGGGCTAACCCCCAAAACGTTCATTAATCGGCTGACTGAAAAATCATGTTTTAAGCAGGAATGGACACAAGTGTTTGCTCATAGTCCTTTTTGCAATGCGTTGTTTTCATTGTGCAATTTTGTAGTTTTCTTTTCCGTTCTTATTTATTTTTGGAATGGTTATGGTGAATTTTGCTCCTTTTCCCGGCGTACCGTTCTCTTGGATTTGCCAGCCGTAAACATCCATCATCTTTTTGGTCAAAAATAACCCAAAGCCAGTGTTGCCCCCAGTGCTGAAACCCTCCGAGAAAAGACGCGGTTTATTCTCAGTTGGCACACCATCACCGTCATCCTCATAAACCAACTTTAAACAATCTTGATCAGCCCTCTCAAAGTGCACTTTTATAGTTGTGGTTTTTTTACCGTATTTTATAGTGTTATCAATTAAATTAAAGAACATCTGCCTCAAAAATGAGTCAGCCAGCACTTTTAACCCGCGGCATTCATCCATCACCGTTGGGATAGATCCTGAAAAAAGAGCCACCGCTTCCTTTAGTTTCTCCTCCACATCGACAAAAGTTAGCTCTTCCTCACCTAATTGCTCATACATTTTGGCAAAATCAAAAATCCTAGACGTCTCTTTAACAGCCAGCTCTATCTTACCTAACCCATCAACAATATCTACCTGATCACTATGCCTTTTTTTAAGCAAATACACGTAACCATTTACAGCGGAAAGTTTATTACGAACGTCGTGTCTAGCTAAACTTCCAACTACTCGAAGTTTTTCATTTAACTCCGCAATTTTATCCAAACTATTTGACAACGATTCTAAGGAAAACGTCAAATCAGCCTCTGTTTCTTTCTGCGCGGTTATGTCTGTAGCAATACTTGCAGCACCAGCAAATAAGCCCTTTTCATTGAAAATAGATGTTCGATTCAAAATTATTGGCACAAAAGTGCCATCTCGCTTTTTGGCTGAAAACTCAGTTGACCAGCTTTCACCTGCCATTAGCCTTTGTTTTACCTGATCCGTACTATCTGGTAAAGCTCCACCCAATAGCTCAGCGACCTTGTGGCCCAACGTTTGTTCTTTTGTCCAACCATAAAGTTTTTCTGCACCGTTATTCCAGAAGCGAATTATTTGGTTGTTATCCACCATTAGGATAGCTTGCCCTACCTGATTTAGCAAATCAGCCTGAAACTTTACTTTCTCTTCCGCTTTTTTGCGTTCGGTAATGTCTATGATTGATCCTTCTAACATCCCTTGTTTAGAGTATAGTTTAACCGAAGTAAGGCACGTTCTAATCTCGCCCTGTTTGTTTACCATCTTGCATTCAAAATCTTTAACATACCCATTGGTCATAAGCAGGCGAACCATTTCTTGCCGTTCAAGTGGGTCAACCCAAAAAGTCACTGACTGCTTACCCTGCATCTCTTCGCGAGTGAAGCCAAAAATACTTTGATACTTTTCGTTAAAATCAAGAATTTCAGATCCATCTAACTTAGTTCTAAATATTCCCACTTCGGAGTTATTGAAAATATTATAATACTTTAATTCTTCTTCTTGAAGTTCTTGTTCTGTTTTTTTGCGTTCGGTAATGTTTCTTGCGATTGCCAAGATTGCCTGTTTTCTCTGATAGATTATTAGTTTGGAACTGATCTCCACTGGAATTTCGTGTCCATCTTTGGCGGTGTGCACTGTCTCAAAAACCTGCGTTTTACCAGAAGCTATACGACTCATGAGATTTTTGACTTGCTCTTGGCTCAGATACTTATCAATGCCTTTAATCCCCAACAACTGCAACTCTTCTTTAGAATAGCCTAACATCTCAATCGCAGTATCGTTCACATCAATAAAGTTTCCATCAAAATCAATAACCCAAGTCGATTCACTCATTCCGTTTATCAAATCTCTATAATTTGCCTCACTTTCTACTAGTGCCTTTTCGGTTTTTTTGCGCTCAGTTGTATCTCTTATTATTGTTTGATAGCCAACAACTTTACCGTCTAGCCATATTGGGTTGCTGTTGTACTCGATGCTTCTTTTCCCGATTGGCGTCATCATTTCCATTTCATTATGAGCTGAGTTTCCCGCGGCAATGTTCTTTAGTCCTTCGACCATTTTTTGAGTGTATTCCATTGGAACAAGCTTGAATATTCTGTTTCCTACCAGGTCATTTTCTTTAAAACCAAACTGCAATATCGCCTTATTCACTGAAGTTATTTTACCCGTAAAATCAAACGTAACGATAACGTCCGGCGCGTTTTCGAAAAGATTCTTGTACTTCTCTTCAGATTCCGCTAAGGCACGTTCAGCTTTTTTGCGCTCGGTAACGTCAATTATTGATCCCTCAATCGTTTCCTGTTCTGGATAAAGCTTAGACGACGATAAACACGTCTTGATCTCGCCCTGCTTGCTGACCAGTTTTATTTCAAAATCCACCAATTGTCCCTTAGCTTGAAGGATTTTTACCAACTTTTGCCGCTGGCCCGCGTCAGCATAGTATACCGTTGCTAGTGTACCCTGCATTTCTTCACGAGTGTAACCGAGAATCTGAAGAAGCTTGTCATTAGACTCTATAATTTCGGAACTTTTTAGCTTAGTCCTGAACATTCCGACTTCAGCGGTGTTGAAAAGTCGGAGGTACTTTGATTCTGACTCTGCCAGCAGTTTTTTTGAGTTTTTGCGTTCTATGGTTTTAACTATTGAATGTGATAGTTCGCCATATACCGTTTCGGGGTTGCCCTGCTTGTTAATGTACGCGTCGGAACCAAAGTTTAATGCTTTGATGGCTACTTCCTCTCTTCCCTTTCCAGTAAAAAGTATGAAAGGAATTTCGTTGCCTTGGTCTCGCAGTTCTTTAAGGAATTGGAGCCCGTCTTTTTGGGGCATTTCATAATCAGAAATAACAACATCGTACTTTCCAGTTGCTAGTCTTTTGAAAGCTTCATCCACACAACACGCATGGTCAATTTCGAAGTTACCCATATCCATTAGGATTAACTTTGAGATTTCAAGAATAGTCGGGTCATCGTCAACATGCAAAAGATGAATAATGTCCTTATTGTTTGAGGAAGCCAAATCCGCTGCATTAACAATTACTCTGCTATCCCGTTCAACCGTTTGCAAAGCCATCCAACCAAGATAGACATTCATGATTAAATTCGCAATAAATCAGTTATGAATCCCAAATACTGATTGAAGGTCACCGATTTGAATAAAACAAGAAAGGCGCGCTTTCGACGCAAATAGGTGCATGCTCAAATATCTGGCGGAGTAGATATAGCCTGTTTCTTGAAAAATAGCTCTGCTACTCCGAACGCGTAATAGGACAACAATGGCGATGAAAATTTTTGCCCTAAAGATTCGCTCTTATGTCCTGGAACAAGTCTGGAAACTCTTTTAGCCACCTTTTGTAAGATGCTCTTACAGAAACATCCGTTATTTTAAGGGCAACTGCTATTACTCTTTGTATTTTTATTTCGCCATATCTAAAGCCCAGAAGATAAAATAATCCTCCTACTATGCACCTAAAGCTTTTTCCATTGCAAAACGAGAAACTTCTCTTGCAAACTTGATTTAAGATTTCGACGGCATCCCTAGTTATTTTTCTTACAGTTTTCTTGTTTGTCCAAAGAAAGTGAGCAGCAAACATGATTTCTTGAACTTTCAGAAGCGAGTGCGTGATGCGTTCTAAGTCGGGGAGTCGATCATCATTTAAACTCGAATTAAACGTAATGTCCTCTTTTAGCTTCGCTACTTCGCTCTTATCAACAGCAAGATTGGCTGCATAAGTATTCTTCTTCAAGACAGCAGCCATTTTTGCCCTCATTTTTACCTCCTCTTCAATAAGAATTCCAGTTGGATTACCCATTTTTCCTTCACCGCGTAATTTATCGCTCAAACTCAAAATCTCTTGCTAATAGCATTTTTTTCTGTCAATAGTTTCTTCGTTCTTGTTTGGAGAAAAACAGCAATGCTTTCTTCAGTAGCCATTTCAGTAGCTTTCTGTTCTTTTATTTTGCTTTTTATTGTTTCCAGAAGCTTTTTTACATCAACTGGCTTAATTAGATAGGCATCAGCACCATCATTCAAAGAACTAATCGAGTTTTCTAACATCGGATATCCAGTGAGCATAATCTTCATCATCTTTGGCGAAGTCTCCCGCAGCGCCTTAAGAAGGCTGGTGCCTTCCCCGTCTGGAAGCTTGATGTCCAAAATCGCCAAATTGTAATCGATTTCGTAAGACTTTTCAATCGCCTCTTTTACAGAGTGGGCCACCTCGGTTCGGTACCCTTCAGACTCCAGAACTGCACTTAAAGATTCGGTGATCCCTTCGTCATCATCTACAATTAGAATTTGCGATTTTTCATGCGTCATAACCTTCACCTCCTTACCTCTCCCGTTTTGTATTGGTCACGTAATTTTCTAACCTGGTACGGAAAATTGATTGGTTGTTCACATTCAAAGTTGATTCCCAGCTTTTTACAAAAAATTTCAAGTATAGTTTCCTCAAGTATGACTGCTGCCCCAAGAATCTGGCGCCTCCCAAAACCCATTATGTTCCTAAGTTCCTGCGAAAAAATTTCAGGTCTGATTGCAATTTCACCCATCGGGTAGTCTTGTTCTTCAAAATAATTCCAAACAATAGTTGCATTTGAGTCTCCTAAACAGTATTTGATTGTTTCTTTGGTAACCTGAACAAGGAGTTCATCGAAGTCGTTAACTGACTGAATTTGCTCCATGAACGTACACCGATTTATGTGTTAACATCCACACGGATTTCTATTTTGGAACGTCTCATACTTAATCCATCTTATTGGAGACTAAATTCAGTATTAACAACTTGTGCGTAACAACTAGCATGTGTAAAAACACATGACGGAAAAAAAGAAGGAGCCAAAAACGCGAAAGATGGATGTTGATATCGACAGTCACTTGCTAGACCAAAATAGACCTTGATCTCCTTTCATGAATTTTGTCTGGTTATACAACTTTATAATAATTCCATTTTTCTAAAAAAGAAAAAAACGGGTGATGCCACGGCATTTTCGAGGTACAATCCCTGTACCATGTTTTGCCTTTTTTTGATCAATAAAATTCCAGCCCAAATTCTAGGAGGTTTTGAAAATAAGCGCAATTATTGCTTACTTTTTCAAAATAATCTCAAAAACAGCTTAAGTGGCGCCGGGAGGGGGATTTGAACCCCCGCGGCCCCGAGAGGCCACAAGCTGCTTGGTGCTTGCCTTCGGCAAACATCTCCAGGCTTGCTCCCTGCCTGGCTAGGAGACCCCGGCACAAACGGAATCAGCAGGCATCGAAACTGATTCGCACCCTTTTCTCTGACTTAAGCTTAATTTAAAGCTTTATCGAATTATTTCTTAAAGGTATTTTAATTTTTATCGTTGATTCTCTTGCACGGGCTTAGTAAAGTGATTTAGTTATATTTTTTAATGATGCCCAGAGTAAGGATAAATTTATAAAAACTATTTCATAACAAAAGTTAGAAACGAGCAGGGAGCGATATATGAAACCGTGAGTCAATGACGCGACTCCCCATTTTAAAAGAGTAAATTTTATTGGAACGCGTATGGGTAAATGTTTTCTCTGTAAAAAGAAAAAAATATTGTTGCTTTTAAGATGTGGTATTGCTCTGTGCGAAGACTGTTATGTCGTGCTAGAACTTTACGAAAATATTCCATAAGAAAAAAATGGATATGTTTTTAGGTTAAATATCGTTGCAAGTAAACGGCGCTATTATCGCTGATATTTAAATTGCCTCGAAAATTCGAGGTCTGAGTTTTAAAATAAGCTTAAACAATTTTGCCCGCTCAACCTATCTTTTATCCTCAGGTCGCGGGCGGACTTGCACTTAAATAAAATTCAATGGATTTGATGATTAGGTAAACGTTAAGTTGAGTGAAGCCGACTGCGTCCGCCATTTTTGGCTTGTTGAGTTTTCGGTTTCTTTGGCGCATGATTCAAGGCATGCTTTTTGCTATCAGGTTTGTGAGTTGTGATTTTGTTTTTTTCGAATTTATTCCAGCCGCCCTCATCAATATTTGGCTGAACAAAACGGTTAGGGTTTTCAACTGTGTTTTGTTGGAGGATTTCTTTAAAATTTAAAGCTTTAAAATCTCGTGTTGCATGAATAATGGTGACGCGTTCTGAACTTAGAGATGTGTAGTCGTTTGCTGAAACTCCTCAGCTCGTACTTTGTCGTTGAAGCGTTGGCTCTATAAAAGCTTCTATTCAGCCTTAAGTTTCTCTATTAATTCTTTCTGCGCTTTAACTTTGGCTTCTGTAGAATCGTTTTTCTGGGTCTTGGGTGAATGATTGTTATTTTGCATTCTGCTCTCTCTATGCACACATTTTATACTTAAATGATTATTGCTTGATGCGCTGTTTAGAAAATTCCTGGTGCAACCATATTTTGAACGTTTTTTCCCCAACTAACCCAAACTTTTTCAGTAGCAGGCTATTCGTGA
Organism: Candidatus Bathyarchaeota archaeon; assembly: GCA_963828195.1. Taxonomy (GTDB): domain Archaea; phylum Thermoproteota; class Bathyarchaeia; order Bathyarchaeales; family Bathycorpusculaceae; genus Bathycorpusculum. Next base: position 420,326 of record CAWHDT010000001.1, read on the forward strand.
AAAGTCAGCTAAGTTGGTTGCAGTGTTACTTCAAAAACGTAGCCTTCAAGGGTTGGCTCATCATCACGTTTTAACAGGGCTACGGCTAAATCTGGAATTCGAATTCGCCCGCTTTTGTACATTTTTGCAAGAAAGCTTTGACTAGTGCTTAACCATCCGACAGGGGTTGCTGTAACTTTTAGTACCTCAGAAGGCTCCATCTTGTATTTCCATCGAATTAACTTGGGTATCTGTATTCTATTTTGTTTCTGCAATTTTGCTGTAAACCTGACAGTTCGATTTAACGGCAAACTAGACGCATCCTTTTTTTGTAAAACTTGGAGAGAACGACCTTAAAAGTTGTTTGTACCTGTGTATACATCCTCATACTTCCATGTACTTTGGCGTACTTCTGTGTACGCAACCTACAAACAATTTAAGCTTTGCCACAAAAAAGCAACCCAAAACAGCCCCTCAAAAATGGCGGCAAAAACATTTTCTTCTCTCCCGATCGACACACAAAGAACGCTCAATTAAACTTAATTTAAAACAAACCAACAGTTTCAGAAAATCAATTTTTAATTGTTCTCACGTTTTAACGAGAGTAACGTTTTGGTTGGATAAGGTTTTTATTAGCGTTTGAAACTTAAATTCGACCGTTAAGACAAAGGATGATTCAAGATGGCCCTACAAAAAGGAGATTTCATTTTAATTAATTATACAGCAAAAGTTAAAGAAACAAACGAGGTTTTCGACACAACCTACGAAGATGTTGCTAAGAAAGAGCACCTCTATAAAGAAGGTAAAATGTATGAGCCTAAACTGGTAGTTGTAGGCGAAAGCTGGGTTCTCAAAGCTTTAGATGACAGTTTAACAACAATGGAGACAAACAAGCCTGCAACTGTCGAAATTTCACCTGACAAAGGCTTTGGACAAAGAGACCCCGCAAAAGTTAGGCGGGTACCGCTAAAACAATTGTTGGCAAAAGAAATTAATCCAGTTGTTGGCGCACAGATAGAATTTCAAGGTAAAGACGCAGTTGTACGCTCGACAGGCGCCGGACGAGTGCTCTTGGACTTCAATCCACCGTTGGCTGGAAAAACCCTGATTTACGACGTCGCAGTCACAACGAAACTTGAAAGCAACGAAGAAAAAATCGGCGCCCTTATCCACCGCAGAGTACCCGTGGTCGAAGAAAAACAGTTCACAATAACCATACAGGATAAAACCCTAACCATCGACATGCCAGAAGTAGCATTCTACATCGAAGGCATCCAAATCGCCAAACGCGGCGTCGCCCTAGACATCCAAAAATTCCTTCCAGACTTAGCTGAAACAAAATTCGTTGAAACCTTCAAAGCCGAACCCAAACCTGCCCCACTGGTACCTGCACCTGCCATAGACGCACCCAAGCCAACACCAGAAACGCCCACGCCGCCACCAGAAGCACCCAAAGCAAAGGCTAACCCACCTTAAAAAAAGTAACCATCATTTTTTTCTTTAAATTTTATTGTTTTCAAACTTTTTATGATAATTCTTAGCCGATTATTCCTGTTGCCTTTGCAGTTTTCTCGCAGGCTTCAAAATCAAGATTTAACTTTTGAAGGATAGTGTAGCGTTCAGGCCTTATTTTCGCCGCAATCTGCAGCGCTTTAACCGCATCAACGTCTTTAACGCCCAATTCGCTTGCTGTTATTGGTGCACCTATCAGCTTGAGTGTTTTTCTTATTTTTTGCCAGTTAGCCCCTTGAAGATAAGCGGTCAAAATTGAGCCTACGCCGCATTGTTCGCCATGCATGGCTTGGTGTGAATTAAACATGTCCAGCGCGTGGCTAAAAAGGTGTTCTGAGCCGCTGCAGGGGCGACTGCTCCCGGCGATACTCATGGCTACGCCGCAGCTTATCAAAGCCTCTAAGAGCACGTGTAGTCCTTCATCTTTGTGGGAGACTATTAGTTCGGCGTTTTCCATAACCAGTTTTGCGCTCATTAGGGCTAAGCTGGCGGCGTATTCGCCATAATACTCATTTTGTTCCGTATGCCCCAGTTTCCAATCGTTAACTGCAGTGATTTTGGCGATGACGTCTCCGCAGCCGCTTATGACAAAACGCCATGGTGCTTCAGCAATAATGTCGGTGTCAGCAATTATTGCCAGAGGTGCCTGCGCTAGAATTGAGTAAGGCTTGTCTGAACCCTTGATTGAGGCTAAGGGGCTTGCGATGCCGTCATGAGAAACGGTGGTGGGCACGCTGATGAAGGGAATGTTTTGGCTTCCTGAACTTATTTTGGCAGCGTCAATTATTGTTCCGCCGCCGACACCGAAGAGCACTTGTGGTTTTGAAGCTTCTATTTTTTCTTCAATAATTGTTAGGTCTTTTATCGCCATTGCTTTTATTTGTAAAATATCAACCTGTAATCCTGCACCTTCAAGTAGCCCATAAATTGTTTTTCCCGCGACATCGTAGCTTTTTGATCCAACAATCATCAACGCTTTCCCTTTGAGGCCTAGCCGCTTGGCAACGTCGGGAACGCATTGCAAGGTTCCTTTTCCAACAATGACCTCGCGGGGAAGCTGCATGTAATGGTAACTTAAAGTCAAACCAACCACTGTTAACTTGCAACATTAATTTAACTCCAATCCTTTAAAACTTTGGGAACTTGCACCTAAAACCGAGGCAGTTTAAGTAAGCTGGGACGGCAGTTACCACGTTTTTAAGTTTTTTTCAAATTTACTGGACGCAGAAAAATCAGACAACGTCAGGCGCATAACAATAAGCAATCTTGACAAGTTAAAACCTGACGTAGTGCGACATTGAAAGCAGCGGCGGATGTAGGCTTTGAGCACTGCCCAACTTATTGATAAAACGAAAACTGCATTACCCAATTTAACGAGGTCTAGTCCTAAAGAAACCTGGAAAATTTTGTCATCTCAAGATCGTAAAAAATTATTGCTGCTCTTAGTGAAGCAAACGTTAGGCAATAGAGCAACGGTGTGACGTAGGGGCGATGATATTAACGCGGTCGAAGGCTATTTTTGAGTGGCTACAATAAAACTTGAGAAAAGTGTGCGTTAGAGATTTGTTTTTACATTTTCAATCTGTAGGAGCATGAATTAATGCCTATTTCGTTGTTGTTTATAGGTCACCTAAGCATCTCAGCACAAGCTCTTTTACCTTACTTGAGTGAAAATGGTTACGACGTTAAAGTCGTAAACACTTCAGATTGGTCGTCTGAAAATAAAATTTATGGAACAAATATTTCAGTCTACAATTTGTATGAGGCTAATAAAATTCATGCCCTTTTCAAGGGTCCGCTGGACTGGTACAGAAAAGCCATGTTATACAGTATGGCAAAAAACTTGAACCTTAAACGGGGCAGGCTCGCTCGGATTATTGGAAAGACCGAGCCAGATTTAATTTATGGACATTGGGGGTCTTACAGTCTTCCTGAGATTGGTTTAGCGCAAAAATTTCATGTGCCCACCGTTTACGAATTCCTCACGTATCCTTGTAGTAGCATCCAGTTGGGTCACGAAATTGAGAACTTTTTCAATAAACGAACAGTGAATAACATTGATGGACGCGTATTTCCAACTCAACGCATGTCTAACTATATGAAAAGAGTGTTCGGCATGCATTTGGGAGAAAACTTGATTTATCTGGAATGTTTCCCCGAGAAATTCTATTACCGAAGAAGGTTACCTCTTCTATCAGAGGTTGACGGTCAACCGCATAGTTTTCACGGGCGTTAATGACCGCGATATTCTTCAGCAAATAGAACAGATGGTCTCAAAGAAAATCCATGTTCACCTATGCAACGATATGTACAATCTGAGCCAAACTATGTGGCGTGAAAACGCTTGGGAAGATCCGACGGGAGAGCGTGCTTTCAGAAACTCGGGTTTTATCCACTATTTCAACAGATTTGCATACCCAGAAATTGCTGACGGTACTTTTGCGACATTTTTGACACAGTTTGATGCATGTGTGGTTACCTATAATTTCTGGCGTACTTCTGGTGCAAACAGGTTTAGCAATAGCATTCCCAGTAGGTTTTCTACTGCCCTACTCGCTGGAATTCCAATCATCGTTCCAGAAGGTTATCTGCAGGGGTGCGCGGGAATAATAAACAAACATCAAATCGGTTTTGCGTATCAAAATTATACTGATCTGCAAAATAAATTATGCGATAAAAGTATGCTGAACTATTATCGGAAAAAAGCCATTGAAAATGCCCCCTCGTTCTCTCTTGAAAACAATTTCTCGAAAATAGATAAGTTCCTTAAGCAGATAATTGAATAACCTGTTTTCTAAGAAGTGAGATCATCAATTATTCCATTTTGCTTGCTCACCCCTAAGTCTATCGATGTAGACCAAAAGGCAAAAGAACTAAGCCAAAAAAGATTGAGAATTATCGTAAACTAAACTTGCAAACAGTTATTGTAACAACCGACCGTTATCTAGAAAAATATTGTGATTTGCTATCTAATTTGAACGTTACAGTTATTACTTCCGACAAACTTACTGAGGTGCTGGACGGGAAATTTGGGCGAGTAAAAAAGGCTTAAAAATACTTTTTCTCGATGCTCAGTACGGATAGAGCACCAGCCTCCTAAGTTGGGGGTCGAGGGTTCAAATCCCTCCCCGCCCGCGTTGAAATTTCCCAACAAAAAATGGGGATTCGCTTAATTTATTAAACGAATCCAAAATCAAGTTAAAACACTGAATCACAGGTCATCGAGGCCAAATTAACATCTGTTCCGTTGTCGAGCCTAAATCTAAAGCAATCGAACAAGAGCTCCATGCTTTAGCTAGTAAATTGGTGCTGGCAGCCCCTCACACATTATTATTTTCAAAGGCTTTGAACTCTTGTGGAGCTGGAACCATAGAGACCCAAACTGCTTCAGGTGTAAATCCAATAGTTTCGTTTAGCTCCAGTTCAAATTTTTGCTGCTTTATCGCTTAATTTCAAAAAGTCCATTAGTAATGTCCAACTAATAAGGCCTCAAAATGAAAAAGCAAGATTTTGAATGGAGAATTGCAGAGGCTATGCAGTAGTTTGCGGTTTTTGTTGCATTCTTAACTTAAACTGTGGTTGGAGCTGCCTTATAATTGAACATCTTTCAGGTAATTAGTTTTAAATAGAAATCTCAATCAAGGGTAAACCCCCCGGGAGGCACCTACCGTTAAAAAACTCACGCTCCTTATTCCAGAAAGTGCGGGTTTTTCCACTTCGCTACTTCGGCCAACGCGAAGGGAAATTAGGAAGTTAGTTGAAAACCAATACAAAGAGATGTGACTTTGGAGGAAAAACCAGTAAGTAAATCGTTTCTGGCATTGCCGCCACCCTTGAACGCTGTTTGCCCTTCGCTTCCTTGCCCGAGCCTTAAAGGATATTACGTTTGGGCAGAGAAACTCTTCGAGTCACATCGTTGGGAAGAAGCCTTGGTTGCTTATAGTGAATGCTTAAGACTGGATCCCTCAAGCGAAAACGCAATGTACAAACGAGGTTTAACTAAGGGGCATCTCAAAAACGTGGAAAGCTCTCTTAGCAACTTAAGCTCCGTTCTGCTGCATCGCATTCTTAAAGAGGCTCATTTCTATAAACAAAACATTTTGGAAGCAAGAAGTCAAGAACCAAAAGAGACAGCATTGCTTCAAGCTATCCCTGAGAGCTCCGAGTTCTTTGAGGCCATATCCGACTTTCAAGAACTTGGAAAAACTCTCCAGAGAGCCTTTGATAATTTGATAACAGAGCAAGAATATGAACAACTTAACAAAGATTTTTCATCAATTGACACAGCGATTACTACAATGATTTGCTCAGACAAGTCTCAGGAAACCAAGCTTGTAGAAAAAAGTGGAATCAGCGAAGGAGTAATCAAGCTTTCTGATGTCCAGGGGCTTGAAAAGGTAAAAGAAAAGTTGCGCAATAATGTGGTACTTTCTATCAAGAGACCTGACTTGTTTGCAAAATACAAGAAGAAGCGTAGTTTCGCAATTCTTCTTTATGGTCCACCTGGCTGCGGAAAAACATTGTTGGTTAGGGCTTTGGCTGGCGAAACGGGTTCCAAACTTGTTTCTGCCAAACTTCACGAACTGATGGACTGTTGGGTTGGAGAGACTGAGAAAAACGTGCATAGGCTTTTTGCCGATGCCAGGGAAATGATAAAGAAGGAGCATACTTCAACTATTATTTTTCTTGATGAAGTTGACGCTATTGGAGTTAACAGGCGTTTGGTAACTCGTGAAAGCCACGGTTCTCATCGGGATGCGCTCAATCAGCTGCTTATGGAGATTGACGGTGTAGAAAAGAACCCTGAGGGGCTATTCATTATAGCTGCTTCAAATAGACCATGGGGAATTGATCCTGCACTAAAGCGCAGCGGCAGAATAGGCGAATGTATTTACATTCCCGCACCGTCATGTGCGGCTAGAGAGGATTTGTTTCATTATTATGTTGGAAGCTGTGTAGCAGAGAATCTGGATTTTGACATGTTAGCTAGAGATACGGAAGGATGTTCTGCCGCAGACATAGAAGCCATAGTTGAAGAAGCTAAGATGCAGCCAATCCTTAGAGAGCACCAGACTGGGACCGAAAGCTCACTTTGTATGAGCGATTTTAAGGCAGTACTAACTGATCCTGTTCTCGGCAAAGGCACATTGAAGGACTGGTATATTTCGGCTGCGAAAGAGTTATCTCATGAAAACATGGATTCTGAACGTTACAAACCTTTAATTGATGACATAAAAAAGGTTACTCAACGGAGCGGTAATGGTTCAATTATAACTCCTTCAATTTGATTTCGTCGATGTGATTTTAGAATCGAATTTCTCAAAACTGTGCGGAAATCGTCCGTTTATTTTTTATAGGGTTTCAGTTTAACATTGATCGGTAACTCTGATGCAGGATGAGAACATGCAGTCCAAGAAGTGGAAAGTGACTAAGCGAACTCTAGTTTTTGGCTCCAAATATGTTAAGGTATTTGAAGATCGAGTCGCTTTGCCAGATGGAAAAGTTATAGAAGATTATACACTTGTTAAGAAGCCTGATGCAATCATAGTAGTTGCCACGGATGTTTGCAGCAAGCTTGTGACGCTTAAGGAGTACAAGCATGGAATCGGCGACTTCCAAGTTGCCTTGCCTTCAGGATACAAAAATCCTAAAGAGCCAATTGTCGCTGCCGCAAGAAGGGAGCTTCTGGAGGAGACAGGATTCGGCGAAGGCGCGTTTCGTGGTGTCGGGGTTTTATACGATGATCCAGCTAAGGACCTGCGCAAAACCTACGTCGTTAGAGCCATAAACGTTTATCCGCTCAGAGAACAGCAGCTTGAGGAAACCGAAACAATAAGTGAAGTCAAGCTTTTGTCAATAAGCGAGTTAAGAGACCAAATTGAAAAGAAGCAGTGGCAGGCTGCAACCTCTATTTCGGCGCTCGTTATTTCTGGGTATTTGTTTGAGAATCTTCCGGTAAACCGTGAGGAGGAAAGAATGATGGTTTTGACATCCACTTTGCTGTCTGCCAGAGAAGTTTACAAAACCGCAAAGAAGTGGGTTGACCAAAATGTGCCACAGGTTAGCGCTTTAGTTAGGCCTGGTGCGCCTGAGTTAGATAAGCATGTGGACCTTTGGCGGGTTCCCCTGCTAATTAAGGACCGTAATGGAAAAGACTTAGACATTGGACGACTAAGCGTAAATTATGAGAACAAAGTGGTTGACCATGAGGAAATCTCACGTATACTTTTTCTCGTTGAACATTATAGACATTAAGCTCTAAATGATACGGGGAACTCTTTAACAATTCCGTGGTCATTGCATATTTGAATTAAGCCTTTATTTGGTTCTATCAACGTGTAATGTCGTTCCTGTTGGCTACTATCTATCCTTAGCACAGTCGTTCTGCCAATTTTAGAAAGAGTGTAAGCGCCTTGGAGATGACCACTCAATGCTAGATCAGGATGCACCATTTCAACAACATGCGTTGCCGTTTGCAGGCCAACAGTCAATGTGACTTTACCTTCATACTCTGGCAGCATTGGGCTCTCATGTGTACACAGCACGTTTACCCCCGACACACTTTGCGTTAATTCCAAAAAAATCAGCGGAGGACCTGCGTGGAACACCCTCCTTGATTTTAGGAGGATCAGAAATTACTCCATTGATGAAGCCAAACTTCAAACCGCCAATAGTCTGAACTTGACCATCTTGCTGTATTATGCTCGATTTATCGGGGTTTCTCAGAGATTCTAGCAATTCAAGGTTTTCATGATTACCATAAATAGCATATACTTTGATGCATTGAAGTAATACTTGCCAATCTTCTGGCTTCCATGCATGACCCCAGTCCCCCAGGCCGATCAAGACGTCAGGTTTTTCTTTAGCGATTATTTTCTTTAGCCATTGAAATGCCCTTGATTCATCGACGCCTTTATGAAGTTCGTCCTCAAAATGGAGATCACTAATTACTAAAATCAGGCTAACCATGTGATTTCTTTAACATAATTCAAATATATAATTTTGTCAAGGAAGCATTCTAAATTGTTCCTGATCCGACTACTGACTAAAACTGGACACTCTTCTGAAAGGCCATGATACTTACTGAATTCAGTTCTACTCATGACTTCTTATGAATACAAAAGTGCGAGAATCTTCTCTATGCTCCTGGCTCATGACTCTTCAAAGTGAATCCAACAATACCCATAACATAATCAACCATCCAAGGAGACCATATGAAAAAATGGACACTAAGCCTCTCTAATGTGTCAAGGTTCAAAAGGAGTCTACTTGATACTCCTTTAGTTGGATCATATCGCGTGTTAATCGAAACGATGTCTTTGTTCTCGGACGGTACGAAACGAATTCGTTGAGTATCTCCCAAAAGGAATAATCCAATTGAATCATACACCTCACAAATCATAACACCTCCAGGTCTTAGAACTCGGAACGATTCTCGCGCGATTGCTTCAAAATCCTTAAGGATAAAATGACCAAATGAATCACCTAGATAGACAACCGCATCGAAAGTTTCGTTCCGAGCGCTAATTTCCTTGGCATCTCCAATTATCAACGCCGGTCTATGAGTTGTCCCTCCATTGGAGTTAACATTCTCAACCATTTTCCTTTGAACGTCAATACCTATGATATTATACCCTGCTTTCTCAAGGCCAAACAGATAGGCACCTGTGCCACAAGAAAGATCCAAGACCTTTGAATACTTGTCAGGTAAATGTCTAAGTATTGTAGGAAGACCTTGTTCGATTCTCGCCTTGGCAAAGTCTGAAAGCGGAAGATAGTGGGACCAATACAACCGATAGAATTCTGCAACCCATTCTGGAAATGACTCCTTAAAACCTTTCATGCTTTCCCATAATTTAACAGTTGAGCAAAATCGTAATTAAAAAGGCTCATGATTGGGCAAAAGGCGCGCTGACAAATTCGCAATTTGAGTTCACAAATAATTGCGATGCAAGCAATTAATATAAAAGGAAGTTTAATTGAGCTGAAGGCAGGTTAATAACCGCAAAGATGCCGTCAGATTGTATCTAAGAGGGCACTTCATATTTTTCTAAAGTTCAAGATGTACGTGACCTCAGTTATGCAATGAGATTTGGAATTAGAAATTCCATTGGCTTTTACTTTGTAAAGAACATTGAAGAATAAGAGATTACTGTTAAGTAACACGAACAAACTTTATTATACATTATTCAATCAAGGCAGCTAACATTGAATCGGTGACTTGTGGTGAATTATCACGAAAAAAGAAAAAACGGTCACATCTTAAGTGCCCCAATTAATGACTTTTACAGACTACAAAAACCCCAAACGAGTGATTTAAAAGCCGTCATATTTGATCTTTTTGATACTCTGCTACTAATTGGGGAAGAAAATGAAGATTATGCACGAAGTCTACGGAAATTTCACGATTTCCTTTATAGCCAGAAGTTTAACTGTTCTCAAGCGAGGCTTAACCGAGTCTTTTTTGACGTTGTTGACAAAATTAACAGAGAGACAAGTTCTTCGTTGGAAGAACCGCATTTCAGAGTATACGTTTCAAGAATCGCATGGGAACTAGGTTATGTCTTGCCGGAAACTGATCCCTTGATTTCGGAAGCCGTACGCGTTTTCTACATGGAATTCAAGCATCATTTGAAAATAGACAAAAGTGCTTTTGAAGTTTTAGAAAGCTTGCAGAAAAAGTATAAACTGGGCTTAATTTCTAATCTTACCTTTTCCGAATGTGCATGGGAACTGTTGGACGAATACAATCTGAAAAATTTCTTCGAAACTATTTTGGTTAGTGGAGACATAAACGTGAGAAAACCAAGTCCAGAAATATTTAAAAAAGCTCTCAGTAGTTTAGGCGTTACCCCTTCTCAAGCTATCTTTGTAGGCGATAATTTGGAAAATGACATCCGAGGATCTGTGAGCATTGGAATGAGATCGATACACATCAGAAGAGGAATCGAACTTTCGAGTGTCAAACCAGATTTTACAATTAATCAACTCAAAGAACTAATATCACTGCTCTAAGATCAGAGCAATATGATAAATCGAAATGAAATCAAGGTTGTTTTTTAAACCTTTTAGATGTTGTCCAAGTGCCCAATGATGAATTCAGATGTAAACCCTCATCATTTTAAAATGAAAAATGATACTAATCCGGCGGTAACTCCTTAAAAGATAAAGAGATATCAATCCCGTCTTTCCATTTGTGATACGCTCTCGAAATAAAATAGAGCCCCCCTGATCCAACGAAGAATGAAAACAATATGACAAGCGGCAACGGGTTATTTGTTCCTCCTAAGATGGGGTTCAAACCTACATCAAAAGCTAAGAAAACAAAGAAAACAAAGGAAATTGCTCCTACTATGGTAACAACGGGAATCGCCCCAATTTTATAACGAGCAATTGGCGACCTACTGTACAATTGTTTTCGGGCGAAAGGAAAAATAGCCCCCGCTAACGCCGAGATTGCAAGACCAATTGTCCCCATTAAAGTTGCATTAAGAAGCGCAAAAACTATTCCATAGTAGGTGCTGCCAACTAAACCCACAAACAGTAGCACTGACATCACAATAATTGCATTAACGGGCGTGTGCGTCTTATCATTAACTTGTGACAATTTGGATGGAAGAATTCTATCGAAAGACATCCCCATAGCTACTCTGCTCCACCCGAGTAAAAGAGGCGGGATGAGAATTAAAGCCCAAGCGATCAGTCCGATGTTAATAAGTAAAGCTATTAAGACATTATTTGCCAACAAACTAGCTAGCAAGAAAGGATTTACAATAACTGGAATAGTATAGAGCGACGGGTGAGCATACGCAAGGTAGCTTAAAGAATTCAGCCAATTGCGACCCACTGCGCTTGAAAAAACTAACATCAAAGAAGCAAAGATACCGGTATTCAATATGTTATTGCCAATGGTGGATATCAACATTGATTTTCGTACTTTCCTCAATTCCCCGGAAAAATAGCCGGACCATTGATACCCAGAATTCAGGTACCAAGCATAAGCAACAGCCCCCAAAGTTGCTCCAGTAGACGGTACCCAAGCGAACCCATTGGACTTTGCTAAAACAGTTACGCTTTGGTAGGTTGTGTAGTGGCCAAAAAATTTATCGAAAGTACTTGCAAATTGAGAAATACTCGTTAACGAAAGAATTGAAATTGTAGCAAAAATTCCTGCCATACCTATTATCCAATAAACAAGTTGTTGCTTCAAATAAAACCTAGTACCGATGATTACAATAACTGCCGAGTAAATCAACAAAATAGTTCCAACAATTATAATCCAAAAAGGATCAGTGAAGAAACTCTTAGACCAACTAATTAAGCCTGCGTTATTAGTTATCAAGCCAAAGCTAAAAAAAGCTGAAAATACTCCATAAGAAATTGTAAAGTTAATGAAAGCCCCATTAGAAACTGCAGAAAAAATCAAAAATGCCCCATTGACTGAAGATGCAACAGCTGGGTGCAATAGTCTACTTACCCATACATAATCGCCTCCTGACTTGGGCATACTCCAGGCAAGTAATGAATATAGTAGAGAGTGAATTAATATGAAGGGAAGAATCAGAAAAAAAACGAGCGGTATATTCGCCCCGGGCCACACGTATGGTAGAAAGGCTGCGGCTGCTGCAATTGAAAGACCAGTATTCGTTAAAGCCATAGTTGTGACTAAAGCCTGAAATGCTGAGATTTCTCTAACTAAACCAGTTGCACGACGGACAAAGATGTTATCAGATACCATATACACCACTTTCAGGTTTAAGTCGTGCGTTCTATTTTCGTCATTTCTTATATATAAAACATGAGTAGATCTAATTGTTTAAGAAATAAAGGGTAAAGCGTATTATGAATATAAACAAAAAAGCATTTGATATGATGAAACAGTTTGGTTACAAAAGTGGCTTTCGAATAAAACTCGACGAACAGTCAATCAGGTTTTTCGACGATAATCCCAACCACATCTACATTTTTGAGTTTTTAAACGCAGGCGTGAGTTTTCTTGGTTTTCTATGTGATAGAATCGATGGTGGTTCAGCAAACGACCAAATAATTCGTTTTATCAAAAGAGTAAACAAATATTATAGAAGAACATTTTATGAAGCTGGAATACACGAGGGGCTTTTGTTCGTTAAAATATGCTTACGTTACCCTTCAATTGACCGATTAGACAAAAATTGGACTAAGTACGTATTCTTTGAAACTACCGACAATTTATTTTACCTGAGTTACTTTCTGAAAAAAGTCATTACCGGCAAACTATCGCCTGAAAGTTTAGCAGAAAGATTTCAAACAAACTACAATCGAAGAATCGCCGCTTTGTTTAATGGAGCAAACGATTGCTTAGCAACGCACGATATTCTGGATAATTTTTGGGACAAAGTAGACTTTAGAGTTAGTAAAGCACCCTGTAAGGGGGCGAGATGTGCTGATTTTCTTCAATCTCGATACTTGTCACTCGAGCTCAACTCGCAAATAAAATTAATGAATTGCATTGACCAACTGATACAAAACGAAAGTCATATGTTAAACAGCAAGAACATAGTGTATCATCACACCGAAACGGGAAACATCAACAGTATATTCAAAAACGGTATTCTGATAGAAAAGGCATATTCGCGAGACTTAATCTATCAAGAAAAGCTCAATAAATATAACAGGTTAATTGATGATGAACTGCCTAGTGATCTTCCCCGTCGAGAGAAGGCAATTTTCTTTACGCCTTTTCTTTCAAAAGTCCCCAGCGTCGTCGTTGATCTTGGAGTAATTTCATCGGGAACCAAATTTGCGGCAGCAAATCAAACTATAGGTGATATAGTGTTTGGATTCATTGACAGGTCGGCTGAAGATGAAAAGACAGGTCGAAAGATGGCTATTGAAGCTGCCGAAAGCGCTCACGAATATCGTCCAGGGTTTGCCAAACCTGGTGAAGAAATTGAAATATGGACAGACAACGATATCTCACCCTCCGCCATTATTTGTGCAATAAAGGATTGGAAAGAAAATATAATAAGCAACCCTTATTCACATTTGCGAAAGCAAGGCAACGATAATTAAGTAACCGAGTGACCACTAAAATGGGGCGAACTAGAATTTACTTCAGTACTGATATACACGGATCTACTCGTTGTTTCAAAAAATTTCTAGCAACACCCCGATTTTATAGCGCAAATGTTCTGATTTTAGGCGGAGATATTACTGGCAAGGCTCTTGTCCCCATTATTGAACAGCCACACGGAGGCTTTCGTTGCACTTATGATAGCCAAAAATTCCAATTGAAGAATTTGCAAGAGGTTAATAATCTAAAGGAAATTGTTGCTGATTCGGGATACTATACTTGTGTGTTGAGTGAAAAAGAATTTGAAGAATTGGATGGCAATTCAACAAAAACCGATGAGCTTTTCAATCGGGCTGTTGCAGAAAGAGTCAGAGAATGGATCTTCCTTGCCGACGAAAAGCTTCACAATACTGAAGTTAAATGTTTTATTTCGCCAGGGAATGACGACGACTTACGGATAGACTCAATTCTTAGCTCTTCAAAATATGTAGTGAACCCCGCAGAATCAGTGGTCAAGATAGACAATGAAAATGAGATGATATCATTGAGTCATTCAACTCCTACTCCCTGGGAAAGCCCCAGAGAAGCTGAGGAGAACGTATTGAGAGAAAAAATCGAGCGAATGACCAGTTGTGTCAAAAACATCAGGTCTACAATATTTAATTTTCATGTTCCACCTATCAATACTCTCTTAGATCAGACACCCAAAATAGATACATCCTTCAAGATCGTAATGCGATCAGGAAGCATTCAGATGATCTCTGCAGGTAGCTCCGCATGCAGAGATGCAATAGAGCAATTTCAGCCAATGTTAGGTCTTCATGGTCATATTCACGAATCGCGTGGAATAATAAACATAGGAAGGACGATGTGTGTAAACCCCGGTAGTGAATACAGTGAGGGGATTTTACGTGGTTTCATTGCCGATTTGGAAGGCGATAAGGTAAAGTCTTATCTTTTAACTTCTGGTTAATCAATTTGCTGATTATTCATTTTGAAATCATCTTCTTCAGGAACCTCGAACCATTGAAGTCTTGTTCCGAATCGATTTCTGATCTGCCATTTAAGATTCTTTGGGGCTTCTTCTATCAACATATTCAGCGCCTCTGTTCTCATTTTAACGGTTTTCTCTTCACGAGTCGTTAATCCAAAACTGTCAATAATTGACAAAATTCTCAAAAGATTAGAAGTGAAAGTCTTGTATATCCCCCAGTTTTCAGCGCAAAGTTTTGCAAGGTAAGGTCCATTTATTTTTTCGCCATCGCTTAACCCTATTTCATGATCCAGAAAAAGTAAAACAATATCTTTGAAATCTTTGTCGGTAATTTGAACAATTTGAAGTTTGGTGGCTAATAGATCAGCAATAGAAAGTGTATATTGATCAGGTAGAAATCTCGCTCTGAAATCAAACTTGTGGCACATCTCAAATCGATCTAGAAATACATCAATTTTCCTTTGATTTGGAGAATCGATGAACATCAGCCTCTTATGACCCATCAGCGCGTTGAACGTAACCCGAGGCGAGTAACCATTCTCTTGAAAAATTCTGTTTATTTCTCTTGAGTGCCTGGAAAGGCCCATGAAATCAAGATCAAGATGTTTTCTGGCAAAATTTCTCTGCCTTGACGAGGGGCATCTCAAGCATATTGCTACTCCGCCTAAGAGCCTCAAAAATACATGTCGTTTTGCACTTTCGTCAATGATTCGTCTGGCTTCGTTAATAGGATCCTCTAATAAATTCATTACAATAAATAGGGTATACGGATTTAATTAGAACTTTCGGTTGGTGATGCAGTGTAGTCTTTTATCACCTTACCACTTTTTGTTCTGCATGCAATCAACGATGATGAGACTTCAGCAGCGTAGCAGGCACCAAAAAAACTATAAGTTGCTTTGAATCTAAAACATAATTACTACAAATAAAAAAACAGAGGAGGTCGGAAAATGAAAAAAACACCGAAGATTTTGTTCACCCCTAAAAAGAATTGCTTAAGTATGCCATCAAAAGAGAACAAGCAATAGATGCTTCAAATTATTAAGAGTTGTTTAGATTTGACACCTTCAGGAGGCATAAATTGAGATTTGATGTACCTTCCGTAGCTCAGATAGAGCTGACTTATGAGTGTAATAACCACTGCTGCTTTTGTTATAACTACTTAAGAGACGGGAAAGAAAATAAGTCATATAAAAATGAACTTAATACTAAACTATGGAAGGACATCATTTTAAAATTAAAAAAAGCAGGAGTTTTTCATGTATTATTTACCGGGGGAGAGCCCCTGCTCAGGGAAGATATAGCTGAATTGGTAAAGTTTGCAGTTCAGAACGGGCTTTCTTGCACAATTAATACAAATGGCAGGAAAATAACCGAAGAACTTGCAAATTTATTGGAAAAATATGATGTTAATTTGAATATATCTTTGCATTCACTCAATCGAAGCATGCACAACTTTCTGACCAATACGGCTTCTTTTGACCAGGTTATTGAAAATTTTGGAATATTAAGCAAGCATAACATAATTACCTCTTTTAATACAACAGTCACAACAAAGAATCTTAAGGATTTGGATCCCACAATCGATTTTGTTATCAATAATCTTAACGCAAACTTTACCGCAACCAGATTTATTTCCTGTGATCCATCACAGAAATACCTGGAACTAAAGGGAAAAAATATTTTAAAACTCAAGAAAATAATAAATGAAAATGTCAAAAAATACAAGAACAGAGTCAGATTGTTAACTTCTATTCCTTTATGTTCGTATCCGGAAGAGCCATCATCAACACAATGCACCGCCGGAAAAACTTGGATTACCATAGATCCAGAAGGTTACATCAGGCCTTGCACGCATAGCCCTTCAAAATTCGGGAATGCCATTAATGACGATATAGCTGAAATTTGGCATTCCAAAGAGATGTCAGATTGGGTAAATAATATTCCCCAAAAATGCATGAGCTGCGATTTTCTTGAAGACTGCGGAGGCGGGTGTAAGGCTTCCGCAGAAATCTGTCACAAACCTCATGATCCTTTAATAACATTTAGAACAAAAAATATTAGCTCAAGCTTAGTGAGCTATGAAAATGAGCCCCTCTCGTTAAACGAACCTTACAGATTTATCGAAAAGCCCAGAATTAGGAAAATGGACGACGAAAATATAATATTATTCACATTGAATAAGTCGTTCGTTCTTAACAATGAAGCTTATATGGTAATCAAGAACTTAGAAGGCGATTTTTCAGTCTCTGACTTGATAAAAAAATTTCCTGAAAACTGGAAAGAAGACATAATTACTTTATTTCAAGAATTAAATAATGAGAATGTGTTAGGGAAGAACAATGCTGGGCAATAGATTAATTTTCATTAATGCCGTAAAAGAGCTTAACAGCATTGTTTTAGGACCACATTTGAAGGATTACTTAATCTGCGATGAAACTAAGGAAGCGCTTGAAAAACTGAACGATAACCTTCTTCTTGATTATCTTGGGTTTAATGACGAATTCCTTGTAAAAATAAATAATTTGTCAAAGCAGTCATCTGATCCGCTTATTTTTAGCTTACTAGTTTTAAATTTTGTATTGGAAATCTCAAAATACGACATCGATTTGATTAATAGTGATAAAGCAAAATTCGGTTTTAACGATTCTCTTATGCAAAGTTGTCCCGAAAAAAAAGAGAATATTTTTAGCGAATGTCTAGTAAATTCAATAGAATCTATCAAGACGAAAATGTTCGAAAATCTAAGCACTTGCGAATTCAGTCGGCTCGATGGGTTTCTTAAAAAAAAGGAAAACGCAGAACTGTTCTTAAACCTTGTAAGAGGCCTGGACTATGAAGATATTTGACATAATTAAAATCAATTTTTTTAAAAGAGACAAATATAAAGGAGCCTATCAGATACTTTCAGAAAGAGGTTTCAAGCCATATTATACTGCAATGTTTATTGACGTTGACACCTGGAAAATGATGGGCGGAATTAAAGATAAGTCTCATGCGCCAAGAGACTACGCTATAGCTTGGTTTTTATGTCACTACATTTCCATAGCTGACGACATTGTAGAACAGCTCTCTTCAAACAAAGAGTATGTACTGACAAACTTATACGGGCAATCATTGCAGATAGATGATCCCATCTTAGAGCTTCATAATTCATATGATTCTATGCTCGAATTAGCCTCGGAATGCCCTTCTAGTAACAAAGATCTAATTTGTAATATCTTCTCATTGATGCGGTATTATTTCGCAGAATCATTTGCATTAGAAAAAAAGAATGGATTCAATTTGACTGTTAAGGAATATGAAGACTACTGCAGTCTCAAAGCCGGAACTTTGGGAAGATACCTCTCAGAAATATATGGACTGCTTTACAATTTGCCTAGAAATAAGAGAGTTGAATTGAATTATTTCTTCGACCACTTATATAGATCAATCCAGATATTCGATGATTTCGAAGACATATTGGATGACTATAAGAAAAATCCTAACCTTTTTTTTGTCGTACTGAACCAATACGAAGAAGAAAAAGAAAAGGTTTTCAATTATCTTGAAAAGGATACTTTAACGCGAGTCAAGATGAGAGTTTCAGATGTGAATCCTTCTTTCTATGGAAAAATTAGAAAGTTAGCTCCCAAAACGACAAAAGGGGTCCAAGAGATTTACGGAAAAGAGCTTAAGAAAGCGTTCAAAAATTTCAAGTATCTATATCGATATTATAGAACTGTTTCCAAAATCAGTAAGAATATCAAATTATAAACGCATATCTGCGGTTCATGAATAAATCATATGGCTCTCATTTTGGATTATTTTCGTGCAGTTCAGTCGCTCTTATCCTTTTCAGGTTAACCAAATTTGACTAACGCTTTATTGTACTCATATCAAGATCTCCGATAACTCATAATCAAGCATTCTGCGCGGAACCGTCATTTGAGTGATTTAACAAAAAGTGGTTTGGGCAAAGCATTTAAGCGAATAAGTTGGAATATGAAACTTGGAGTTACTTTGTCCCAATTCGATTCATATAATGGGATTCTTTCGATAACGGTGACAGCGAGAGTTCCAAGTAAGTGGGAGTCGTCTTTTTTTAGCGGAAGCGCAATTACCAACTCAGAACAAGCACTTACTAATTTATTTGAAAACAACCCGGAATTAAAATTGGTACAACACTCGGAATTCTTAGAGTGTAAGGAAATATGCAATGGGAAAAAATTCCTGTCGGTCAACGAAAAAACCAAAGAATGCTCTTACCAAACAAGTAGTATTGATGATTTCCCAAGCCCCAAGTTGTTCGAATTTCCTCAGCATCCAGATCCAGATCCGAAGAAATCAAAATCGGGAGGGCTAGACTATATTTTGAACGCAAGGCGCGGGAATCAAATTCGTGGGCGCGGAATTCTCAGAAATTTCCATCGCAATGAATCGCAGCTTGATAACGGAATTTGTCACAATGAATTTGTATGTGTTCCCATGAATTGTTATGTCCCTACGAACTGCTACCTCCCTACAGCCTATGATGAAACTGGTAAACTTGTAACAAGACGACTTCTGGGAGAATTCACATCGAGCTACCAAGTTCTTGCAGAACTCTTGCTTATGCTTGGAAGAAGGCGAAGCTATGTGTTTTCGCCAGATCTTTCTAAGAGGGTATTCAATGTTTTACTCCCGCCTGCAGTACTTTCTATCCCTGACTCTAAGGCGAGAGAGGGATATTTGATGATTCCAATCCTAACCTTTTTTGGGCAGCCTAAAGGGGGTTTTCGAAGAACTATATCGTTGAGCATGGTTTTAATTCCCGAACGGATGGAGCTTGGCGTTCCACGGATTTTATCGATCGATGAAATGAGTCTGCTGCTGTCTACCCAAGATCGCTTCGGGTCGAACTTATGATAATCCCCCAAAGTTTATTGTTAACGGAGCACTTTGTAAATCCGGAATTATTTCTGACAAAAAGCGAAATTCTTCCGGGAAGCTGGATTTACCAAGATTAGACGACCTTCGATCTGAAATTTTGAAGTGGGTATTTAGACTGCTCTTTTCGGAAATCGATGGATCTAAGGAGGGAAGCGATATTTGCCGAAATAAACTGGTGGCTGATCAAATATATACATCCGGAATTCATTCTAGAGTTCAAAGCGGAAGTTTTCTTATTGAAATGCTCGGAATTTCCAAACTCGATGCTTTGCAAATTTTTGAGAATTATCGTACAGGCGACATCACAACATTGCTTGAGAACAAGCTACAATCCCTTGTTAGTGCTCCGTATGTAGGATCAGAACCTCAAATTTCTTTAAACCCTCGCAAACTGCTTGTCTACCCCAGGGAGGATACTTTAGCTGAACAAGGTTGTCTCATGGCATACGAGCCAATAACCAGCTGGCTCGTAGGCGTTATTCCGTCTCAAATTGAAAACTGGCCCAAAAGTTCAATTAAAAATCTCTTTGATTGGAACCTGTACATTTGCATTTCACTCTCTGTAGTAAAGGAAATGTCTTTTGCTTTTTATCATGAAATAGAGTCGAAAGATAATTCGGATCATTTGGATTCGCTATTGGACATATCAAAAGAGTTTGTTGAGGATTTTGAAGAATTCTATGACATAGATTTTGTTAGTCCTCCTCATAAGTTGGCATTTGAGATTGCAAGAAAAAGTGAGGGGATAGATGAAGAGTACGAACGTCTTAAAGATAAAATTGATGCGTTGAGCGATGATATGACAGTTACGGCAAGCAGTTTAGTCAATAAACTTGTTGCAGTTCTCGCGGCAGGCACTATTGAATCAACGTTATTTGTTTATTATGCGCCGAATTTTGGAACGTTAGGAATACTTTCTTTTGTTGCGATCCTGGGGATTCTCTTTGCAACGTTAGCGGGTATTCTCAAATTTTGGAATCATCTTGAATCCCTGTTCAAGCGGTTGGCTTCCAATAACAAGTGAACTACGATCATATCTTCGTCACTGTAAAACTATTTACCAGATATTTTTTCCTATGCCAAGGGGTCGATCTTCAGCGCATGACGATAAGGGTAAGAGGCGCAAGTAGTCGGATCGCGTTCAAAATGAAACTGACATGACGACCTATGGATTTCTCCTAGCAGATTACAATGCGATAGCCGACTATTCCCTCCGAACTTGCCCTTTGATTTTTTTTATAGCGAAGCCTGCAGCGCTTCCGCTAAACTTTCAATTAAGTAAAAAAATAGCTTAACAATAAAAAGAACTAGTAGTTTTTTCTCGTTAGAAGCCGCGCATCCTTTCGACGGCACTACTATGTAAAATGTTTATCAAGAAAGGGAAAAAACGTGTGATGTCGCAACATAGCCGAGGTACAAATCCTTGTAGCCAATGGTTCCAAACCATTCGGGTTCAAGACCCAGATGGGATCCTCCCCCACTCACCACCTTTTTCGGCTCTTCATAGAAGTTAAAAGTATTTGCGGGATAATCCCCACCGGCAAGTCAGAATGAATAAGGATTCGCTTAAATTCCAGACTGTGCGAAAACTCCATAGATTTTTGAGGGAGCAATAAACATAAATACGTAATAGCTCTAATAGAGCACTATGCCAAGGAAAGTTAATTTTCAAACCACCAACGAGCTAACTGTGAAAGGAATCGTCGGCTTCGTCAAGAGAAAAGTCACTCCTCACGGAACTGGCGCCAAAGTAACCTGCCCAAAGGAATACCTCGGAAAAACCGCCTACCTCATCATAACAAACGAGCCCTGGCAACCAACCGCGGAAACTGACAACAAGGAAAGCGAACAACCATGAGCGAGCACATAAACGGAACACACCGAGACCAAACCGTACTCTTCCCAGACAAACTTGATGACTACGTTGACAGGGAAAATCCAGTCAGGTTCATAGACGCTTTCATCGACAGCCTCAATTTGGAAAAGCTCGGCTTCAAACACTCCATCCCAAACGAGGAAGGAAGACCGCCCTACAACCCATCAGACTTGCTCAAGCTGTATGTCTACGGCTACCTGAATCAGATAAGGTCAAGCCGAAAACTCGAAAGAGAATGCCACAGAAACGTTGAAGTGATGTGGCTAATGAAGAAACTCACCCCTGACCATAAAACCATCGCTGACTTCCGCAAAGACAACGTCGGCTGCATCAAACCCGTGTTCAAGGAGTTCGTCTACCTCTGCCGCTCACTAGATCTCTACGATGCCCAGCTCGTCGCCATAGACGGGAGCAAGTTCAAGGCCGTGAACTCCACAAAGAGGAACCTCAACGAGAAGACGTTACCAGAGAGGTTGAAGCGCGTCGAAGATAAGATAGCTCAGTACCTGAAGAACTTGGAGGAGAACGACGAGGCTGAACAGGAGGTTAAGGACGATGATAGCAGTACCGCCGCTGTGAAGATCGACAGGTTAAGGGAGAAGCTCGCCGAGCTTGAAGAGAAGAAGCAGGAGTATGTCCGGTCTCAGAATTTGATGATGGAGACAGGGCAGAAGGAGGTCTCCCTCACCGACCCTGACAGCAGACTGATGATGACCGACAGTCAGAAGTTGGATGTCTGTTACAATGTTGAGTCTGCAGTAGACTCCAAGAACCACCTTGTGGTCGATTACGACATCACAAATGACGCCAACGACAGGTACCAACTCGCAGGAATGGCTCAGAAAGCGAAGATGATTCTGGAGGTGGAGAAGCTGGATGTTACGGCAGACAAGGGATTCTGTACAGGGAGTGAGCTGAAGAAATGTGAGGAGAATGGGATAACCGCATACGTCGCCATACCGGAAGAGACCATGCCCAACAAGAAGTTGGGAGTACCAGCGCCTGAATTCTACTCGCAAAGATTTGCGTATGATCCTCTCAGAGACGTATACGTCTGTCCCGCCAATCAGGTGATGGGCTTCTGGAAGGGCAGATGGAAGAACCGCGGCAGGCTATACAGGACAGCAGCGTGCGCCGCATGTCCTCTCAGGAGCAGATGTACGAGGAGCAAGCAGGGCAGGATAATTTTCAGGTCGGAGTATCAGGATGTCATCGACAGGCTCAGGGCGAGGCTCAAGAGCGATGAGGGATCTGGCAAGCTCAAGAGGAGAAAGGAGATTGTCGAGCACCCGTTCGGCACGATGAAAAGGGCGTTCAATCAGGCATACCTGTTGCTCAAAGGCCTGAGGAAGGTGAACGGAGAGGTCGGATTCACGATGCTGGCTTACAATATGAGAAGAGTCATCAACATTCTTGGAGTTGGAATGCTAATAAGCTTGGTGAAGTCATAAAAAAGCGAAAACAAGTGACAAAGGATTCCGAGCAATAGCTTGAGGGATAGATGCTTTTAGGCTTTAGCGCTGAGTTTTGACGCAGTCTGATAATTAAGCGAGTCCCAGCGGGCCCGCTTCTTTGTTTCTTAAAAACGCAGCTATTTGGTTGTGGTTGTGTAAGTGTGACAACAACGTTTCATATACTTCCATTGCTAATGTGAAGCAACCTCGCTGGCAAAAGTGTGACTTTATGGCTTGTTGTCAAAACTGTGGAAAAAACATCGCTAAGCCCGATAAGAAGATTGAGAACGACTTGTTTTGTGTCGCGTTATACACTTGTGACCGTTGTGGCGCAAGCTTCAAGGTAACCTACTGAACCGTTTTTGTGGCTTCTTTAGGCCTGTAGATAACCACTTCGTCTTCTTCCTCTTTTAACGCTAGACTGTATTTTTCGGCAATATTTCTGACCTGCCGTTTAGTTTCAGCATCAAGAACCGTTTTAATATGCACTTGATACCCTACCGCGTTTTGATCATCCGTCCTTGAACGGAATAAGTCAACTGAATCAGGTGTCATAAACCCGCAAGTACTAGTGATTTCTTTTAAAAAAGTGATTGCTTCCTCTCTTTTCATACTGCAAATCACCGTGTATACTCTGTCTCATGTTTCAATATAAGCTTTGGCACTTTCCCTCTGCGAACATTAAAATAATGCGGCTGGCTCGATTTCTCGTCTAAACCATCGTTTTAGCCAAACAAGTTTCTAATATATTTCAAAATAAGCTGCGGCTGATCAAATGCTGTCTTCAAAGCTTTCTGAGGATTTTTAATATGATTAAGCAAAGACAATTTCTTATACTGCTCAAGTGCCTTCGCGGCGATCTCTTTCACTTCTTGAGACGTAAAATCCTCTGTTGAAATCAACGGCATGCCTTTCGGTTGCCGTGCCTCAGCAAAAGAGTTCCAGCTTAAATCTCCCTGGATGTATCCTTTCGCCACACATTCACTGTAGAGTCTGGTTCCATAGGACGGCGTAGCGATGAAAAGATGCATGCCCACATCGAAATCATGTTTGAGCTTTAACGCGAAATCAACGGTTTTCTGCATGTTCTCTTTCTTTTCCCCGGGAAAACCAATAATGTAGAAGCCCCCCGTTTTTAAGCCGATGTCTTTGCAGATTTTCGCGACTTCCACAACTCGATTTAAATCCAAGCTCTTGCAGATTACATTGTTTAAGATTTGCTGGTCGCCTGACTCAACGCCGAAAAAGACGCTTTGGCAACCTGAAGCTTTCATTTTTTTCAGAAGATTCAAGTTCAAGCAGTCCGCTCGCACCCCGTTTGGCGTCTCCCACCCGATCTTGGTTTTTTTCTCGATTAAGCCGTCGCAGATGGCTTCGAACCTTGCTAAGTCAAAAGTTAAGTTGTCATCTTCAAAAAAAACGTTCTTTACGTCAAACTTTTCAACAACAAACTGGATATGGTTAAGCACGTAGTTAGCGGAGTGTGCTCTGAACCGCTTTCCCATGTGCAGGTGGACTGAGCAGAAACAGCAGTTAAAGGGGCAGCCCCTGCTCGTAATCATTGAGATCGCCCGAGTTCTGAAGCTGCGGTACCCTATCTTTTTTGGGCTCAGGTACTTCTCCATATCTACCAAGTCGTAAGCTGGGTAGGGAAGCTCATCCAAGTTTTCGATGAAAGGCCTCGGCGAATTTACTTTGATTTCTCCGTTTTTGCGGTAGGCAATGCCTAGAATTTCGCTTAACTGCTTTTTGCCTTCAAAATACTGCGCTACTTCGGGCATTGCATATTCGCCTTCGCCAGTCACCGCGATGTCAACGCTTTTTGCTTCTTCAAGAAACTCTTTTGGAACCGTCGTGACGTGAGGACCGCCCACAACTGTCAAAATGTTTTGATCAACCTCTTTTGCTAGGTTGCTTATTTTAACCGAGTTTCCAATTTGGCAAGTGAATGGTCCCGCTACGCCAACAATGTCGGGTTTGCGACTGTAAATTTCCTGCTTTATGCGATCAAACGGCATGCCAACGTTTACCGCTTCGCCTTTTTTGACGAATAATTCTTCACTCATAAACGCATCTAAAATTTCTGTTTTGTAACCTGCCTTCTCCAGCGTCGCTGCGATGTACATTAAACCAAGAGGCAAATTGCCTGAGGGCTGTTCAGAGCCTCGATAAAATATTTGTGGCGGATTAATGAGAAGCACTTTCATTCGGGTTACCAATGATTCTAAAGTTGACCTGTCCGAGATATTTAAATTAAACTTCTGAATCAACTTCTCAACGCATGTTCATACTATAACCTGTTTTTTGTGTAAATGTTCATAAGAAATCATCTTCCCTTTTAATTAGTTAGCATGTTACTGTTACGGTACAATCACATAGGTTTATGAGCGGTTATTCGGCAGTTTATATCAACAACTTTTGCGATGTTTTAGTAGGAGGTGAATTTTTTGAGTACACGTGAAAAAAAAGGCAAGATGACCGTCGCTGAAGCAGGAAGGAAAGGCGGAGAAAAAACGGCTCAAACTCATGGTCGAGAGTTTTACGAGGAGATTGGACGTAAAGGCGGCGAGAAAGTTTCTTCGGAGCGCGGTCCAGAATTCTATAGCGAGATAGGAAGCAAGGGTGGGTCTGAAAGGGCGAAGCAGCATGAAGGCGCGATAGAAGCAAGAGGAAAAACAAGTCTTGAAGAAGCAGGGCATCGGGGTGGACAAAGAGTCCGAAAACTAATCCAAGCGGGCAAGGAACGCGAAGAAGAATAAAATCTATTTTTTGTGATCACAGGTCAATTCCCGCTCTTTTGATATCAAATACTTAACTTTTAAACGGGAGGTGAAATAGTGGCAAGGAATGAGAAAAAAGGCAAGATGACCGTTGCGGAGGCTGGACGAAGAGGCGGACTTAGGACAGCGGAAACCCATGGAGAAGAATTCTACAGCGAAATAGGCCGCAAGGGTGGAAAGATTGGAGGACCTAAAGGCGGTCAAAGAGTTCGCAGGCTTATAGAGGAAGGAAAAGCCCGTGAAGAAGAGTAAACATCGCTTTCTTAGTTAACTTTGAGGGCGGATCTAAAATTCTGCTTTTAACCGAATGTAAAGTTAAAACTTCATTTCTGAGTTAAATTTTCTTATTTTTGTTGTTACTGTGCTTTGACAGCCACATATGTTTAAAAAGTTTTGTTCAGCTAGAAAATTGAGGAGATAGTAGAGTTTTGGGGAATAAGCGGAAACGTGTTTTGGAGGTGATGTGATGGTTGAATCAAAAAAGAAAGGTAAGATGACGGTTGCTGAGGCTGGTCGGATGGGCGGAGAAAAGACGTCTGAGACTCATGGTTCTGAATTTTACAGCGAGATAGGAAGTAAAGGCGGATCGAAACGAGCAAAGCAGCATGAAGGTTCGCTGGAGGCCAGAGGGAAAACAAGCCTTGAAGAAGCAGGGCATATAGGAGGGCAAAAAGTTCGCAGGCTTATTCAGGCTGGAAAAGAATATGAAGAGAAGTAGAAAGTTTATTGAATTTTAAGCATTTCGTATTCTAAATAAATCTTGTTTTCATAAGGAACGTGAAATGCATTGACGAAACCAGATCCAGCTTCGAAGCTGGGCGGAATGCAGGCGGAAAAGCAGTTAAAGTCTGAAGGTCATAGGCGAGATTTCTTATGCGTGTGAGGCAGTATGGCAGCATAGTGTGAGTAAAGTTGGTGCGAGCTTAATTAGAATGAGGGTATCTGGGAGTCTTCCCAGTTTAATTTTAAAGAAATTATCTAAATTTTTAGTTAGCTTATGTTTGGAGGTGATGTGATGGTTGAATCAAAAAAGAAAGGTAAGATGACGGTTGCTGAGGCTGGTCGGATGGGCGGAGAAAAGACATTAGCGAAACATGGTTCTGAATTTTACAGCGAGATAGGAAGTAAAGGCGGGCAAAAAGTTCGAAAACTTGTTGAAGAAGGTAAGGCACGCGAGGTAGAATAACTTTTAAAATTTTTTATTTTTCCTTTTAAATGGTTTAAGATTTGGAGGTGAAAGACAACGAGTAGGGAAGAAGCTCAAACAAGCAGGTATCCAGGCATTGGGGGACGCCGTCAATACACAAACAGAAGTGGAAAATCTGGCCACGTTAGCCCAGCTATAGTAGAAAAATTTCTTGCTGGCATGCATTACCCCGCAGAAAAAAAAGCGTTGGTCAATAAAGCAGAAGATAAAAATGCGCCAGACGATGTAATGGATCTGTTAAACAGGCTGCCCGCTAAAACCTATAA
>CAWHDT010000002.1:0-78390 GCA_963828195.1 Candidatus Bathyarchaeota archaeon
TTTAAGTTGGGGGGTTAGCGACTTCTCTCGCCGCCCACGGAAACGATATATCTAATAAACCTCTATTCTACAAATGTTTGAATATGAACACAAATATTCAAGAAGCTAAAGAGCATTATTACAGGTTCAAAGGCCTAATTTACAGTCGTAAGTTCCACCGTGTAGGTGCAGGTCTGTCAGTTAACGGCAAACTGAAAATCCACGGTTCAGGAAAGATAATCGCGGGACGCAACTTAAACTTAAGATCCGTAGTGTCCCCAATAGAGTTGTATGCGGACAGACACGCCTCAATAATAATCGGCGACAATGTATTAATAAATGAAGGAATCATCTCAGCTCAAAACCTAATTGAAATCGGTGATGAATCAATAATCGCCGGAGCAATTATTTACGACCCTGATTGGCATGGAATAGACAATTGCCCAACGAAAACCGCGCCAGTACACATAGGGAAACACGTTTGGATCGGAAGCCGAGCCATAATATTAAAAGGAGTTGCAGTTGGTGATAACGCAGTAATAGGTGCTGGCGCAGTTGTCACCAAAGATGTTGAAGCCAACACTATAGTTGTGGGAAACCCCGCAGTACCCGTACGTAAAACAAGCGGTTACACTAATGAACATTGATGCAAGCGTTTATATTGTGAGTGCCTGGCTCATCAATTGGGTTTAAATAAAGACATCATAGGATGAAGAATTTTTGGTGTATGAGGAAGAAAAGCATCTACGAACGACTTTCGTGTGAAGCTAAGCCAAGTCTTTCTTCGACTTCTTGATCTAAAATTCCTTCAAGTTTATTTGTTTCAGCCAAGTGGATTGGTTTGTTGATTCACATTCTTAACAAGCTTTTGACCACATTTAGAGCAGAAATTATTTTCATACGGATTTTCCGCACCACAAAAATAACAATAAATCTTTGGCGGGTTTGGCTGTGGAATAGTTTGCGCATTTGATGTTTGAGGATTTGCCGTTCCGAAAAATACGTTTTTTTGAGGCGTGGGATTTTTGGGATTACTAACATGCAAACCATATGCTACTGAAACAATTCCTATTGACAATAAAACGGGGAAAGCAACTGTCAAACCGAAATAATCGGGGATAAACTTCCAACCTGAGTTTGCAGACGGAAATACTCCACTTACCCAAAGAATCCAAGATACTCCAATAAAAGCACAATAAATAGCTTCAAGTACACCAAATGCAACTAACCAAGCTCCCGATAAAATGCGATATTTCTGATTCCTTGACCTAATAACGGCAATTATTAAGATAACAAATGCTCCAAAGATAATCAACAAGTCGTCAAGCACTATTATTGTCATTTTAGCCACTTTGACAGGTTTAATCTTACTTTAAAATCAATTTAGTTTTAAGTTTTGTGCATGGCACGATAAAAAAATTTGCTGGATTAAAAATTAATGGGTACTTTTAGGGTTTGAGTGATTTTCCGCAAAGTGGGCAAAATTCAAAATTTCCTTGCGGCAATTCTTTTCCACAATGAGGACACTTGGGGATTGTAAAAGCTATTTTTCCAAGTTCGTTTGTCCATCTAATTTTTTCAATTTCACTTTTGCTTCCTAAAGAAAAACCGATTATTGCCGCTATCACTCCAACAGTTCCAACAATAAGAAACCCAGAACCGCCACCAAACGAGCCATTAACAT
This sequence comes from Candidatus Bathyarchaeota archaeon, assembly GCA_963828195.1. Taxonomy (GTDB): domain Archaea; phylum Thermoproteota; class Bathyarchaeia; order Bathyarchaeales; family Bathycorpusculaceae; genus Bathycorpusculum. The sequence goes on from CAWHDT010000002.1 coordinate 1,664, forward strand.
AAGAAATGAATCCGAAAGAAGCGAGTACAAGTCCAACAATCCCCAAAATGAAATTGCTTTTTGATTGACCTTTTGCGTCTTTAATTTTCTCTTGCAGATAAGACACTTTTGCCTGTTCAGACAAACTTATCACTTTAGTTATAACTTATCAGCACTTTGTAGCTTTAAGTTTTTTCATCGTATGTTTAGTGTAGCAAAGTGTATTTTACGCGACAGAATGTTATTTAGTTTGTTCGTTTATGATTAAATCGATGAATAAAATAGTTTCAAACAATAATAAGAAAACATGTATTGAATGTGCCTATCTTGAGCGCAGCTTTGACGGTGCCAGTGTTAATAGGGGCAATATGTGGACTTGTTTGTCGGATAATTCTTCATTACAAAATGATGATTTAAAGATTATGATATGCAATGGGTTCTCAAAGAAAAAAGAAGGCATGAGCCTCCAGCAGCTTAAAGAGATTGATGATAAAAGATTGAGTAATCGACTTAAAAAACACTGGAAATTTACTGTAGAATTAAGTACCCTTATTGGCGCTGTGCGGTTATCGCTGGAATAACGCTTATGTCATCGCTTGCCTTTTTGGCTTTATTTTAAAGTCGGTTGAATTAAGACCACTTGAACTGCAAGTTTTCCCTCAAGATAGGGTTGCATAAACCCCATACTATTTTGTATGTATTCGTACCCTTTCATTGAACGACTATTGTATTTTCTGCAAAAAATGACTAATTTCGAAGCTCGAACAATCAATGCCTTCCAGACATCCTTCCAAATTTCGTTTCCATCGCTAAGCGATATTTCGTATGCTGTTTTTTCAATATTGTTCCAAAGGTCAATTTCCATTTGAGAATCCCCGATTTTCTTTGGTGATAAATTGAATCTCTGTTTTGCCTCTGGTGTAACTAAGTCATGTATATATTTTGACGTCACATTTTTCTTGTCTTTGTATTCAGTTGCACCTAAATAAGGGTCGTTAGTTATTACAAAAAACTCTGATAACCTTTTGGTAATGTAGTTAATAGCCTCATCTTGACTTTGCACTTTCAACCTAATCACCGAATTAAGTGCAAAGACTATCCCAGCACTGGTTTAATATCTTCTTCGTAAAATTATCGAATTTAATTGGCAGGGGGGTCATGGCGACGACTAACGCATGTTGGTCTACTACACTTTTGGACATGCCCGACAAGCTCCGAAAGCTCTAAACTCTGCCAGAGTTAATCTCACTGCCACAAAAGACCCACTGAAAAACTTTAGGTTTTTTAAATTTATTCAGAAATCCAGTGGAAACAGACACGTCCCGTTTCTTAGATTGCCTCATGTTCTTTGTTAAAGTTCTTTATCAATTCGTTTATTTCCTTTGCCGATTGAGCTTTAAGCTTATTTTTGCATCTAACCGCAACGAAATTCCCTTCGGCATCGACGGTAATTTTAAAGCCGTCAGTATAGCTGGTATTTACGCAAGATTCTTTTTTAGTCATGCTTTCATCATCCACTCACCCTAATATTATGCTTCAATCACTATTAGAATTCAGTTAAAAAATTGTTATGTCTCTTCTGTTTTCAGTATTGAATTCGAGCAGAAACTACGCCTGCAGCATCATGTTTTTCTCGGGAAAAAATTAAGGCGGCAAACGAGAAAAGGTGTTTTGGTTTGCGATAAGAATTTTAAGGCTTGGCAAAGTTTAGTGTTAGGAAAGCTGATGCCGATTAAAGCAGTTTTATTTGACATGTTCGATACCCTGATGATGATTAGGAAAAACCACGAGTTTTACAGCCCCTCATTACTGAGAATGTACAAGTACCTGAACAGAAACGGCGTAGACGTCTCCTTTGACACATTCCAAAAAGCCTACATCAAAACCCGCGATGAACTCTACGATAAAGCCGACGAAAACTTGGAGGAGCCGCACTTCAACGTTCGGGTTTCTGAAACCTTGAAAAGCCTGGGCTACAACCATGAGGTTTCCAGCCCAATCGTGGCTGCTGCATCAACAGAGTTTTGCGATGAATTCATGACTTTTGTCTATTTAGACGAGAACACCGAGCAACTCCTGCGAACACTACATGGGAAATATAAGCTGGGCATAATTTCTAATTTTGCAATTCCCGAATGTGTGTATGAACTGCTCAAAATCAATGATTTAGATAGACTGTTGGATGCCGTTGTGGTTTCAGGCGCAGTGAATAAGCGCAAGCCAAGCCCAGAAATCTTTGGACACGCTTTGAAAGTGCTTGGTGTTTCTGCGTCTGAAACAGTTTTTGTCGGCGACACTTTAGACGCAGACATTGAGGGCGCGAAAGGGGCGGGTATGAAAGCTGTATATCTTCAAAGACGTATCGAGAAAAATATGCAGGTTCAGCCAGATCAAATCATCAAGAGTCTTAGCGAACTGCCCGCGGCGCTTGAACGTTTCCAGGTTAAGGCTTAGATTTTAAGCGTTTTTTTCTTGAAACCTCGACTTTCGGAGCTCTGATTTCCGTTTTTAAGAGTTGAAGTAGCTCACCATACGTTTGAAGAAAACTGGAGCCTTTCAGGGTGATGCTGTAAACTGCTCTGCCTTCACTTTTTTTGCGTGCTATTAAATTGTTTAATAACAGGAATTGGAGGTATTCGTTGAGTTGGGTGAAACTTAAGTTTGCTCTGTACATTATCTGAGTTTTCAATGTGCCCTCTTGAGCAATTTCAAGAATCTGCGCCATTATACTTATGGTATCTCTTCTTTTGGATTTAGCGCTCAATATTTTGCTCGCCTTCCCCCCGATTATATTTACCAATTGACATTTAAGTTTTTAATTTCCCACCGCTCTGCTTGTCCCGCTTGCAAAGATAGAGGGGCACAGAAAACCTTTATTGCCTGAGCGAGAAAACAACATAGAGGAAAGCAACATGCTGATAGGAGCAATTTCAGATACCCATGATAATTTGCCTCAAATAGAAAAAGCCGTGAAATATCTAAATGACCAAAAAGCCGACATGGTGCTTCACGCAGGAGACTACGTTGCAGGCTTCGTTATCCCAAAATTCAAACAACTAAACTGCAACCTAATCGGTGTCTTCGGCAACAACGATGGAGACCATGAGCTCCTCAAAAAAAGGTTCAGCGAAACCGCCAACTGCACAATCCACGGCAGATTCACCGTAGTAACTGCGGATAGCTTCAGAATTGCCCTGCTGCACGGCGAAGAAACCGAATTGCTTAACGCTTTAGTTAACAGCGGGTATTTTGACGCTGTAATTCACGGGCACAGCCATAACCCAAGCGTCGAAAAAATGGGAAAAACTCTTTCCATAAACCCTGGAGAACTCTGCGGGTACCTGACGGGAAAATCAACATTAGCCTTGCTAGATACAGTTAAGTGTTCAGCAAAAATTATCGAGTTCTAAGTCCCGCACCATCTTTCTTTCCTATTAAACACCCTTGTTATAAGGTTCTCTTAGCAAGTTAGCCTGCATAAATAGTTGTTTTAGTTTTTCGTCGCTTGCTCCCTCGCGCATAGGTGTCAGGATGTCGGTTAGGTTGTCGTTTCTCATCAGGCAGGGTTTTAGTTTGCCGTCGCTTGTGACGCGCATCCTTGTGCAGTGCATGCAGAAGTCGGTGTTCTCTATCGGATGCACCACTTCAACTGTCACGTTTGGCAGGTGGTAGATGAGGCGGTTATGCATGAAGGGGCGTTTCTCAACGGTTTCGGCTTTGTCCCGCAGCAGTTTTTCTTGGTCATCTAAGCTTTTGTAGTATGTTGAATAATACTTGTCGGTGACGTTAATGGGGTCAAGCTCTATGAGCTGCAGTACAGTGCCAGTTTGCCTTGCGTACTCTATCATGTCGGGGACATCGCCGACGTTCATGTCTTTCAATAAGACCATGTTCAGCTTAACTGGGCAGAAACCAGCTTCAATTGCCGCTTTAACTCCTGCCAGCGCCTGTTGCAGGTTCCCACCTGTCAGCCTGCGGTAAGTTTCCCCGTTCAAAGAGGGCAAACTAATGTTAACGCGCTTCAACCCCCGCCTACGTAGCTCGACAGCCATGCCGTCAAGCAGAAGACCGTTGGTTGTTAAAGACATATCCTTTAAACCAGGCAATGCGGTTATTCCTGAAACAATTTCGGGAAGATCCTTGCGCATCAGCGGTTCCCCACCCGTCAATTTTACACGTGCAATGCCAAGGTCCACGGCGATTTTTGCTATATGCACGATTTCTTCCACGGTCATTTTTTCGGCGGAGCGGTTGGCACGTTTGACTTCGCCTTCTCGGTGGCAGTATAAGCAGCGGTTGTTGCATCGCTGGGTAATCGATATTCGCAGGTTAAGTAGGGGTCTGCCGCAGTTGTCGGTTAAACTCATTCGTTATTCCCGTGCATGCTTAACGATGTGTGGAGATTCGGGCAAAATAAGCATTTCTACAGCAACATGCACTGCGTCAGGGGAACCTGGGATACAAAACAATGCTTTGCCCTTAGCGACGCCAGCTACTGCACGCGACAACACAGAGGCGGAGCCAACATGGTCATAGCTTATTCGCCTGAAAAACTCGCCGAAGCCAGGCAGAGTCTTCTCAAAAAACGGCGAAACCGTTTCAATCGTAACATCTGCGTGCGTGATTCCTGTACCTCCTGAGAAGATGAGGACATCCAAGTCGGGCAAGTTTATGGCGTGTTGAACTGCATCAGAAATCATCGCTTTATCGTCTGCAATTATTTTTTTGAAAAGGACGTTTTGCCCAGCTTTTTTCAGCAACTCAACCATTGAGTCGCCGCCTAAGTCGCTGACTGTTGCTTCGCCTTTTTCGAGAAGCCTGTACCTTGAAGTACTGCAGATGTAAATGCCAAAAGACAACGTTTTGGCGGCTTTAGCTTTATGTCCCTGAGAGCTTAAACTCATGCCAAACTCACCTTCTTAAGTTTGCGCACGACATGAATATTCTCAATCGCCGTGGAAGGATACTGACCCGCAGCGTCCTTCTCGTACTGTTTTGTCATGTCCCAAACAGTCAACAAACCCACCGAAACCGCAGTAAGCGCCTCCATCTCCACCCCTGTCTGCGCCTTTGTCCTAACGATCGCTGAAACCTCAACTTCGCCTTCACGTAGCACTTTCACGTCAACCTGCACGTTTGTCAAAGGCAGCGGGTGGCACAGCGGAATAAGATTGCTTGTTTTCTTGGCGGCCATTACGCCAGCGATTTTTGCGGTGTAGAGCGGGTCGCCTTTCGCGATTTTCCCCGACTTGATTAAACTAATTGTCTCCGGCTTCAACTTTATGGTTCCGGACGCGGTTGCTTCCCGAAAAATTTCATCTTTGCCTGATACATCAACCATTGTCAAAGTTTTTTCCTCTGGAATTGTTACGTTTTTTCAATAATGTCCTATTGGGAAAAAGAGGCTTTTATGGGTAATTCAACTTCTTTTGCTTTCTTTGGCCTCTTTGTAACGTTGAGAATCGCAAATCCCATTATGTTTCCTTTAGTGTCTACTCTTAGAAAAACGTCGTCGCCAGCATCTTTGAAGAAGCCTTTACGCGGCTTTCCCAACTCTACCTCTAGTAAGTCTCCTTCAGGGTCAAACCAAACCCTCACTGGTTCTTTTTCCATATTAAATCGCCCTTCTTTATTTTATCAGTAAAGAAGGCCGTCACTATAAAACCTTCTCCGTTCAAAATCTGCACAGCCACCAACATAAACTTCTGCGTTACTGGAGTCTTAGCGTAAAGCTTGTAAAACAACCAAACTTCAGCGGCGCGTATGCTCCGTCGGACTTCATCAGGGTCCACTAAAGTTTCCTTCACCCTGTAACGTTGTTTCCTCATTTCGGGATGACTCAGCACATGCGCCCATCTATCTCTGTCTAATCGAACTGCCTTTCCAAGTTTGCAGACTACTTTCGGCAAGTCAAATCCTCGAAATTTTATTTTGTGCTTGCATGTTTGTCTGGATTTAGTATGTCAATTTAGATAATAAACTTGCGATTAACCCGTTTATGAACAAATTTCTGTTTTTCTTTGTAAACGTTCGCGCAATTTTATCGGCATTGTTCCCACGCGTCTATCAGGTTTTGCACTGCTTTAGCTTTTGCTGAGTCCTCGTTGAACCTGTACATGTGAACTCTACCGTAAACGTGTTCGTGCAAAATGCCTTCTGCCGCCAGAATTTTCAGGTTCTCAGACGTCAACGTGAAGTTACTGTTGGCTCGACGAGCAATATCTGACGTGTTAAGGGAGCCTAGCTGGTAGATGAGCTTTAAAATTCTGATTCGAAGCTTTGATGAAAAAACTTCTTCTAACTCCATATTCGCGTCACTTTTTCTCTTTTTCAACTTCTAAGCTGGAACTTAATTCTTTCTCTAACTCGCTTGCCGGAATGGAAAGTGAAATCTGCGTTGACCTTCCCCGATTTGAAGATACTTCAACTGTTAAAACGCCCATTGACGAAAGAAACTGGGCGTAATTCCACAGTTGCGTGTGATTATTCGGTTTCACATCGAACTCTTCGCAAACAACGGCGTAGGTTTTTTCAAGTTCAGATAGCGACGCGTAAGCTTGCTCGTTGCCCTTAAAGTAACGTGCCGCCGCAAGCAGGAACAATTTTTGGTGCAGCCCTAGCCCAGACAGCTCACTGCGGCGTATGCTGGGAACTATACTGGACGCTGCCATGCGGACGCATTCAGGCTCGACTCTGCCTGCATCTTGAGCGTCTGCATATTTCCCAGCCCGCCACAACAATTCAATTCCGAAACGGGCGTTCCCAGGTTCCTTAAAAGCCAACTCAGAAATCAAGTCAACAACATCTTCCTCCACGGCTCCCAACTCAAACGCCATGGAAACACGGTCATTTAAGATGTCTGCAAGCTGCTCTTTCCCGTAACGTTCCAAGCTGATAATGCTGCGTTGAAGAGTGCTTCTTGCGCTTGCATCCAGCTTTTCCAAAGAATTCAAGTTGCGCATAATAAAAATAAAGGATAATCGCTGAGGCTTGCCCTGCCGCATCTCCTGAAGGCGGGTCAGCTTGTAGATAGCGTCTGAACCTTCGTTTTCGACTAGAGTGTCGAACTCGTCAAGCGCCAGTATCATTGTGGCTTTTTCTTCATCTAAAACCTGCATAAGCGTTGAGAGAATGTTTTCTGCGGAGTAGCCGCGGGCTGGGTATGTGGGGCGAAAAACGGTGATGGCGTGATGGATAACTGGGAGGAGGCTGCCTCGGTATTCTCTGCAGTTAATGTGGGTGTATCGGAATTTTAGGGCTTTTTTGTTGGCTTCAGAGGTCATGCTGGCTCCAAAGTGCTGTGCAAGAGCTGTTTTTCCAGTGCCCACATCGCCTGTTATGATTACTCGCTGCGACATCCGCTCGGGGCAGCGTAAGATGAAGTTGAAGAACTCCATCAGCAAGCGGTCTTCTTTTTCTCGGTGAGGCAGCTTCTGCGGAACGTAGTTTATGTCAAGCTTAGCCTCATCCTTGAACACACTTTGACGCGTTGGCAGTTTAATTCCTCACCAGATCAAGTTTTTCTACGCGGATATTACTATGTTTTGAAACATAAAAGTATAACTTGAAGTAAACTATGGCTAAAACTGTTTTAGTAACTTAGCGATTGTTGTTTCAGTCTGCGACAACAATATTTTATATCTTTAGAATCAGTAACATAGTTTGAGAAGGAAGAAGGTTTAACTAAGAGCCAAATGTTAGGCGGGTCTGGCTGCTAACACGCGGTAAAACGATGCCCCTTAAGTTTTTATCGTTTACCGTTGTCAGCACCTGGCTAAATCCGCTTAACCCCCCTTTTGCCCCTATTGAAAAATTATTGCATCACTTTTCACTTTCTTGAGCATTCAATTTTAAGTGAAATTTACCGCTTTACATTTGGGTTGGGTAGGCGAATAATGAATTTGGTGCCTTTGCCAATTTGGCTTTCAAAGGTCACGGTGCCGCCTAAAGCTTCAGTCATGCGTTTAACTACAGCTAAGCCAAAGCCCTGCCCCTTGGATTTGGTAGTGAATAACGGCGTGAACAGCTTGTCTTTTGCTTCTTCGGGTACGCCGACGCCTGTGTCCTCAACTGTTATGATTGAGTCGTCTGCTTCTCTGCATGCTTCTATAGTTAGTTTGCCTCCTTTAGGCATCGCTTGAACCGCATTAATTATCAAGTTGCCGAAAATACGCTTCAAAATATCCGGATCAGCCATCACTACAGCAGCTTCTTTCTGCACCTTAACTTGAACCTTAACGTTTTCTGGAACAACGTTTTTGGAGACCAGTTCACTCATCAGCTTTTGAAGGTCTGTTTCTCGGGCAACTGGCCTGAGGGTTTTAGTGTAGTCCTGCAGGTCAGACACAATTTTGTTGATGTAATCAATGTTCTTTTCAATCTCCGCCAGATTATCTAAAGCATTGTTTTTCTCATCGCTGTCAGGCATCGAAGATAACTCTGTCTTTGCCAAGTAAACATCGCTGGTTATAGCCTGCAATGGATTGCGAATATCGTGTCCAACCATGCCCGCTGTGGCGCCGATTGCAGCCAACCGCTCAGCACCCTTCAGCTGCTCAGCTCTCTGATTTGCGAGCTGCTCCATTTGATTAGCATATTCTTCAACTCGAACCGCTGAGTCTTCAAGCTTAACCTGCAACTCTACCCGATCAGTAATGTCCACGTTCGACTCAAACGTCTCAAGTATTTTGCCATCCGCGTCAAATTTCGCCAACCAAAAAGTTTGCACGGCCACCTTCTTTCCTTCTTTGCTTGTATGGACGATTTCTCCGGACCATTTTCCGTCTTGCCTGAGCTTTTCAAGAATTTCCTCAATGGGGTATGGAAATTTCGTCTTTAACAGCATGTTGATATCTAGTCCAACGGCTTCGTTTTTTGTCCAACCATAAAGTTTCTCTGCGCCCATACTCCAAAAAGTAATTACTCCATCTGGCATCCGCACGATTATGGCGTCTGGGCTGAGGTCGATGAGCGAAGCTTGCTTTCGCAATGTTTCTTCAGCCTCGTCTCTTTTCTTTCGCAGCCTCAACATCTCGACACCGTACGAGAAGTCATTTGAAAGTTCCGTTAGAAGTTTCACTTCTTCATCAGTGAAGGGATCTGATTCTTTGCTGTAAATGTTTAATGCACCGAACGTGTTGCCCTCAACTGAAGTTAAGGGAAGAACAAATGATGCGGTGTAGCCTCTTTTGAGAGCTGCCGGTCGCCAAGGCTCAAAGTTGGGGTCGATTTGCATGTTCTTGCAGATGTAGGGTTTTCCTGTTCTGATTACTGTGCCTGTTGGTCCGTGACCACTTTTTGAGTTTTCATCCCAAGTGACATTTAGTGCATCGATGTAACCCTGGTCAAAACCAGCGAAAGCAACTGGGCGCACGGTTTTATGCCGATCGTGTTCTGCGAAGCCAACCCATACAAGCGCGTAGCCGCAGTCATTAACAACTATGTTGCAGACTTCCTGGGTGAATTTCTCTTCGTCTGTGGCGTGCATGAGGGCTTGGTTGCTGTTGCTTACGGCTTTCAGGTGGCGGTTAAGTTTACGTAACGCTTCTTCGCTTTGCTTGCGCTCAGTGATGTCCTCAAATATAGCTGCGAAATACCCTTTCATTGGACAATACACAGAAACACATAGCCACATGCTTAGAGGCTTGAAAAATATTTCAAACTTTTCTTTCTTACAGGTCAGTGCGACTCTTCCGTAAATTTCAAACAGTTCCGGATTTGCTTTTTCAGTTCCAGGTATCGCTTCCGTAACTTTCTTTCCTACCACGGTTTCTCTTTTCAGCCCAGTTATTCTTTCGAAGGAATCATTAATTTGAAGATAAACAAAGTCAACAGGCTTGTTATTTTCATCGAAAATCATTTTGCAGTAAGCAAAACCATCAATCATGTTGGCGAATAAAGAGCTGTATTCTTCCTGGCTTTTTCTTAATGCCTCGTCAGCCAGAGTTCTCGACAAAGCTAAAGCCAAATGGTCGGCTATCCGCTCCCACGTCTGAACTGTTTCAAGCGTAAACATGTTCTTGCGCTTATCATTCAGTTGAAGCAACCCCAACCGATTCTCTCCAACCCGCAACGCAAGCAGCGCCACCGACTCGTACCCTTCACCGTTGCAACGGTTACGCGTGTTCGCTTGGCGGTCGGCATCGGTTGTTGTGGCAATAAGTCGTGTGGTATCGTTTGCCCAAAAACTGCCTTTTTCAGTGAAGAACTTTTTTGAGGGGTCAAATCTTCCGCATAAAATGTTTCCGCACATGCATTCGATAACTAGGTCGCCTTTGAAGTCTCGAATTATACATCCAGCCTCGTCTCTGGCGCAAAGGTTATTCTCGAGCAGGACATGTTCAGCCGGAACCCCTTTCGTTTCATAATACGGATAATCGTCCCCCTCTTTCAGCCTGATGCCAACTGCCTCACACCCAGACTGTTTCTGGAAGAAACCCAAAGTCGCCTTAACCAACCCTCGGGTGTCAGTGCATGTGTTTGTGATTCTTAGGAACTCAATCATAATTTCGCGTTCAGCTTCAGATTTCTTGCGTTCGGTAATGTCATTGGCGTAAATGTTTACGTAGCCCGCAGCAGTAACTGGAGCCAACAAAAACGAAAACGTCTCAGCGCCAAACGTTTCCTCAAACTCAATGCGTCTGTTAGATGCTAAGGCGTCAGCTACACGTTGACTCATGTACTCAGGCGCAGATTCACCAGCTTTGCATTTCCACCCAGTCAAAAAAGAAGCTCCAGCCTGGTTACAATAGAGAATCGTGCCTTTTCCGTTAATGCGAAATACGGGATTAGGATTCTCCGAGGGAAACTTTGCCAAATTTTCAATTTCGCACTCTTGTTTCTTACGCTCAGTAATGTCGCGGAACACAAGCACGACACCTGCGGTTTTGCCGGCTTTATCTTTTATGGGTGCTCCACTATCGTCTATAGGAACTTCCGAGCCGTCTTTACGGATGAGGGTTGTGTGGTTAGCTAAGCCAACAACTATGCCTTCTTTGAGAACCTTGTCTATTGGATTTTCAGCCTTTAAACGGGTCTGCTCGTTAACTATGTTGAACACTTCCGTCACCGGCTTCTGCGAAGCCTCGCTAAGTGTCCAGCCAGTCAATTCCTCCGCCTTCCCGTTAATGAAAGTGACTTTTCCCAGCGTATCAGTTGCTATAACCGCATCGCCGATACTTGCCAAGGTAGTTGACCAGCGTTGCTCACTTTCCCGCAATGTCTCTTCAGCTTTTTTGCGGTCAGTGATGTTTCTGGCTACATGTACTGACCCAACTACGCATCCCTTTTCGTCTCTAAGAGGCGTAGTGCTCACTAAGAAGTCGCCGCCGAGGCGGGGTTCATGCACTTCGGCGATGTGCTCTTTGCCGTCCTGAAGGGTTTTAGCGTGAGGGCAGAATCCAGGCGGGCAGTCGGTTCCATGAACACAAGTGTAACAGAGAAGTCCGATGGCTTTTTCCGGGGTGACGCCTAACTGCCGTGCCATGGCTCGGTTTGCACGCACAATTCTATGTTGGTTATCAAGGACAGCTATGAAGTCGGGGACACTGTCGAAAGTGCGTTCCCAATCGTTCTTTGCCTGCCAAAGCTCTTGCTCAGCTTTTTTGCGCTCCGTTATATCGGTCGCCAAAACAGTGATCCCTTCAGTCGAGGGATAGACTGTTACATCAAACCAGGCGTCAGCGTATTTCCCCGGCATTTCGAACTTTCGAATCTCTCTTTTTTCCATTGCTGCACGCAAGTTCTCAGCAAGAGGCGTTTCGACATGTTTCGGAAATACAACCCAAAAGTTCTTTCCGATAAAATCTTCAGGTTTCATGCCTACAAAATCAGTGGTTTTCTTGTTTGCATAAACAAAATTCCAGTTGTGGTCAAGCACATAGAAAGAATCTTTAATGCTTTCCAGACTCTCAGTTATCATCTGGTTGCTTCGTTTAATAGTCTCTTCAATTTTCTTGAGATCTGTTATATCCTCAAATAAAGCCACAAAATAGCCCTTCTCAGGACAATAAGCTGAGACATTATACCACTTGCCAAGGGGCTCAGCGTGATTCACAAACTGCACGGGCTCACCCGTTAATGCAACTTTGCCGTAAACCCCAATCCAATCTGCAGGATCTTTCTCTATGCCTGGAAGAACCTCTGTTACTTTCTTGCCAATGATTTGCGTTCTTTTTAGCCCAGTCATTTTTTCGAAGGCGTGATTAACCTCAAGAAATACGTAGTCAATCGGTTTTCCTGCCTTGTCAACGACAATTTTGTGATAGGCGAAGGCATCCATCATCTTATCGAAAAACATGTCAAACTGTCTGCGATCGCCGCCGAGAGCTTTTGCCCATCCACTAGCTAAAGTGTCTGATGACATAAGTAGGCTCAACCATTAAATAACCAAAGATACTGAAGTCTGAAATATAAAAATACGCTTATTTGTTATTTTAAATGCAGCCTCAGAAATTTCTTAAACCTAATTATTGTCTTTTCTTGAGCTTAACAGGGCAATTAAAAAGTAAACGGTTGCAACGTAAAGGCCTATTCTTCCTGTCCAAACCACAATATCGCTAAATCGGATCTGCAAAGTGATACCAAACGAACCGATTGCGTCCAACACCAACGCTAAGGTGTACCAATACAGCACGTTTGATTTTGACTTAAAGTACTGCCTTAGAAAAAGCACGCTGCTTAACGAAAAGAGGAGAACTGCAGTTGAGAAAACTATTTGGTCAGTTAAAGTCACGCCTTTTCCGTTAACGAAAAAAGTTGGAAAAACCTTGAGCACAGTCAACACAGAAAATAATCCGCTTAGGGCAACTGCAGCTACGCAGGCTAACGTCAACCTGACGTTTCGATGCTCAGAGCCGATGGCGACGGAGCGGAAAGAAGCCTGAAATGAAGCGAAGAGCTGCAAAGCCGAAAACAAAAGCAAATCAAGGCCATTAAGGGTTACTCCCCAGTTAGCTGAAGAGTTTGAGAGCCACCCTATTATAGCGCTCACAATAGAAATATAGACAAACGCCGCTGTAATAATCAGAAGCGTTAGAGATCCCGTAAGCAAGTAACCTTTCGCCGAAAGATAAGCCACAGCAGAGCAGATTACTGCCACGAGTACGACATTGAGTCCTATCCTCAGATAAAGGGGATTAAAAACGTAATGGCCTCTCAAGCCCAGAGCAAGCTCAAGAACCAATGAAAGCGCAATGGCAACAATGGGGATAAGACCTGCATATTTGTTTATACTTTTTCAGCCTTCGTGTGCGTACAACAAAACTATTCGTCAACATGCCATATTAGCCTTTCCTGAAAACAGGCAATGGCTCCGTTCTCAATCACAGGGAACCCGAGTTCTGATTAATATTGGCAGTTCATAACGCTTTAGTAGATTCTTTGCTTAATTTAAGACCGCTTTCAAAAACAGTATCAATCATTGGCGCCAAGCAGGGAAAAAGCGAGTTGGCAGAACTAATTAAAGAAGAGAATTTTGATCAAATATTACTGGAAGCTATTGACGAAGGATTATCAGGTCTCGGCGAAGCTGGGAAAGCCTCGATTTACATTCACCTTGAAGCAATCTTCAACATCAGAAAACAGGAAATACCCAATAAACTGGATGTTTTCTCGACCGCACTGCAGCGGATTTTCGGTTTGGGAGCCCCACAGCTGGAGAACTTGATCATGAAGCATCTTAATGCAAAAGTCGGGAGTCTATGCAGATTAGACGACCCCAATCGTCTTGCCCAGAACTTGACTTTCACAAAATACGTTGAACTGATGAAGCTTAGCTACAGAAAAGAGGAAAAAATTGAAAAAATGGAGTTTCTGATAAATGCTGGAGAACAACAAGAACAACAGACTTGAAAATTTCACTGTTCTATTGAATCTTATCGCTGACCCTGTGTGCTTAATAGATGAAAAAGGAATCATCTTAGCAGTAAACCAAACCATAAGCCAAATTCTGGGATTTAGCGAGCAAGAACTAGTTGGAAAAAACGCATTGGATATAGGTTGCTTTGACCAAGAAAACAAAGCCAGCCTTATAAAAAACTTTGAGAAAAGAATGAAGGGTCTTGACTTAGCGCCCTACGAGGTTGAAGCCACCACCAAAAACGGCGAAATCAAATTATTTGAGGTAAAAGGGAAAAAAATCCGTTATAATAACAAAATCGTTGATTTAGTGTTGTTACACGACGTAACAGAGCAAAAAAAGAAAACAGAGGAGAGAATTAATCTCTCAGAAGAGAAGTACAGGAACCTTTTCGAAAACGCACCTGACGTCATTGTTACATTTGATTTATCTGGAAAAATAACTTCGGTGAATAAAGCCATTGTGCAGCACGGCTTTAAGGAAAATGAAATCGTCGGAAGCGACATATTCGAGCTTGTTCCAAGGGTATACTATCAAAAAATGCTCGCGGGACTAAAAAACCTCGCTGCTGGAAACGCAGCTCAAGGCGAAATCGAAATTCTAACGCCAAACGGGAAAAGAAGCGCAGAGTACAATAGCAACCCCATATGGCTAAACGGCAAAGTAGTTGGTTATCAAACAATAATTAGAGACACCACTGAACGCAAACACATGAACCTTAAACTTGGCGAAGCAGAACAGCGTTATCACGCTCTTTTCGATCAGGCGCCACTGGGCGTTTTGGTTATCAACCCTGAAACCGCGAAGCCCGTCGAGTTCAACGACGCTGCCCACACTCAGCTGGGTTACTCCAGAGAAGAGTTTTCAAAACTGCGAATCCCAGATTTTGAAGCAAAGGAGACAACGGACGAAGTAAACACGCACTTAGCCAGAATGTTGACGGATGGAGGAGGCGAGTTTGAAACCAAGCACCGCACCAAAAACGGAGAGATCAGAGATGTTCTAGTAACTACCAGGTCAGTTGAATTAAGGGGCAAAACGTTGCTCCACTGCATTTTCCATGACATAACAGAAATCAGAAAAGTGCAAGATGCCCTTATGAAAAGCGAATCGCAATATCGCCAGTTAGTTAATGTTGCACAAGAAGGGATTTGGGCATTGGACGACCAATATCGCACGGTTTATGTTAACTCTCGAATTGCGGAGATGTTGGGATACGTCGAAAGTGAAATGGTTGGAAGAAGTTTTTTTGATTTCATAGATCCCAAGATAGTTGAAATCGCCAAGCGCGATCTGGAGCAACGGCAACATGGAACGGTAGAACAATTCGAGTATGAGTTTCCGCGAAAAGACGGAACTCATGTATATACGAGCATATCTTCGTCACGGATCAAAGATGATGAGGGAAACAGTATTGGAACGCTCGCGTTGGTGGCAGACATCACCGATCGCAAGAAAGCTGAAACATCTCTTAGAAGCTCAGAGGAAAAGTTCCGCAACCTCTCCGAACAATCGCCAAACATCATTTTCATCAATCAAAAAGGAAAAGTGGTCTATGCCAACGCTAAAGCCGAGGAAGCCACAGGATACAAGAAGGAAGAATTCTATTCTCCAAAGTTCGATTTCATGACTTTGATTGCGCAGGAATCCAAAGAGCTCGTGAAGTCGAAATTCATCAAACACATGAAAGGCGAAGAAGTTCGTCCATACGAATATAAATTAATCACCAAAAAAGGGCAAACAAGAGACGCAATCAACTCTACAAAAGTGATCGATTTCAACGGGGAACAGGCAATTCTGGGCATAGAAACTGACATTACAGAAAACAAGAGACTGAAAGAAAAACTGGAGCAATACTCCATGCATCTTGAAAGCTTGGTCAAGAAGAGAACTGTGCAGCTCGAGCAAACCCAAGCTCAACTTGTCAAATCCGAACGGTTAGCGGCTATCGGCGAGTTGGCAGGCATGGTGGTTCATGATTTGCGTAATCCGCTGACGGGCATCAAAAACGCTGCCTACTTCTTGAAGAAAAAAGGGAACTCTTGTACCGAAGCTCAATCTAAAGAGATGCTTGAAATCATCGATAAAGCAATTGATCATGCAAACAAAATCGTCAGTGACTTGCTGGACTACTCAAGAGAGATGCATCTGGAACTCACAGAAGTTGAGACGTCTGCGCTTTTGAATGAGGCAGTGCGGATGATTCAGGTTCCAGACAGGGTGCAAATCGTAAACCATGTTCTTGGAGAGACCTGGTTTAGGGTTGACGCTGACAAGATGATGCGGGTTTTCATAAACCTCATAAAAAACGCGATAGACGCCATGCCTGAAAAGGGAACGCTCGAAATCAGAAGTCGCCAGATGGGAGGACAGGTGGAAATTGCTTTCGCTGACACGGGCGTAGGTATATCTGACGAGGTTTTGCCGAAGATTTTCTCGCCGTTGTTCACAACTAAAGCGACGGGCATGGGATTTGGATTAGCCATATGCAAACGCGTCATAGAGTCGCATAGGGGCACGATAACGGTGAAAACAACCTTGAACAAAGGAACAACGTTCACGATAACTTTGCCTATTAAACCGAAGTTGGATGGAGGTGAAAAAACATGGATAAGCATGCCAGAATCCTTGTTGTTGACGACGATGAAAGCATAAGAAGCACTGTGAAAGCAATCCTTGAGGATGAAGGTTACATCGTGGATTTAGCAGTTACCGGAAGAGAAGCAATCAAAAGAGCGGAAGAGACGGTGTACAATGTGGCGCTGATAGATATTCGTTTGCCTGACATGGAAGGAGTAGAACTGTTGCAGCTGATGAAGGAGACTGTTCCAAGAACCCGAAAAATAATGATGACGGGCTACCCATCTATGCAGAACGCTATTAATGCCTTGAACAAAAAAGCTGACGCTTACATGATTAAACCTGTCGATATCGAAAAGTTTCTAAACACACTTAAAGAACAGATAAAGCTGCAGGACAACGAAAGAGAATTTAGCGAGCAAAAGATAGCTGAATTCATCGAAACCCGCGTAAACACCTTGTCAGCCGCCCACGTCTAGCCTCGCAATCAACAAACCTGTTTTATTTATTTCTTGAATTTTCAACTTTTACGCCGGATTAGCCACTTGTTTATTTCGGTCGATACCCAGGGGCTTGCAGATGGGAGTAGACCTTGAACCTTTACCCTCGGAGCGAAAGGGGATTTCGTGAGGCATCCCCTCGAAACGTAGTTTGGAAACAAAAAGCTAATTAATACATTCAGCAATCCTTATTTTCCGACACTAAAATGATACCTAAATACTTCTTTTTCACAAAAGGAGTTGGCAAACATAAAGAGCAACTCCAATCTTTTGAGTTAGCACTCCGAGATGCAGGCATCCAAATGTGCAATTTGGTTAGCGTTTCAAGCATTGTGCCTCCTGGATGCGAGCAGTTGACCCGCGAAAAAGGTTTGAAGCTGGTGCAGCCTGGTGAAATCACCTTTGTCGTGATCGCCCGCAACTCCACAAATGAACCCCACAGGCTTGTCGCGTCATCCATCGGCGTCGCTATTCCCTCAGGCAAAAACCAGTACGGCTACCTCTCAGAACACCACTCCTATGGACAAACAGATGAGTCAGCAGGCGACTACGCTGAAGACCTGGCGGCAACGATGCTTGCAACAACCATGGGCATCCAGTTTGACCCAGAAACAGCATGGGATGAACGCAAACAGCTCTTCAAAACCACGGGGCTAATCATCAAAACCGCCAACATAACACAGTCAGCGGCAGGCGACAAAAACGGGTTATGGACAACAACTGTCGCAGCAGCCGTTTTCGTACCAGAAAATAACAAGCCAAAAGAGTAACCCAAAGTTTTATTTTCTTCTTTTTAAAAAAGGCGTGACTTCTTATCCCGCCTCAACAATAAGACAGACAGGGAAGCAGAAAAAATCACCGAAACTATAGAGTTTCCAAAAACATTCACTATAATCGGCAACCTTGCCTTGGCACTCTGGATTGCATTAGACGCGGTAGCATTCGTGCTCTTCAATGTGGCGGCTGCCGCGGTATTTCTCTTGGTTGCGCTCATCGGCATCTACGGCATACTAAAGTTTCTAGGCTGCCTCAGACCCTGCTACAACTGCAAAAAATGCACTTTTGGCTTAGGCAGACTATCCGCGTTGTACTTCGGGAAACGCAGCCTAAAAGACTACAAACAAACCTACCGCCTAGGCACAGCCATCTTCTTCTACGCCCTAATCGGCCCATTTCCAGCAGCCGTCCTGCTAATTTCCACAATTCAAGTATTCGCAGTCACCAAAATTGCGGTGCTACTTTGCCTCTTGTTGGCCTCAATTTACAGGGCCTTAACTTGGCGCACAACCCAAAAACTGCAAAAAAGCAATTAGATTTCGGCAATTTTTTGAGTTGCCCGAAGTCACTCCTCTTTTTGGTTGAAGAATGTTTCCAGCTTTGAGTTTTCTGTCTTCTTGAGAACTTCAGCGCAAGTTTTCGGGTCAAGCGCTTTGTATTCCAACCCAAGGGTGACCAACAGTCTCTGAACGTCTTTGGCTAGGCTGGGGGCAACGAGCACCGCGCGAATCGGGCGATTAACCTTGGCTTTGATGGGCTCAATGTATTTTGCCAATTGCAGCGCGGCTTCCTTCGACGCGGTTTTGCGTTTGACCTCTACGATTACGAGTTTGCCGTTTTTGTCTTCGCCGTAGATGTCCACGAACCCCGGCTCAACTTTTTTCTCCCAGCTGATCGGCTTGAAACCCTCTTCAAGAAGTTCAGGCTTAAGCAGGATTGCCCGATGCATGTCATCTTCGCTTGCGTGTAAAAGAAAATCGCCTGAATCATCCAAGTTTAAGGCTGAAACCATAAGCACACTGTCAAAGGTTACTTTGACGTTTTCGCGTGGCTTCTGCCGCACCCCATGAACCTCCAGCGCGTCGTCTTTTACTTGGACATGAAAAACGCTGCCTGCAGGTTGCCAGTTGACTGGTTCGTAGCCGACTGGGCGGTGAACAAGAAGCGACCCATCCGACTTTATTATCAATATGCGTTCGCCAAGCTCAAGAGTTGAGCTAGCCCTACCGACGTAGACCACGTGGCATGCTCCTGCAACGATGAGGGTTCTTCTTTGGACGAAAGCTTTCTCAATGAGCGTGGCAGCTTCCGCAAGCGTTGGTTCGGTAAGGACAGAGGTTTTGTTAGGTTGATGCAATTTGTTTTCAGCCAACTATTTTAGTCGGACTGGGGGTAGATAAGATTTCTCGAAGGAAAGCACAGGTGGCAGGTTGGAAAGACAAACGCAGGGTAATGCAGCGTTATGATTTAACGGCTGAAATGTACGATGCGCGGTATTCTGGGGAGCAGGAGGCAAAATACAGGGTAGCGTTGCAAAACGTAGGTTTAGTGGGCGGCGCCGTTTTGGATGTGGGATGCGGCTCAGGCTTGTTTTTCAGCCATGTGGCGGCAAAAGCGAAGGCACTGGTGGGCGTTGATGTTTCACGCAGACTCTTGCTTAAAGCTAAGGAACAAGCACGTTCTTTCCAGAATGTTTTTGTTTTGCAAGCTGACGCTGACCACTTACCTCTCAGAGAAAAGTTTTTTGACTTTGAGTTCGCGTTCACGGTGCTTCAGAACATTCCGCAGCCCGCTGAAACACTGAACGAGTTAAAACGGGTTGCCAAACAGGGCGGCAAAGTCGTGGTAACTGGGTTGAAAAAAGCTTTTCCGCTCAATGCATTCATGGATGTTCTTGAAAACTCTGGTTTGAAGCTAGTTTCGTTTGTTGATGATGAAGATTTGAAGTGTTATGTCGCTGTGTTAGCCGCTTAGCCTGTTTTTTGAGCGCTGTGGTTAACTTTAATGGAATTTTTGAGGTGAAGATGCAGAACCCTTTGACCCGAATTAGGGAGAAGGAGGGGAAATGCAAAACCCCGTGAACAGTATTGGGTTAAGTGGTTCTGGGCGACCGACTCTTCAACCGCCACTATAGAAGTAAGAGCTCTATTGGCATATTCTTGTGTATGTCCTCTTAGAATACATACAGTAGGTTGCCGGCTGAAAAGCCACAGAACCCTCTTCTTGCCCAAAAAAGATGACCAAAGCATACAAGCCCTAACAAATAACGATGGTTTTGTTTGCGTTATTAAAACAGTAAATAACCTAATGATTCAATCATGAATGTTCACAGGAACAATCGACTTAAACATGTCAAATTGTTTTAATAAGACGATTTTCCTTAGATGTGAACGCTCCAAGTTGAGGCTAAGAGAGTTTAATGTTAATCCAAGAAGTTATCCTTGAAAATTTCATGAGTTACGAGTATGCCAGGGTACCGTTTAAACAAGGAGTAAACGTGATCGGAGGACCCAACGGCGCAGGCAAATCCTCACTGCTCCTAGCTGTCTCGGTCGGCTTGGGGCAATCGTACACGGAGCGCTCGCGAAAACTAAGTGATTTAATCAGGTGGGGACAGAACCAAGCGCGAGTAACACTTATTTTAGATAACAGCAAACAGGGAAATAAGCGTCCAGTACCAAAATACCAAAAAGACCAACTTTTCTTAACCCGCGTTTTGCACCGTGACGGCAAATACGGGTTTGAGCTTGAAAACCGAGCCGTCGGCAAACAAGATGTTGAACGGTTACTGGGCAGATTCGGCGTTGACCCCGACAACATGCTTATCATCATGCATCAGAACATGGTTGAACAATTCACCGTGCTAAGCAACACAGAAAAACTACGCATGGTTGAAGAGGCAGTGGGCTTAGAACCGTTCCGCGGAAACGTCCTGCAAGCAAAAACAAAACTTACACGAATCCTCACACAGGAAGAATCAGTGAGCAAACTTTTAGAGCAAGCGCAGCAAACGCTCAATTACTGGCGGGAACAGTACGATAAATATCAAGAGAAAAAGCAACTTCAGATCAAACGCAGATTTTTGGATCGGGAATTAACCTGGGCAGAAGTAGAAAAACGAGAAAGCATAGTTAAAAATTTACAAGCGAACTTCAACAAAAACAAGGATGCTTTAAGCAAAATTGAAGAGCAGAAACTAGCCAATACTGACCAACTGAGAAGCCAACAGAACCAGCAGGAAGCCACGAAAAAAGAAGCAAAAACGGCTTTTGACGAAAGATTAAGCCTTGAAAAACAAATTGCCCAAAACCAATCCGCACAATCACTGATTGAGCAGCTGCTTGAGGAAACAAAAACGCTGCAGCAAGCAATCCAGAGCAGCAAAAGCCCAATTAAGCTTCTTAGAAACGAAAACCTAAAAGAAATGCTCAAAAATTCGCAGCAGCAAATCTCAGAGGCATGCAAGCAAGTTGAAGAAACCCAAGCGAAAATGCTAAGTCTGGAAGAGGTATCTGACAAGGTTACAGCCGAAATGTTAGAGAAACGGGTAAACCTTGCCCTGCTTGAGTTTAAGCGTGCAAACGCGATCGTCAACTTAAAAGAGATTGAAAAGTCACTTAAGGAAGCTGAAGAAAACCTGAAGGCAACAATTCTGAAAGCTGAGCAGTCAGGTGAACGCATAGCTGTTCTGAAAAGTGCTTCTGAAATCCAAGATGAAATCAGCTTAACCGATGGGCATCTGGCAGCACTTGCCGCTGTATCTGAGGATATAGAGCGCCAGTATGAATCTTACTCGAAACTTTATTTGGAGCTTAAAGAAAAAGCGCAGCTTGTAGCCGAAAACCGAGAGAAAACTCTTGAAGAAGTTAAAACCCGAATGCAGTCTTGGCGAACAGTTATGGAGAACCTGCTTAATCGCGTGAACGTGCAGTACCAGCAAATCATGAGCCAGACTTCGGCAACTGGTGAAGTGCAACTATCCAACGCTCAAGATATTGAAACCGCCGGGTTAGAAATAATGGTTGGATTCAAAGGCGGAAAACCCGTGGCTCTTAACGCTTACACGCAGAGCGGCGGCGAACGAACCACTGCAACCATGAGTTTTCTCTTAGCCCTGCAGCAGCATGTACGCTCCCCCTTTCGCGCAGTAGATGAATACGACATTCACATGGACCCAAAAAACCGCGAGATGATCGCGAAAATCCTTCTATCAACAATCAAAGATGCCAACGCCCAGTACGTCGTGATTACTCCAAGCCAAATTACCTTCGCGCAAAAAGACGCTAACGTAATCACGGTTCAAAATATTGAGGGAAAATCTGTCGTGCGTGAGGTCGTTGCTTGATGCAGTCAATAAAACAGCACAAGGAGCTGGGCAAAGAAAAGCTTGAGCGCATAATTGAAATGTGCATAGCCATCGAAAACCATTCAGTAGACCCCTTCACGCTAAATATTGATGAAATAATCAAAATAGTGAGAGAATATTTCCCCCATTGGGAACATCCTGACGAGTTAAAACTAGACGCAGAAGCACTTCACCACTTAGCCTCCGTTATTAAACTGCAGAGCGAATGGGTCAAGCAACGGTCTTCATCGCTCTATACCGACCCGTTTTTGCTGGAAGAGAAAATCTTGCAAACGGGCAAGGAAGAGATGGCGAATATTTTTCTTAAAGCCTGGAACCCGCTAATCGAGTTTGAACAAATCAGCCTAAACACTTTAGCGCAGGGATTGCTTTACTGGGAAGCCTTGGCTCCACTTAGCGAAAGATGGAAAGACATTGCTGCCTCTGAAGTTTCTATGGGTTCCGTAAGCAGAGACGAACTGATTAAACAGCGGGTTTTAAGTGACAAGGAATTTTCTGAAGAATTGAATTGCATCTGGCAGGAACTCAAAGACTGCGTAGCTAAGAAAGGACAGGACGGGAAAATCCATTATTGGGATTTTATCGGGGCTGACACTTACGAGGAAACAGTTCAAAAAGCTTTCTTAACAAGTTTTCTGGTTACTTACGGTTACGCGACACTAGAAATTGACAGGTTAGAAGAGCAGGTTTTCATAAAACCCTTCGACAAACCCAGAACCGAAATTTTAACGCAGCAGTCAACATCAGTTCCCATCGCTGTCTCATGTGAAGATTGGCAGAAATGGAAAAGAGGCGAATTGGATTGAGCAAGACAAAAGGGATTTACGGCAGCAAAATCAAGAAGGCAACTCAGATACTTTTCTATAAGCGTCACCAGAAACCAGGCGTTAAAGGCTGGGAACTGCGCAAAGCCTTAGGTTCAGATTACCCCAAAGTGCTCGACTTACTGGACGATTACCTCAAACCTCTGGATTTACAGGTAAAAACAATTTTTGAAGAAGAAAAAACACCTGAAAAGCCAACATTGGACGAGTTGGACAAAGCAAGATTCTACGTTGCCCTAAGAGGCGACTTAGCGACGAAGGACAAGCTGATGGGGTGGCGCATCGACGACCTAGCAGGCTTAGCCATAACAATCTCCTACATCATCAGCAAGAAAGGGCAAGCAGCGCGAAAAGATGTTGAAAAACTGCTTGGCGAGAAAATGCCCAACTGGAAAATCGGCTTAAACATCGAACGCTACATTCGCTACGGCTACCTTGGGCAAGATGATAATGGCCAACTATTTTTGGATTGGAGGACACGGGCAGAAGTGGACCAAAAAGCGCTAATCAACATGTTGCTCTCAAGTGAAGCACAAAAAGCAGAAACCGCAGAGCCTAAAGAAGAAGAAATACAAGACGAAGAAAACGAATAAAAAAGGAAAAACCCCAATAAATCATGCATTAAATTTTAGTACCCACACAACGGTGGATTCGCCTTGTTGATTTAGGATTTTTTTAGAGGTCAAACTAAAGAGAAACAGTTCAGTACTGCACTTGACAAATACTGGAAATTCCTTTTTATCTCGTAACAAGCAAGCCTCAGCTGCCTCGCGGCAACTTAGACCGTTGGTGTATTAAACGTGTTGGCCACGGATCAGCTGGCAGAAATGATAGTAGGATAACCGTGGAATTAGGAGTTCCAATTGTAAGCGACGTCTCAGCGTATCCTTGCAATATATTCCAAAGCATAAAACGAGCGAGGCATAAGATGTCTAAGGGCAGGAGCCGCAATCGGCATAAACTTCGGATAATTTATGATATTCTTGATTGCTGCAGTGCTAAGCCCTTAATTATCTCTCATATTGCACGCAAAGCTAACGTTAGTAGCTTGCCTTTTTATGAAATAATTGAGGGATTAATTAAATCGGGTTTATTGACTAAGCAAGAAATCGGCAAATCTGCATTCTATAAGACTTCGCCTTCTGGTTACGACTTCATTAAGAAATATCATGATTTACTTTTTATGGTTAAACCGATATTGGACGCTTCTGAAACGTTCATTGTGTAATCGAGTTTCCAACTTTAGAACTCTTGCCTTTGCTTCTGTCATTGTTCTTTGTTGCTGTTGTATTTAGGCATCGAAAAACCAGAAATAATCAATCAGATTAGGGAAAGAAACTTTGACTTACTGTTCTTTTAGCGGAACAACCTGTTCTTAGGGGAGAGCTATAAGTTTAAAGTACCTACCTAAGCAGGGACAACGTATGAAAAGACAAATGGTCATAGTTATCACAATTACAATTTGCTTGGTGCTGTATTCATCCATGATCTCTGCTTGTTGGGCTGATGATTCTTGGACATTGAAAGCTCCGATGCTTGAAGGTAGAAGTGGGCTAGGGGCGGTAGCTCTCAACGAAAGTATCTATGCAATTGGAGGGGCTACATCAAACGGTTTTTGCAGTTTCAACGAAGAGTATAATACAACAACAGGAACTTGGGCATCTAAGGCATCCATGCCCACCGCTAGAAGCGCTTTTGCCATAGCAAGTTTCCAAGACAAAATCTATTGTATAGGTGGCTATGCATTGATTAATAATCAGGGATTGCCAGTTAACGTAAATGAAGTCTATGACCCAACGACTGATTCTTGGTCTACCAAAGCACCAATGCCTACGCCCGAACTAAATGTCCGTGCAAATGTTATTGATGGTAAAATCTATGTGATTGGTGGCAATAATAATGGAACGTTAAACCAAGTATACGACCCATTGACTGATTCATGGACAATTGAAGCACCCATACCAACTGCTGTAAGTTCCTATGCTTCTGCAGTAGCATATGGGAAAATCTACATATTCACAAGCAACCTGACGCAAATCTATAATCCAACAAACGATAGTTGGAGCAACGGAACACCTGCTCCTTTACCCATAATCTTGGCAAACGCTGGAGTTACTTCAGGGGTATATGCACCAGAAAGGATTTACATATTTGGCGTTAATGCTCAACTACCTTATTGGCAACTAACCACAAAAGGGTTTATAACTCAGAGTTATGACCCAAAAAATGATAGTTGGCAAACATGCAGTCCCATGCAGAATGGGCGTTATGACGTTGGCGTCGCAAGTGTCAATGATTTACTTTTCTTAATCGGTGGCTATACCACTCAATCAGGGTCAGGGCTTAACCCAAACCCCATTTACACCTACAGCACAGTAAATGAACAGTATACGCCATTAGATTACAGCACTACACCACTACCAACTGACCCATCAAGCGTTCCAGAGCTGACTTATTGCGCACCTCTAATCGTTTTCTTCTTCGGAACCATAACTGTAATAGTCTTAATTGCTAAAAAAAGCGGTCAACCTTTTACTCCACTAAAGACAGCGCCCACCCGTTTTTAGATGGATCCTGACGGGTTCTGTGTAAGATTCAAGAACTGACCCTCATAACAATAAGGATTATTGGTCTGGATGACGAACATCGTTTGGTTCTGGTAAATCCATATGTAAGGCATAATAAAGTTCACTTGGAGAAGGTCACCGCTTTTAATTTGATAATTTAGCGCTTGCGCCATACTTACTGCTGAGCCGTTCAGGTAAGTATTTACTCCGCTGATTTCTTCGGTAGCCTGTTCCCCTTCAACCGTGCCTGGGTTGATAATAATTTTTTGTATATTTTCTGATTGCATAGCATTCACGGATACTGAAATATTGTAATATCCATTGTTTACTGTGAAGCCTTGACATTGAATATCAAAAGTTTCGCCAGGCATATGGGGCACCTGATTTTGGTCTCCAGTCGCATATGATACGAGCATTAGGCTACCTATTATTGCGAGGGGAATGAGGATTATTAGCGCACTGACGATGGACTTTTTCACTTCTAATTGCCTTCTACTTCACAACATTGCAAGGTCATCTATGCTATAACAAATTAAGCATGTAGCACGGTTTACACACAAGGTGCGTGTCAGGTGTGCAATCATAGATTTTATAAGCAGGTACTTGCTGACTTGCTATCAACAGCTATTATCTCGCAAGTGTAGAGGCCTACGGACTAACGCCCTGTCTAGCCTTTAGCCAAGGCTAAAAGTAGATTTGGAGTGTGCCATTATACCGCATCGAAAATCTCCTAGCGGAGTCGCTAGAAACTTTATTCGGTACACTGCAAAGTTTGACCGCTTAAAGAAAGAAAGAATAAACGTGTTGACTGGTGGCGAAGTTTTAGCTGTGCTTAGCAAGGCTTTCCTGAGAACCCTTCCTATTGCAATCGTGAAGCGAATTGTTAAAACATAAAATGTGGTTAGGGAAATAATCGTTTAGGTTATTTGTAAATTCCTTTGCTGAATCATTTTAATGCGTAATTTGTCCAAGAATTAACTTTAAATTCCGCTTCTATGTTCATTGACTGATTGGTTCCAACGTGACTTCTAGGGCGTACCCTTCGAGGCTTGCTTCGTTGCGCTTCAGTAATGCTACGGTAAGTTTTGGGATAGCTATGCGTCCATCTTTTTGCATGTTGGCCCAGAAGCTTTCTCGAACGCCCAGCAAGCCAACGATGGTTACGGTGACAACTAAAACTTCAGATGGGTCCAGCTTGTATTCCCATCGTATAAGCTTAGGAACCTGCAGGCGATTCTGCTTCTGCAACATCGTTTTGAAACTTACTCTTTGAGTTAGCGGCAACCAAACACCTTGCAAATACTATCAGGACTTTTAGGTTCGAACAGGAACTTTTCAATACGTTCTAGGACTTTTTAATACGCAGCCTGCAAAGGATTTAACCTTTATTTCAAAAAAGCAACCCAAAACAAACAGAACAAAAAACAGTTTCTTCAGCACGGCACCAAAAAACTCTACTTAAGCTATGTGCTAATTATTCTTAAGAAGATAGATTCGGCGACGTTTCATCGCCAAAGTCAGCCCGTCATGGACCGCTTAGGTGATGCTTACGTTCTGGATGTCGAAATAGCGTTTTGCTAAAAAGCGCAAACGTTCAGCGTTTTTGCCGTTTTTGCCTATTGCGACGCCCTTGTCTTTTGGGTTGATAGTGATGACTGCCATTTTTTTGCCGTCGGTTCGTTCGGTAACGCGTACTTCTCTGACCGCTGCTGGTTTTAGGGCGTTTTTCATGAATGTAACTGGGTCTTCGCTGTACTCTATGATTTCGTGTTTTTTGCCTGTCATTCGCTCAAGCGTGTGAATGTTTCTGCCGCCTTTACCTATGGCAATTCCAACTTGGCCTTGGTTAACGATGAATATTGCTCGTTGCTCTACCTCGTCTACAATGCAGTCTTTAACGCTGGCGCCGCTTATGCTTTCAAACAGTGCTATGTAACGCATTTCGTCGCAGGTAATTTTTATGCCGGTTGTCAGTTTTTTTCCTCCATTTTTTATTCTTTAACTTCTTCAGTTAATTTGAGAATTTCTGAATCCCCGGTTTCTCGGATGCTCAAGGCTGATATAATAAAGAGTTTTTTGCAGACTTCCGCCAAATCCATTGAGCCACCTTTGTATGTTATCACGGGGACTTTAGAGATTTCTCCATAGTATTCTATCTGTTCTTTTATGTCTTGTGGACAGTTAGAAGCTAAAACTATCATCTTAGCCTTGCCTGTTTTAGCGTTCTGCA
This sequence comes from Candidatus Bathyarchaeota archaeon, assembly GCA_963828195.1. Lineage (GTDB taxonomy): Archaea > Thermoproteota > Bathyarchaeia > Bathyarchaeales > Bathycorpusculaceae > Bathycorpusculum. The sequence continues at coordinate 29,345 of CAWHDT010000002.1, forward strand.
ATGCAACGTTGGCTCCGAAGGATACTTTGCCGGTTTTCACTGCGGTCGCTAATGCTTTATCTATATCTATCATGTTTCTGTTTTTCCTCCTTGTTTTGCCTGTTTATCAAATGTTGACATGTATAATTCAACTAAGCCTGTGCCGATTGGTATCGACTGCCCTACTATAACGTTTTCTGTTACACCTGCCAAGGGGTCACTTTCGCCTTTCACAGCCGCTTCAACAATGTTAGGCACTGTAATTTCGAATGCCGCGCGGGCTAAAACACTTGCTTTTTTGCCGCTTATGCCGTGCCTGCCGATTTGCTGCACATTTCCAGTTGTCGTCATCATGTCTGCTACGAGCATAACGTGGCGCACATCAACATCTAAGCCCTGATCTTCCAAGACGCCTTTTGCCTCGTGGACTAACGCGTTTCTTGAAGCCTCCACACCTAAAGTATTGGCAATCTCGTGAATGTTGTTGGTGCTTGTTCGTGAAGTATCTACTCCGTGGACTTCTAAGACTTTAGACAGGTTTGAGCCATCAGTGCGTATTACCCATTCGCCGCTTTCTTCAGTCACTAGCACACGTTTAATGTCAGGTACACCTTTAACTTGAAAACCTGGAATCTTCGTTAACATCCTCTTCAGTTGCTCAGCTTTTTTCGGCTTAATCTGCACCATATAATCAGTAATGGTCACCGTCGCGTTTTGCAGTTCCAACCGCTCCTTCAGCTCATCCATCGTTATGTTTCGGTCATCCATCATTGACTTGCTTAATTCAATAACGATTTCTTCACGCACAGGGTCCTCATAGATCGCGGAAGCCAAGTTTTCGACTGAAGTGTAAATTATGTTCCTTGCAACTTCAACAGCGCCTTCTTTGCTCTTCGCGAATTCGCCCATTAAGTAAATCGTCATGATTGGCGTTGAAGGAATTCTGCGTGCATCAACGATTTCGATGAGTCTGGGTAAGCCTAAGGTGACGTTTTGTTCTTTGACACCAGCGTAGTGGAAGGTTCTAAGAGTCATCTGCGTACCAGGTTCACCTATTGACTGGGCTGCAACGATTCCCACTGCTTCGCCAGGCTCCATTAAGGCGCGTTTGTATTGTTCAGCAGTTGAGGTGGTGGCTTTTTCAACACTTTTCTTGGTTAGTTTGTTCTTAGCGAAGTTTTGTTTAAGCTGATTCAGCAAAATCGGCGTAAGCTGTTCCTCAACCCGTTTCAGCTGTTTCTTGATTTCTTCGGCTGATGCAGCTTCTCCTTTTTCTTCGCCGATTTTTATCTGGTCAATAAGCCGGTTGACGTTTACTGCTTTGCCATGGTCGCTTTTAGCTGGGTCAACACCATCTTCTCCATAACGGAACTGGATTATATCGCCCGATGAATCTCGAACTGTGCTGTCATATTCTAATCTGACGTGCTCTAAAGCGTTAATCAAACGTCTTTGCATGTAACCGCTTTGTTGAGTTCGGACGGCTGTGTCAACTAGTCCTTCTCTGCCACCCATCGCGTGGAAGAAGAATTCAATCGCGTCTAAACCTGTCTGGTAAGAGTTGTAGACAAAGCCTCTTGCTCTGGGACTTGGGTCACCATCGACGAAGTGCGGCAGCGCTCTTCCAGCATAGCCTCGCAAGATACGTTTGCCTCGCACTGATTGTTGCCCAACACAAGCAGCCATTTGACCGATGTTCAGGCTTGAACCTCTCGCGCCCGTTCGCGTCATGACAATGCCAGCGTTCTCCAATGTGAAGTCGTCGTCTGCTATTTTGCCCGATTCATCTCTGGCGGTGGCAAGCTCGTGCATGACGTAGATTTCAAATGATTCCTCTAAGGTCTGCCCAGGCAAGCGCGGCAGGGTTCCGTTGCGGTAGTTTTCGATGAGTTCATCGATTTTCTTTTGGATACGCTCCATCGTCTTTGCCATGCGATTGCGGGCTTTCGGCGAGAGAACAAGTTGGTCGTAGGTGTAGCTGAATCCCCGCATGGAAATGTACAGTTTCAGCAGATGAGTTACCTTGTTGAGGAATTCGCGTCCTGCTGGCGTGCCGTAGTCTTTGATTATTCTGTGAAGGAGACTTTCGGATTGTTCGGAGCCGATTGATTTCCTGTCAATTATGCCTGAAACTAGTTGGCCATTCCTGACTACCACGTAGGCGTCGTGTTTGCATTCTTCTTCTTCGCATTTAGTGCAGCCTTGACAAATGTTGGCTTTCAACACGTAATTGAGGGTTTTTGGCAGGAAGAGACTGAAGATTTGTTTTCCCGACCACATCGGTTGGGGTTCCTTGATTTCTGGCTCTGGCAGTTCGCCTTCATATTGAGTTGTGGTTAGAAGCCTGTTAACTTGACTTCGAGTCAAATAGCTTCCTTTTCGTGTGAAGTAATAGGCGCTTGTGATAAAGTCTCTAATTGCACCGATGATGGGTCCGCCGAATCTGGGTGAGAGAATCTGGTCTTGAACCTGCATTAGCAACAGCGCTTCGGTCCGTGCTTCTTCGCTTTGTGGAACGTGAAGGTTCATTTCGTCGCCGTCAAAGTCAGCGTTGTAGGGGGGGCAAACGCAGAGGTGAAGGCGGAAAGTCTTGTACGGCAAAACCCGAACGTAATGAGCCATAATTGACATGCGGTGAAGTGAAGGCTGCCGATTAAAGATTGCAATGTCGCCGTTCTTTAGGTGACGTTCAACCACGAATCCTAATTCTACAGCTTCAGCGATTTTGGTTCGGTCAACAACGAATTCAAGCCTAATGCGCTTTCCATCAGGCCTAATAATGTATAAGGCGCCAGGATAGTTTTCTGGACCGTTAATTACGAGTTTCTTGAGTTCATCAATGTTCCACGCTGTGACTTTTTCTGGAACAGATAACCGCATAGCAACATCTACCGGCACACCCACCTCGTTAATGTCAAGGTTCGGATCGGGGGAAATAACTGTGCGGGCTGAAAAGTCAACTCGTTTGCCTGATAGGTTGCTTCTGAAGCGGCCTTCTTTTCCCTTTAGCCTTTGCGAGAGAGTCTTCAATGCTCTGCCGCTGCGGTGCCTTGCCGGCGGAATGCCTGAGGCTTCGTTGTTAAAGTAGGTGGTAACATGGTACTGTAAAAGCTCTGAGAGGTCTTGAATGATAAGTGTCGGTGCACCTGCTTCCATGTTCTCTTTCAGACGCTGATTAATACGGATGATGTCTACAAGCTTATGAGTTAAGTCATCTTCAGAACGGATACCTGATTCTAACGTGATTGATGGGCGAACGTAAACTGGAGGAACAGGTAAAACCTGCAGAACCATCCATTCTGGACGGGCAACTTTCGGGTTAAACCCTAAGATTTCAAGGTCTTCGTCTGAGACGCGTTCAAGCCTTTCACGGATCATGCTGGGAGTCAAGGGTTCAGAGCCTGCTTCAGTCTGCTCGATAAACTTTGTCGGTTTCTCAAATGTAATCTTGTATTGTGCGGAGGCGCAGTAGGGACATTGCTTAGCTTTTATTTCAGTCATTATCTCCTTGTAAACTTCATCTGGAATTGTGCCTAAAAGCTCGTTGTAACGTTCGATTCGTGCGCGCGCTTTCTTTGCAGCGTCTTCGGACAGGAGTATGCGACCGCAACTGCGGCATGTGGCTTTCAAGAGGTCGAAGATAATTTTTGTAAATTCTATATGGACAATCGGCACGGCTAGTTCAATGTGCCCAAAATGCCCCGGGCAGCGAATAGCTGTGTTGCCGCAGGTTTTGCATCTTTGCCTTGGCTCAAGAGTTCCTAATCTACCATCCATTAAGCCAGCGGTGATGGGTGCGCCGTCTTCGTCGTAGGTGTCTGGTGTCTGGATTTCAACGACTGATTGTTTTCTGAGGTCTTTAGGTGAGATTAAGCCGAATGAGATTTCATCGACTATTTTATGGATTAGTTCTTCCTGTTGGGACATTTTATGCCTTCTCCTTAAGTCTTAATTTGGGTGTAATGCAAAGGCTTTGAAGCTCCTGCAGCAGAAGCTTGAAAGCATACGAAACGATTACGGGTGAAATCTTCGCTTTTTCGTCGCATATCCTGCAGACGTAGCGTCTTTGTTTCATGTCGAAGTACGCAATTTGACCACAGTTCTCGCATATATATAGCGTGTACTTATCTGACTCTTCCAGCAACCTGTCTCTAAGCAGCATAGCAGCGCCGTGACCGATAAGGCAGTCTCTCTCCATTTCCCCGAATCTTAGACCCCCGCCTCTGGCTCTGCCTTCCGTTGGCTGTCTTGTTAACATCTGTACCTGGCCACGGGCTCTGGCGTGTATTTTGTCTGCAACCATATGGTGAAGTTTTTGGTAATAGACTACTCCGACGAAGACGTCTGCAACGAATTTTTCGCCTGTAGTGCCGTTGTAGAAGACCTCGCTTCCAGTGTGGCTGTAACCAAGTTTTATGAGGTTCTTACGGACTTCGGTGGGACCTTCGTTTGAGAATGGTGTTCCGTTGGCTGGTTTTCCTCTTGCTGAAGCAGCTTTTCCAGCGATGGATTCGATGAATTGGCCGATGGTCATTCTTGAGGGTATGGCATGTGGGTTGATTATTAGGTCAGGTACCATGCCGTCATCAGTGAAGGGCAGGTCCTCTTGGGGCACAATTAAGCCTATGACTCCTTTTTGTCCGTGGCGTGAAGCGAATTTGTCGCCAAGCTCTGGGACCCGTTGGTCGCGAACTCTAACTTTTACAAGTTGGCTGCCTTCGCCTGACATTGTTATGAATATGCCGTCTACAATCCCTGTTTCGGAGGGACGCATATCGACTGAGGTATCACGCATCGATGGACCTTTAACTTCGAATTCCTTGTATTCTTCCAAGAATCTTGGTGGGCTGATTCTGCCGATTAACACGTCTCCGCCGACAACCTGTGATTCTAAACTGATTATTCCGTCAGGCTCAAGCAAACGGTAATATTGTTCGCCGCGGTAACCGCGGGTTCCAGGCTCGGGAACCGTGAACTTGTCTTTTAATCCGCCTAGGTACTGGCGGCATTCTGCTTCGTAAATGCGGTAGAATGTGGATCTGGCTAAGCCGCGTTCTATGGATGCTTTGTTGAATATTATCGCGTCTTCCATGTTGTAGCCTTCGAAGCTAAGCACAGCGACGATGCAGTTTTGACCTGTGGGCCGTTGTTTGTAGCCCATGACTTCCATCAGTTCGGTTTCAACCATGGGAACTTGGGGATAATGCAATATGTGGGAGCGCGAGTCAACGCGGTGGTGGAAGTTGGTGCCGTAAACGCCCAGCGCTTGTTTAGCCATAGCTGCCTGGTATGAGTTGCGAGGCGACTGGTTATGTTCAGGATACGGGATTGTTGAGGCGCAGATTCCAAGAATCGTGTAAGTGGCAATTTCTACATGAGTGTTTGTAGGTTGAATTGCATCAAATGTTAAGGCGATGTAAGCGTTTTCTTCTTCTTCAGCGTCCAAATACTCGATTAAACCGTTCTTAACAACATCTTCCCAAGTCCACTCGCCTAAACCGATCTTTTCAAAATGTTTAGGCTGAAGCTTCGAAACCCCATTTTCAACGATAATAAGTGGGCGCCTGACTCTGCCTTCGTCACAGTTAGCATGCACTTCTTCAGTTTCGGTTTGCTGCCTTGAGAAATATGTTACGTTTACTTCTGTTGAAATTTCTCCAGCGCGTCTTTTCTCGCGGAAAGACTTCACCATTTCCTGCGGGTTATTACAATAGCCAATTATGTTTCCGTCAACGAAAACTTTAGCTCCTGAAATACGCAATTCGCGGCTGGCTTCTGCTGCCGGCACAGAACCCATTTCAAAAAGCAACTGCTTTACTCTGTCAGGATTTACTCCAACAGCAATCGAGGCGGATAATGCCAAGTTTTTGACCAAGCCACAGTTAGAGCCTTCGGGGGTTTCGTTTGGACACAAGCGTCCCCAGTGAGTTGGATGCAAGTCTCTGGCTTCGAAGTTTGGTTGGCTTCTGCTCAATGGAGATTGGAGCCTACGCAGGTGGCTCAGCGTTGAAATGTAGTTTGTTCGATCTAGCAGTTGAGTGATGCCGACTCTGCCTCTTCCCCAGTTGCCTGTTGCCAAAGCATGCTGGAAACGTTCAGTTATAATACCTGGGCGAACAGCAGCTGAAACGGTTATGATTGGTCCTTTAACGCCTATGCGTTCAAGCTGATACTTTATATCGCGGGTTAAGTTCCTGAATGAAACACGGAACAGGTCTGCAAGAAGTGGACCGCCAAGTCGAAGACGTTTGTTTTTGAAGTGGTCTTTATCGTCAGGTTGCCTTCTGCCCGTTTTCAACTGCAGAACTCTGTAAGCCATTTCGCCTAGGAAAATTGCTTTTTCCTTTCGGTTCTTTTCGCTTCTGCCCAGATGCGGCAAAAAGTTTTTGTCCAGGGCGGTTTCGGCTTTCTGCAGTCGGTACTCTTCAACTTGTCCGTGTGCAACGCGGTTCCCGATGAACAGGATTGCGTCAGCAGGTGTATCTACGCCGATGGCTTTTTCAAAAGAAGCGGCAAGTTGGCTTTGCATTTCGCTGTCAAGCGAGACAGCTTCTGCGATGTCTTTGTCTTTTTCCAGGCTTAAGGCACGCATTATAACGACAAATGGGATTTCAGTCGGCACTCCGGGCATGGTAACGTAGATGGCATCGTCTGATTTGAGTTTAAGTTCAATTCGTGCTCTGAAGCCAACTGTGGTTGAGAAAATTTTTGCTTGGTAAACAGGCGAGGTTCCTTTCTCGTCGATGTCTACGATAACTCGGTTAGGCGCCAAGTCTTCCATGGCAACGATGACTCGTTCAGAACCGTTAACCACGAAGTATCCGCCTTGATCGTCAGGGTCTTCTCCTGCGGCGATAAGTTCTTCTTCGGAGAGTTGCGATAGGAAGCAGAGTTTTGATTTAAGCATGACTGGGATGTTGCCGATGTAGACTAGTTCCGTGTCCTGTTCTCTTCCGTCGATTACCGGCGTCATTTCCAGTGCGATTGGCGCTGAATATGCTAAGTTGCGCAGTCTGGCTTCCATGGGGTAAATTTCGTGTTTGGTGCCGTCTACTTCGGTTACGTATGGGCTGGTGATGCGTGATTGCGGGTCAATTACCCAGATTTGCCCAAGTTTTACTTTGTAGGGGCTTTCTGGAACTTCAATGGGGATTTCCGCGACTTCGTCAACAACTTCTTGTAAGCCATGGTCGATGAATTCGTTGTAGCTGTCAAGGTGCTGGCGTACGAGGCCTTTTTGGTTGAAAAAAGTTTTCAGTAACTCGCGGATATCTTCTTTTTGGATAAGTGCAGTCAAACTCTTTTTTCTCCATAAATTTTATGTTCTTGTGATTTCGTTAGTGTTTTCAAACTTCCAACTCCTTCGATATGGGATCATCCATTTGAAAAAGGATTCTACGGACTTTTCTAAGAGCACAAACACATGCTACAGAGCTATCTAATAAACCTTATCGTGCACAACGCGGCTAAACTGAAGGAGCAATAAACTTCCATAATGCAACTACACTAAAAAATGTTTGCTGACTTGCCGCATAACAAAGAAAAACGCGAAAGAAAACTGAAGAGGTGCGTAAATTGAAAAGCGGTTTCCGCCAGAAAGCAAATTTGAGAAAACAGGTTTTTGGCAGATTTTTAAGTTGCGACTTTGTGGTTTGGGGAAGTTGCGACTTTCCGCGTTGGCTCTTTGTGTTTTGGGTTGTTTTGTTGGTTTGGGGTTTGAAGGCGTTTGTTTGTTGCGACTTTAGGATGGGCGGGATGCGACTTTGCATGTTGACTCCATGTTGAAGTTATTGTCGGTTATGGCCGCGGCGGTTTTCAAGGCGTCGGGTTCGGTTTTGCTTGGGTTTCAATTTGGGGTTGCTGGTTTTGAGAGTTGCGACTTCGGCTTAACCTAAATTGAAAATGGGGTTCGTCGCGCAATCAAGAAAAATCGGCAACGCCAAGCATACAGATTCCAAGTCGAAAACCACCTAAACGAAATACTCGCATGCGGCGCGGAATACCAAAGAACCCGAACGGACCCTTAACGGTGATTTTGGCAAAACTGATGCGTCCTCGATTTTATCAGTCTAAGTCCTCGACCCCTTTGCATATTTTTCCGTAAAGTTAAAGAGGTCAAACAGTTAAAAGTGTATTAAAACATGGCACATTGAGATTTTAAGAGCATGGAAAAGTCACTTGAAGAAGTAAAACTGCAGCTTCAGGCATTAAAACCCACTTTAAACAGGCGATTCAAGGTGGAAACAGTAGATATTTTCGGCTCATTTGCCAGAGGAGAGCAGAACGAAAAAAGCGATTTAGATATTCTGGTGACGTATTCTGAAATGGTTGATTTCCTTCTAATTGCCCGCTTACGAAGATACCTCAGACGCAAACTACACATGAAAGTTGATGTAATCTCAAAAGAGTTTCTAAATAAATACATTAAAGAAAAAGTACTAGAGGAAGCTGTGCCCGTGTGAAAAGGCCGTTGATTGAATGCGTGAGGTCGTCTTTGAAGTAATCTCGAAGCTCTCAAAGAAGATTGCTTTGACAGCCAATGGATATGAACATGTTTCTGAGAGGCATCCTGAGGTTTCGGGCGAGGTCGAGAAGATGAGGAACACGCTGGTCAACCCACAAGTAATCAGGAAAAGTACGTATGAAGACAAGGTTTGGTTGTTCTACAGGCTATTTGATAAAACGCCTGTCAGTCGGAAATATTTAATGGTTGGCGTGAGATTATTCAATAATGAAGGAATTGTGATTACGAGTTACTTCACAGACAAAATTAAGATGGGTGACGAAATTTGGCAAGAAGAATAAACTTCTTCTTTGACGAAGAAAGCGATGTACTAGACATTACTATAGGGGAGCCCAAAAAAGCCGTTGCTAAAGAGCTTAAAAACGACGTAGCTGTCAGATGCGACCCTGCGACAGGTGAAATAGTGGGCATAGTAATATTGAATTTCAGAAAAAGATTTGAAGGAAAAAACAAGCCAGAGAAAATTGATCTCCCCCTCAACATAACCATAACACCAAGCTAACAACATAAAATAATACGTCAATTTCTATGCGTTCAACCAAAGCTATGCGTTGTTGAATTTTCAAAGAATTCTTAGTCAGGAACTGTGTTAGCGTTTAATTATCTGCATGTCGATGTTCTTGTTGTCGATATTTACTGCCTTTTTAGTCAAAATTGGTAGTAGGTTTTGGTCGGTTTCATACCCGACGCTGTTGCGTTCGTTCTGCATGGCTACTTTTGCGGTTGTTCCCGAGCCTAAAAACGGGTCTAGTACTGTGTCGCCTTTTATGCTGAACATTTTGATTAGGCGGTCTGCGATTTCGTCGGGGTAGGCTGCGGTTCTTCTTTCCAGTTCGTTTGAGGTCTGCCGTGTTCCCTTGAGTGCCCAGATTTGGCTGAACCACTCGTCCCGCTGGGGTTTAGTGAAGGCGCTGTCGTATCGGGTTTTGTCTTTGGGCGGGAATTTGCGGAGGCTACCTTTCCTGAATAGGAGGATGAATTCGCAGTCCAATGTGACGTAGGCATTTGGCGGCAGAAAACCTGAGCCTAAAAACGCGCCTTTACCCTTGTATTTCGGCTTAGTCGTGGGTTTCTTCCAAAGAATGTAGGGCAGCGTGGTGAAGCCGATTTTTTCGCAAATCTCCATGATCCGCGCATGGTTGGGAAAAAGCTTGAATTTGCCGTTTACTGTGCGTGTTGCATCGCCGATGTTTATGCAGGCTATGCCCCCGTCGCAGAGAACGCGGTATGTTTCCCGCCAAACCTCCCCGAGGTAAAGGTGCATTGCATCGTAAATTTGCGGGACAGCCTCGTCTTCGCAGTCCTCTTCCAGTTTCCGCCACAGCGCCCCAATCCTTGGGTCGGCATCTGAGAAGAGGTTGTCCCACATCTGGATCATGGGGTAAGGCGGCGAAGTAACCATCAGCTGGATGCTGCCGTCTTTGAGTTCTGGCATCGTTTGGCTGTTGCCGAGGATTATTTTGTGTTCCGTGTGCATGCGTATTCCATACTGTATCGTCTGGCGAGCGCTTTTACTTTTGCGGTAACTGCTCGGAATCAACAGACAGGAAACCCAAAATAACCTAGCCGAGTTTAATCTATTGTTAAAGTGAACCAAAATGACCAGCAGCACTAATCAGGAAATCACTTGGGATCTAAGTGAGCTTTTTCCCAGAATCACTGACCCCTCCGTTGAAAAAACATTGAATACAGCAAAGGTTTTTGCAGATGACTTTGAGGGCAAATACCGGGGAAAAATAGCCTCCCTTGAGCCTACCAATCTGCTCCGTTGCATCCAGGAGTTGGAAGATTTTGATGTTAAGCTCGGCGACGTTTCGCTTTTTGCTGGCTTGTCTTTTTCGGCTAACATGACGTTGCCTGAGGTGCAGGCGCTTTATGATAGGGTGAGCAAGTTTGAGGCGCAGTTGGGTAAGCAGTTGGCGTTTTTTTCGCTGGAACTTGGTGCGCTTGTGAAAGCTAAGCCCGAAATTATTGACGAGCCAGTTTTGTCTGTGTACAAACATATGTTGGAACGCGTGCAACGTCGTGTGGCTCATCAGCTTAGCGAGGTGGAGGAGCAGCTTATCATCGAGAAGGACCAGTTTGGGGTTCAAGGTTGGGAGGAGCTGCAGAGTAAATGGCTAAACACCCGCACCTTCGACATCATGGTTCTTGGGGAGAAGAAGACGTTGAGCTACGGCGAAGCAAACGGATTATTGTCTCACCCTGACAGGGCAACTCGGGAGTCGGCGAACCGAGCGATTTACGGGTTGCTTGGCAGAGACGGCGAAGTTTTCTCTGCAGCTCTGCGCAGCATCTGCAACGACTGGGTCACCGTTTCGCAGCGCAGAAAATACGCCTCGCCCATGGAGTCCAGCCTCATGAACAATGACACCGAAGAGGCAATAATTGAGAATCTGCTGAAAGCGATAGAAGAAAACTCTGGAGCGTATCGCCGTTACCTTAAACTTAAAGCTAAATTCATGAACCTGCCCGTCCTCGGAAACCACGACATCGTCGCCCCCCTACCCGAAGCGCCCGAATTGAAATACACGTTTGAAGAAGCCCAAAGCCTCATCACACGCGCATACAGCCGCTTCGACGAAGAATACGCCGCGGCAGTCAAAGAAATGTTTGCAAAACGCCGCATCGATGCAACTCCAAGGTTTGGGAAACGCAACGGTGCCTTCTGCGCAAGCTGGTATCGAGGCAAATCAGCCTTCATCCTTGACAGCTTCAACGGAAACCTCAGCGACGTTTACACGTTAGCGCATGAGTTGGGACATGCTACCCACGATTACTACATGTCTCGGAGCCAAACGCTCATGAACACAGCCGTGCCGTCCACTGTAGCGGAGACCGCATCTATTTTCGGCGAATTATTACTGACAGACCTCCTGCTTAGCGAGGCGAAATCAAGCAAAGAGCAGAAAGAAATTCTGTGCCAAGTTCTCGACGAATCAGGAATGACGACTTTTCAAGTTACCGCCCGCGTCTGGTTCGAGCAGGCGCTCTACGCCTCCATTCAGAAAGGCGAATACCTTGATTACCCAACTATCTGCAAGCACTGGACAGCAGCACGCGACCGCATTTTCGGCGACGCAGTCACGTGGTTCCCAGAAATGGAGGCTGAATGGACCATGAAACCGCATTATTACATGGCGAACTACCGCTTCTACAACTACCCCTACGTCTACGCCCAAATGTTCGTCTACAGCCTCTACGAGCGGTACCTCGAAGAGGGCAAAGCGTTCGTGCCTAAACTGGTCAAGGCATTGGCGGCGGGAAGCAGCGTATCACCAGTGGAAATCGGCAAAATCGTCGGCTTAAACGTGGCAGACCCCAGCTTCTGGAACGGCGGCTTAAAAGTGTTCAAACGCTTCATAACTGACCTGGAAAAAGTCACTTAATTTTCTGGAAGTTTTATTTGAAGAGGAAGATTTTTTTTATTACATCTATCCCTTTTTGAGTTATGATGTAGTCACCTTTGTTGTCCTCTTGAATTATCAAGCCTGAATCAAGAAGCTTTTTTAAGTGAAAAATCAGATGCCCACCTTTCAAGTTACTTATCTGCGATAGCTTCGAAAAGCTTTTTTTGCCCTCATAAATGCCGAGGAAAATCTTTAGCCTTGCAGAATTAGCCAGCGGCTCCAGCACCGTCTCAACTAAACGATCAATATTTATTTGCTCGTTGTTTTGGTCGTCAGATGCTTTTTCGACAAGAACGACTGTTTGAAAAGTTCTTTTTTGTCTTTTCAGTTTTTTCTGGAAGTTCTGGTGGCATTCTTCGCAGGGCTCTCCTTTTGTTTTTTCGGCGGTTTGCGCGATTTTGCTTATTTTAGAATCCAAGTCTGCAAGCGCGTTTTCTGGGTTTGCTTCTTGGGATAGGTTGAGGTTTTCGGTGGCGATGGCTCTAAATGTTTCGATGCATCTAAGCCGTTTTTGGCATTGGGGGTTGACTATTTCTTCTAAGTCTTCGCCAAGTTCATCCTGCATTTGCTTTGCATATAGCATGAGTCGGTTTTGGCTTAAGGCTTGCTCGACCGCTTTTACGCGCTCTTTCAGAATTGAGCCTTCTATCCTGTTTAATTCAGCTCGCAGGGTTTTTACTTCTGACTGCAGCTCCAAAAGTGAGTTTAGCATTGTTTGCGGGGTGTCTTTTTTGTTGGACATTTTGCGACCTTGTTTTGGTATATTTTTATGACCTAAAACTATATAAAATTACCTGAGCTAAGTCATCCTCAAGGAAAAATTATGGAGGTGTATAATTGCCAAAAATACTAATTGCGTATTACTCTAAAACTGGAAATACCGAAAAAATCGCCAAGCTCATCGCGGAAGGAGCCAAAACCGTAAGCGGCGCAACCGTTGAGGTAAAAAACGTGGCGCAAATCAATGCGAAAGAAGCCGTTGAAGCAGATGCATTCGCGTTTGGCTCGCCAGCCTATTTCAGCATGATGTCAGGACCCCTGCTCACACTGCTCACCGAGTTTTACTTCAACAAAGAAAAACTTGCAGGCAAACCGATGGCAGCATTTGCAACCGGAGGCGGAAGCCAAGCAAAAGCGGTAGAGCACATAGAGAGCATTCTGAAAGCTTTTAACCCGAAAATTATCCAGCCAGGGCTCGCTGTCAGCAGCACCATTTCAAAAGCCGACGAACAACAGGCTAAAGCGCTTGGAGAAAAACTCGCCAAAGCAGCAGCATAAAACCACCAAAAATAAAATTAGCCAAAACCAACTTCCCATTTTACCTTTTTTATTCAGACTGACTTTCTCCATTGGGAGCTTTTTCTGAAAGAACTAAATTTTAAGCGTATAGCCGCTGCACTGATGGAAATGATTAATAAGACAGAAGCAAGACATTTTTAGCTGCATTGTGCTGAGGTAACCAAGCCAGGTCAAAGGTGAAGGACTCAAGATCTCGACGCTTTGACTTGAGCGCCCGAATGGGAAATCCTTTCCCGCAGGGGTTCGCAGGTTCGAATCCTGCCCTCAGCACCAACTAATCCAGAATTTTCATAGGAAAATTTTAGTAGCCTACCCTTGTAAATGTAGTTGTTCGCTTGGTGGCTTAGTTGGTTAAAACAGTCTTGACAGAGCAGGACAAGAGAGACTTCAAAGCCATAGCCTTGGAACTTTTAGAAATCAGCAAGCTCGTCGATAAACTTGCCGAAACCTTGGTAAACCTAAGCGACAAAGAACTGTTGAAGCTTTGTAATGCAAGCCAAAACGGCGACCTTAAAGAAAAACAAGTAGAAAAATACGAAGAAACGCTGGAAAAACAACTCGACATCGCCGAAAAAGAATTTCGGCAATAATTTGACTTTAAGCACTTGAATAGGATGTTTGTCCCTGCAGGGTCTTCTTAGGAGTTGTGTAGGCATGATTGATTCTTAAATACTTCAAGTATAGTAGGTTTTGTTCATGGGATATCAGCCGCGGTCTAAATCGCCTCGTGGTTCTGGTCGAGGGTCAATAAAGTCGCCGTATGATAGGGTCAAGGGTAGAGGAAGAAAGCGGAGACCTGCGGACGATTCAAAGGTGGAGGAGAAGCAGGTTGCTTCAGCGAAAGAGGTTTCGGAGAAAACCATCACGAGGCTTCGTGTTTTGGGCAACCAACGATTCGGTTCTTCCCCGTTTAGAACTCATTTTGAACGTTGGATGGTGAACCTGAAAGATGTGCTAGGCGAGTTTGAATCGAACCCAAACATTTCTTCAGATGAGCAGTTCGTGGAGGAACGGTCGCAGATAATCTCGACTGTTGAGGTTGAACTTGAGCAGCGGCGCCGCGAGGAAACTATCCTTGAAGAAGCATATGACAGGCTTTCCAACAGCAAAATTCTTCTGAGAAAGATTAAGCAGGAATACGATGCTGGGGCAAGCAAGATTTTAGGGCGCAAAAAAAGTGAAATCAGAAGGCTGTACAAAAATGTTGATGACCTCAAAGAGGAACTGGACTATATTGTACGTATGAGAACGGGTCTGTTCAGGGGAATCTCTAAGAAAGAAAGAGAGCAGAAGGAAACGGTGGCAATGCAGAAGCTTAACGATAAGCAAAGAGAGCTTGAGTTAGCCATGTTGGATTTGACCGAGACGAAAGAAAGGCTTCGAGACGCTTACGACGCAAAGAAACAGCCGATAATGGATCAGATACGGGATAGCCAGCGTAAAATTGCGAGCCTTGAGACCGATGGTTCTTTGGAGCAAAGATGGTTTGCCTGCGAAGCCCTCGTGGACGCGGTAAACACGCTTCTCGAAAGAAAAACGCTTAAGCTTCCTTGAGCATTTTTACAACACGTTTGGGCAACTTTACTTGGTTTCTTCAGGTTGCAATGGTTCTTTTTGTTCGCCCAAATTGGTCCGGTTAATTGGCTCCGCGTTTGCTTGCGGTTTTTTCCTTCTCCGTTTCTGATAAGAGTAGCCCACGGCGGAAACGGCGGCTGCCACTGCAACCGCTGAGACGGTTAACGGCAACGCTAGGCTGGTTTTTGAAGTAACTTGGTAGGGACGCATCATCTCGTTGTCCTCGTGCTCGAGAAGGTGGCAGTGCCACACGTATCCTGGTCCAGCGGTTGCGTCGAACGGAAAACCAGTGCCATCTTGCTGTGCAAAGCGGACGCGGAGGGTTACGACTTCGCTGGAGTTCACTAGGATCGTGTCTTTCCAGCCTTGCTCGTACGGTTGAGGGGGTATAACCAAATTTGAGAGATAATGGCTGAGGTCCGGGACATTTACTGTTGGGTGAGTAAGCGGAGGTTCCCCGTTTAGCGCAATCCAGTCTTCCATGTATGCTGTCGGGTCGAACGCTTCTCTTTGAACCAGTTGGAATTGAATGAGGTGCAGATGGATTGGATGCTGATCCATCGTTGGGTTGACAATTATCCAGTCTTCGGTTGCTCCCACTTCAGGTTTTTCGGAGATGGGGGCGCTCCAGTTTTGCCCATCAAGTAGCGCTTCTTCCATTATGCTGTTTTGATTCGTGACTTCGAACAGGGTGAGAATTCTTTGTTTTGTTGCTGTTGGCAAGGTGGGAAAACTGCCGACTGGAAGCGTCGGGTTAAAAGGGGTCGGGGCCTGAGCAAGACTGAAAGGCGTGGTTCCTGTTTGGCTGGTAGCGGTGAATTGGATTATTTGACCCACCGTTTGTGTTTCCTCGGCGGTGTTTGATGTTAAAGCGCTGTTTTGAAGAATTACTGTTTTCCCTGGAGACAGATTAGAGAAGTCCACTATGATGTCGGCGCGTTCTGCAGGGGCCAGAAGCAGGGAAGTTAATGTGATTGGCGCTTGGAGGTAGCCGCCGTCGCTTCCTATCTGGATGAAAGACATTCCGTTTGAGAATTTGATTTCATAAAACCTGGTGTTTGACCCGTTCAAGATTCTAAATCGATATTGCCCCATGTCAACGTTCATGTTAGGCCAGACTTTGCCGTTGACCATGATGGCGTTGCCTAAGAAACTGTTGACCCAGTAGGGATGGACAACAGTGTCGGCGCCGACATACGGATAGTTGATTGAGCCGTCGGTGTTGAATGTTCGGTCTTGAATCACAAGCGGCATCTCGTATTTTCCAGTCGGTAGCAGAGGCGCAACTTTGTCGCTTCCATTAGTTTCCCTTATGAGGTAGAAACCGGCGAGCCCTGACATTACATTGAGGCGAGTAACTCCTAAGGCGTGGTCGTGGTACCAAAGCGTTGTGGGTTGCTGCGTATTAGGGTAATAGTAGACTGAGGCGTTTGAATCAGCCTTGATGTAGGTGCTGTATGCGGGACCATGCTGCCCGCTTGATGTAAACCACCCTTCTGGGCCTCCATCGTAGAAGGATTGGTTTTGGCCGCCGTGAAGATGAGTGACAAGAGGCACAGGACTCTGTACGCCAGAAAAACCTGGCGGATACGCCGGAAAGGGCGTTGTGAACCCTGAATAATTGCTTGGGTTAGCCCAGTGAATGGTAGGGTTGACTGCAAACAGATAAGGCGAGGAAATGTTGTTTTGCCACTCCACTTGGATGGGGATGCCTCTTGTGGCTTCAAACGTGGGGCCGGGGCTGCTTTGAACAAGGCCTAAGGATGCCCCTGTCAACGCATCATTTGCTTCGCCGCCGTATCCCCAAACTGCGGTGGGCAGATTCATCGAGGGCGGGAGAATTTGCTGTGTGAAACTGGCCATTGCAACCGTGTATTCTTGTCGAATTACCTTGCCCTGGCTGGTCACCGCTTTGGGTGCATACACGGGCGGAGGAGCAGTCAACTGGTTTTCAAACAAGGGGATACTTGTCGGATCTAAAAGGGCTAGCGTGGACAACTCAAGAGGCTCAACCAACCCCATTTCCACATTTCCATTTGATTTTAAAAGAATTTGACCTGCGGCTTTCGGCATCAGGTTCAGGGATTTTAATGGGTCTTCAAGAAAAATTGTGGCTAAGCCTCCGCCCGCCATCATGGCTGAGAGCTTCAGGAATTCTCTTCGATCAAATTCATGGCGGACAACTTTCGCCTCAACGTTATTAACAGCCGAAGGAGAAGGCAGATTATGCTCAGGTCTAAGATCTGCAGATTTGCCGCTCTTTTCTTTTTGATGCTGACCTCTAAAATTCTTCAGCTTACCCATAATCTCAACCGATTGAGCGCTTCAATTAGCTATGGCTCTCAAATCTGCTAAAACAGATTTTGCTTCTTAAAAGTATGTGACTGCATCGCCACACCAACAATCACCATCTTATTCGGACGCCACCCTGTTTCCCAGTGATTAATGCAAATAAGAATGTTGGAGTAAGTTAACAGTAAAACCGAAAGAATAGCGAAATAGAGTGTAAAGACACTGGCTACTTGCTTATTTGCTTTTTTTGTCTCCAGGTTCTTGGAATAGCTTCTTTATTGCGCTTATTCTTGCTTTCTGCGCCAGCGTATCGCTTGTTACCAGTGTTAATGCTTCTTCAGGGCACCATTTGATGCATTGTGGTCCATCAGCTTTGTCTTTGCATAGGTCGCAGACGTAAACTACTTTGGTTTCAGGATGCAGCATTATGGCGCCGTAGTCGCATGCTTCGATGCACCAGCCGCAGCCGTTGCATTTGTCCGGATCTATAGTTATTGTTCCCGTTTCTTCGTTTTGAGTAAGTGCTTCTCTTGGGCAAGCCGCTACACATGCTGGTTCTTCGCAGAGTCGGCAAGTGACTGACATGTTGGCTAACTGGTTAACCCGCACGACACGAATGCGTGACTTAAGGGGGTTGAAGGCTTTCTCCTTAGTGAAAGAGCAAGCGTACTCGCACACTTGGCAGCCGACGCATTTTTCCGGGTCAACGGAAACAAATTTTCTGTCATGAATCTTTACCATTTTTTATGCCTCTTTCCCCACTATCATGCTGGATAAGTCGTCCATACCCAACTTTTCTAGTTGAGACTTTGTTGGCACTCCGTCGGCTGTCCAACCGCGTGATTGGTAATAGTCATCCAGCAACAAATCAAGCTCCTCTTGAGTTACAACTGCTCCTTTTACTGGTCCATCGTCGGGGATGGGATGGTTCATAACTTTCCAAGGCAACGTATCGTCTTTGCGGCTTAATCCTTCTCTAACATTGATTAGGCGGGCAAGGGTGTTTATTCTCTGGCCCGCAAGACTGAGTTCTTCAGGGGTCATTTCGTACCCAGTTACTAAAGTGTAGAGCTTAGCCATGTCCGCTAGTTCCTTGTACAGTGTGCCTTTTGCGTTTTTGCAGATGATGAGCGAATCAAGTAACGCGTAAACGTCTTCGGCGTCTTTGACAAGTTTCCCGCGGCCTTTTTCGGCTTTCAAACGGTCAACTTTACCTGTCAGGTCAAAGGTGTAAGCGCCGCTTCGGTTGTGGTCTGCGCCTCGGAAGGACACAGCAAAACTTAAAGCGGCGGTTTTTAAGCAACGCAAATCGTAGCCTGTAACTTCTAAGCCCTTAATGTTTTGAGCTAGCTTATCCGAGCCTTTACCGATTTTAGCCGCGGCTGCTTTTACGCCGTCAGCTAGAACATCACCGATTCCTTCCCGTTTGCCAATTTTCTCTATTAGTTGCAGCAGCGCTTCTGCGTTGCCAAAGTGCGCGTCAATTCCGCCGAGCTCTTCATGCGTGAGGATTCCGGTTTCATGGCAATCCATGACGAAACTGACGGTCACACCGGTGCTTTGAGCGTCAAGGCCAAAGTAGTTGCAGAGTTCAGCAGCTTTTATTATTGCGTCAAGCCTATCTACGCCGCAGTTTGGTCCAAGCGCCCACACATTATCATATTCCATCCGCGCCATAGTCCCCTTGTAGGGTCCATCTCGAACCACAGCTTCATGTTCGCACCGCATAGCGCATGAGTTGCATGCGATTATTTTTGCGATGTACCGCTCGTTTAGGGTTTCGCCGCTTACTCTTTCGGCGGTTTCGAAATGAGCGTTGTTATAGTTGCGTGTAGGCATGCAGAACATGGCGTTTTGAACCATGATGTTTTCTGTTGTACCTAAAGTTCGATATTTCTGAGCTGCTGGTCCCTTCATTCTTTCATGGAATTCTTTTACCATTTCTATGAATTCCTCTGGCTTGGCGACAACTATGTCGCGGGTTCCTCTGACAGCGATTGCTTTGAGGTTCTTTGAGCCCATAACTGCGCCTAAACCTGTTCTTCCCGCAGCACGGGTTTTCTCGTTAATTATGTTTGCTATTTTTGATAGCTTTTCACCAGCTAAACCTATAGATGCAACCCGCACGTAGTAATCCCCAATCTCATCTTTAATAGCGTCTTCTGTTTCAGATGGCGATTTGCCCCAAATTTGTTCAGCATCAAGCAACTGGACTGAATCATCATCAATCCATAAGTAAACAGGTTTTTCGGCTTTTCCAGTTAAAATAACAGCGTCGTATCCTGCTCTTTTTATTTCTGCGCCAAAAGTGCCGTGGCTTACTGCTTCCCCGACGCCGTTGGTTGCCGGCGATTTTGAAATAAAAGCGTGACCGTTTCCAGCTGTTGGAAACATCGTTCCTGAAATTGGACCGACCGCTAAAACCAGCGGATTCTCCGGGTTAAATGCGTCTACGCCTGCTTTTGAATTGGCTAGCCAAAGTTTCATGCCTAAGCCTATGCCGCCTATGTATTTTTTGGCGGTTTCCCTCATCTAGTTTTTCTAGGCGAGTTTTGCCTGTGGACAAATCAACGCGTAAAACTCTTCCTGCGTAACCGAGCAAACCTGTTCCTCCGTTATTTTTAGAGTATTAGTCAGTTGAAAAGTATATTAACTTAATGGGTTTCTAATTTGGAAATTCACGGCTAAAACGGAGTCTTCTGCGACCCGTCATGCATAAACAGTCATAACGGTTTTTCTATGATATAGCAGGTTGAAGTTCAGTTTGATAGAGAAAAAACATATCAGACGCTACCGTTAATCTTTCCTAGAGCCGGGCAAGGTAGAATCATGAAGATAAAAGTCCACTACATCAGTCTAGTTAAAAGTTTTACAAAAACAAGTCAAGACGAATTCGACCTCAAAGAAAGCGCAGATCTGGCGGACCTTTTAGAAAAAATCGCCGAGAAACATGGAAAGCCATTCACTCAAGAAGTCTATGACCAAGACAAGAAAGAAATGAAACCCACCTTTGTAGCAATGGTTAACGGCGTCTTAATGGACCAACTGAAAGGCGTTAACACATCGCTGAAAGACGGCGACAACATAATTCTTATGTCGCTTGTGACAGGCGGCTAAAAAATTGTTTTCTGCCGCTAAAAACGAAAAACCAAAAACCGTTTACTGGCTAGACAATAAGCTTTACCTAAACATAACTAACAAGTGCTCAAACGCCTGTTTTTTCTGTCTCAAAAATTTTAAGCGAGGAGTCGATGGCTTCAACCTTAAATTACCAGCAGAACCAAACCTTGCTCAGATCACAGGTGAGCTTGGCGGCGTTTTAAACATGAGAGGTTGGGATGAAGCGATTTTTTGTGGTTTCGGCGAGCCGACAGAGAGGTTGGATGTTTTGTTGGAAATCACGCGGTGGATACGGCAGAATTATGGCAGGCCACTGAAAATCCGCGTTAACACGAACGGGCACGGCTACGTTCTTAATCACGGTAGGGACGTGGCGGCGGAGTTGAAGAAGGCTGGCGTGGACAAGGTAAGCGTCAGCTTAAACGCTGGAGATAGAGAAACCTACATGGAGATTTGCAAGCCAACTTTTGCTGATGCATACGAGGCAGTGATTGATTTCATACGAAAGACCAAGCCTGTGCTCCAAGTTGAGGTTACGGCTATAAGAATGCCAGAAGTAGACATGGTAAAAGCTCAGGCTGCCGCTGACTCATCAGGTGTCAAGTTTAGAATTAGGGATTATATTCCATGTTTTTATTGAATGCGTATGCTGGGCAACCTATGGTTTTAAACGCTTAAGTCACAGATACAAAAACCCGTTCGCAATTGACATTTCAGATGGAAACCTTTCAACGCGAGGTCCACCCCCTTGCGTTCGAAGTGCAGTTCCCCAGAAGTTGAAATACAATCTTTCTTGGGGTTGCAAACGATGCGTTCTCAGTCGCTTATTGTTGAGTTGATTACAAGGATTAGCCGATTAAGCGTTTGTTTGCCGAAAAAAAGATTGTTTATGTTAAAACATTACGGGAATTTCATAAACCTTTTAATATAACTTGCTAAGGTATGCGTAGAGAAAAGTATATGTCAAATAAAAATAAATTAAAAAAACTACCCCGCTCATTAATTATTAAAGGTCTCATTTGCTTAATCTGCTTAGCCTCTGTAAGCTTTGCTTTATTAACCTACGCCAACGCGTTGACATTATCGCCGACTACACAGTTTAACGCAGGCACGTCAACTGCCTCATGGATCATTTATGTAAATGAAGTCAACCAAGCACGATACATGCCAGGCGGATTCTCTGAGCCTACATTGAACACAGGAGATACAAGCACCTATGCCTTCAAAGTTGTAACAAATGCAAATAATGTCTGCGCAGTAAAGGTGGAACTCACATCAGCAATGGATGAAACTGAATTTCCAAATTTTGAAGTAACAATCCTCTCGTCAACAGGTCAGGGGGGCTGGAGTACTGAGCCACTTTATGCCTCCTCAACAGGCGGAACCACTAAAGCGTTTATTAACGGATTGATACAAGGTGACGCTGCCTACATTCATCAAGGTGTTTCAACTACAAAGTACTATTTGATCCAAGTAACTTACACTTATGTTCCATCGGCTGATAACAGCCAGACCCATATACCTGCAAGCTTCATGTTCACTCCATTTACGCAGGCAAGTTTCGCTTAGCTTAGCTCTAAAAATTTTTAAAAATGTAATACAACTGATAAATAGAATAAGTCTCCAAAAAAAAGAATGGGGAAAAATAGAGTTTAGACTGGCGAATTTAGGATGGCGTTTCCGGGTGTGGCGTGTACTGCATGTTTATCGAGTAGGTGCCTGGAGTACCTGTTGGGGTGTACGTGTAAGCAATCGCTACAAGATAGTATGTGTTTGGGGTTGAAATTGGCTGCTGAATATATCCCGAGGCGCCAGACATTGTGCCGTCAATGTATGATAATGGCGTGGATCCCGTGGCTGTAGTGTAAAGCGTAGCTAAAGACCATGCTGAACCTGTCCAGGAGTAAACCGTTATTTGAAAACTGCTAAAGTCGGAGGACACTGATGCTGCTAAGTTGATTTCTACAGAACATGCTTCGTTGGAATCGGTGGTTACGTTAAAAGCATATGTGCTGGTGTCATCTGGGTTGAAGGTTGGTTCCGAGGCTGTTCCTGGTACATATTGGGTCGCCATCTCGTTGGGATAGACTGTCCATGAAGATGAGGTTGTTCCTTGACTCAACTGCTGAACTCCTGTGATCGAAATGGTTGTCGTGTAGTAAGCTAACTCGTATGCGACTGCGACTCCTATCATGACAGCGGTTAAAATTATGGCAGCCAGAAGGTAGCGTTTTTTAAGCTTTTTATTCACCAAAAAATCACCAAAATTACAGTGACTCAGCGTGCAACATAAACGTATGCTGGTGTAATATGACAATCACAAGCATTATTGTGGTTTCCGAGGACGGGCGGGTTCTTGTTTTGTGCCATGAATCATGAATTGCGCAAATCAGGGCTTATTACAAAAAGCGAGAATTATAAAACATATATTAACTAGTAGTTAACGAGTTATTTCTTAGTTGTATTTAATGAGGAAACAAAAATGGTTTCTCTTAGAGCTTTAGCCCCGTCGTTAACAAGAATAACGGTTGCGGGAGCAGTAGGCGCCGCTTTGCATGTTGGTCAAGGCGACTGTGATTTAATCGACGCTGACGCAGTTGAGTATTCAAGAGCAGTCCTCGCACAAATGGACATTGAAGGCGAAGTAATCTGCTGCGAAGGACCAAAAGACAATGCACCATCGTTTGCACGCAGAGAAAAAGTCGGTACAGGCGGACCCAAAGTGGAGTTCGTTATTGACCCAGTTGACGGAACTACAGCCGCAAGCAAAGGAAGAAAAGACGCAATTTCCGCGTTGGCATGTGCACCTGCTGGATGCTTCCAAGTTTTGCCTGACGACGGCTATTACTTCAAAATTGCCACCGACTATCACTCAATGGGCAAAATATCATTAGACATGTCGGTTGAAGAGATTGTACGCAAAGTAGCTCACGAAAAATGTCTGCCTTTATCCAACTTTACAGTCATAATGTTGGAACGCGATAGACACATTGAAATTCTGAAAACCCTCCGACAACTTGGGGTAAGAATAATTCTTATTCCTGACGGCGACATTGCAGGTGCAGTCGTTGCATGTACCCCTGATTCAGGTGTTGATTTGCTTATAGGTGCCGGAGCAGGTCCAGAAGCCACCATCGCGGCTACAGCGGTAAAGATTCTTGGTGGAACAATGCTCGTCAATGTTTGGCGGCAACCCAACGATGCTGCAAGAATGGAGCGTTTAAAAGAAGTTGGAGTTGACATAAAAAAAACATATGACCAGGAAGAATTGGCAAAGGGCAAAGAACTCGTGTTTGCCGCGTCTGGAGTTACAAAAGGGGAGCTTTTAGATGGCGTACGATTGATTCCCGAAGGCGCAGTGGTGCATTCCATCTGCATGCGGTTGCCGAGCGGAACAATAGAGAAGTCTGAGACGACGCTGCGTTTTAAGGGACATCCTGTCTACAAGCAGTTTGCCGCGAGAAAACCCTAAGCATCAACTTGAGCAAATCTTCAAATCTTTTTTTTCAATTCTAGTCTTACATAAAGATACTCGGTTTTTAAGATTGAGTGAAAATGAAAAAACTTGCGTGGAAAAGCCGCAGAAAAAAGAAACGGAGAAACATGAAACCCAAAGGGTATTGATTTTTTTTGCAGTTTTACTAGGTCTAACTGTTCTCGTCGGAGGCTTACTTAGTTACCTCTTCGCGGGTGTTCCACTTCACTTTACTATTCCACTTATAAATGTTCCAGCAACCATGAGCAACCTATTGTATTATGTGACTGTGCTTTTCGCTTCCATATACATTGGAATTATTGGGTTTCGCGAGCTTTTTGTTGAAAAAAGGTTTTCTGTTGAGTTCCTGATGGCTGCTGCTGCCATAGGTGCCTTGTACTTAAACGCATTGTTTGAAGCCGCAATGGTGTTGTTCCTGTATTCTATCGCGGAGTACTTTGAAGGCTACATTGAGGATAGAGCGCGCCGAACAGTTGAGAAATTATCGAAGTTCATGCCGGACAAAGCAAGAATCTTAACTGATGGGACAGAAAAAACTGTCAACGTCAACGAGGTCGAGCCCAACATGACTTTGCTTGTGAGACCTGGCGAACGGGTACCTTTAGACGGCAACGTTGTTGAGGGTTTATCGCATGTTGACCAAGCCATAGTTACCGGTGAATCTGTTCCAGTCACCAAGAAAGTGAACGATTGCGTCTACGCTGGCACACTAAATATGAGCGGAGTCCTAAAAATCACCGTGACAAAAAAAGCCAGCGAAACCCTTGTCTCAAAAATTATGGTGCTTGTAGAGCAATCAGGCAAACAAAAGGCATCTATGGAAAAACTTGTGGATCGATTCGCAAAAACTTATGTGCCCATAGTTATCGTATTAGCCGTTTTAACCGCTGCTTTACCCACCTTGCTCGCCGGCATGTCCTTTCATGTTTGGCTGTACCGCTCGCTTATTCTGCTGGTAGTTTCATGTCCCAGCGCCTTCATTATTTCGGTTCCAGCAACCATTCTTGTAGCAATAACAGTTGCAGCGAGAAGAGGAGTCATAATTAAAGGCGGAATCTACGTTGAAAAATTAGCAAAGGTAAAACGGGTAGTTTTTGATAAAACGGGCACCTTAACGTTGGGCAGGCCGACAGTGCATGAAGTAAGACTGACTCAAAGAACTGAACTAGATGCGTTGGCTTTGGCTGCATCACTTGACCAGTTTTCAAATCATCCCGTTGCCCAAACCATCGTCAGACGCGCCACAGAAACAGGCATTGACTTAAGCAAGTTCAAAGTAATCGACGTTGTTGAAATACCTGGAAAAGGCATCGTAGGCAACGTTAATGGAAGTTTTGTAGCGGTCGGCAACTTGGAGCTGATGAACGACTTCGGCTGCAATTGTAAAGAAGCCTTTAAAATCGATGAAAACGACGCTCACACTACCGTTTGTGTTTCTCTGGGTAAAGAAGGGTTAGGCACAGTTTGCGTTGTGGACCAAGTCAGGGAAGATGCCCTTCAAGCAGTAAGCAATTTGAAGAAAAACGGAGTAAAAACAGCCATGTTAACAGGCGACAGAGCTGAAATTGCTAAGGAAACGGGAGAAATGTTGAAGATTGATGAAGTATACGCGGAACTGTTTCCTGAGGATAAACTGAAGTGCATAGAAGAGATGAAGGGTAAAGATGGTTTAGTAGCAATGGTCGGGGACGGCGTGAACGATGCTCCCGCATTGGCTGCTTCAGACGTGGGCATTGCCATGGGCGCTGCAGGGGTGGATGTTGCCCTGGAATCGGCTGATGTTGTATTGGTAAAGGATGAGTTGGCCCAAATTCCCTACTTGATCAAGCTCAGCGACAAAACCATGAATATAGCCAAACAGAACATCACCGCCTCACTTATCATAAAATTGATTTTAGGAGCCTTAGGAGTACTCGGCGTGACAGGATTGCTTGCAACTGTAATTGCGGGCGATGATGGAGTCACAATGCTTCTTCTGCTGAACTCTCTGCGTCTTGAAAGAATAAAGTAAAATTTTGTTGAGCGGGTTTAAAGGCGACAAATTTTGGGCGAATCATTATTGCCTGTCGTCTGCTCGGCAAGTTAATCGTTGACATTGGATGCAACTTATGAAAAATTAATAAGTGAACGAACATGTCAGATAGCTCATGCCCAAGACGAATAAGTACGCTAAGAAGCAGCCTAAAAAAACTAAACCTAAAAAGCCTCAGCCTAAACCAGTAAGCATAACAACCCGCAAATCTTACTGGGCAACGCTGACCGCCTTAACGGTTGTTTTTGCTTCAGCCTATGGATACATCATTAACATGCCTTTAGAAAGTATAGTGATGATGCTTGCTACTGTTCTTTTACTCATCGGATTTGCATGTTACATAAGATTTACTCCTTTCACCGCAACGGCTAACAAGAGAGCAACATTCATTTTTGTCGGAGCATGCGTCATCGGCTTCAGCATCTGGGCTACAATGATTCTTATTTTAAGCACACCAATGATTCGTCCCCCAGCTGCAAGCGCAATAGGCAATTTCTTCGTCACAACAAGTCTAATTATCTGCTTGATTTCTGGAGCATTCATAGGTGACTTGATAGGCAAGCATAGAGAAAGCCTAAATCATTTTATCAACAACAAGCTAAGAAAATAGCCGAGTGGATAAGACGAAGCAACCCAGTTTTCTTTTCGGTGCTTTCTCACAGAAACTTTAAGAGCACAATCAAATTAGCATCTTCAATACATAACTAAGGATAGATCTGCATTGAAATTTGGAATAATGACGCGCAACATGGAAGCATGGAGCAGCACCCAAGTTCGGGAAGCCTTAACTAAACGGGGCATCCCATACGAATGCTTCACTTTCCCAAAGCTCGTTGCAAGGCTCGCATACAAACCCTACTTCAAAGTTAACGGCATAAGCATCCTAGACGATTTAGACGCCCTTATCATCCGCCCCATCGGACGCGGCTCGCTTGAGCAGCTCGTATTCAGAATGGACATGCTCTACAAGCTGGAACGCCAAGGCTTCTATATGGTGAATCCGCCCACAGCCATCGAGCACTGCGTGGACAAATATGACATTTTAGCTCTGCTTGAAGATGTAGGGGTTCCGGTACCGCGCACGTTAGCCACGGAGAGCGTGAATGAAGCAATAAAAGCATTCAGTGAACTTGGCGGGGACATAGTGGTTAAACCGATTTTCGGCTCCAGAGGACAAGGCGCCACACGCGTGGTCGATGTGGACATCGCTGACACAATTTTTAAAGCCATAACTTTTCACCACGGCGTAATCTACATGCAGGAGTTCGTTCCCCACGGCTTCTCAGACATACGGGCATTCGTCATCGGCGACCGAGTAATCGCGTCGATGCGGCGAGTAGCGAAGGGCTGGAAAACCAACTATAGCCAAGGAGCTAAACCTGCTCCAGCAACAATCAGCAAAGAATTCGAAGAAATAGCCATAAAATCCGCAAAAGCCGTCGGCTGCAAAATCGCGGGCGTAGACATCTTAGAAGGACCCGACGGACCACGCATAGTAGACGTAAACAGCCAGCCAGGATGGAAAGGACTGCAAGTCGTCGCCAAGGTAAACATCGCCGAAGAAATAGTCAACTTCGTACTATCCGAACTCAAATAAAGTCAACTCGACAAAAATAGGCAATTTATTGTGCCTTCCTATTATCTAAAAATCAAATTCTCACAATTAAATTCATGAATTTCAGCATTGCCTCAACCATTTGCTTCTCTCTACCGCTTATTCCTGTTCCTAAATCTTTTGCAAGCTTCGAACCGCAGTAAGCAGTGACCAGAAAAGTTTCAGATAAATCTACGCATTCCATGACTTTCGCAAGTTCTCCAAAATGAAAATAAAGAGTCACATCATTTAGGACAAGAATTCTAGTTTTACTTTTAATGAACCTGTCAAGCAGATGCCCCATGTTTTTCGCGTTTAATTTCGCAAAACGCATAATTTGTTCAGCTGACGTCCCAGTTAGCCTGGGTGCGTAAACGCGTGTGGGCAAGAGATATCTGGTTTTTTTGTCTAATTCCACGTAGTCTTTTATTTTTCCGCCGACTTCACCGATTTTATCTGGAGCAAAGTCAATAACTGTAATCTCCTCGGGATTGACAGTTACCTTTAGTTCCTGCAGCAGTTTGGCGGCTAACGCAGTTTTTCCCGTGTTAACTTCACCTAAGATCGCGGTTTTTCTCCTGATTATGTTTATGCCGTTTAATTGGGGTTCTTTGCTATTTGGTTCCAAATAATTTTTCCCTGCTGATTCCAATCCTGTTTAATACAACTAAAATTACAAAGCCCAATATGCATCCTGTAATGCAGCTTACCGCCCAGCCCGCGCTTAAACTTGAAAAGGCGATTAGTGGACCCTCTTTAGTTAAACCTATCATACTTGAAGTTCCAAGCATTGGAGCAAACAAATAGAGCGAAAGTGGCACGCCTATCAATAATGTGCCTATGGGTTCTGTGAGGGCGGCGGTTAAGGATTTTTTTTCGGTTAGTTTGAAGCGTTTTAGAAGCCAGTATGATACGCCGACAACTATGCCGCCGGGGATTCCTCCGGGAAACGCGTAGAGAGTTCCAGTTCCCATCATGTTTCTCGTCACACCGATCGTTATCGCAGCGCCAACTGCCCAAAATGGCCCCAAGAGTACTGCAACAATAGCATTTATCATGTGTTGGGTGGGATTTGCCAATGTTCCAAAAACAGCAAAAGAGGTGAATTGCGAGAGGACCACTCCCAAAGCGCAGAAAACAATGAACAATGCAAGCTTTTTGACATGTACGGTTTGATTTCTCATGTGTCTCTCACTTCAATGGCAAGCTGCAAAACAAGTTTCGCCAAGTCAGAAGCCTGCGGGCCAAAAAGGACAATCATGGGTTCTTTGCCCATTCCTCCACGGTGATATATGATGTCTGGAGCTTTCCCCGCTCTTTTAATTGCTTCTTTAACGCCCCATGGAATCGTCATGCCCTCAACAGCCCGAGTCGTTTCAGACTCTTCATCTCTATCGTAAAAAGAAACGGCGAGGTTCCTTTGCTCCAAAATTCTGAGTAGATCTTCGGAAAATTTTATGTTAACAGCAGCCATTTTGGTTTCGTCATACTTCATGAGTTCAAGTATGTATCTTGCAAGATGTGAGGAGCAACCGTATTTTACTGCGCCGACTGCTCTTGCGCCCTCTGACGTTTTTGTTATTCGTCCATCAATCGATGCGACATCTTGTTTGTTTTGCGCATAAGGGGTAGCCATGGCAATGTTCATGCCGACCTCAGGCACTAGAAATGAAACTTCAGGGGCGTTTTCAATCAGAGCTTTTGCTTTTTCAACGTTTATTAAAACGTCGTATCGTGAAGCATCATGGTAAAGCTGAGCCATCGGGTTCACTGGACCCCAACCTTCCCCGATGTTTAAGCCAAATCTGATTCCAAAAGCCACTAAACCTTTTGCTTTTTCCACAGCAACTAGTATATCTGACCCTTTAGCAAGTTCAGCTGCCACGGCCGCCGAAAAAACGCAGCCCGTCCCATGCGTTGTCTTCACATCTAACCTCTCTGAGGTGAAAGTTTTGAACTTGCCTTCATAGTACAATAAGTCTACGGCGTCTTTTCCTTCCAAGTGCCCTCCTTTAACGACGACGGCTTTGGGGCCCATTCCAGAAATTTTCTCAGCGGCGATCTTGGCATCCTCCAAGCTTTTTATGGTTATTCCAGACAGTTTCTCAGCTTCAAATCTGTTAGGAGTAACGACTGTGGTTTTTGGCAAAAGGTAGTTTTTCAAGGCGTCTACGGCTTGGGGTTCTAACAGGGGTAAGCCTGATTTAGAAACCATAACTGGGTCAACAACTAATGGAAACTCGAAATTTGAAACTTCCGAAGCAACTGTTTTGATAATTTCCTCAGTGTGGAGCATCCCGGTTTTTGCGGCATCTATGCCCAAGTCCCCAGCCACCGCTCTGATTTGCTCTCGAATAATGCGTGGAGATAAGTCTTCAACTGAAATTACTGATTGGGTGTTTTGGGCGGTGATTGAAGTAATGGCTGATGCACCATGCACGCCCAGCGCTGCAAAGGTTTTCAAGTCGGCTTGAATTCCCGCGCCGCCCCCAGAATCGCTTCCGGCAATGGTGAGGGCAACTGGGATTTTGCTTTTGGTTTTTTCCTTTATCAATGAGGAGGCTCCTGGGCTTTCATTGCTTCTTTCAAAACTTTTATGGCGCAAAACTCTGAGCACATTGAACAAGTATCAGCGTTCTTTAGCGGTACGCGGTTGTGGATTGCTTTGGCTTTTTCCGGGTCTAAAGAGCATTCAAACTGCTTTTCCCAATCGAGGTTTGCCCTGGCTTTGGCCATGGCTACATCACGAGCCGACGCCTTAGCGCCTAATTTTACGATGTCAACAGCGTGAGCCGCTATCTTAGAGGCTATGACTCCTTCTCTAACGTCTTCTAAGTTTGGCAGCGCTAAATGTTCAGAAGGTGTAAGATAACACAGGAAATCCGCGCCGGCAAGCCCAGCTATTGCCCCTCCGATGGCACCCACGATGTGGTCATATCCAGGCGCGATATCAGTCACGAGGGGACCAAGCACATAGAACGGTGCGCCTTTGCAAACTGATTTTTCAAGCGTAACATTTGCAGCTACATCGCTCAGCGGCAGGTGACCTGGTCCTTCAACAATGGTTTGCACATTGTAAGCTCTTGCCCTCTCGACGAGTTCGCCAAGCGTAACGAGCTCTTGAATTTGAGGCCAATCTGTAGAATCGGAGATACATCCTGGTCTAAAACCATCTCCTAAGCTTAGGGCGAAATCGTATTTGGCAGCCAATTCGAGCAGATAATCAAAATTTGCGTATAAGGGATTTTCCTTATCATGGTGAAGAATCCATGCGGTTAGAAAGGTTCCGCCTCGGCTTACTATCCCCATTTGGCGCGGGTGTTTAACGAGTTGCTTGACGGTTTGCTTTGTTACTCCGCAGTGCACCGTCATGAAGTCCACGCCGTCTTTCGCTTGCCTCTCGATGTTGCCAAAAATGTCGTCTTCAGTCATATGCAGAATAGAGCCTTTCTTGTTCGCGGTTTCTACTGCCGTTTGATATATGGGAACCGTTCCGATGGGAACGTTGACGGTTTTTATGATGGTCTTTCGCATTTGATCTGGGTTGCCGCCTATGCTCAAATCCATGATGGTGTCTGTGCCGTATTTGACGGCGATTTTTGCTTTTTCAACCTCCGTTTCGGCAACGCACATGTCTGGGCTGGTGCCGATGTTTGTGTTTATTTTCGTGCTTAACCCAGCGCCGATACCTATCGGGTGAACATTAGCGTGATGGACATTGCAAGTTATGACAACAGTTCCCTGCGCAACCCGATCCCGGATGACTTCAGGTGCTTCCCCTTCATCTTTAGCAACAATTCGCATCTCTTGAGTTATTTGCCCCTTTTTTGCCGCTTCCATCTGAGTCATAGTTTGATTTTTCTCCTATTTGTTAAAACGAATATTTTGAATTCTAACGCTTTCTCTAAGCAAATATATAGCTGCTGGTGATCCAAAATTAAAATTTGAATAATAAGAGCTAAGTTTAGTTGAAAATATTTTGCTGGATGCCTTAGCTTGGTTCATTTTTTTCCCTCCGCCAGCATTACCTGGTTCAGGTTCCGCGGGTTGACAGCAAACAGCCGTCCTCTCAGCCAGGTCACAATCCCAGCTCCCCAGATTACCTTACAAATAACGTCCACAACGCTTTATTTTAGGGTTGCGAAAACTCGCATTGATTGCGCCTTCTGGAATTTTTTGTCAAAAGAAGAAGAAGCCTCAAAAAACAATTTTTCTTCTTCTACCACTGCACTTTTTCAAAAGAACAACAACACCCAAAAAACAACTGTTGTTTCTTTTTTGATTTCGGATTGTTTGTTGAAAAGTAAAAAAAGCCGTTCTTTTTCTGACAGCTTCATTCGTTTAATATGTCGGCGAGTAGGCGCCGTTCGGCTCTTCGTAAATGAACGGCTAGCGTAGAGCTCGCAAGATCAAGCTTTGCTGCAAGCTCCTCTACGCTTATTTTTCGGGGCGTGTCAAAGTAGCCAAGCCTGAAAGCCAAAGAAATCGCTTCTTGCTGCTTTTCAGTCAAGCGACTGATGGGCGAATTAAGCGAAAATTTGGCGTCAGTCAGCGACAACACCTTATAGTTAACGCTTCCGTTTTCAAGGAACTCCTTAACCTGCTCATCATCTCCGACAAGGGTAACTCTAACTTTTCCATCCCGTACAGCAAAAGGCAACAGGGGGTACATTCCTCTTCTGTTAGGTGTTCCTGAAGCTGACAAAGGCGGTTTTCCCTTGATAAAAAAAATGCAAGCTCCTCCATCTTGCTCTAAGAGTTGATAATCGATTTTGACGTCGTGAAGAAGTAACTTCAGAAGTTCTTCAACTTCCATAGAATCATCCTTGAGTTCTAGTCTGAATATGGCTGCAACTTCGGAGGAATCAAATCGTAAAATGTGTAGCATCTCAAATGCCTTGATTTTTTTCATAGTTTCGAGCCTGTTTAGTTCAGTCAATTGAGCTTTTTTGATTAATTCGGAATTGTCATCCTCTCCAGATGTTTTGAGTCTCTCGATTTCTCGCTCCTTAATTTTTTTGACTGCTTCGTTGATTGACCATTCCACAACTAGCCTGCGCATGTATGTTACTTCGGTTTCATCGAATAAATAAGTTTCTATGGCGAATATGCTCGCTACAAAGTTAATCCGAAACGGCAACTATGTATCATGAAATTACGTGAAGTGAAAAATAAATGAAAACATCAGATATTATTTCGGTCGAAAACCTCGTAGAGGTTTATGCTGACGGCACAAGAGCACTTGAAGGGATCTCTTTTGATGTGAAAGAGGGCGAGTTTTTCGGGTTTCTGGGGCCCAATGGCGCAGGAAAAAGCACCACAATCAAAATCCTCACCACGCTCCTCAGAAAGACTTCAGGGCACGTGCAAGTAGCTGGTTACGATTTAGAAAAATCGCCAAAGGAAATCCGAAAAGTCATCGGAGTTCTCACACAAGAAACCATAATAGACGTTGACCTAACAGGCAAAGAAAACCTCCGTCTTCAAGGTCGTCTCCAACAAATGCGTGGAAGCGCCTTAGAAAAACGAGTAGACGAACTACTAAAAACTGTGCAGCTTGAAGAATTCGCAAACAAACCTGCTGGCCGATATTCAGGCGGCATGAAAAAAAGGCTTGACCTCGCCTCTGCCCTAATTCATAAGCCTAAATTACTTTTCCTTGATGAGCCGACGACTGGGCTTGATCCCCAAGCCCGTGCGTCAATATGGGACTACCTGGATGAGCTAAACAGGGAAGAAGGCATTACAATATTTTTGACCACACAGTACTTGGAGGAGGCAGACAAGCTCTGCCGGCGACTCTCAATAATTGACCACGGGAAGATTGTTGCTTGGGGTTCGCCAACAGAACTCAAGCAAGCAATCGGACATGACACCATAACTCTTTCACTTAAGAACCCAAAAGATTCCTTGTTGAGATCCGAAACGAAAAGGACTTTGCAAGAAATTCCGGGAGTAGTCGATGTTACTGATTCAGACGGCGGCATTACTGCTCATGCGAAGAACGCAAACGAAATAATAGCTGACGTAGTTACAGCGTTGGACCGCAACAACATTCGCCCGACTTCTTTGAACATGTCCTCTCCAACACTTGACGATGTTTTCCTGCACCATACAGGCAGAAGAATAAGACCCGAAGAACTCGGCAGAAAAACCGCCGAACAAATCTTAATGTGAGGTAAACTAAAATGACACTATTTTATGACATTCAATCCTTGTTCCAAAGAGCTTTAACAAAACTCTGGAGAAACCCAACTTTACTGTTTGTCCACCTCTTCACGCCATTGCTGTTTCTGATCCTTTTCTCGCAGTTACTTCAAAAACTCGGCATTTTTCTAGGACCCACCGGGAGTTACCTTGCTTACCTTACGCCTGGCGTATTGGTGTTGAATTTAGTAATTGGTATGCCGTCTGGCCAGTCGGTTGTGAGTGATCTTGACTCGGGGTTTCTTCAGAAAGTGCTTTTAACTCCTGCCAGCAGATCGGCAATTTTGCTTGGTCGCTTGATGAGCGACATACTCGTGCTCATGGCACAGTCAGCCATAATAATTGGAGTAGCAATGCTGCTGGGTCTTAGAATCGCAACCGGGGTCGGTGGACTCTTACTCATTTTCGTGACTTTTGCCTTCTTCGGACTTGCATGGTTTGGGCTTTCACTTGCCTTGGGCTTGAAGACAAAGAACGCAGAAACTCTATCAGCAATGTCCAACATTATAGCCTTACCACTTATCTTCATCAGCAGCGGCCTCTTTCCCACATCAATCATGCCTCTTTGGGCACGAACCGTTTCTGACTACAACCCATTGAGTTATGTCGCAAACGTTACAAGGGGCTTAATCGAGGGCGGGTTGACCTGGGGAACGTTTGCTTCTGCTTACGCTGTAATCGGGCTGATTGCAATTCTGACTTTCGCGGCCACTCTGTACCTTTTCAGGAAGGTAGTCACCTGAGAGGACCGAAAAAGGGAAAATGCTGATATTTGGTGTTAGTGACATGCTTGAACTGAAAAAAAATTGCTGTCAATCGTCAAAAATGAGGTCTGGTGTTAGCGGTCGCTCTATCTCTGTGTCTATAGTCGAATCAGGGTTTGGTTAGGGCAGATTTTAACCCTGTTATTATTACCTGCAAGCCCCAGTCAAAAGTTTCTGCTGGAGTTGTTTTGCGGTATTCTTCCATAAAGGCTCTTAGGAATGCGTCGTCTTCTGGATTAGGCCCGGCGGATTGGGTATGTTGTGGGTCGGACAAGTGCGCAATGAGTTCTTCGGGTTCAGTGCCCGCTTGCTCTTCAATCACGAAGCCCCAAACGTAATCGATTGTTGTGGCGGCAGCTAGACCTGCACGAAGGCTGTCAAACCCAGCTTTGTTTAAAACCCTGGCAGTTTGCCCTAACAGTTTTTCTAAAGCGTAAGCGCGACCAAACGATGCTCCCGCAACAACGCGTCCGCCGTCTCTGTGAGCAATTAGCGAGTCACGTAGGCAATGCATTAAGTCTGCTAGCCATTGAGGCCAGTTGTTGATGTCGGCTGGTGGGGTGAAGTTGTCGAGTTTTGCGTTTGAAAGGATGGCTTGGGCCATGTCCTCTGTGAGATCCTGTTTGTCTTTGAAATGCCAGTACAAGGCTGGTGCTTGTACGTTGAGTTTTGCTGCTATGCGTCGCAGGGTTACGTTTTCTAGGCCTTCAGCGTCTAATATTTCTAATGCGGCTTTTATGACGGCGTCAGGTTGTATGTGTGGCGTTTTGGTTTTTCTTGTTTTCATTACTGTTGATTGGGTGTCGGCTGTTTATATGTTTAACCACGTTAATTGATTATTTAACACAGTTAAGTATTTATTTAACTATGTTAAGTTACCTTAACAATGTTAAGTAAATGGGGCTGAAAAATGCAGTCAATCATACATGTAGAAAAATTAACTAAACGCTACCGCAAAGCCGAGAAACCAGCCGTAGACAACATCAGCTTTGATGTATACCCCGGCGAATTCTTCGCGTTCCTCGGACCCAACGGAGCAGGAAAAACAACCACAATATCCATCCTAACCACAACACTGGCAAAAACAAGCGGAAACGTAACAATCGAAGGCTATGACATAAACACTAAAGCAAAAGACGTCCGCCAAAACATAGGAATTATTTTCCAGAACCCAAGCTTAGACCTCAACTTATCGGCTGAAGAAAATATCCGTTTACACGTAAACCTCTACGGCACTTATGCATACAAACCATTCTTTCGACTTATGCCCAAGGAATATCAAAATCAGGTTTTAGAGATGGCCGGGTTTATGGGCATACGCGAGGACTTGTTCAAACCCCTTAAAACCTTCTCAGGCGGAATGAAGCGTAAGCTAGAAATCATCCGCGGGTTAATGAATAAACCCAGAGTGCTGTTCTTAGATGAACCAAGTCAAGGTTTAGATGCCGTTTCCCGCAGAGATCTATGGATCTATTTACGGAATGTAGCCAAAAACCAAAACATCACAATATTCCTCACCACTCACTATATCGAAGAAGCCGAAAACGCTGACAGGGTATGCATAGTAAATCATGGGCAAATTATTTTTCTGGGAACACCAAGCGAGATGAAAAACAGGTTACTTGGCAAGTACCTTGTCTTAGATGCTGAAAACCGAAGCATGCTGCATTCCCAGATTGCGAACTTTAAGTCAGAGACTACGGTGGACGGTAAGGTAAAAATCTATTTCGAGGAGCAAACTCCACAGAAAATTCTAGCACAAATCAAGATGCCACTAACTTGCATGGAGCTCCATACACCGACTCTCGAAGAAGCGTACATGGATTTAATCGAAAACAAAACCTCGGAGGCTACAGTTCAATGAAGCCATTTCAAAAAGACCTAAACGCAATTGTAGTTATTGCTGGACGAGAGGTTCTGCGATTCTTTAAAGATTGGAAAACTTCACTTGTGTTTAGCTTTATGTTCCCAGTTCTGTTTCTGGGAATTCTGGGTGGCGTTATTGCACAAAACTTAGGTGGCGGTCTAGGGTACAATTACCTTCAGTTTGCGCTTTTAGGAATGGTCGCCGCAACAATTTCCATGAACACTATGCTGAGCGTCACCTCCCTTGTCGAAGACCGAGAAAATGATTTCACACAAGAAATCTTTGTAGCTCCAATATCGCGCTACTCAATCATACTCGGTAAAATCATAGGAGGCAGCATCACAAGCATACTGCAGCTTTTTGTATTCGTCATCATCGCTCCCATTATGGGCATATCCATCGGGCTGTCGGCAATCGGCTGGATCCTTGCGCTGTCGCCACTTATCTGCATATCAGGCGGAACTCTCGGTGTGTTAGTTGCCAGCATATTTAGCAGCAGCCCAAAAAATGCGGATAGAGGCGTAATCCTGTTCACATTTGCCCAGATGTTTCTCTCAGGCGCATTCATACCGATAAACAAATCTAACGGCGTCTTGAGCGCTCTATCTCATGCCATGCCACTGACTTATGTAGTTGATTTACTCAGAGGACTAGTCTATCAAGGCACACCATACTACAGCCAAATAGCTCTATACAACCCACTGCTCGATTTAGCGATAGTCGCCGCAATTTCAATAGCATCTTTCGTAATTGGAACATTCCTCTTCGTGCGAAGCGAAAGAAACCGATGATGATGAACGAATTTCAGAAAAGGAAAAAATACCCAATTTTTCTCTTCTTAATTTTTTACTCACCTTGCTTCAGGGAAAAATGCTAATCTTTTGAGCTGCGAGCAGTTTACTCGTTACTCTCTAATCGCCCTGAAGAATTCTTAAAATTTCAATGGGTCTTGCCCCTGAGCTTACCTTGCATCTGAGAAGGGGGGAATGTTTTTAGGTTATATTTTAGTTTCCTACCGTCATTACTAATAAGTGGATTGATTAGCATGCAGCCTATGCCAAAAGAATACAACTTTGCCGAGATTGAGCGTAAGTGGCAAAGTAAATGGGAAGAAATGGGCATTTACCATTACGATTGGAACGACAAAGAGCGGGTTCCCTTCAGCATTGATACGCCGCCGCCTTACCCGTCAGGCGAGCTGCACATGGGCAACGTGCTCAACTGGACTTATTTTGATATGGTTGCACGCTTCAAGCGCATGCAGGGCTTCAATGTGCTTTTTCCGCAGGGCTGGGACTGCCACGGCTTGGGCATTGAAATCCAAGTTGAAAAAGCCAGAAACATACGCAAACGAGATGTTCCTCCTGACCAGTTCCGCGCTTGGTGCATCGAGCTGGTTGAAAAATACATTGCGATGATGAAGGAGGGTATCCTGAAGATGGGGGCAAGCATAGATTGGACCACCGAATACAAAACGATGGACCCAGACTACTGGCGCCGCACCCAACTTAGCTTTGTTCTGCTTCACCAGAAAGGTTTCATGTACCAGGGCACTCACCCAGTGAATTGGTGTCCACACGACGAAACCGCTATAGCTGACGCAGAGGTTGACCACATAAAAAAAGATGGTTTTCTGCACTACATTCGTTTCCAGCTTGAAGGCAGCAACGAATACCTGCTTATAGCAACCTCGCGACCCGAATTCATCCCTGCCTGCGTTGCAGTGGAAGTCAACCCGGCTGACGAGCGCTACAGCAAATACATCGGCAGAAAAATCGCTGTGCCCCTGATGAACCGCGCTGTAACCATCATAGGCGATGACTGCGTTGACACCAAATTCGGCACAGGAGTCGTGCAGATCTGCACTTACGGAGACAAAGAAGACGTTAAAACCGTCATAAAACACAAACTCCCAGTCATCCAGCTCTTAACAGAAACCGGCCAAATCAGCGAAGCAGGCTGCAAATACGCAGGCAAATACGTTAACCAAGCCCGCGCAGCCATCGTTGAAGACCTCACCGCAGCAGGGTTGCTGGAGAAAACAGAGAAAATCCAGCATGAAGTCGGAGTCTGCGACCGCTGCAAAGCCCAAGTTGAAATCTTAGAAGTCAAGCAATGGTTCATGAAAACCATGCCGTTATCCGAGGCGGTGGAGAAAGCCGCAAACGAGATCCCATGGTACCCAGACTACATGAAAAACCGCCTCATCGACTGGACCCGCGCGCTGGATTGGGATTGGGTTGTTAGCCGCCAAAGATTGTTCGCCACGCCGATCCCAGTTTGGTACTGCAAAAGCTGTGGCGAAGTTATTGTTGCCCAAGAAAGCTGGGTGCCGATTGACCCGCGAATGGAAAAACCCAGAATAGATAAATGCCCCAAATGCGGCGGAACCGAATTTAGCGGTGAACCCGATGTTTTGGACACGTGGATGGATTCCTCAATCACCTGCGCTGTCCACGCTGGCTGGCCTGACCGAGCGGACTGGAAGCACCTGTTCCCCGCAAGCATGCACCCATCAGGCACAGACATCATCCGAACCTGGGCCTACTACCTTATGGTACGTCACTTAGCCCTATTCGATGAACGCCCATTTAACAGCGTCCTCATAAACGGCATGGTACTTGGCGCTGACGGCAGAAAAATGAGCAAGTCACTCAAAAACTACGCTGCCGCCCCAGAAGTTCTCAACAAGAACGGCGCCGACGCAGTCAGGCAATGGGCTGCAGCTGGAGGAGCAACAGGATCAGACATTCCTTACCGCGCCCAAGATGTTGAATATGGCAGGCGCTTCTTAGTTAAATTGTGGAATGCATCGGGTTTCACCGCTAGCCTCTTAGCTGACTACAAACCTGTAAACGTCAAAGATTTGAATCTTCAGCCGCTTGACAAATGGATATTAAGCAAAGCTGAAAACATAACCAAAAAAGTCACCGATGAATTTGAGAAATGCCAATTTAACGTTGCCATCGAAGACGTACGCAATTTCACTTGGCACGTACTTTGCGATTACTATGTTGAAGCAGTAAAAGATAGGCTCTACAACCCAGATTTGCATGGACAACCCAAAAAGTTGGCAGCTCAATACGCCCTATACGAGGTTCTGTACCGCATGCTGCAGCTACTTGCGCCCGTAACTCCTCATGTCACTGAAGAGATTTACCAGCACATGTTCGCAGCTGACAAGGGTTTTGAGAGCCTGCAGGTTTCGCCTTGGCCAAAATTCAACGCGGCGCTCGTGGATGAGGCGGCAGAGAAGAACGGCGACTTAATCATCGCAATCATCGGTGAAGTGCGTCATGAGAAGGCAGAGAAAAAACTGCCGCTGAACGCTCCAGTCAAAAACCTGGTTGTTTACGCTGGAGACGATGAGACAGCGAAAATTATCTGTTCAGCCAGCGGAGACATCGCAGGAACCTTGAAAGTAACTAACATAGAAGTGGTTGCTGAAAAAACCAGTGAAGGACGCCAAGTCTGCCCTTACAATGTGAGCATCAAAGTTGAATACGAGGCTAAAGTGTGAACGTAAAAAAAGTCGGTTTGATTGGCTGCGGCGTAATAGGCACCGTAATTGCAGAAGCCATAGAGCGAAAACTTGTAGAGTGCCGAGAACTGGTTATCTACGATGTTGACCCTTCAAGAGCACAGGAGCTTAAGGCTAAACTTGATTTTCCCGTATTGATCGTTGGAAGCGTTGATGAGTTACTTGCCCAAAAACCCAAAGTCATTGTGGAAGCAGCCTCACAGCAGGCGGTAAGAGATTACGTGGCAAAAATCGTTTCCTCAGGACTCGATCTAATCGTGATGAGCACCGGTGCATTACTTGATCTAGACATTAATTCAAGCAAAATTCATTTTTCTTCAGGAGCCATCGGCGGTTTAGATGCCCTCTCCGGCGCAGCACTAGCGGGAATTGACGAAGTTGTTCTGACGTCACGCAAAAACCCCAAAGCCTTCGGAGTATACAATACGCAAGAAAAAGTAATTTATGAAGGCTACGCTGAAGAAGCAGCAAAAAAGTTCCCGCGGGAAATGAATGTAGCCGCGACTTTAGCGTTAACGGTTAAACCAGCCAAAGTTAAAGTTCGAGTGGTCTCAGACCCAGCGGTGAAACGGAACACGCATGAGATTGAGGTTAAATGGCGGTTCGGCGAGATGTTTCTGCGTTTCGCAAACGACCCGCACCCAGACAACCCCCATACCAGCGCGCTAGCAGCGTGGTCAGCCATCAAATTGTTGCAGACACTCCTAAAAACCTAAACCTCAGCCTTTCGGCAACAACCAAAAAATCACCTATTTTGCCAAAAAAATCAGGAACAAAAAAACGCAAATAAAACCCTAAACCAAAAAAACAACCTGAATTAAGCCCTGAATCCGACCAGCCTACCCTATGAGAGGGTCTAGTATTTGTGCCAAAAGCCCAACACAAATATGGGTTCCACAAAAATACAACTAAAAATTTACTACAAAAAATAAAAAGAAAAGAAATAAAGAATAC
The DNA here is from genome assembly GCA_963828195.1 of Candidatus Bathyarchaeota archaeon. Lineage (GTDB taxonomy): Archaea > Thermoproteota > Bathyarchaeia > Bathyarchaeales > Bathycorpusculaceae > Bathycorpusculum. Next base: position 69,999 of record CAWHDT010000002.1, read on the forward strand.
GTTTATTCGCTGTTTTTACTGGAGTCTTCGGTTTCTGTTGCGGCGGTTTCTTCGCTGTTTTGCTCTGCTGCTTCCGTCTGCCCCAGATGTGGGGCCTCTAAAGGGTGGGCTGGAAGTGTAGTCTCCTCGACCATGATTGGAGCGACAAAGGTTTCTATTGTTGGTTCCATTACTTTTTCAAGGGTTATCTCAATCGGAGCTGATTCTGGAATAACCTCAAAATCCTGCAGGTCCTTAACTGTTGTCTGTTCGGGTTCTTCTTCGGCAATCATTTCAGCTGGAGCAATCTCTACTATTTGAGCTTCAGCTTCGGGCTGCTCAATTGTTGGCTCAACGGCAACTTCGACTGGCGTAACAATTTCTGTTTCAGCTTCCATCGAGGGCTCTTCATGTACAGGCGCTGGTTCTTCTATTGGGGCGGCTTCCAAGTTTATGATTGGTTCTTGCGGCGCGGGCTCAGTCACTTCTGGTTCTGCTGGGGCAATTTCAGGCGCTGGCTCATTTAATAGTTGGACCTCTGGTTCGGGGGCTGCAATTGGAGCTGTTTCTGTCGGAGCTGGGTTTTCAATTGGGGCCTCTTCGATTGGGGCTTCAAATATTGGAGCTTCTGCAGGGGTTATCTCTATGTGAGCTGTTTCAATGCTTGGAGTTTCTATCGGAGCAGCTTCAACAACGGGAGCTTCAACTGGAGCGGCTTCGGCAACTGGAACTTCAACGACTGCAGTGGTCTCGACTGGAGTGACTTCAACGGGAACAGTCTCTACTGTTGGAGTTTCAACGGGGGCAGTTTCAACTGGAGCTTCAACAACCGTCTCAACTTCTGGGGCTACATCGGCTTTTGCGACTTCGATTGGCGCTGTTTCAACTGCAGCAGTTTCGATTGGAACTTGAACAGTTTCTATTGGCGCTGGTTCTACGGGCGCTGTTTCCACTGGAGCGCTTTCCGCCGTCGCCATTTCTGCTTTTACAGTTTCAATAGGAATTTCAGCAGGGGCAGCTTCAATTGGGGCGAGAGTTACTGGCGATGTTTCCACTGCAATTTCAACTGGGGCAGCTTCAACAGGAGCCTCAATTGGAGTTGGTTCTACCGGCGCTGGCTGCACAACTTCGATGACTGGAGCAACTGGTTCCGGGGCTGCGGGAGCCTGCATTGTGGGAGGTGAGGTTAGTTGGTTTGCGGATTGTTTGATTGTGTTTAGTTCGTTTCGGGTTGTTTCTAATCCGGTTGTGAGCAGACCTATTTCTTGCTGATAAATTGCTTCGTCGATTTCTCCGACTACATGTTGAATTTCATAGTTAGCAAGAAGTGTTTCTAACGTTTTGATTTGATTTTCCAGTTCCTGAGTTTTTATTGCCATGTTTTCAATTAGTTCTTTCTGCTGCTTTTCGATTTCCAAAATTGCTGCGTTGATGTCGTTGGTAAATGAGTCACGGGTGGATTGTGAAATTTTGCCGCTTTCTAAAAGCCTGTCTAGCGCTTGCTTCTTTTTATTAGCTATTTCGTATTCTTCGTTTAATCGTTTAAATGTATATTTCCATGAAATCAATTTTAGTGCACCGAACACCTTTAACGTAAAAGAAGAGATAACGTTTCTTAACATGCACGTATATCGCTGAATAGTAAAAATGGATATTGAGGCGGAAAAATAGAAGTTTTGCGTTAAATTTGTCTTATGCCCCTGAGCGGTTATGTATATGAAAAATGAAAATTTTTTACCCTGTGCTTCAGGGCTATGACATTTCCATGTCAAATAGCTAGGCTTCGCTGTCCTGCTATGGCATCATATGTTAAAATGTGCAGGGCCTATTTGCGACGATGCAAGCTTCTTCACAGGTTTAATATGTTTATACTTTTCAGTTTTTGTTACAATATATTATTCTAAATCCGAATAAGTCTTATATATCTAAACACGAATAAACATTAGTGAGCGTGAAAAAACATGGTAGCATTAACAATAACAGTAAACAGCGAAAAATCAGAAGCAAGAATACTAAAAAAAATGCATGAAAAAGTCATCAAAAGCTTCATGGACACAATAATAATGGGCGAACTACAAAATGGACCCATAAGCGGATACGACGTCATATCATTCATACACAACAAATTCGGCTTCCTCGTCAGCTCAGGCACAGTCTACTCACTCCTATACTCGCTTGAAAGAAACGGCCTCGTTGAAGGAGTATGGATCGAAAGAAAAAGAGTCTACAAACTCACCGAAAAAGGCTCAAGAACCATCGAAACCATACTTAACTCGCAGGATAAAATCAAAAGCTTCATGACAACCATCCTAAGAGCTCAGACAATCCAGTAAACTATTTTTTTATCTCTTTTCTAATCGAAACGCTAAAAAAGCCCTTCTTGTTTTCCTATCAGTCCGCAACAACTAAAGCGGGTCCGTAGCTCAGTCAGGCTAGAGCACCGGACTTTTAATCCGGGGGTCGCGGGTTCAATTCCCGTCGGACCCGCCCCTGCACAACTACATTTATACTGAATCTTCCGCTTTCTCCCCTCTCTTTTTTTAGTTTAAAATTAGTTAGCGTACGCTCCAGAATAGACGATTTTTCAGGGAAAGAACTTCGCTGTATGGATTGCTTTTTTTGGTGTGGCCGCTGCTCTGAGCCCACCTTGAAAGGTAAGAAGTCAATTGGTCAAATAGCTTCAAGCAGCGCTTGCTCTAAGCTCCAGCCCAGAGGAGGCAGCCCTAAATGAGCTTTGCCGCCGATTCGTTTAAGCCTCCATGTCTTCTCGGATACTATCCCTGCCTAAGTAATCCATCATCGAAAGACTGCGGAGTATTGGATACTTGTTCTAAGGACTTGTTTTTCTGCAAGTTTGCAAAGTTGGCGTTGGCTGATGGAACCGATATTTCTTGTAAGCGGTACAGTTTTGCTAATCGACATTGTACGCATGGAGGCGGCTCTTGTCCTGGGCGGGGAGCTCTTGAGCATCGACGTTTTGGAGGAAGGTAACGATGATTCAAAACGGCGATGGTTCAATAAAAGACCGAATTAAATCTGATGTTTTACAAGAAATCCAGCGCGTCTTACTAACATACGAAGAAAGAATCGCTGTTCTAGAAAAAGAAAACCGACTGCTTTGGGAAGAAAACCGAAAACTTTGCAGTACGTTAGATGACCTAACGCTTTACATTGATGCTTTTGAGGAAGAAATGAAAGCGAAAATAAATGATGCCTTATCCAACTGGACGGAGCTTTGATTTTTTTGGTTGAAGATCAAAGTACAAAAGTCGGTGCTGAAAATGCTCAAAGTACAACTAGACATCAAGCAACAGGTTGCGTGCAGTTTGATAGCGATAAAGTCCGCACATGGGTTCTTCCTCTGATGAAGCGCATTTACGCGGGTGATTACCCCACGCAAGCTGGCAAAATCTTGGGTTTAAGCCGTTCCCACGTATGGTACTACATCGGCAAGCTAACAAAAGCCGGCCTAATCTACCAGGAGAAGCGCAGCAGTGCAACTTTTTATGCCCTTACAACTGAAGGCTCAAATCTTCTCAAATCATGTGAGGGCAGAGTTTTTCCAGGCGAGTTGCACAGGTTAGACAAATGTCAGGTGTCATTTAAGATTCTGGCAGAGGGACGTTATCCTGATGGAAAGTTCAAGGCTGTAGAAATGCAGAATTGGACCGCTCTTTTGGGCTTGGAACAGGGCGTTAAGGTTAGGCATACTTCAAAGAGTTGGATTATTCATGTGCCAGTGATTCGCGGTAAGAATCCGGCAGAAGTTTACGGTTTAGCCATGAACCTGAGTAATCGTATTGCGGTGGCTTTGGCGAAGAAATATGGAGTTGTCTTTGCTGAGGGGTCGTTTTGTGGCGGCGAAATGGCTGTTGAGGATCCTATCGCAAAACTGTTCGGCAGATACTTTAGCGTAAGAGCGGGGCGTCGCAAGATTGATCACAGTTGGGGCGAGGGCGAACTTGAGAATATCGGCAAAGACGCTGCGATTGATTACATGCAGATGCCTGAGAAAGTCAAGAGTATCAACAAGAAAGTGGATCGGCTTGAGATTAAATTTGAGCGGCTAATCGAAGCCCTTGGCCAAGTAGACAATTTTGAAGCTGACCCGAAAGGGCTGGCTGAAGGACAAAGAAAACTTGGAGAGTACACCGTTTGACGTCGGTTATTTCTGCACTAATGGCAGTTAAAACCTGTTCAAAAGCCATTTCAGCATATGACCTTGGGCATGGGAAAAGTCCGTGCTTTTCACAAGTCACTTTTCTGCAACTATTTGGTCCTGATTACCCACAGTCAATTTTGCGCTGTGTTGATGTTGGAGAATTCTTGGAGTGTGCACTCTGATATGGAAAACGCTGAAAAACCTGTTCAAAACCCCAAAAAAAAGCGTAGCCAAAGCGACAAAATAGGCCGCTTGAAGTACAACCAGCAACTACTAAAGCAAACCTTGACGGAAATCGAAAATATAAAATTAATGCTCCGGACTATTTTTGCTGGTCTAAAGGGTTCCTTCAATTTCGAGCAATCACTGATAGAACGTACAGCATGCTTCGACGATGTAGATCGAGAAATCCTGCGTTTGCTCTTCGAAGCAGGGTTACCTGGTTTACTGCCTAAAGATTTGCAAGCGCAACTCATTGGATTCAATGTTACCCGTCACCAGATAAGCAGAAGAATTCTAAAAATGAATAAGCGAGTAGAGAACGAATTAGGAGAACATTTGGCTGAAAAAAGGGGCTGGCATTGGTCTCTTACACGCTTTGCTTACGAAATTTGGGGAGAAACCATTAAACTATCTGAAGATTAGTTATTCTTATCTTTGCTCAAAAAATTGTAAACTTTTCGGAATTGATTTGTTGTTTGCGAGTATGGTTGCCTAATTTGATACCATAATAAGGCAAGTATGAAACCGCCGATGAATCCTAATCCGTGCGCAAAAACATTGACGCCTGGTCCAACGTTAAGAAAGATCAAAGGCTCAGAAATTATTACGATGAAAAAAACTGCAAACAGGATGAGATTGAATATGCTAAACCCGATTAATTTCATTTTTGCAACCTCACTAGTCTCTTTGCTTATGTCCTTTAACCTAATTGTGTTCAACAAAGAAAAGCCTAAAACTGTTCCTTGTAAGGCAAAAACTAAACCAGAAAGCCCCACAACTCCCATTGTTGGAAAAATAGATATCCAAAGAATGTTTGCAAAAACTGCAAGTAAAAAGGCTATTAAGAGAATGAATGAGCTTCGCTCAATTTTCTCTTCGTTAGAAATAAATGAATTAGAAAAAACAAACAGTAACACGAGCCCAACCAGACCCAGCAGATTTTGCCAAAGATGACCGAGGCTTGAATGAACAAATAGAGATGTAATTACTCCCCACGGAGTTTGAGCTGAAGCAAGCAAAACATTAGCTAGAACTGGGAAAATAACACAGTTAACATAAACCACAACACAACTGACGACTATAAATGAAGTTGCCAAAAAGACCGCTTTAAATGGTTTAAACGTATTTCCTAAAAAAATGGATCCGTAGAAGCTAGTTTTGTTCCGATCTAAAACCCATTTAAATCCTCTCACTAAATCAATTGCTATCCAAACCCCAAGAATCTCGATCATAGAAATTTCTATCCGGGTCAGAGTAGGCGGTGCAAAGTTCCTAACAGTAAAAAGATATGCAAAAGTTGCAAGTAAAGCACCAGAAAAAATCTTGACTCTTTCATCAGGTTCTCCGAAACGCAGTTGTGTGATTGCGAAGATAGACCACAATCCAAGTATAGGTACAAGAACATACATCGAAAGCCAAAGCAATGACTCATTATTTCTTATCATTGAAATCTGAAATTCCAAACCCCATGCGTTATTCAGGTTAGAGGAGCTTGCTCCAATGTAACTTGTCCCGAGCAGGGATTTGATATCGCTTGGCGAAAGTTCCTTTATGTAACTGAATGTGGCAGAAAAGCCGGTTGGAATTTGCGAATTCAAGTTAAATGAGCTGAAAGTAAACTTAGACATGCTTGTTTGGTTATTGCTAAAAGCTATAATCATCCGATTAGTTTCATAAATATCAAAAGGGAAGGCGAAGGGATCATATTTTTCAAGAAAATCGCCCAGTGTCATATAGCTGTTCCAAGAGGAATATGTCGCACTGTAATTTGCTGTACTGTACGTATCTTCATAGGGCGAGCCCTGCATTTGCATGGGGATGACCATTACTTCGCTATAATTGCCAAATGCCGGTTGGTATTCAGAATAAGTCATGCTTACGACTTCGTCACTTTCGGCTGTACAATTTACTGTGAGAGAATACGAGTTATCTTGGAGATTGTTCTTGGTAAATGTTAGTTCGATTGTTGCTATGCCAAGTGGTGGTGAAGGTTGATCGCTAAAATTTGTTGCCCCAACAGATATATTAGAACTTGCAGCATACAAAGGAGCCAATGCGCCTACAATCACTCCTAAAAATAAACACGGCATTAGTATGAGGGAAATGAAGGCCAAAGTTATCGTAATTCTTTTGTCCATTTAAGCGGCACTTCAATCGTTCTATTCTAATACCTTGCTTATATATTTGGAACCAAGGCGATAGTTTGTCGATTTGGCTGCCAAGTTATAAGTAGAATTACCCAAAAGCAATAAATCTTTAAAGAATTTGAACGATATTATGGAAGTCCGAGGTAGCGTTGTTTGAAAACCTCAAAAATCCTCGCAGCAACTCTCGCTTCGCTTGGAATTATTCTTCTGATAGTAGTAGCTTTGCAAAAAACAGGCAACATTAGTGTAGTTCCTAGCGATATCATTGGTATTTTGACAATTTTGAGCTTAATTGCCACGATTTCGGGTTTCATCCTTCAGGTTTTACTGCTTATTAATGAACCGCGTTTGTCGTTTCTAAGTTACCGAGAAATTCCACTTCACCGTGCAGTCGAAGTGGAAATTATTCACAGCGGTGGCAAGTTTCGGTTAAAACTCCTTGTTACTGGAATCAAGAATATTGGCGGGCGGTTTAGCAAATGCGCTGAAAGATGCGAAGTTGACTTAATGATGCCTGATTTAATTCCTCGCCGGCTTCCTTTTCGAGTAAACAAGAAGGTACAGGTAAAAGTGGATCATGAGGTGAATGCTGAATCGGCTCAAGAGATAGTTGATGCACTAAATTCGACGCTCTTCCTGGATAGGGAAGTTGATGTAAAGAGAGACCAAACTCTTCAAACAATCATCGGCTTTTTTGTTGAGACTGGGAGATTCTATTTCGCAACTGAAGACGCCATCGAATTACCACTTTCAAAAGGAGATATGGTATTGGGAGCAACACCATTTTACCTTACGGCAAAAGGAAAAAACTTTTCAATGACTGAAAACTCAAGCAGGATGGTGGTAGGTGGAAATAGTTGGAAAGATGCCCAAATAGGTTTTGTGGAAAAAGATGAAAAGATTTCTGACAATGAATACTCTAGTCTCATACATTTCCCTGAATATATCCAGCTTAACGAAAAAGCAAAACGCATGCTGAGCGACTCTATAAAGACTGTTACTCCGATTGCGGAATGGATATCTAGTACACAAAATTCCAATTAGTCAAGACCAAGACTCTGATTAATGGTTTCGTTGTTAAAATAAGATCGTACACTGGGTTTTCTGTAAGATTTTCAGTGCAACTTTTCCGATGACATACATTCCTAAAAGGAAAGGCATCAAGAAATTACTCATACTGAAAAAGGCTGATCCAATATTAACAAACGGTGAAATCAGCAAATCTTTCCATGTTGACGTTTCCGCAAATGTTAACGAAGCAAATTGTGGTAAAATGACGGATTATCTTCGCTGTATGGAAGAACAAAAAGCAAAGAAGACAAGTGATATTCAAGGTCTTTCAAGTAAGTACAACTTCCCCGTTGACTTTCTCAAGGAAGCTATTCAATCAATAAACAAGCTCAACGAGAAAGAGCGTCACAAGAAAATGGTCTCGAAATTCAAACAGGAAATAATTGATTACTGTAAAAAAAATTACCATTATCCCGTAGATAGAGATTCAATTAGAGTTGATATAGACCCAGAATTGACAGCTCTTTCGCAATTGTACTTAGAAAACAAATGGCCTCCTATTTTTAGGCACTGGCAAGTCTTGGGCGAGCAACAAAATGCTTCTGAGGTGAAGTCCGCTGAATGGCAAAGAAATATTGGCTTTGGAGTCGCTATCGCTGTTTGGGTTCTTTTGGTGCTCGGTGCTTTCATTTTGAAATATTCAAGCTGGTTTTTTATTCTTTGGAGCTATATTATTTGGTTCTTATTTTGCTGTAATCCTCGGGATATTTGGTCGTAAGTATTTCAAGAAATACCAGAATGGTTCTAAATCAACTACTCCATCCAAATAAAATGGGTCTGAAAACCTCTATAATAGTTTGTTTTTAGCTTT
>CAWHDT010000003.1:0-461396 GCA_963828195.1 Candidatus Bathyarchaeota archaeon
AGCAAACAGCCCTTACACATTTACTGGTCCCGTTGCGGTGAATATCGGTGTAACCCTAACAATTCAACCTGGCGTCACCGTAAATATGAGTAGCTACTATTTGATGGTGAATGGAACCTTGAACGCCCAAGGCAGCAACACAGATAATATAAACTTCGTATCCACTCCCCCAGGTGGAATGAATTCTCAAATCCTATTCACAAGTTCAAGCACCAATTGGGATCAACAAACAAGCTCCGGCTGCATAATTATGAATGCATTTCTCAATGGAACAAGCGTCGAAATTGTCTATACATCCCCTGAGATTAGCAATAACACTTTTGTTAATTGGGCTGGAATATACGCTGGGGGTTCACCGGTAATTTCGGATAACACCATAATCGGCATTATTAACGACGAAGTTGTAGGAATTCAATTAAATTCTGGGAACAACGCGTTAGTTACTGGCAATACAATCTATAATTGTGGAATAGCTGTATCCTTAATTGGTGGCAATGCGACAATTGAAAATAATTTAATAACAAATAACCTGGGATTAAATCAAGGATATACTGGTTATGGCATCGATATCGATAATGGGAATAATTACGTGTCCTCTTTAATTCTAAATAATACTATTACGAATAATCGTTTCGGAATCGTTGCAATTGGGTTTCCAACAACGATTATTAACAACAATATTTTTGGAAATAGTCAATACAATATTGAATGTGGCTCAGGTAATCTTAATGCCACTTATAATTGGTGGGGAACAACTGACCAACAATCAATTAACCAGACAATTTATGATTATTATGATGATTTTAATTTGGGCATAGTCAGTTATAGCCCGTTCTTGATCGCTCCTAATACCGAAGCCCCAACCTACATTAATGCCACTGCTGGTGCTGGCGGTTCCATTAGTCCTAGTGGAATTGCGAGCCTTAATTATGGCGGCAGTCAAGGCTTCACTATAACACCAAACGCTGGTTATGCCATCCTTGATGTGACGGTTAACGGAACTTCTGTAAGTGCCGTTAGCTCCTATACAGTTCAGAACATTCAAGGAGCAACTACAATCTCAGCAACCTTTGCACCCATACCCATTTCAACACAAACCTATCTTAATGTCGCGCCTAACCCCACAGGCGTTGGCCAGACAATAACCATGAGTTTTGGGCTTAACCAACTGCCACCATCCGGCAGCGAATGGAGTAGCATAACTATTAAAGTGATCCTTCCAGATGGGTCTAATCAAATTTTAGGGCCATTCATGACAAACGCGGTTGGGGAAGCATCAGCTCTGTATACACCTACTGAAGTTGGCACTTACTCTCTTCAAGCATCCTTTCCAGGCCAAACAATAGCAGGCATACCATATGAACCCTCGAATAGTAATGCGGTTACACTTACAGTGCAACAAGAACCTGTATCAAGCCCTTACCCATCGCCTGCTCCCTCGACAATACCTACACCAACCCCCTCTCCGACATCAGCACCAAAACTGCTATCACCGGACTTATCCTTCTACTGCATAAGCTCCACCACGACTTCTGGATTTAACGTTCAAATTCAGGGTTCACTGGCATATAGCGGAGTAGGGTTACCCGGCGCTGGAATACAGCTGTCTGACAGTGTCACTGGGGGAGCCACTTGGCAAGACTTTGCTTATGTTAACACAGATAGTAATGGGAGTTTCTCTGTTTCATGGAACCCTTCTGCGTCGGGCAACTACGCCATCCAAGCTGCATGGCCAGGAAATAGCCAATACTCAAGCGTAAACGCGCTATACAATTTTGCGATTGCACCTTCCAACAATCAAAACCAAAACGTTTTTTCTGTAACCTCAAACTCCACTATAACAAGCTTTACGTTTGACTCAACAACAAATCAGCTAAGCTTCGGCGTCTCTGGACCATCAGGAACAACAGGAGTAACCACTGTTTGCATTCCACAATCTCTTGTTTCGGATATTTCGAACCTAACCGTCACATTAGACGGCGGGACAATCACTTACACATCGGCTTCGGTGAATAATGTTTGGCTAATAACGTTTGCGTATCATCACAGCAGTCACACCGTAGTTGTCGCACTTGGGTCACCAACATCCACGGTTCCGGAGTTTCCGACTTGGGCAATTCTGCCCCTTTTAGCCGGGGCAACACTGCTATCCACAGTATTTATCAGAAAAAGAATACCTGAAAAAAATAACCACATTTTATGAAGCATACTATGAACGTTTTTGATGAAATGGGCATTTACTGGGCAGAAATAGCAGACCAAAGCTCAACCCAAAATCAGATACAATTCATAAAAGACACTCTGAAGGGAAATGGGTTGGTTCTGGACCTTGCCTGCGGAACTGGAAGGCACTCAATTCCCCTAATCAAGGAAGGATACGATATGGTGGGTTTGGACGTGTCGCTAAATCTTCTTAGGCTAGCTAAGAACCGATGGCGCAGTGTCCAACTGGTCAGGGTTGATATGCGGTGTTTGCCCTTTAAGGCTGGAGCTTTTTCAGCTTCGGTCAGCATGGATACGAGTTTGGGCCCCTTGCCCTCGGAACAAGACGACCTGCAAAGCCTGAGAGAACTGCAAGAAGCACTCAGCCAAGGCGGCAACTTTATCGTTGATGTCTTCAACCGTGAACATTTAATGCCTGAGGTACAACACAAATCAGCGTAAAGAGGTTAAATGGGTCTTTTTACCGATTTTATTGAAGTTTAACAATCGTTTGGCAAAGCGGGTGCTTTTTCGGTTTTTCAAGTGGAGAGAATATCCGAGCTTTTTTCTGCTCCAAAAGCGAACGGTAACCGCAGGTGGCGATAGGCTGTGTGATTTGTGGGTGGTTTATGATAAGGCACAGGGGCAAATTAGAGTTTTTAGGCACATTTCCCGTTTGTATGAATTGAAGCGTTTGCAGGGGTTGTTGGAGAACGCTGGTTTTATGGTTAAGCGGGTCTATGGCGATTATGACGGGCAAAGTTTTAGCTCTAAGTCGCATAGGCTTATCTTGGTTGCTGCTGCAAAATGAGTTGCATTCAAGGATTTTTAGCCATGTTTACCGCATAAAAGTTATAAGCGTCCATCGAACCATCATTAAAGATATTAAAATTTAAAGTGACCGATGCATGAACGCTTGGAAACTTCAACTTTCTATGGCTGCAACTTTAGCCATAATCTTCGGTTTATCTACGCTGGTAGTGACAGCTGTCCTGTTATTTGCGGGGCTAGGCCTTTCCTTAGTAACCATAGGGATAATTGTAGTGGCTATGAACGTGGGTCAATGGCTTTTGGGACCATACCTGATTGGCGCAATATACAAAATTAGAGAACTTAAACAGGCTGAAAACCCAGGATTATACCAGACGGTCGAAAACCTGAGCAGGAAAAGCGGAATATCAACGCCAAAACTGATGCTGGCGCAGATTCCACTTCCAAACGCATTCGCTTACGGCTCACCTCTATCAGGCAGCCGCGTAGCCGTAACTTCTGGGCTTTTGCAGTCTCTTGATGCCGGTGAAGTTGAAGCCGTATTAGGGCACGAACTTGGCCACATAAAGCACCATGACGTGCAGGCTATGATGGTGGTTTCTTTCCTGCCTTCATTATTCATGTTCGTAGGCTACTCCTTTATGTTTTCAGGGCTTTTTGGAGGAGGAGGCGCCAAAAAAGGAGGAGGCAGCAACGCACTAATAGGCATAGCTTTTATGGCTTTCTCGTGGGTGCTGACGTTGTTCACTCTTCAACTAAGCAGGCTCCGCGAGTACTATGCAGACAGGCACAGCGCTTCAATAGTTGAGAATGGCGCAGAAAAACTGTCAACGGGCTTAGTAACGATAATTGAAGTAAGCAAAAGAAGCGGTGGCAGGCAAAATAGGCAACAACAAAAAAACACCAATTCATTTAAAGCCTTATTTATCGCTGACCCAGACAGAATAAATGCTGATTCATCAGAGATACATGCAAACGGAATCGCAGATAAAAAAGACCTTCTGAACAAAACACTTGCACAGAAGCCGACACATAAGGATAACTTCGCTGAAATCTTCTCGACACACCCAAACATCATCAAACGTCTGCGTGCACTACAAGAATTAAGCTAATCAAATTAAGTTAAAACGTGTCTCCACCGTTTAAATAAGGATTAACCCTTTTTTCTTCCCCCACTATAGATGTGGCTCCATGCCCAGGATAAACTAGAAAATCGTTAGGCAAAAGCATAATTTTCTGTAACGAAATCCTCATATCATGGGCCGAGCCGCCCGGAAAATCTGTTCTGCCGATTCCGCCAGCAAACAAAGTGTCGCCTGTAAAAGCGAGTCGCTCGCCTATGAGGCAGATGCTGCCGGGAGTGTGCCCGGGCGAATGCATGACTTTTAACGATTCGTTGCCAAAACTGATTAAGCTTCCATCCTCCAAAAGGACGTTTGGAAATTTACTGTTCTCTAACTTTTTTAGAGATGCCGCATCATATTTGTGAATGCAAATGGGAACCTTGAATTTTTCTTGGAAAACAGCGTCGCCGCTTACGTGGTCGCTGTGCCCATGAGTGTTCACGATTAACTTTATCTTCAGTTCACTTTGAGCTATGTACTCCTGAATTTGTTTTGCTTCAAAGGAAAAGTCAAATCCAGGATCAATTATGATTGCGTCTTTCGTTTGCTGCGAGCTAGCAACATAGCTGTTTGTCGATAATCTGCCAACCGTAAACGTTTCAATAAGCATACAAACCAATATTTACAATGCCAAGATGACGAAATAAAGCATTTGCCTGAAAACTAACCGATCAAGGCAAGTCGAGTGCAAAGCAAACATTGGTCAAAACTAAGAAGGCAAAAGCCAGGCTTCATCGGCGTTGCTGTTTGCATCTGGGTTTTTGCCAAAATGAAAATTTGATTGAACCCGCTTAAATTGGCTTTAAAGCCCTTGGAAGCCGGTTAGTATTATTGTGCTTCTGCATTTGCCACATGCGATGACTAGTTCTGCAAGCTCTCCATCGGCAACTTTGGTTTCTAAGATTGTGTAGTTATCCTCTGTCTCATCTTCCGGTGAGATAGCCAATCCGCATTTGGGGCATTGGAAGGAGCCGTCGCCGTCCACAGAGACCAAATCTACTTTGTATTCTAAGTCATCTTTCTTTTGTGGCTTTTTCATCATCATTCCTCTTCACCTGGTTTTTTAAATTTCAAATGACTGCTTTATTTAATTAACGGTTATGAATTACTAGTCACTAAGGACGATTCGTTTAAAAATTTGACGCAAAGAAAGGGTAAAAAGCAATTGGTGTTTTCCAATGTGGTTGCCTCAAGCAGTGTTTTCTTTTTCGAATTTTTCTGGAGAGATATAATCGCCGTATTTTTCTTTTGCTTTGATTAGGCGTTGGCGCTGCATGTATAATATGCCGAATAGCTCGAGTGGTGTGTCTGTTACGTTTTCCTGGTAGAACCGTGATACACGTTCAATTTTCGCGAGGTTTTCTGGAACGCGGATTGTAAATTGCTTGATGTAGTCTTCTTTACTGTAGTTTTTGTCTAGCACCTGCTTGAATAGCCTGCGTAAATCCTCATATTTTGGAATGTACCCGGTTGGAGACTCTAAAGCGTCAACTTCACTATGGACTCTTAGCTCCATCCATTTAATCCAAACATGCTTGTCTTGCACACCGTTTACGTATTTGCCGTTGCCTACTTCCTTTAGGAAATAGTTCACTCCGAAGATGGCTGGTTGCTTTTTGAGTTTTCGCCCGAAATCCAAGTTGTTATGAACGTTTTTGCCAAGCGGAATTGAGATGAAGTCTTGGATGCTCATCATGTTAATTTCAGGAACTCCTTCTTTGCCGACTGTGGCGAAGGTAGTTTCAGTTTCAAGCGAAGCCCCGTAAGCGATGATGCCGTGTTCCCAGCTAAAGCTCTGCTGAACAGGCACGTAAGCTTTAGCATCGCGTCCTCCATACATTATGCCGCCTAACACGACGCCCATCGGATTGTGCAGTTCAGGATCACAGTTTTCCAATGCTTTAAGCGCTAACGTGTAGCGGGCATTCTTGTTGGCAGGCGGAATTTCGCAGCCGTTCTCGTCTTTTTTGCCTTCATACCATGCGCCAGTATAGTTGCAGCCTTCTTTGGGAAGGTCTTGTCCCATTCCAAGCCAGTAGGGTTTGCCATCCTTAACAAGCACGTTAGAGAAGATGATTTCGGTTGAACTCGTAAGCAATTTGTAAATTAACGCATCGTCCTTGAGGTTAACGTCTTGTATAATGCCGAATATGCCTGATTCAACGTTAACAGCGCGGGCATCGTCGTCGATTGTGCGGATGTAAGCTATGTCGTCTCCAAGAATGGTTTCTCCTGGAAGCATAGCCGTTGATGTTTTTCCGCAAGCGCTTGGAAATGCGCCGGCAAAATAAGTTTTGCGTCCACCGGGACCATACACACCCATGAGAAGCATGTGCTCTGCCAGCCACCCCTCGCTGCTTGCTTTTCGGATAGCTAAGCGGAAGGCAAGTTTCTTGAAGCCGACGGAGTTTCCAGCGTACTGCGTATTGACGCTGTAGATGGTGTTGTCCATTTGGTCTATGTAAATGCATTTTTTATTGTAATCTACGCTTACCATGTCCCCGTCGAGCTTTCCAGCTGAATGCAGAACTCGTAGAAAATCACTTTTCGGGCCTGCCTTTACAAATTGTTCGTATCCGGGGCGGTAAAGCAGGTTTTCTGAATGTGCAACGTACCATGAGTCTGTGCATTGGAGACCCAAAATAGTAAAAATGGAGTCTAGGGGTCCCAACGAGACGAAGCGGACAATCATGGTTTTTCCCTGCATAGAATCCCTAAGTACACCTCTGACCTCTGCTAAACCTTCTTGGCGGTCCATTTGGTTGAGGGCTTTGCTAAGAGTAACTCCTTTGGGAACAAGGTACTTAGTGGCTTGGCGATCTCGTCCCTGGTCGAATTCGCCGTCGAAATGGACAGTGTGTCCTTGAAGAGTCAAAATAGCTTGTTCTTCCCCTGAGGCGATTGCTTGTTTACGAATGTGCGCGATGTCCTCGGCGGAGTCGCTGCAGATGAATATTTCTTTAGGTTGACAAAGGTCATTTTCTTTCGCTATAAACTCGTGGACGATGGGGTTATCGATGGCGCTTAATTTTTTAAAGTCAGACGCGCTGAGTTTGGGCTGTAAAGCCTCAAGGTATGGATTCATTATAGCCATGTTTTTCACTTCTTTGTTAAATATTTAGTCGCTTTCCTTTCAGTCTGTTGCCTAGGTAAATGATAAATGTTTTGCAGTAAAAAGAAAAATAGTGTGGATTGTATTGATTCTCATTGTGTTTCTTTACATAGATTTAGAGTTCGTTTACAGTTCCAGGCACTCTTGGAAACGGTTGACATTCACCGATATGTTTGACGCCTGCAATCCATCCTACTAAACGTTCCATGCCTATGCCCCCGCCAGCGGTCGGTTTCAATCGACCTTCTTTAGCCATCGTCAATATCAACGCGTAGTTTTCTTTCTTGACTTGGTCGCGCTCGATTTTCTTCGAGATCTTTGAGTATTCCCATTCACGTTTGGCGCCTGACAGCACTTCGCCGAACTGCGGCAAAAACAAGTCATAGTTGTCCCATTTGCCTGTTTTGAAGTCTTCATAATCATAGAATTCCCGTGGAATGTTCATCACCCAGACCGGTTCAGTTATGTCTTTGGCTAATCCTGCTTCCCAACCCTCAGCGCCGTATTTCGCTTCAAGCTCAGCGCGGTCATAAACTTTGAACGGGGTCTTTGGGGTTTTAAGGGTGTCACAGCGGCAGAGCGTGGTTAAGTCGCTTTTCATGTCATGCTTCAAATCTTTAACTAACGTGCAAATCGCGTCTTCAACTAAACTCATTATGTCTTTTGAGGTGGCGTCTCTGGCTTCGAAATCAAGTTGTGTGAATTCATAGGTGTGTTTGCCTGTTTTAGCCCTCTCTGCCTTCTCGATGCGTATGTTGGGTGAAAGGATGAATAGCTTGGGGTATGCGGTTGATGATGCAACGAGTTTATGGATGATCATGCTTGCTGTTGTGCGTACGGGTTTGCCGTAGATGTCTACTTCGATTCTTTTTTCGATGGATGCGCCTGGGTCTGGCCAGAGCGGGTCGGTGCTTTGGCTTAGGGCTACTGGGAGCAGCCACTGGTAGCCTTGGTTTACGAATGTGGTTGTGAGGCTTTTTAGCGTGTAAGTCATTATTTTTCCTATGCAGGCTTTTCTTTCTAATTCGGCTGCTGAAAGCTGGTCTAGTGGTTTTGGTATTTCTATTTGTGCGGTTTCTTGTTTGTCTTTCAAGTTAATCACTTCAGTTAGCTTATGGCTATTACACTGTGCAGCGCAGATAATAAATTTTTTATAATAAAACATGGGTAAATTACAAAAAACACAAGCTTTTAATGCATAAACATGTAATAATTACATATGAGCATTAAACTCGATGAAAAAGACTCAGCCATCTTAGCTTTAATCCAGGAAAACAGCAAACTAACAGCCAAACAAATAGCAAAAAAAATCAATTCCCCAATAACCACAGTTTTCGCAAAAACAAAACGCATGGAAGAACAAGGCATAATAAAACAGTACAGAGCAATTTTAGCCCCCGAAAAACTCAATTTAGGCACCGCAGCCTTCATTTTAGCCTCCGTCTCATACAGGTCAAAAACCGATGACACACCCGTTTCCCAACGAGTTGTGGCAGAGGAGATCGCGCGGTTCCCTGAAGTTCAAGAAGTGCATATAATAACGGGGGACTGGGATTTGCTTGTGAAGCTTCGCGCTGAAAACGTTGATGCAGTCGGCAAGTTCGTGGTGGATAAGCTGCGGCTGATCAAGGGTTTAGAGAAGACGCTTACATGCATGATTTTTGAAACCGTTAAAGAAACTACCAGCATCCAGCAGTCGTTTAGGCGAAGCGACAATAAGTTGCTTAAGCCATAGTTTCCGAGGAGCTCGAATAGTACAGAAGCGGCAGCGAAAGCAGCACAGTGTTTTTTCCCTTCGAAGTCAACGAGTACTCCACGCGCAAAGGCGGGCCGGCAGAAACTTTTCTCGTTATGTACCCGTGCATCTGCAGCATCTTTAGCTTATCGGAAAGCGTGCGGGAATTAACGGTTAAGATTTTTTTTATGCCGCCGAACCCGAGGGCGTTTTTGAGCAGCAGTGTGTAGAGTATTTCGAGGCTCCATTTCTGGAATAGAAGGTTAAAGGTTTCCTGTAAACTGTCCAGTTCTTCTTTAAGTTCGGTGGGAGTTATCTTTTGGGTTTCTATTATTTGGTTGAATGTTGCCTCTACGCCCTTTAGAACCTGATCCATGCGGGACTCCACGATTTTTCTGAATTCGGCGCTTAAGGTTAAGGGCGCGCTCATTTGGGTTACACTCGGTGTGGTTTGGCTCACTTCACCATTTATAAGGGTTTACTAATACAACAAGGTATACAAATTACATCAAGATTGGAGGTTAAAACTTGGAGAAATACGATGCCATAGTTGTTGGCGCGGGAACCGCAGGCTGCTTAGCTGCAAAAACCATGGCTGAATCAGGCTTAAAAGTATGCATTGTCGAAAAGAAACCCCGCGACCAGATCGGCGAAAAAATCTGCGGCGATGCTCTTGGCGAGCACCACCTTAAGTTTTTGGGGTTGGAGAAGCCAACAGGCGGCGAGTTGGAGGCAAAAATCGACGGAATCAAAATTTACTCCCCTGACGAAAACACGGTTTTCACTATTGCTGACAAAGACTTCGTTGGTTACCTGCTTAACAGGCGGCTTTTCGGGCAATGGCTGCTAAAAAAAGCGACAGACGAAGGAGCCGTCCTTGAAGACAACATGAACTTCCGCGCCCCCATCATTGAGAAGGGTACAGTGGTGGGTTTAACCGCTAAAAACATGAAGACAACTAAAACGTCGGAGCTGCGGAGCAAAGTTGTGGTTGATGCTACGGGCTACTTTGGTATGGTTCGCAAGCAGCTCCCAGCGGAGATGGGTATAGATCGGGACATAGCAAACGAAGATGTCGAAGCATGCTACCGGGAAATCCGCCAGCTTAAGCAGGAAACGGCGAACACGGCTTTTTGCGAAATTTACCTCAATCAAAAAGCTTCTCCGGGCGGTTACATATGGATTTTCCCCAAGGGCGGCGCACGGGTAAATGTTGGCATCGGTACTTGCATGCGCGAAAACTACCCAAATCCCAAGCAGCAGCTCTACGAAACGGCGTTTAAGAAGCCGATTTTTGAGGGATCCACGGTTTTGACTGGGGGCTCATGGTTTGATCCTGTCCGCAGACCTTTAGATAACATGGTTTCTAACGGTGTTGTGTTGGTGGGAGATGCTGCATCACTAGTTAATCCAATTCACGGCGGCGGCATCGGACCCTCAATGCTCAGCGGCTATCTTTCAGGAAAACAAATCGTTGAGGCGCTGGGCAAAGGCGACGCGACAAAAGAGGCGCTGTGGGGCTTCAACAAGAAATACATTGAAACCTACGGGAAAAAACAGGGAACTTTGGACATCTTCAAAATGTTCCTCTTATCCTGCAGCGACGAAGACCTCAATTACGGCATGAACCAGAAACTCATGACAGAAGACGACGTGCTAAAGGCAGGCATGGGCGATGACTTCCACCTCAACATCACCGAAACAGCCAAACGGGTTTTCCGAGGCATCAGACGGGTAGGTTTTCTCAAAAAGCTCAATATGACGGTAACGATGATGAGGCAGCTTAGCGCACACTACAACACTTACCCCGCAACACCGCAGAACTTTGAGCCATGGCGACTGCAGACAATAAAACTTATTGGAGAAGCAAAACAAAAACTCAAGTAAAACTGCCCCATCAACTTTGAATTATTTTTTTTCTTCTTGACTTTCTTAATCAATAAAGGCTTAAATTGGGATTCAACGTGGGTGTTTGTGGTGAATGAATTTGGTTAACTGTTCTAACTGTGGAGAAGTGTTGGCTGACGACGCTAACTTTTGCCCAAAATGCGGCACTAAAACCGTGAAAGGCAGAACTGCAAACGTTGTTTATCCTTCTGACGAGTTGCGAGATGCATTTTACAGCGCCGGAGTCGAGCTTGAGAAAGCATTCAACATTGCATCCCGAGAAACGCATTCAGCCATCCAGAAAGCAAAAGAGAATTGGAAGCAAAAACCTGCGCAGCCGCAAACCGTCGCATGCACGAAGTGCTCTGCGAAGAATCCTTCGGGCGCGGTTTTCTGCAATAGCTGCGGCGCCAAAATAGCGGCAGCTGAAGAACCTCACAGTAGTGCTTAAGAAAATGGGCGAAAACAAGACTCTAATAGCTTATGAAAGTAAAATGAGGGCAACTGAAGAAGCAGCCAGAAAAATAGCCGAGGTCTTGCGCGGCAAATATCAGCTGGAAGTGGATTTGGTTGACCTCAAGGAGCAAAAAGTGCTTGACCTCACCCAGTACAGAAACGTGGTCGTGGGCGCAGGCGTCCGAGGCGGCAGAGTTTACAAAAAAGCCTTAAACTTTCTAAAAAACGACTTAAGCGGCAAACAAGTGGCTTTTTTCACTTCCTCTTCATGGGGGGGCACGCCGGGAAGCTACGAAAAAGCAAAAGCCAAATTCGTTGAAAACACCCTCACTAAATACCCAAACATCACACCCGTAAGCACAGAGGCTTTTGGCGGGCGCATAAAAATCCTGGGCAAACTCATGTTGGACAACACCGACCCCGTTAAGGTTGAGGCTTGGGCAGAGGAACTTGGAAAAAAATTCACCCAGTAAACCCAAAGGCGTCAAGGCAAACGCGCTTCTCTGCCCCACCTGCTGCGTTGAATACGTGGAAGTCGAGTTCGACTTTGAATTCGACGGAGCCATACTGCACAACGTAAAAGCCCTCCGATGCCCCAACTGCGAAGAAGAAGTGTTCACGCCCGAACAGTGCGATGCCATCCTAAAAAGAAGCGGAATGTGAGCGAGAAATAATTAATTTTTTTGGTAGAAGAAAAGTGGTTTTGCAATTTTTTGCTGGGTTTGTTTTGGGTTGCTTTTTTGCGGCAAAGCTTAAATCGTTTGCAGGCGTCGTCTAGATTTCTCGGGATTTCTCGATTTTTATCGGGTTTTCTCGAGCTGCGGGGAAAATCTTGGGGCAGTGATTTCATGTGCCGTTAAGTCAAAGAGTAAATTTCAAAACAACACTCAAGAAGGCAAGCCGCCTCCAGATTCCAAGCATAATCCGCTGGCAGTACAAAATGGAGCCGGGCGAAGTTTTAAAAGTCACCGTAAACGTAGTCGCCGGCTGGTTCACCAACAAAGAAACCTTTATGGCTAAAATGCGAAAAGACGGATGCATAGCCGTCCCCAAACTCGTGCTAGCCCTGCTAAAACGAGACGAACCCAGCCTCGAAGGATACGCAATAGACGTCACCCTAGAACCAGCATAAGTATTCGTAACCAACACTTTTTA
Organism: Candidatus Bathyarchaeota archaeon; assembly: GCA_963828195.1. Taxonomy (GTDB): domain Archaea; phylum Thermoproteota; class Bathyarchaeia; order Bathyarchaeales; family Bathycorpusculaceae; genus Bathycorpusculum. Next base: position 12,443 of record CAWHDT010000003.1, read on the forward strand.
CAGTTCCTTAGCTCCCCCAATCCCTTCCAACACCGTCAGCGTCATATCAGATTCCCAAAATTTGGCCATTCCTACAGTATGTTCTCCTAATGGCATAGTGGTTCTGGGTCAGACTTTACATTTATCTTCCGCTGTCACAACGGGCGCTTCGCCCTACGTGTATCAGTGATTTAGTGAAGCCCCGAACGCATCTTTGTACTCACCAATTAGTAATGCGACTTCTTCAAGCTACAACTTTGCAACCTCAACCTCTACAGCGGGGGTGAAGGGTTGCGTGAGGGCTGGTTAAGGGGTTTACTGCAAAACGGGCAAAAATGGTCGTCTTCTTGAACTTGCTTGCCGCAAGATGGACAATACATTAAACTGCGCACCTGGCTATTTATTTACAAAGTTGTTCAAATTTAAGGCGTATGAAGTATTAATACACATGTCTGAGTCTGAGCCTTTTAGGATTTGAGGGCGTGGACCGCTTTAATTGGCTGCAGCTAATCTAAAGCTGTAACGCAGTTGTCATGGTAGCTTTCTGGTGCTCTGCGTTGTATGTTTTGTTTGAGGTTGTCTCATATTCTTAGAGCCGAAATGGGCGCTGCCGACTGATTCGAGTCTTACGGTCCTTTGGTGGAGTGTTGGCTCAGTTACGTTATATTTACGTTTAATTCCTTCACATCTTCGCGATGAGAAAAGCCTAATCATTCAAGCTTTAGCAATTCTAAGCCTTTATTGACCGTTCTCAGCCCTAGTTGACCCCTAAAATTGCAACTTTGCTTCAAAGCTAAGGCGCCTAAGCATTTTGAGATTCCTTTTATGTATTACATTCGTAACTAATTCAGTAGGGTGTTGCCTCAGACAAACCGCGGATCTTTTTTATTTGATACGGCCAGAATCTGATTATTTTTTTACCTTGTTTTCATTTGGTTTTTTTGGCCAATTATGAATGGGTGAGTTAAGGTTGAGTTTTTTGGAAGCGCCACGCTTAATGTCTATATTTGGCTTTATATTGTGGATTAACTATTTTCTGCAAAGTTTTTTAAGTAAGTTGATAACAAAATAGCTGCTCTGTTGAGTTGGAACACTTATGGTTCTTGCTCAATAGTAATAAAATTGAGGAAAAGAAAAATGAAAATTGTTAAAAACAGAACTGCAGCTATTTTGATTGCGATATTCTTGACACTTTTAATTGGAGCTTCAACAATACTGATCGTAGATGTTAATGGACAAACTTTGGCACCGGGAAAAATAGACATTGTAACCTACGCTTTCATTAATGTCGGACCTTCCCCCATCGGAATCGGACAAACGGCATACATTAACATGTGGATTGACAAGGCAGTCCCAGACGCCAGCGGACTCTACGGCGATCGATGGATGAATTTTACAATTCAGGTTACAAAGCCTGATGGAACGACTACAACATTGGGACCATTTATTTCCGATGATACTGGAGGAACTTACACCACGTATATACCTGAAGAGCTCGGCAACTATACTTTCGTTTTCAACTTTCCAGGTCAAATATTAGCGGGCAATAATCTTTCTCCGGGGCAAACTAATGCCAGTTTCCCGACTATTGGTGATTATTTTGAGCCTAGTATTAGTGACCCAGAAACCCTAATGGTCCAGCAACAGCCCATAGCGATTTATCCGTCCAATCCGCTCCCGACAACCTACTGGGAAACCCCGGTGAATAACATGAATACTGGCTGGTACTCTATTACTGGAAACTGGCTTGGAACTGGGATGGAGCTCAGACTTAACAGTGAATACAATGCTAGCGAGAACTTCAATCCATACTCAACGGGTCCATCAACTGCTCATATAATGTGGACAGCACCGTTTGCAGAAGGAGGATTAATCGGAGGAGCCTATGGAAGTCCTCAAGGCTCAGAAGAGTACACTAACTTTTATTCAGCATCGCAGTATGAACCTAAATTTGCACCACCCGTAATCTTAAACGGAGTACTTTACTACAATCTAGTTCCAGGAAGTTCGAATCAGGTTGAAGGCTGGGTAGCCGTTGATTTGTTCACAGGAAAAACGCTATGGGTGCAGAACATTACTACAAGCGTATTAAGACTTGGGCAAATACTTGATTACGTTTCGGTTAATCAATACGGTGGTCTCGCATACTTATGGGGCAGCAGCGGCGTCGGAACGGGCGGCTCTGTCTGGTCGATGTATGATGCAATGACTGGCAACTTTATACTTAGCATTTACGGTGTTCCTGGAAGCATCGATATGGTTCCAGATTCATCAGGGGATTTAGTAGGGTACTCAATTAATGCTACTGCTGGCACACAACTAGTCCAAGGTGTAAATGTAACTACTCCAGTTGGCGGCTCAATGCTGGTATGTTGGAACGCTAGTGAAGCTATCGACTATCCAACGGGCTACATACCCGGCGTTACTGCTTTAAATGCTATGTGGAGACCTACACAGGGAGCAAACATTTCTTACACATCAGGGATAATGTGGAAAGAACCAATAGCTACTCAATTCACTGAACCAAGCGGAACAAACGTGACAATTTCTCCATCTTTGGGCTTTCCGTCTTATACAATAGTTACTGGCGATGCACTTCTTTTAATCAGCGCTCCAGACGTATATGGATCTGGTCAACTTGGCTGGGGAGAAGGCTGGCAAATCGAAGCAGGTTACAGCTTAGATACAGGGGCACAGCTATGGATTGTAAACCGCACTGAAGCAGCGAATGCTAGACTATCGGCAGCTACCGCTTGTAATAATGGAGTATACACTGAGTTCACTTATGAAACGCAGACAATAAGCGCTTTTGACATCAATACAGGAGCGCAATTATGGGGTCCAGTTTCAGAATACGTAGCAGGCGATGTATGGGGCTCATACTCAGCAAGTTCAGTTATGGCATATGGTCTCATCTTTACGGATGACCTGGGAGGCTATGTTTACGCTTTGAATGCTACTACAGGTGCTACTGCATGGATTTGGAATACTGGAAACGGAACATATGAAACGCCATACAACGTATTTCCTACATGGTTCATTAACTGTGTCGCCGGCGGATTTGTCTACGTTATGGGCGGACACGAGTATAGTCCACCACTATTCCATGGAGCACAACTATACTGTCTAAATGCTACCACAGGACAAGAAGTATGGAACATACTTGACTTTCCAAATTCAAATAATCCTTCCACAGCAATTGCAGACGGAATCTTAGTGGTGCCTAACGCATACGATAACCTAATCTACGCTCTGGGACAAGGACCAAGCAAAACCACTATTTCGGCACCTGACATTGGCGTGACAACCACTACCCCAATAACGATAACAGGCACAGTAATGGATATCTCAGCAGGCTCACAACAAGAAGCAGTAGCAGCAAACTTCCCCAATGGATTACCATGCGTGTCTGACTCAAGCATGAGCCAATTCATGGAAGCAGTCTACGAGCAACAGCCAATGCCAACCAACATAACTGGAGTTCCAGTTACAATCAGCGTTCTCGACTCCAACGGCAACAACAGAATAATCGGTACAACCACAACTGATGCGCAGGGGACATTTGGCTACAATTGGACACCTGACATCACAGGCAACTACACAGTTACCGCCACTTTCGCAGGCACAGATGCATACTATGGATCCTCTGCTGACACATACTTATATGCCAACGCGCCTCCATCAACACCAATTGCACCCACTGCATCACCGACATCTGCCGCCGACAAGTACTTTGTTCCTGCAATCGCTGGACTATTCGTCTTAATCATAATAGTCCTCGCTTTAGTGGCAATAATGATGCTTAGAAAACGACCATAAACGCGCAACAAAAAAATCTCTTTTTCCATTTTTTTCTTTGAAAAAACTTTTCATCGCACTCTATTTTCAGACAAACTTCTTTCCCTCTGTGGGGTAATTTTGAAAGGTCTCACGCATGCTGCATCGACCATGTCACGTTTCTTGTGACTGCACCGCGACACCAACATTGGCATATTAATCTTAAACGGTTGATTGGAAAATGGAGAAGGCCAAATGCAAAGTCAAGTTTGATTTTCAGCCTTGGTTGACCCCCTAAAATTGCAACTTTTTTTCAAACCTAAAAACATCTTAAGCATTATTGAGATTCTTCTTATGGATAACACTCGCCTACGGGCAACTGGACCTTCATGCTTGAGGTGACGGATTCCACTGGAGTAGCTGTGAACTCTACTGCTACCGCAGTTACGGTTAATGCTCCAAGCTCCGCAGTACCCGAGTTTCAAGCTTTGATAGTTCTTCCTTTGCTACTTTCAGTGCTTTCTGTCGCTGTGATAGTTAGGCACCGAAAAACCGCTAACTTAAGCAAGTAGACCTTTCCCACGGTTGGGTGTATAGTCCCCTAATTCTATTGAGAATAAAATCTTTTAAGCAAGGTCAAAACAATACCAATGTTGACTAACATGATTAAACAATTGAAACTAATCTTTTTGGTCAATGTTATATTTGTTGTTCTGTACGTACTTCTTGATTGGCTTGAATTCTCCACTCTAATCACATATAACCCTGAACCCGTAAACATAATAGCCAACTTTCCATGGTATGTTCAAGTAGGTGGGATATATGTTAATGGTATTGCAATCTACCCAAACTTTACGTTGGCACTATTTTTACTTGCAATATTGGTAAACTTGTATTTCATTATCAGATTACAACGAACCAACAAAGCGAAACAGGACCCTCCTCAAAATACCCTCTGCCATCTTGAGAATTTTAGCTTTTAAAAAGTAGAGCTTAAAAAAATCGATGTTGTTATTATTTTTGGGCAATTATTTTTTTTCTTAAAGCAGAATATTACCGCGGATGCAACTGCCAAAACAAAAGCAGTGAAGATAGCGGCTAATGGGAACTCGGGAACCGTCAGTGCGGTTGAAGCTGATGTGGTAGATGTAGGTTGTAGTGACGCTGTCGGGGACTGGGCGGATGCAGGTGGATGAGAAGTTGGCGTAGATGTGGGTGTTGCGGGCGGCCGATGCTTTAAAGAATTATCGTTTTGCTTGCTAATGTTCAACCCTACAGTTTCTCTAAAACTTCCATTATCTTAATGTAGCTTTCAACACTGCACCGCCAACCCAGAGAAACCATATCGTTAACAGCCTGTTTAGCCTTCGCTTTTGAAATGAGCCCTTCACAGACTGCCCTCATTAAAACGTAGGGTGAACCGGCATAGTCAATCTCGTAAACCTTCGCAGTCTTCCTACCCACTTCGTCATCAATCACCGCAACTCCCTCATGCTCACGGGCAAGAGCTAAAACCTCCGCGTCGGCAAAATGAAGCCCGTTAGTATTGAGCAATCGGGTCAAGAACGGCTTGTCTGTAGGTTCGCAGACTCTGAAGACCCCATTGGCAAACAGCTTATCCAGAACAACTGCATCGGGAATACCCCTGTTTCTGCCTGCATCAACAACTTCCCCTTTAACCAGCGGCGACGTCAACTTTTCACCTTCCAATTCTTTAAAAACTCTGCTAAGCCCAGCCTTGGTCAAGTAAATCAAAGGAGTAGAGTCAAAAACCAGCGGCTTCACTTGCACTTCGCCGCCGACGCTTCCTTAAAATCCTTTTCTACTTCCTCCGGCGTAAGTCTAACCCATTCAATATTGCGCTGCTTAACAAGGTCAACAAACTCCCAAAGCGAAAGCTTCGCAATCTCCGCAGCTTTAGCAAAAGTGACTTTTCCCTTCTGCAGAAGATCAAGTGCGGTTTGCTTGCGCCATTCAGCGAGGCCTATTTCGAGAAGATTCCTAACTACTGTCGCTTTGTCAATTTTTTCTTCTGCGACGATTTCGCTGATTTCTTTTTCGACTTCTGAAGGTATTCTTACAGCTAAAGGCTTAAGCGTCATCAACGTTCACGTATTCAAAAGATAGCAATTGCATACATAAGTGCTTTTTGGCAGCATGCCGGCAACGGAAAACACATTCCAAGTTGCTGGAACAGGATTTACACCCGGCGAAACCGTAAACCTGACTCTGACCAATGGAGGTGCAAGCATGTTCAACTTCGAAAATCTCATGGCAGACTATAGGAGCTCAATTAAGGGAACAGAAATGATTCCTGCAAGTATAAACAGGAACGAACTATGACATTATGGCAACAGGATTGACAAGAAATGTTACTGCTTCCGTAGTCATAAACCGCACTGCAACCAACCTCAGCCGCCGCCTTTGAAACGGGGAACCAGTGTTGAGAGAACTATAATTGCTTTTAGAACAAAAAAGGGGAAAGTTGATTTTTGTTTGCGTTTTTATGGTCGTTTTCTAAGCATCAACAAAGCTAAAACAACGAAGCCCACAATGATTACAACTAATATGCCGGCGATTGCAGGAACAAAGTATAGGTCAGCGGCTGATGTCGGTGTTGCTGTAGGTGCGGCAGTAGCTGAAGCAGCGTTTGTTACAGTCACTGCGGTTTGCGCGTTTGATCCCCAGTAAGAGTTCGTTCCTGAGAATGTGGCGGTTATTGTGTACATGCCTGGTATGTTTGGAGTTTGCCAGGAGTAGCTGTATAAGCCGTTTGAATCAGTTGTGGCGGTGCCCAGATTGATGTAGTTGCCGTTGGGGTCAATTGCAGTCAACGTTACTGTAACGCCGGTGAAGTTGGTGGGTTCGGGTTTCTGCATGTATACGTATTCCATCCATTGTGTTTGGCTTGCGTCAGAAGCGCATGGAACACCGTTCGGGAAGTCAGCGGTCTGCTCGCCTTGCTGTGTGCCCGCGGAAATATCCATAACTGTGCCCTGTAGGGTTACTTTGTCCCCAGTTGTGATAGCAGTGAGCGGTGCCTGTACTGTAGTGGCGCTTGGTCCTTGGCCGACAGCGTAAATCTGGTTGTCATACATGTTTTGGAACACTAGTTCGCCGTCTGCAATGATGGCTGCTGGATTTCCTGCGCCTCCATCATTAGTACCCATGCCCAGAAGAGTCCAAATTTGCTGGCCAGTTGTTGCGTTAAGGCAGAAGAAAAATTCGTTTACGTAGTATGGTGATTGTGCGCCGTTGCCGTGTTGTGTGGTGTAGCCGTAGACCATCCCGTCGCAGACTGCGGTAATCATGGTGGGTAATAGACCCCAAGGCGAGTTGATTCCGTCGTTGGTGCTGTTGCCTTCCCCGCCGTTACCATATTGCCAAATTAGATTTCCGTTAGCTGTGTCGTATGCCCAGATTTCTCCGCCAAAGCCCTGAACGTAAATGTTGCCGTAAGCCGCAGTGCAGTATTGGTTGACGCCTCTTCCGCTACCGAAATATTGAAAGCCGTCTGGAAATGGCGTAGTTGTTGGACCCCATAGCAGGGTTCCAGTAGCTAAGCTGTAGCCGTACCACTCCATTGTTTCTCCGACGTTTAAGGTGATGACGCCGTTTGTTGGGTCTACTGGTCCGAACTTTATTGTGTAGCTTCCTAAATTGGAGTTGCCGTTCATTATGTTTGGAGCTGTGTAGTTTTGTACCCACAAAATATTTCCTACTGTGCCAATGGTTGAGTTCAGATTAATTGTCCACATCGTGAATGGATTTTGAGTAAATTGGCTCGCACTTAAAGCACCGCTTGCACCGAATATTAGGTCACCTGGGAAAACCGCAAACATTGAGGGTCCAGTTAAAGAAACTCCATTCGCCGCAGTTCCATTGACAGCAAGTCCGTTTAAGTCGCCGTTTATTGTCACGTTCCAAGTGTATGAGGTTGATAGGGCGCCGTTAAATATTTGTCCCAGAGGTCGATAGGGGCTTGATGGTGAAGCTGGGTTATAGATTATTTGGGTTGTGTTCCAAAGACCTAGCCATCCTGTTTGAGTAGCAGTGTTGTAGTCGAGGACATAAATTAGCAGTTCACCACTATTACCCATTGCAGCTAATGTAGTCTGTTCGCTTAGCATTGAGCCGCTTAAAACGCTGTTGCTGCTCGGTTGGTAAACGGTTACAGCTTGTGGAACGTTTGTTATATTCATTACCCAGTCGCCTGTGAAGCCGTCGTAAGCTATCCATGTTACGTTGGCGGGTGTAACCGTGCTGCCTGCGGCGTTTGTGACTGCTGCAGCTACAGTAAAGCTCTGCCACAAGTATCCGCTCGGGATGACGCCTGATTGGTTCGGGTCAACTTCATTGTATAATTGCCCCCATGTTGGGTTGAATATGGCGTTAGAATTTGACCATACGACTTTTCCAGTGCGCAAATCTAAGCAGACATAAGCACCTGCATAAGTGACACCATTTACTACCAGAGGTGAGCCTTCATCGCTTAGAGGCATTTTGAAGTAGAGATATCCATCCATAATTATTGCGTTGTAAAATCTGGGTTCATATGAACTTCCCGAGTAGAAGCTTGCTCCAGGCACTCCAGTGTTGCTTCCGCCGACAACTCCACCCATCTCAATGGGAACTGTCCACAATATGTGAGCCGAGTTGGGTGCTGTGCCAGAATTCTGGAAGTTATTGTAGCCGCTCTGTTGGTATGTGCCTAATTGAGCCGAGGATGGTCCGAGCCAGTTCGATGCGACAGTGTACCAGTAGATGTTTTCACCCTCTATCGGGCGAGTCCAGTAGGCTGAAGGAAGCGGATAAACGGTATTCTGTATGGGTTGTTGTTGTACGGTGAGTGACGTCGTTGCGGTTTCAGGCGTGTAGGTGTCTCCGGCAAAAGCGTTGATTGAAGCTTGAATTGCCGCTGTGAGGGTTATTGTCGATGTTACTTGTGCCAGGGTCGGATACGTCATTCCTCCAAAGCTGAATGCAAATGTGTAATTGCCTGTTTCTGAAGGTACGTATGTAACCGTTTGAACACCGCCAGGGTTAGCAACTACCGAAAAGAACTGGGAAGTGGTTGTTCTGTCAGGCAACGTTATAGTGAGTGTATAGTTCTCTTTTCTTATGTTATTTGTAAGAGCTGCATTAGGCAAGGGTTGGGCGGTCCAGAAAGTAATTATTTCAGTTTGACCGACGCCTATCGGATTTGGCGAAAGGGCGATGTATGCATGATCTGTGATGGTCCAAGGTGGACTGTGCGCGCTGGCACCAGGTATTATTGACATTGAAGCTCCTATAGAAACTGTCAGAATCAAAGCAATCAAAATAGCCAAAGTTTTGCTTTTCAGGTTTTGCATTTTTATTTTCCTTCTTATTATATTTTTTATTGAGTAAGAAGACTGAATGCTCTTGCTCAACAGAGCCCTGTTTGTTATCAACTTGCTTAAAAGACTTTGCAGAAAAAGTGCCGCAGTAGATTGCATGGATACATATAAGTTTTGCGAAAGAATTTTCTGTTTTTTCCCAAATCTAATACGAAGTTATATTTTGCTAGATACTTATTCCGAGTAGTTTTAAAAATAATATTGTGGGGGGCGTTCTCCTCAAATTATCAGAAAACAGAGCTTATCCAGTTTAGAAGCGTTTCATCCGCAAACTAAAAAATTCGGCGTATTCCAAAACTATAGATCAAATTTGGAAAATGGCAGATAGGTTTTTATGTTCCGCTTAAATCTCTAAGGAGTCACCAACGTATATTAAACGGCAAAACAATGGATTGATGGACCAAGATGGTAAGAAAAGCACGAATTCGCCTCACAAGCACAGATTACGGCAAACTTGAAGAGGTATGCGGAGAGCTGAAAAGCATCGCTCAGAAGACAGGCGTAAAAATCAACGGTCCAGTACCATTACCTACAAAACGGCTCAAAGTGCCCGTTCTGAAAGCGCCGTCGGGCGAAGGAACCGCCACGTGGGACAGGTGGGAAATGCGCATTCACAAACGATTAATCAACATTGACTCGGAAGAGCGGGTTATGCGAAGAATCATGCGCATCCGTGTGCCTGAAGAAGTCCATGTCACAATCGAACTTATCTAAACTTGAAGATTTAACTTCTTTTCCCATTTTCAACTTCTAAAGTTTTTAGTGTAACCAGCCTCGTTTTTGGATACTTCAGCCTTCGAGAAACCTGTGGATAAGCATTGGTTGCCTTTGATAGGATACCGAAAAGAAAAGATTTTTGTTTTTAGATGTACAGGAAAGTTACTAATGCTAGAATAGCGCTTGGGATGAAGACTAAAGCCCAAAGTTTCTTGTTGAAACTGAAGATTTTGTACCCGTCTAAAATTCCGAAGGGAATCAGGTTAAAGACTGCCATGAAAGCGTTGATGTAACCGGCGAAAAACAATATGCCAGCAAACCCAGAGGCAGGCAAAGAGAACGCTGCTGCAACAAGAGCGCTTGAGAAGATTAGGTTGGTTATTGGACCTGCGATTGATATTTTAACTATTTCGTCGCCGTTAGGAGTGCCGGCGATCATCATGGCACCTGGAGCAATCATTCTGAAAGGCAAAAATATAGAAACAAAAGTCAAGGCTACACCCCAAGTTGTTAAGCGGAATTCTGCCCACAAACCGTTTTTTTGAGCCATGATTTTATGAGCAAATTCATGCGTCAACATAGAGACTACTAGTATGGCGGCGAAAGTAGCCATCAAAACCCAAGTCCACGTAAAATTGAAACCGCCCAAATATCTTCCGTACAATCCGATGGAAAAACCAATGCCTATGATAAGTGCAGCTGCAACAGCTAGGTGTTTTATTTCTTTTGGGCTCGTGGTTATGTCTCTCTGGCGTCTGGGCTGACCCATATTGTACGAATATTGATAGCTATTGTATGCCTGGGGCGTAATGACTTGTTCTTGTCTTTGTGAACGGGCAAAATCGATTCTGGGGCACTGGTGGTTTTCCGGCAAGCGGTGTGCACTACAGAATTGTCCGCCGCAGAAGGGGCAGTGGAACGGAAGGATAGTTTCTTGGTTGCATATTTGGCATTTCATCTAATTAGGACGCCTTTTCACTCATACATGCACATGATGGTTTAAATTTTTCCCCTCAAAACAGCAAAAATCACCTAAACTCTGCCCCTGCAACAATGCTTTAAAATAGGCAGACGCTAATCAAGGTGAAAGGGGAACAGGAGAGAGACAGTTAAGTTGAAGCCGTTTAGCTTTGTTCATGCCGCCGATTTGCATTTGGGCTATGCACAGTATGGGCTTGAAGCTAGACGACAAGACTTCGACAACGCGTTCGCCGAAGTGGTTGACAGAACAATCGAGTTGAAACCCGATTTCATGATTATCGCCGGCGACTTGTTCCATCAGGCAAGACCATCAAACGTCACTTTAGAAAACACGATTCGAAGTTTTAAGCGGCTTAAAGACGCAGGCATCCCAGTTTTAACGGTTGACGGCTCACACGATTCCGCGCCCAACACGATAACAGGCACAATCCTATATCCGCTGGACAGCGCAGGGCTGATCCATCATCTGCCACGGCACAGCGGCGCCTGCTGGCGCAAACCCGACTGCTGCTACGTCTACGGCATACCGAACTTCCACAACAAACACAAAACAGACGAGGCGCTGCCGAAGTTCATGGAGGAAAACCCGCCCTCACCTCGGAGCGGGCTTTTCAACATTTTCGTTTTTCACGGAGCCCTTGACCTGCCAAACGTCAAGCCGCCGTATATTGAGGCTGAACTTTCTCCGGACCTTTTGCCGGGCGGCTTCAATTATTATGCTGCGGGGCACGTGCATGAACGCTTCATGGATAAGTTCAAAGACGGTTTATTATCATATAGCGGCTGCACAGAAACGGCTGATTACCGTGAAGCGAAGAATCCGAAGGGGTTTCTGCATGTTAAAGTAAACGCGGCGGGCGAAGTAGATCCAGAACCCATCGAGCTCTCTTCAACCCGCAGATTTGTCATTTTAGACTTAGATCTTAACGCAATGACTTCCACAAAAATCACCGAGTTAGCCACCCAAACAGTAAGGGAAAATGATTGCGAAGGAGCAGTTATTATTCCGATTTTGAAGGGCACCTTGCCAGTTGAAGCCAGCCGCTCAGAAGTTGACATAGGCAAAATACGGGGTGCAGGCGAGAAGGCGTTGCTTGTTCACCCAATTGTTTTGCTGAAGGAAACAGCGGTTTCAGACGAAATTGCACGGTCCATTTTTGAAAGCGAATTTAAAGATTTGAGGACAAAAGCTTTCGAGTATTTTCAGCAGATTTTCTCGGAACGCTATGGCAAAGAGGAAGCTGACAGAATTGCGCGTTCTGCGCTTGGCCTTATTGAGCCACTAAATCGAAAGCAAGATGAGAAGGTCAAGCAAGCCATTGAGGAGCTGGCTAAATGAAAATTGAAATCGTGCAGTTGGAGAACATTCGCAGTCACGTTAAATCTACCGTGCCGTTCACCCATGGCTTTAACTGTCTGGTGGGCGGTTTAGGCTGCGGAAAATCCAGCGTGTTGTACGCCGTTGACTTCGCCCTGTTCGGCGACTCCTTAGGCAGAAGTTTTGAATATTTGCTGCGTGAAGACGCGGATTATGGGCGGGTCACTGTTCAGTTTACTCAAAATGGAAGAACCTACAAGCTTACAAGGGGATTAAAAAGGAAAGGCAAAAGCATCAACCAGAACTTTGAAGAACTAAAACTCTACGAGGACGAGAAGCTTGTTGCCAGCATGAAAACCGACGCCATCGCTGAACAATTCAAAGCAATCACTGGTTTAGATAGGGATCTTTACCGCGAAATAGTTTGGTTTAGGCAAGAACACCTCAAAGAACTGCTTGACGCCAAACCCCGCGACAGGCAAACACGGCTTGACGAGTTGTTCGGCTTATCGGATTATGAAGCAGCATGGACAAACATCGCCCAGTACAAGCGTGACTACGAAAACGAACTTGTCTTTTACGAGAAAGACCCAGACACGCACGCGATTGAGAAACTCAGCAACGAATACAACCGAACCACGGAAGAATACACGCTTCTTGAAATGGAACTGGACGATTCAGCACAGAAACTGGTTGTTGCCAAGAAAGCGTTAGATGAAGCCGACCTCAAGCTTAAGACGCTAGAGGAGAAGCGGCAAGCTATTGAGGAGCTTAAACGAAAAGAGGCTAGGCTGCACTCCGACGCCGTCAACATGGGTAAAACTTTGGCTTCGTTAAACCAGCGCATTGAAGACAAAAAAACAATTTTTGAAAATCTTCGTTCTCGCCAAGTTTCATATGATTCCCAAATAAAGGTCTGTTTAGAGAAGCTAAAGCAAGCTGGACTGCCAACCGATCACCCGCCTGAAATGCTGCATTCATGTTTAAACGGTTTTGACGAGGAAATCAGCAATTTGAAAGCTGACCAAGAAGCCACATCCAGAAACCTCAGTGAAGACAAAAAAAGAGCTGCATCGTTAGCACGGGAAAGCAAGTGCCCACTGTGCATACAGCCCCTCGACGGCGAATACAAAAGCGGCCTGTTATCGAGGATTGAGCGGGAAAATGTTGAGCGCGAAAAAGCAATCTGTCAACTTAGGCTGCAAATTGATGCTCTGCAGAAAACCAAAGTTGCCGCTTCTGAAGCTTTCTCGAGCCTGCAGAACTGCTTGACAAGAGCTGAGGACCTTAAGGGCCGGCTGGCTGAGGAAGAAAACAACCTTAAGAGCCTGTCAAGCGAGTTGGAGGAAAAGCAAAGGCTTGAGGCAGACTTGAACGTGCAGGTTGGGCAGGTGCAGTTTGAAATCGGCCGGTTCAATCTTTCAGAACTCGACGGTGCCCGCTTGTACCGCGACAAATCCTATCAGCAATATTGCGATTTAACTTCAGAGCTGCGGTTTAAACAGAACCGCAAAGCAGACCTTCTTAAACGCTTAGACGAAACCAAAGAGAGGATAGATCTTGCGCAGCAAAAACTTGAGCGCATGGAGAAGATCCGCAGAACAGTTGAGGTTTTAGGTGCGATCCGTGAGGCTTACAGGAGTATTCAGCCGAAGCTTCGAAGTGAGTTTGTGAAGGTGCTGCGCAACTATATTCAGCAGGTGCTTGACGGGTTAGTCGGTGGGGAAGGGCCGCTGCTTAACGTGGTTATCGATGAAACCTACACGCCCTACGTGAAAAGCGAGATGGGGGTTGAACGGGAAGTTTCGAATCTTTCAGGTGGGGAACGCACGCTTTTGGCTTTTGCTTACCGCTTAGGCTTGGGGCAACTGATTATGCAGTCGCGGACTGGCCACGGCTTAAGCATGCTTATGCTTGATGAACCCACTGAGAACTTGGGAAGCGAAGACGGCAGCATAGAGCGGTTAGCTGAAGCCATCAGCCGATTTAAAGCAATAGAGCAGATCATCGCGGTCACACACAGTGAAGCGTTTGCTGGAAAAGCTGATCACGTGGTTATTTTGGGGAAAGAGGCTGGAGTTAGCAAAATCTCAATCGAAAAATAAAATGGTTTAATAGTCAAATAGGCAAAACAGCTTTTTTTCGACCAGTCAGTCTACAGGCGCAATTTTGATATTAAGGCAAATGCAAAGTTTACTTGGTGTCCATCTGTCAGAAAATGAGAAGCTTGAACCGCCAAGACCTAAACCAAGGATTGAAGGGCTCTCAGACCTGATATTTGGGCTCGCTTTATCCATCGGAGCAATCACGCTTGTAACCAACCCGCCGAAGACGAGCCTCGCAATATATCAGGACGTCGCAACCTTCGCCTTCAGCTTCTACATTCTCATTTCAACATGGATGCACTACACTCGAATCATGTCTGTACTGCCCATAGAGAGACGCAGAACCATTTTAGCAAACATTATTCTTCTGTTTTGCGTAGCTATTGAGCCGTTCTTATACAACTTGCTTCAAAGTTTCATAACCGGCGTTGAAACCTTCTCTTTTCTTAACACGGCATCCACCTTCTTCGCCTTCGACATCGGCGGAATGACGCTAATGCTTGGGCTCTTCTGTAACGAGATAGCCACGGAAGACCGAAAACTCGTTCCCCAAGATTTATGCGGATCATTTAAAACAGAAAGTAACCGCTGGTTCCTGTCTTCCGCCATTTTTTTCATCTCTACAATTCCAGTGTTTTGGTCGATCCAGTTTTTGGGTACACAAGTTAGAATTTGGCTCTGGATAGCTGCGTTAATTTTGGTTTTTGCACAGCGACGTTTAAGCGAGATACAAACGAAAAGAAATCACCTGAAAAGCTAACTAGGGAACTGCGTTGCTTGGGAGACACGATTTGGATGTTGCTTCTGCCCTTTGTTCTTAATTCATGGATTTTCTGGAAAATGACATTCGGGTGACTCAAGCCAGTTCGCCGTCACCTTTATCGGTCATCACTATTTTAACACGAAATATTTTCGTTGCAGAGCCTGCTGGTTAGGCGATTGTGAGTTGTATCGGTGTTGTCTGTATTCCATACGTCGGGCCAGTTTCGCCTACTATATTGTATGTGCCTGGCGAGATGGGGTCTCCGTTGACTTGGAGGTTGAAATTGCATGTCTGCTGCCACGTAAAGTTTTCTGACATACTCGCTCCAGCCTGAAGCGGCTCAAGGGTGACGAATTGGGCTATACCCATGAAATTTGACCACTGATACACCAGATTGTTTGTGTCGTTGTAAACTTGGAAATCAAAATCTAATCCCGTGTGCACGTAGCTTATGGTCTGGTCGCTGATGTTTGTAACTGTTAACGTCAGGTTAACTGGTTCGCCCAAGATGAATGAGGTTTTTTCGAGGGTCATGGTGAGTTCGAGAGTTCCGTTTCCGCCATACGCAACTGGCTGAGAGCTTTGGGTTATTGTTACGGGCGCGGTATAGTTGATGGAGGTTCCGTTTTGCAGAGTGCCCGTGATTTCCAGCGGGTAGGTTTGGTTCGAGTTAAATCCAGCGTTTAACAGAGTTTGTGTCTGGGATGCGTATTGATTTGGTAAAAGCGGGTTGCTTGAAGAAATGCCGCTGAAATCGTAGGTGTAGTTGCGCCCAGATAGCGATAACACCGCTTGAAGGCTAGTGACTGGGGTCGTTGCATTGTTTTTCAAGGTGACTTCAACTGTTGGTCCGCCGGGGTTGTAGGGCTGAAGAATATTGACTGAAACAACTGTTAAAGAACCTGCATTTACAGGTGAGGGTGTTGCCGCCGGAGTAGGAGTTGGCAATACGCTAGAGGTTGGCGATGGGCTAAAAGTTGGCGTGGCTTGTGCGCTGGGGGTCAAATGGCTATTGCTTTTGGGCAAGCCGTTCTGTACAAAATAATATGCGCTGACTGCTCCTACTAAAAGGATGATTATTAATAGGACAACTTGAGCCCTCGTCACGGCTTTTTCAACAACTCTTCTTCCCAAGGAAAATATGGAGAACGCCGAGGCATTAAAATTAAGCGGTCAACACAGGGCTATGATGAAGTTGCATATGAATCGCAGCTGCAATTAACATGTGACGTGGATTAACGCGACCATCTTTCTAGTTTCCTGATTTATTTTTTCGGCCACCTCAGGTGTTGGCAGAATGACGGTTTCATATTTTTTGAGGATGCCCTCAGCTTCGGGTGTGATGGGAAGAGCTGCTTGATGACCCACCCCGATGTACACGACTTCAGGCTTTTCTTTCGAAAGAAAATCAAGTTCATGTTCAGAAAGGGGTGTGTGCCCGTAGAGTGGCTTGAGATCTTTGGATTTCTTCTTCTTCCTTTTTGTTACTTTTCCATCGGCATGAAGAATTATGTCGTTTTCATACATGACTCCGTTGACTTTTATCCAACCAAACTCGGATTTCAACATTCCTATCCCATTGTCTTGGGATACCCCTTGTATTTTTGCCTATCACCAAAAAACATCAATTGGCTAATTTCCAAAATTTGCCCGCCGGGATTTTGAAAGAACGGGTTATTTTGGAGTTATTTGGTCAGGTTGCCAAATGGCAAGTTCCCTGATTACCCGCCTCGTTACCTGCTTGTTTCGCAGAACAGACGCCGCCTCCGCATCAGTCGTGCCATCGTTCTGCGTGGGGTCCAAAAGTTTCTGGATTATCTTGTTATGCACATCCAGCGGTATGTCACGTTGCAGAGAATAAGGCCTTTGTTGAAACCTCGTCATGAGTTCGCCGAGACTTGTCGTTACGACTTCATTGCTTACCTCTATAATTTTCGTCGGAGGCAGTTTTTCCCGAATCTCCACTTCGTTCTGCCACATGCGCCTGTTCCGCTTCAGTGGATAACCCATTTCCTCTCTTAATCGTGCGTAGCGAACCCAAAACTCCGAGTAAAACGGAGACGCCGAATTGCCTGAAACATTCGTTGTTCTACCCCATTCGCCCTGCCCAGTGCCTAGTAATGCTGCAACTTTACCTGTTGTTACACGACCCATTTCAGATATGACGCTTAGCCAGTTCGGAAGCAGATGGAGAACGTGAACTATTATTGAAGCGTCAAATGTTCTGTCCTTGAATGGCATGTTGTTGGCGTCTGCCAATATGAGGTTACGGATTCCTTTCTGTCTTGCCTTGGCCAGCATCTTTCGGGACAAATCTATTCCAACCATTTCAAATCCAAGATCTGAAAGAGGCTTCGAGAACCTTCCCGTTCCAACGCCCACATCAAGTATTAAGCAGCAGTCGCCAAGCTCAACTGAAACTGCGCGGAGTTCAGCCTCTGTTGCCGCTGGCCGCGTGGAATCGTAAATTTCAGAAATGTCATCAAATTCTTCGCCAATAGGTATCGCCATTGCCATCACACCAAACAGGTTAGTTTAACTTTGCCTAATAAAAGTTCGTTTCATCCCCTCTTTGTTCGCCCTAAAATTGCTGCAAAAACAAGTGGAGCAGAAATTTGCAATATTGGATTTAGGAAAATCAACGTTGATGCGGGGAGTAACCGCAATGTTGCTTCGGTTTTGAGCAATGGGTGTAATCGAATTTTGTTTTTTGACCAGCAAGTTTATATGAATAATATTTCATATGAAATATAATTCATACGATTGTTAATGGCGAGATGTAGGATAATGAAAAAAGGACTAACAAAAATCTGCTACCGTTTCTTCACAAACCTAGCAAACCCCACAAGACTCGCCGCAATCGAACAGTTAATGCAGAAACCCATGAGCGTAAACGACCTGGCAATAGCCCTCGGACAAGAACAAAGCATGATTTCCCACAACCTAAAGCCACTGCTCCAATGCAACATCATCACGATCAAAAGAGAGGGCAAAAAACACATCTACACAGTGAACGAAGAAACCTTAACTCCCATCTTTGCAGCCATCGAAAACCACGCTCAAAAATTCTGCCCTACAGGCGGAGAATGCCTAAGAGGAGAAGACTAAAATGGCTAAGAGAAAAATCGTGAACATAAACGAAGAATTATGCACTGGATGCGGCAACTGCATCCTCAAATGTGCAGAAGGCGCACTTCAAATAGTAAACGGCAAAGCAAAAATAATCAAAGAAACCTACTGCGACGGTTTAGGCGCCTGTTTGGGGGAATGTCCTCAGGGAGCAATAACCATAACGGAGAGCGAAGCAGAACCCTTCAACGAAAAAGAAGTGCATGAACACCTCAAAAACAAAGCCGTCTCCGCATCGCCCAGAAACGTTCAAGCTAGCTCGTCACCCCAAAAGCCGCAGTGGCCAGTAAAGCTAAACCTTGTCCCAACCAAGGCACCGTTCTTCGAAAATGCTGACCTGCTGCTTGCTGCCGACTGTGCCCCTATCGCGCTCAAAAACTTCCACGATACATTGATGCCTGGGAAACGGGTTATTATAGGCTGCCCAAAATTCGATGACGCGAGAGCCTACGCCCAAAAACTGTCGGAAATCTTCAAGCAAAACAACATCGCAACGGTGACGGTTGCTCATATGGAAGTGCCATGCTGTGTTGGCTTAAAATGGGCAGTAAACAAGGCGCTTGAATTATCAGGCAAACAAATTCCAGTTAAAGAATATGAAGTGAAAATTGGAGGAGAAATAGTTGAGCTCTAAAGATAAATCCATAGAAAAAAACCCTCAAACATGCCCCGGACTGCGTGATCTGCTGCAGCCTAAACCAGCATACATTAAATGCCACGTTTGCGGCGGCGACTTAGAAATTTGGAGTGATGAAGACAAAACCGTTTGCTCCGCGTGTGGCGCGGAGTGGAAACGCCCCGACAAAACAGCCGCATGCCTTGAGTACTGCCAGTACGCTGACAAATGCCGAGGCATCATTGAATCTAGAAAAAACCTAACGGAGGAGTGACTGTCGATGAAAGTTTTTGTAATCTATGATACGAAGTATGGCAATACAAAACTTGCTGGGGAAACCATTTTGGAGGGCATTAGAGAAGTTGAAGGTGTTGAAGCCTCCATTGGCTACGTCAAGGAAGTCGAGATTGGAAAAGTGGCGGATTATGACGCCTTAGTTTTGGGCGCGCCAAATCATATGGGTAGACCTTCCCAAACCATGAAGAAGTTTGTTAACAGGTTGGCTGAGCTTGATTTGAAAGCAAAGAATGTGGCTGTTTTCGGCACTTACTCGGGAAGAGCAAGAAACCCTGACAGAGCAGTGAAAAAACTAGAAAACATGGCGCAGAAAAAGCTGCCCAACCTTAAACTGATTTCGCCAAGTCTATCAGTAAGAGTGAATGGGATTCCCGGTCCAATCGTTGAAGGGGAACTGCCTAAATGCAAAGACTTTGGCAGAACAATAGCAAACCAGCTTAAGACAACAGATTCTTTGGAGAAAAAGGAGAGTTAACAATGAACAACCAACATCCACGTATAACAAGAGAGAAAAAAACCATCGACGCGATGGTTCACATATACTGCAGAGGCCACCACGGCACCAAAGGGAAGGAGCTGTGCCCCGAATGCACCGAGTTTATGTCCTACGCTTTTCTGCGTTTGGATAAATGTCCTTTCCAAGAAGAAAAATCCACATGTGGCAAATGTCTCGTGCATTGTTATCAGCCTCAGATGAGGGCGAAAGTGAAGAAGGTCATGCGGTATTCGGGTCCACGAATGCTTTTGCATAGTCCAGGGTTGGCGATGCACCACGCGTTCGATGGAAGAAAGAAGCCGCAGACAATAGAAGAATTCAGGAAGAAAAAAGCTCAAAGTCCAACTTAAAAGCTGCAGGATAAGCTTTTGACTTGCGCGGTCCTCGACCTTAGGCTTAGATTGTTTGCTAACCTGGCATTGTCGCCCTTTGATTATGCCTGACCTAAAATTTCCAGTATCGGCGATAACTTGATTTTTACAGAAGCTTTGAGAAGTCAGAGTAAACTTTTTTCCTGTGACCTACAAAAAGCACTGTTACTTGGTTCTGATTTGTATTTATTTCATAGATAGCCCTGTAGTCACCTGATCTTATGCTCCAAAAATGCGAGGGATGTAGAGGTTTTCCTGTTTTGAACGGGTCTATCGCAAGTTCATCAAGGGCTATTTTCATCCTCGCTTTATTTACTTCATCAATTTTTCTAAAGTCTCTGGCGGCGCTAGCCTGCAAAAGAACCTTAAAAACCAAAAAGCTATACGTCCTCTAAGGGAATTAGCTTTTCCGGGTGCTTTTTTGCTTCTTCGCTTCGTTTATTGAGTAGGTCGTAGAACTTGCGGGTTTTCTCTCTTTCCTCGTATAAGCTGATGATCGTTTTTATTGCGTCGCTGCGGCTTTTGAAGCGTCCTTCAGCAACCCAGGAATCAATTTCCGCAATTGTTTTCTCAGGCAGCCTTAATTGAACTTGAGTCATCACAGTTCACAGTAAACAATAATGTTTACAAATCACTTAAAAGTTTTGCCTCCAGAGGAACCCAACAGCGGCAAGGGCAGATTCGTTACTTCTAACTAAGTGATTTACCAGCTGAGGTTTTTGGTCAAATCATCTGATGTAAAAACAATATCTGGGTTAAGCAGAGCTTTGGTGTCAAAGATTTTTTTGATTTGCTCAAAGTACCCATAGATTTTGTTCCCCCATTCCTGGCGAAGGTACTTAGACCTGTTTCTTCCCAATCCATGCTCGCCTGTTATGGTGCCGCCTGCTTTCAAGGTGGCTTCGAAGATTGCGTTGGAAAGTTTTCTCAGGT
Organism: Candidatus Bathyarchaeota archaeon; assembly: GCA_963828195.1. Lineage (GTDB taxonomy): Archaea > Thermoproteota > Bathyarchaeia > Bathyarchaeales > Bathycorpusculaceae > Bathycorpusculum. The sequence continues at coordinate 33,306 of CAWHDT010000003.1, forward strand.
TTTCTTCCCAATTTTCTTTGCAGATCATCGGCCTGACATGGATGTTTCCTTCGCCTGCGTGACCGTAAATCACCGCAGCAGTCCCAAATCGGTCCAGTATATCTTGAATGGCGACCAAAAAATTGGGCATTTGGTTGATAGGCACCGCAAGGTCATCTGCAAAGGGTGGAAACCGCTTCTCTGGTGTTTCCAGTTTGCTCATTATCCAAAGAAGCATCGATTCCCGTACTTGCCAAAGCTCAGCTTGCTTTTTCACGTCGGTTTCAACTAGAAAGTTGATTGATTTTTCTTTCAAATGATTTCTCATGAGGGTATCTGCCTGATCCAAGTCAGAGTCAAACTCCACAAGCAAAACAGCTCGGCAGTCTAGCGGAACATTAACCTCGTTTCTAAGCAAGTCAACACCGTAAGAATCCATGGCCTCAAGGGCTGACGGCTCAAAAACCTTTATTTCAATCACGGCTTCTGCAGCCTTGAACAAAGAGCGGAAAAACAGCAGATAAAGGCTGGTATTTTTGGGGCAGGGAACCGCCTCCAACTCGACCTCGCTGAAGACACCCAGTGTCCCAACAGATCCCGCCAATAGATGAGTAACAATTTCAGCAGGCGCTTCGTAATCGTAAAAGCTTTTCAGGTTGTATCCGCTGCTTGATTTCAAGTTTCTTCTCGACTCCAAGATACGGGTTGTTTCTATGTCGTTTCTAAGCCGACTTTTTAGGTCAACGATTGCTTCCTCGAGTTTTCCTGGCAACCCATGCCACGTATCTATTAATCCATGTTCGATATCGAAGAAACGGAGATTTCTAAGAGCAGAATTAACTGTTCCATACTTGAGGCTCCGCAAGCCGCTTGCTTTCGTTGCAACATTTCCGCCGATGGTACAGAATGAGCGGGAAGTCGGGTCGTATGGAATTCGAAGCCCATCAGCGTTCAGCTGCTGGTCCAGTTGCTGATGGATTACGCCTGGCTGAACCCTTACTCTTCGCCCTTCCCTCTCGATGATGGCGTGCATTTTGGAGAAGAGAACAATGATGCCTGAGCCAACGGCTGAACCAGACTGATTGGAACCCCCACCCCGCGGGGTTATTGGGACAGCTTCTGCTTTGGAGTAAGCAATTATCTTCGCTAAGTCCTCTTCGTTTGTGGGAACCGCAATCATCAAAGGTTTGACTGCATAATGACTCATGTCGATTGAATACTTTTTAATAGATGCCCCGTCGGTTAGCACTTCGCCAGAGATTTGTAGTTGCCTCAATCTCTGCCTCCAACATTAATTTTAGACGGCAAAGTCACGCGTACCTTTCCTGCTGCGCCAACGGGTTGGTCCATTTAATTATTGCGCTAACTGAGTTCTGGTTAAACCCCTTAAACCCTTGCCCCCTCTCAATATTCTCCAAGTGGCTGGCAACGGCGCCGTCCCGAGAAAAAGTTGAGGCTTGATCCTCGTTTAGTTGATGATTTTTCACCAACTGAGCTAACTTGTCTTCTTTCACCTGCCACTTCTCAGGTTCCGTGAATGCTTGCTTCAGAAAGGGGAAATTTGAGAAAGGCTTCATCATTCCGACGCCTGCACTTTTGAGGTCTTCTTGAACGCTGTCGAAACGAAATTTAGCGGCTAAATGATGCATGCCTGCTTCAAGAATGCTTTCGCCATGCAGACCAACCCATAAGCCAACTGTGCCAAGCTTTTCCTGCGGCTTGAGCCCTTGATGCGCGAAGTCAACGTCTTTTTCTTCCCTAGACAAATCTACGTCTGCAAAAACAACGTTTCTTCCATCTGTGTCTTCCAAGATTTGGGCACCCCAACCTGCCTGGGCTCCAGCGTGGAATCTTTCCCGCGGGTTTAAGCCTAAGTGCTCAAAAATTCTGATGAGGGAAACAAAGTTCTGCCTTGAAGACCTAAAGGTGTGGTGGTCAACGTTGCCCCAGCCCCCTCCGACTTGATCCTGCCTTCTCTTTTGAACCGTGGCCGCATGGTTTCTGCTCTCCCAATAGCGTCTTTCTGCTCGGAAGAACGCGTCGGCTAATCTCTTCTTGCTAATTTTGGTGCCCAAGGATGCGAGGAGCTTTTCTGTCTCCAACAAGCCTTCTTCACCTGAAGCAAATGTTCTTTGTCGAGAACCTAAAGCTCCAGATGCCTCAATGTACGAATCAACATCGTCGCTATCCTCAACACAGTACCCTGAAGAGCCGCGCCTCTCAACAGCCGAAAACAAAAAGTCGCCTTCGCCCGTCAGCATCAATTTTCTGAAAGCCGCGTTAGGTTCCCCCTGAATGTTTTTTTCTTCGGCAAAGACTTTGCGAAAGTCATCGATGTCTTCCACGCCAAATGCAAGCTCCAAAGCCTTGCCTTTTTTTAAAAGCATCGGGAACAATACGCTGCCTTCAACTCGAAAAACAGATGAGCCATCGGTTAATTTTGATTCTTGAAAACCCATTTTAAAAAGGTCATCCACATCCACTTGTTCCGATGGGACTGCTAGGTGGTCAACCCAATCAAAAATTCTTGTCGAAGTCTGCTGCTTAATCTCATCAGCTAAGGTTGCCGCATAATTGTTCTTGCTTAAGAATTCGTCAAGTTTTGTCTGCAGGAAAGATTCTGCTTTTGGAAAAAGAGCCCAATCAAACTTGTTCAAGTAACGCTCTCCTTTTCATGAAAAAAGTTTCTACTTAACAGTATACTCCCTCGGCTAAATAAGCTTGAAATCTGATAAATCATGGGCAAAGCGCCGAAGGTTAAGCGTTTAATGTGAAGCTTTCAGCTAAAGTGAATCTATCACGCGTTTTTTTATGGGGTTTTTCTTTTCGGCAAGGCAGAATTGGTCGAGCAGCCAAGCGCTTTCCCGAAAACCTTTTAAATCCAGCCTGCGAATCCTTTTTACGGTAAACATGTCATCAAAAAAAGATAAAGCTAAAGAAAAAATCGAAGTAGACGCTAAAAAGACTAAAGAAGACGCAAAAAAGGTCGGCGGAGACCTAAAGAAAGCGGGTAAGAAAGGCGCCGAAGAAGTCAAAAAAGTCGGCGAAGAAGTTAAAGCAAAACTTCACAAAAAATCTTAAACCCGCTTTTCTCTTTTTTTGGCAATTAGCTCACCCGAATGGTAGGCTCTGCCCAGAAGTGAGCAAATCTTACTGCACATTTTTGAAAAAATATGGAGTATTTGTTGGCTGTAATGATGGAACGCGGATTTTCTTGCTGGAAGGGCTTGAGAAAAAATGTTTGTTCATTACTGTAGTCACCTCACCATTAAAATTTAAATCTGTGTAGTCACCTAATATATTTGTGCACGTCGAAATTAGAGAAAAGAATGGTTCACGTAAATACTATTTAGCGCACTCTTATAGAGTCGGAAAATTCGTAAAAAAAGTTAGAGTTTACCTCGGCACAAACTTAACTCACGAGGAATTAAAACAAAAAAGAAAAATGGCTGAAGCCAAACTTAAAGAACGGATAAAGCAAGCCGAATCAATCCATGACCCCTATTTAACACCGCTTTCGTCCTCAGAATCAAAAGAGCTTGAAACTCTTGAAGCGCGAGGGGAATTACGAGTACCTCGTCTCTCAGAACTTGACTGGGACAAGTTCAAGGAAGCATTTACCTATAATACAAACGCTATTGAAGGTTCACGGGTTAAATCTAATGAAGTTGCAGACATTCTTAGAAAGAGAAAATGGCCACCAAACGTAAGCAAAGAGGATATTGCGGAAACCTATGGAGTCGCTGAAGCAGTGGACTACATTCGTAAAACCAAAGAATGCGTTTCCTTGAGACTTATAAAACAACTTCACAAAATAGTTTTTAAGAATTCAAAGCATTTTGCAGGGGAATTTAGAGAAAAAGGTGTGGAAGTAATAGTTGCTGACTCATATGGAAATGTTATTCACCGTGGAGCACCATCGTGGCAAATTGAGGAACTGCTAAAAGATTTGGTTCGGTGGTATAATCGGAATAAGGAAATGTGTCCTTCGCTGGTTTTAGCCGCCGTTGTTCATAATCAATTCGAAAACATTCATCCATTCCAAGATGGAAACGGCAGGGTTGGAAGATTGCTCCTTAACAATATCCTGTTAAAGCATGATCTTCCGCCTTTAAACATTGAACTAAAAAATAGAGCGCAGTATTATGAGGCTTTACAAATCTATGAAAAAGACCACAACATACGTCCCACTATAGATTTAATGCTTAAAGAATACAGGGCACTTAAGAAGATCTTACATAGGTGACCACAAATTTCGCATGCGTAGTCACCTCTAATACGATTTGGTTTTTGGCGCGGGATGTTAGGTTTACACCCACGTTTAAATCCACACGAAAAATTTAGGAAGAAAAACGCAATACGCTGTTGTTCTGAACTCAAAAAAGCTCAAAGAAGTTAAATAGAAAGAAAAAAAGAATTTTGAATTCGTAGTTTCCCTTTGTCGTTGTCTAAAAGATGGGTGCGGTTTACCCGAATGTTACGTATTTTTTGGGCTCCATCATGTTAGCTCTGCTCCAGTGGTGAGCCTGGCATTTTGCTACCTTCATGATGACCAACTCGGGGCTTTCTGCCGTTATGCCCATTTGCTTGAGGAAGGGCCGCGCTTCTATCACTTTCCGCTTCATCTCCAGATCTTGCACAAACTCCACCTTGCCCGTGACCCGCACCATGTCTCCGCTTTTGCTTTTGTAGTCGAGGAAGCAGACTTCTACTTTGGGATTGGCTTTAAGCTGCTTATAGACATCTTTGCTCGCATCCATGCTGTAGTAGAGTCCGGTTTTGTCGGCGGAGAAAAGCTGCAGCGCACGCACTTTCGGCTGGTCGCCATCTAAGGTGGCGAAGAAGCTGATTGGGTTGTCGGTTACAAACTTGAGAATTTCGTTCAATTCCATAATTATCGCCAAGCAGTAAGAGTGGCGACGACGATTATAGGCTTTTCCTAAGCAGGCGAGCGGCGGTTTGGCAGTTTGTAGAGCCTCGCGAGACTTAACGCCGGTGTGGTTAGGATGAATTTGGATTAACCCGAATTACCTTACTTGCTTTCTATATAGTAAGCGGCTCACAAATTAACGGAATTTGGAAATGGGCGGGATGTCAAATTTTGCATTCACTTTCAAATTTCACGCAGGTAATAACCGTCTTTTTAAAAAGAATCAAGAGATGATAGGTTGCTGTCTTAAGCCAGCCACAAATGTTTATTTTTCGCTCCCTCTTTGAGAAATGGCGGAGTAAAAGTTATGTCATTAAATGTGAATGGGCAAAGAGTACACTCCCTGGAAGATTCCTATGTCAGAACAAGCGGCATCTAAGGAAGAAGCCCTGAAAGAACCGGTGCGGCCTCATCAGCCGGGCCAGTCGACGTTCCGAGCGATCCTCGCCGAAGGCGTTGAGTGGAAACCGTTCGCGGCGTTTCCGCCGGAAGCACGCTTGGCGGTTCTGGTTGGCCGACCCTTGGAGCCCGGACCTTATACCATCAGGGTAAAGGTGCCTAACGGGGTGAAACTGATGCCTCACTGGCATCCTGAGGACCGCGTTTACACGGTCATTTCCGGGGTCTTCTACATCGGCTTAGGCGATAAATTCGACGCCGATAAGCTAGAGGCATATCCACCCGGCGCTGTAATTATTCTTCCCGGCAACACTTCCCACTTTCACTGGGCAAAGTCCGGCGAATACGTCACGCAGGTAACCGCCATAGGGCCACTCGGTCTGGAATATGTCGACTCGAAGGACGATCCGCGGAATGTTCCCCGTTAATACGCGCGCTGGTTTGCCCTAAAAATCACTAATATTTATGTTTGGGTTGGAGTTGCGCGTACCGCGTCTAATTTCTTCCTTCCGAAGACTAAAGCCCCTAAAAAGAGTAAGCCGAAACCTACAACGAAAGCTATGACAACGTTCGCACCTAACGAACCACCAGAGCCTTCAGAAAAACCATAGCCACCAGAAAGAAGATCAAGAACTGACCCGAATACAAGAAAAGTTAGTCCTAAATAAGCCATAAACCTGCCAATCTTCATCTTCTCGGTGAGCATTATTGGTGTTTTTCTGCGTTTGAAGCCTGAGATACCAAAATAAGCCATAGACATTCCCATCGATGATACCACAGCGCCCAGAATTGGAATTGTGCTAATGAGAAAGACAAGATAGATACCGAATCCTAAAATAAGTAATCCAGCCAATCGGACAGCTAGATCTGAATTTCTTATTGGATTCACAGACATGTAATGGATCCTTTACTATTTCAATTCCTATGGCTTTATGTTTTTTCTCTATTAATATTTTAGGGACAAAGCGGCGCCCTAAACCCCTTTTACAATTTAGGGCGTGAGTGGGGGATCCCATCACTAGTTCACGAGTAAAAGTATGCACTGAAGGGCGCGAAATAAGTGCTGTCCTTGAACGCATATAGACTAAACCTAAAGCGCTCATAGAATGGCTTGAGCGCTTAGCGGTTTAAGACTTCTCATACCGTCGTGTTAAACTCAGGGCTTCATCAAGGTAACGTGAATAGGTTCTATTCTCAAAATGACCCTATCTCCGTGCTGTCTGTAATCCATGCCTATGTACTTATGCGCTAACTTATCGATATGTTCCTCAGCGCCTTCTTTTCTTATCTCAACAACCTTGCCCCTAATGAAAAGCGAATCGTACGGGTCGTTCATGTTGAATACGCTTATCGCCACACGAGGATCCCGCCTAATATTCCTTGTCTTGACCCTGTTCTCAGTCGTATTAATCAGTACGACGTCGCCGTCGTGGTCTACCCAAGTGGTCGTTACGTGCGGGGAACCATCCCTCATCAATGTGCCTATGTTTGCGAAATTTTTTGCCTCAATCAATTGCTTCGCTTTTTCAGGAAGGTTTACCATGCAGCCACCATTTACTAAGACGGATGGAACGAAGATTAATAGTTTTCTTGGCAGCGCGTCGTGAAATGCCGTATGGCAAGTGGGGCGGGGGCGAACGCTGATTTGTGTGCAACTTAAACGCTGAATTAAATTGGATTGCCTAAACGGTTGAAACGCAAATTAGAAGCCAACAACTCATGGTTCATTTTTAGAAATAAATGAATGTTAAGCCTTATTTGGCAAAAAGAGCTTGGCGCGGGATGTTGGATTTGAACCCACGCGGCCTTTCGACCACCTCAGACTTTCTGACCTGTAGAATCGCGGGCATCTTTGTAACAATATTTTTTAATGTTTTTTGACAATTGTTAAATACGGCTCTATGATATTTGGGTTTGATGGATATGACGTCTGAAGCAGAGTTGAAAGAGATTCGAAGTCTGCTTGTGGAACTGAACAAAAAAGTGCAAGGGCTCAATGAGTTGGTGGAAGAGAGGCTAATAGGCTGTGAGGTGCCCACCAAAGAGGATGTTGAAGCCATAAACGAGTATGAAGCTTCAAAGAAAAGCAAAAAACTCCACGTTGAGCCTCTAAGCGAACTATCAAAAGGGAATTAGCTGTTGCCTAAGCATCTGGTTTTTGTAGAAAGCAAAGCCAAAAAACAATTCAAGAAGTTGCCCAAAGAAAACCAAACAAGGGTTCTTGCAGCTCTGAAAACCTTGGAAGACGAAGGCTTTTCTGCAAGGTTAGACCTCAAGAAGCTGCAAGGGTATAGAAGCCATTACCGTATAAGAGCGGGCAGAATTATACGAATAAGGTTTGAGCTTTCGGCAGACGGAACAATTGTTGTTTACTCTATTTCAATGCGCGAAAATGCATACGAATAGGCGCTGACAAAACCAAGGTTTTTAAGCAATTTCTTTCAGCAGACCGTAGTTGCAAGGAGGTTTAAGTGGCGCGGGATGTCAGTTTTACATTCACGTTTAAATTTCACGCGAAGCGCCGTGAATGCCGGAATAAGTGAATAAAGTATAAAACCAATATGTTCAAATCGCCAAAACTGTTAAGATCCCATTTCGTATGGTTTGTTTGATCTATTTGCTTAGTCCTAGCTGTTGCATGAATCCAACAAAGTCATAAAATAGTCTTTCTTCGACGATTTCGCCGTTCTTCCAGGTGGCTACGGTGCAGAATTCAAGCTTAGCTGTCTTTCCGGTTGGTTGGATGATCTTTCCGTCTGCGCTTTTCATGGGTCCTTTCATCGTTACTGTCCAGTCGGCGACTGTGCATGTGTGGTCTCCATCTCCAAATGCGATCTTGTAGGGGTTATTGACTATTTTGTTGTCGAAAGTTTTGAAGAACTCTGTAGCTTCGACATCGTGGTTGTGCCTTCCTATCGTGGGAAGGGGTTGCGCTGGCCAGTAAACCTTAACGTCTTCTCTGTGACGTTTCTTAAACGTCTCCCAGAGGGGGCTGTTTGGACCTGCGTTCCAGGCGTCATCAAGGGTTTTCATCAACTCGAGATTTTCTTTTGATCCCATCTTGCATTCACCCAAATTATCCTGTTAAAAATCTCTGTGTCTAGATTCTGCATTGTTTCGCTTAAAAGCCTTGCGTGAGCTTCTCTGGTTGTTTAAAACGCGAATGTGTTCCAGTGCAATTGTCTTTCAGGAGCTTCTTCTTGAAGCGGGATTTATTCGCGTGTAATTTAAACGCTTGACCTGAGGAGGTAAATCTCAATTTCATGCGATAATTTGAGTATAATCATTAAAAATAGGTTCAGAAATAGGCTGAATTTGGAAATGGCGCGGGATGTGGGATTTGAACCCACGCGGCCTTTCGACCACAGACTTAGCAGGCCTGCCCCCTACCAGGCTAGGGCAATCCCGCACGAAACTGTTTTGTTGTTCCAAGCCTGATTTAGACATATTAAGATGTTCAATTTGAACACCTAAGTGGTCGGTCTCAGCCATCTCAGTATGAGGTAATTTAATTAAAGTTTTCTGAACATTTAAACCACAGCCTTTGCTTAGCTGCAGTTCTGCGTATTCCTTAGACTGTTGATGATAGAAGAATTTGCTTTTACCATACTCAGCTTTGCCTGCATAATGCCTAACTCTGTAGTAGTTGCCTAATTGCTGAAGATAACCTTCTCGCTTACATACTTCACATATTATTCTCATTTTATCACATTCTAGGTTTTGGTCTTCTGGGGTGGTCAACTTTGGATATAAAGACCATTAAAACAAAAATAGGGAGCGTTAAGCAAAGATATTATATTCAAAATAAACTATGAAGCATTGTTGTGGGAGCAATGTTAAGAGACATTAAACTAATGCTTGTGGCTAATGCATTCTTAAGTTTGCTTTTTGTTTATACTAACTACTTCATTTGGGCAGGTTTCAACATAAGCCCCAAAGGCTACATTAATTTATTAACCTATGGACCTGGCATAATTGGTTATCACTTATATTTTCTTGTCAATGGTCAGATGGAAGGTTTTAATGGAGCATATTTTGTTACGTTTAACTTTCCTTTCTGGCTCTTCTTTCTGGCAATAGCAGTAAACATGTACTTCATCTTTAGACTCCAAAGAAGCATCGAAGGAAAACAGCATTCTGAGTGGGGAGCCCCTCTGCCACCTTGAGAGGTCCTTGAATTAAAGAAGACAGCTAAAAGAATATGCTCTAAATGTTTAATCTTCTGTTATGAAGCAAATGTGCGATAAATATTCTTGCTGACCCAGTCAAGCTTGCCATATGTGCTCTATATTCAAAGTAATATGCCCAGAAGTATATTACTTGTTTACAGCTGGCTGGGGCACCGTTACTTTATATATAATCTTTAAAGAAATTTCTTGTTAAGATTCTTCAGCCTTTACCTTTAACCTCTTAACCATCGAAACTTAGCTGGTGTTCAATGTACCATGAGGGGGCTGAGCCTAAAAAGACTGTGCCCTTTTGCACACCAAACTTTGGCTTTTAAGAAGTAGATAGGCTGATAAAGTAGGCAAAAGATTTCGGCTTTTCTAGATTGATGAGGATCATGAAATCACTTGCCCTTTTCAGGTGCAAATAACGCCAATCCACCGAAGTAAATATCTAGGCAAGCCTTCATCCAAAATGGGGCTAACAAGGGAGGAAAAGCAGACAACGCCAGACGAAGGATTAGAAAATATTTTCATCACCAAGACAGAAATAGAGAAATACCTGTAGTCTCAACAGTAAAGTAGACCTTTGCGGTAGGGTTTTGTATGGTTGGAAAGTTATCAAAAGCGGATGTAGCCTTCATGCAGAAATTGCCAGTGTGCAGAATGGCAACGGCAACCGAAGAGTGTGAGCCAATTGTGAGGCCTGTTTGGCCCGTATTTGACGGCGTACATATCTATATTGCGACTGACCCTGACACACCCAAGCTGGAACACATAGAAGCAAACCCTGAGGTGTCACTGGTGTTTGATGATTACGACCGAAACAACTGGTCAAACATCAAGGGCGTCCGCGTGCAGGGAGAAGCGACAGTTATATTGAAAGGCAAAGAATACCGTTACGCACATGATCTTCTCAAGGAAAAGTACCCTGAGTACCAAACAGAGGAAGGCAGCTGGAAAGAAGGCGACATACCAATAATCAAGGTACTGCCGACATCTTTCACGACGTGGGCACAAGGCGAATGGAAAAAGCAGCCTTAAACTAAATTTTTCTCAAATTGATATTGACCTGCCTTTCTCGTATGGCAACCTTAAACCTTACGTAAGCGGTGAGCAACAAATATTCGCCACTTAGATGTCGTTGAGTCATGGGGGAAATTGGCTTTTCTAAACTCTTCCAATTCTTCCCTGACTGCCTTTTGTGTTGCTGGGTCAAGGTTTGGAAAGGACCAATTCCATCGCCCGCCTCTATCCGAGAAAGCCGATATCTGCCTCCATTCGCCGCGAGACTCAGGAGAAACTTTAAACTCAAAAGGCACCTCTCTTGCCGCAAACCCGCATCTGCCAAAAAGAGCGGGAAAGTCAATTCTTTGGCGAAAACGCTGAGCCAAATTATTTTTCAAGTCTTCAGGCTTGACGCCATGCTTCAAAAGCACCTCTCTAACCTTTACGCGGAAAGTTTCACGCATCTCTGTGTTTCCATCGACCCAGGACGGCACGCTGACGGCGAATTCGCCTGACTCAGTCAAGAGCCCGAGAAGCCCAGCAAGCACTCTTTCAGGTTCGGGAAAGTGCCAGAATGCTGAGTTGCAAACTGCGAAGTCAAATTTTTGTCCAGCGAGAAGCTGCGAAATGTCACCTGCGTCTCCGTGAATGAAAACAATATTCGTAGCTTTGGCTGCCGCTGCGTTCTCCTTGGCGACATTCATCATCTCCTCTGAGAAATCTAAGGCAACAACATTTCCTCTTCTGGCAATCTTAGCGAGTTTAAGGGTGCACACGCCGGTTCCGCATGCTAGCTCAAGCACTCTTGAGTCCTCTTTTATTTGGAGTTGATGGATTAATTCTTCAGCAACGGTGCCGTAAAAGTGCCACTTCTTTTCATATGCGTCATATTGTCTCGCGCTGCCGTTCCACTCGTCAAGCTGAATCGGGGATGGCTCTGACGATGCAGAAGACGCATTAACTTTTTGCATTTCAGGTTTGTTTGAGGAAACCGTGAACTTTTCAACTCCTTAACCAATATCGAGTTTAGATTTATTTGAATTCTCAAATTGCTGATAAGCTCCTAATATAGTTAGCCGATGACATGTAGCTGAAAAGTTTTTTTAACCTAAACCCAGCTAACGGTTGGTATGCAAAACATTGACCCAGTCTTTATCCTTCAGCCAATCATCGTAATTATCCTCTGCTCAGCGCTGCTGGTTTACTGGTATGCCAAGCGCCGCTTTCACCTAATGGTACTCATATATTCTCTGGTCGCATACTCGGTCGCAATCGCCCTCAAAGAGGCAGTCCAAATTCCCACCATTGGCATGGTTACAAGCTATTTTGGCTCGCAAAGCGCGGGGTTAGGCGTCTATTATGGGCTTCAAACTGTTTTCTTCGAGGTAGGTCTCGCTTACGCAGTGGCTTGGTATGTGGTTTCCCGGGGTTTGCTGGAGAGAAAAGACGCTGAGGCTTATGGAGCAGGATTAGCTTTCTGGGAAAACGCTGGCTTACTTGGTGTTCTCTCGTTAATCAGCCTGGTTGCTTACTACAGCATTCTCTCAACAAACACGTCGCTTGCCCAAACTGTCTATGACCAATTAAGCAAGAATGCGTCTGGACTCTTCGCACCCGCCTCAACAGCACTGGCGTCCGTTGCTTACGGCACCCTTGAGCGGGTTTCTTCAATTTTATTTCATTCCGCTTGGGGATACCTCTGCTTCATGGCGGCTTACTTTCACAAAAAACGGTTATTCGCTATCGCTTTGCCCATGGGCTTTGTTGACTTTCTTGTTCCTTTCGCTCAAAATTTAGGAATCCCTCTCTTTGAAGCAGTAGTTTTCGCTTTGTCTGTCCTCTCGGTGTTGGTGGCCTGGTACTCAGTAAAGCATGTGAGGACAACCGCTAGAAGCCAGCAGTAACTGAAATTAACTTTAAACCGCGGTCTAAGTGGCGAAAAGCTTATCTCTGAACCGCCATAAAAAGGGTAACGAGGGGTAGCTGTGTCGCTTGAACCGGGCAGAAAATTGGGGCTGACAGCAAGCATAATCAACATTTTATTGCCAGTCATCACGGTAATCTTATATGGCTTTATTATTTTGTCTATTATCGCGTCGGTTTCCCGCGCGGTTTCAGGGGAAAGCGTTGGTCTTCCAATTCTTTCTTCAGCGGCAATATTAGGCGTGTTTATCGGGCTTGGATTGCTTGGGCTAGTGGGGTTCATATTTTTCGTAATCTCAATGCATCGGTTGAGCCAATACTACAATGAACCGGGCATTTTCAAAAATATGCTGCATGGCATAATTGTAGCGATTGTTGGAGTCATTTCACTGGTTATAGTACTGGTTGCCATCGTTGTCTACGCAATTGAAAGAGCAAAAACCGCAACGACAGTTGCCCCATCAATAATATCGGTCATCGGAGTATACCTAGTTTTATTCGTTGCGTTCCTGGCGATCTTAATAGTTAGCGCCGTCTTTTGGAAGCGCGCATTCAACAAGCTTGCGGAAAAATCTGGAAACAACAATTTCAACACTGCTGGATTGCTAATGTTACTGGGGGCAGCCCTCTCGGTTGTTGGAATAGGCGGATTATTAAGCTGGATTGCATGGATCTTCGCAGCCATGGGATTTAACTCGCTTAGACCGAAAACACCTGAAACCTCAGCTTTCCCATACGCCACCCCACAGCCCCAATTTACAAGCCCAATGCAAAAAAAGTTTTGCCCTTACTGCGGAACAGAAAACCCCATAGACTCTGTTTACTGCACAAACTGCGGCCAAAAACTCCAAGAAACCAAGTGACCAATCTCTTCAGAATCTCCTCGTCGGTTCGATTTTGGCTTAAGATTTTTAGCCGATTTTTTTTACAAAAAATCTTATATCTAAGAGATTGTTCCTTTGTGAGTGGAAGTTGTGATTATTTATGGCTGTTAAAACAACCCCTGACTACATTGACTTGCTGAACCGAGCGGTTGAACGTGAAATCCAAGTTTCACTTCAGTACATGCTTCAGCACGCCAAAATGGAAAAGCTCGTGCGTAGAGTTATCCCTGAAAACATCCTTCTGGACAAAACCACCTACGACGCGGTTGGAAAGTTCCTGCGAGAAATCGCCATTCAAGAAATGAAACATGCCGCAAGCATAATTGAGCGCATTTACTATCTTGGTGGACAAGCAACAACAAAATCGGGTAAAGTCACTATTGGCGACAGCTTAAGCGAATTTGCCCAATTAGGCGTCAAAGCTGAAGAAGAAGCCTTAACCCTTTATCGGCAAATCATCGAGACGGCAGGAAAAATGGGCGATTGGGAAACACGCGAGCTTTTCGAGAAAATCTACGGCGAAGAAGAAGGGCACTTATTCAAATTCCAAGAGTACACAAAGTTCCAAGACGAGAAAGATGAGCCGAGCAAAATGCCGATGGACGATTGGCGTAAAATATACACAGACGACTACTTTACACTCTTAAACAAGGCTGTCTCAGGCGAAATCACCGGAATCATCCAGTACACGAATCAACATGAGAAAATGGCTTTCATGGAGCTCCGAAGGAAAAATACGCCGTTAGAAACTGTCACTGAAACTAACTATGCTGCGGTTGCAAGCAAAATACTCAAGGGCGTCTTTATGCAAGAAATGGACCATCTAGAAAAAATCAGTGAACGGATTTACTTACTTGAAGGCGAAGCAGCAATTAAACCAGATCCACTGCCAGTCATAGGCGAATCACCTTTAGATTTCATGAAGTTGGATCACGCATTAGAAAGCACCACAATATCGCTATATCGACAAATCATCGCTGAAGCACTTAAACGCGGCGACACAACCACAAGACGACTGTTTGAAGACATAATACTCCAAGAAGAAGACCACTACTGGACATTCGACGATTACGTAAAATAAAACAAAACCCCTCTCTTTCCTTTAGTTTGAAATTTCATGGCGGTTTTCTCCGAAACCTTAATTCCACAGATTCAGCAACAGTAAATATGGCAGAGGCGAAGAATGTGACAGAAAAAAATAAGCCTCGTTGCATGAACTGCGGACATTTTATCGACGACTGCAACTGCGTTTGCCCATACTGTGGGGAAACCGTGAAATGCACTTGCTGTATAGGAACCGATAAAGCATCAGGCGGCGGCTAAACCGTCTACTTAACAAAAAAATTGTTCAAAGGGAAACAAAATGGTAATTGAAAGTATAAACTGGATGGCAGGCGGGCCACAGGGAAGCGGCGTTGACACAGCATCCACCATATTTGGTAGAGCTTGCGGCTACGGCGGCTTATGGGTTTTCGGCAGAAGAGAATACCACTCAAACATCAAAACAATGCATAGCTATTTCCACCAACGCGTATCCAAACAACCCACATTAGCCAACATCAGCGACGTGAACCTGCTAGCAGCTTTTGACGCTGAAACCATAGTGCGGCATGTTGACGAAGTCGTGAATGAAGGCGGCATAATAGTTGATTCACGCGACTTAAACGTCAACGTTTTGAAGGATATAGCAACATTCTCTGAGGAATATAAAGACCAGATTCGAGCTTTTATGAAAGAAAATAGTGTTGGCGAAACAGTCAGTGATTTTCTTAATTACGCTAAAAAGAAAAACATTCAGGTCTATGCTGTTCCATACATGGACTTGCTTGAGCAAATTGGCAAAGCAGTCAAAATAGAAAAAACCAGCGTGCTTTCAAGAATGATTAATGTTCTCACAATAGGAATATCATTTGCGCTCCTAAAATACGACAAAAAACTTGTTGAAGACGCAATCAAAGCCACCCTCCACGAAAAAATCGTTGACATGAACGTTACCGCCGTAGACTACGCCTACGATTATGCCGAAAAAACTTTTAACGCAAACAATTTCAAATACAAACTTGAAAAAATGGACACGTCGGAGCCAAGAATTTTCTTAACTGGAAACCAAGCTGTCGCCATGGGCAAAGTGTTAGGCGGCTGCAGAGTACAAACATACTACCCCATCACGCCTGCCGCTGACGAAAGCGAGTATTTGGAGTCCCATCAAATTCTCAAAACCAGAAAAGGCGAAGAAGCAATTGTTGTTATTCAAACTGAAGATGAAATTGCAGCTGTAAATTCTGCTTCAGGCGCCTGCTTAGCGGGTGCAAGAGCCGCGACAAGCACGTCGGGACCGGGGTTTTCTTTGATGGCTGAAGGCTTAGGGTGGGCGGGAAACAACGAAGTTCCCTTGGTAATCACGTATTATCAGCGAGGTGGCCCATCGACTGGTCAGCCAACTCGGCATTGCCAACAGGATTTGCGGTTTGCTATGCATGCCGCACATGGAGAATTCGCAAGAATACTCCTTGCATCTGGAGACATTAAGGAATGCTTCTTTGACGCTGCAGAAGTGTTTAACTTAGCAGAGAAATATCAGGTGCCAGTAGTCCATTTGCTTGATAAAGCCATGGCTAACTGCTCACAGACATACCCCGTTTTTGACTACAGTCAAGTCAAGATTGACCGAGGACAAATTGTGGGGGAGAAGGAGCTTGAAGGCAAAGAGTACAAACGCTTCAAATTCACGGAAAACGGAGTTTCCCCCAGAGCTTTTCTAGGAACCAAAAACGGCGTGCAGTGGTACACAGGCGATGAACACAACGAAATGGGCAACATCAATGAGGAACCGATCATCAGACGAAAAATGATGGATAAAAGAGTGGGAAAGCTAGATTTAATTGATAAGGAAGTGCCGTTGGAGATGAAAATTAACTTTTTCGGAGATAAAGACTCGGAGAACATAGTGGTCAGTTGGGGTTCACCTAAAGGCGCAATAATTGAAGCGTTAAACCAGCTGAAAGATGAAGGCTTAAGCTTAGGCTACATTCAAGTGCGAATGGTGCATCCACTTCCCTCTGCCTACATTAAACAGATGCTTGAGGGCAAAAAACGCATAATAGACGTTGAAGACAACATGACCGCTCAGCTCGGCGGCATCATAACCGAGCATACAAGCATCAAACCCAACTTTTACATCCTCAAATACACGGGCAGGCCAATGATGACCACCGAAGTGTACCAAGCAATCAAAAATATATTAACAGATAAAGCGCCCGAACGGCAGGTGTTGATGCTTGGCAGCTAAGCCATCCGACTACAAAACCAACGTCTACGTAGACTGGTGCCCAGGCTGCGGTGACTTTGGAATTTTGAGTGCGTTGCAGATGGCGCTAGCTGAGCTTGGACTTGAACCTCACAAAGTGGTAGTAGTTTCAGGCATTGGCAACTCTGGAAAAACCCCTCACTTCGTAAAAGCTAACGGGGTTCATACGTTGCACGGTAGGTTGTTGCCGTTTGCAATGGGAATAAAAATCGCGAACCCGGACTTGGAGGTAATCGGGGTCGGCGGAGACGGCGATGGCCTCGGTATAGGCGTAGGACATTTTGTTAGCGCTGGACGAAGAAACATCGACATGACGTATTTGCTTTACAATAACGGGGTTTACGGTTTAACTAAAGGTCAGGCTTCGCCGACGCTCCCGTTGGGTGAGCAAACGAAGTCGCTTCCTAAACCCAACATAAACCAAGCAATTAACCCCGTTGCCTTGGCAATTACTTCAGGCTACACGTTTGTGGCTAGATCGTACACTTTTGATGTCATGCATTTGAAGAATATTATAAAGCAGGGGATTCAGCATAAGGGTTTAGCCTTGATTGATTGCCTGCAGCCCTGCCCCACCTACAACGACATTAACACAAAAGAATGGTACGGCGGAGAAGACAGAAAAGACTCCGCAGGCAAACCTCAACCCAGACTCTACAAACTTGAAGATGCGGGTTTTGACCCTGTTGTGCAAGACTGCAGCGAAGATTTCAAGAAGAAAGTTGCTGGACTAGAAAAGGCGCAGGAGTGGGGCGACAAAATCCCAATCGGCGTTTTCTACAAGAACACGTTAGAACCAGCTTTCCAAGACCGCTTAACCGAGCGGATCCCGTTCTACATGCAAAACCCGCCGGCTAAGCAACAGCTTAAAGACGAAAACAGCACAGCTACGGTTGATTTGGACGAGTTTCTAAATGACTTAAAAACCAGCTAAAAAAATGGCTGGCCTCTTAAAAGAGGCGTAAAAAGCTTTCCTTTCTCCTCGATCCTTCTCAAACAAGATTAGTCAAAACTGCTTATAAACCGCTATTGCCACAATTGACATATGTCTAAAAGTGCTTTACTTCGGTTTTCTTTCTGACTCGTTGAAACAGTTTGCATTTGCCCAAATTTTGTGCCTTATTTTTTGGGATTGACCAAGAAATGAGCGAGGATGGGCATCTTGTTTTAATTATATTTTGGCACAAGCCTTAACCCTACTAGTTTTTAGTCGATTACGGGTTTTTTTGTGGAAAAAAGGCTTTTTTGGATTATTTTATTTGCTCTTTTTTGTTTATTTTCTATGGGAACTATTATTGTCTCTATAGGCTATATTTGCAATTTGATGTGGAAACAATTTATATATGCGCTAAATGTAGTGTGTGGATAAGAACGTTGACACTATGAGATGTCCCTACTGCAACTCTGAAAACTCCAAAACTTTGGAAACACGTGATTCTCCAGATAACACTACACGCAGACGCAGAGAATGCGTCAGTTGCGGAAAACGCTTCACGACCTACGAGTACGTGGAAACCGTGGAGATTATGGTTAGAAAAAAAGACGAGCGGCTCGAACGCTTCGACGTCAACAAGATAATCCGTGGCTTGCAGAAAGCATGCGAGAAAAGACCTGTAACCATGAACCAAATCAACGAGTTAGCAGGACAAGTAAGACAGGATCTTATGCTTAAAGACGCCGAAGAAGTCTCATCGCAGGAAATCGGAGATTTAATAATGAAGTACCTGAAAAACGTGGATCGCATAGCGTACATTCGGTTTGCGTCTGTTTACAAAAAGTTTGAGGAGCCTGAAGATTTCAGGCGGTTACTCCTTGAGGTGAAAAAATGAAGTTTGTATTAAAACGTGATAGTAAATTAGAAACCTTCGACCAAGAACGTATAGCAAACGCCATTTGGAAAGCCGCTAAAGCTGTAGGCGGAACGGATAAAGAGCTTGCAAAACGCTTAAGCGACGAAGTAGTGGCGGAGCTGCAAAAAACTTACGGCGACGATGGAGTACCCACAGTTGAGGAAATCCAAGATGTCGTTGAAAAACGCTTGATTGAAAACGGCAACGCACAGACGGCGAAAGCCTACATTCTCTACAGAAAACAGCACACTGACATGCGTGAGTTAGCCGCATTGCTTAGTTCCTCAGACATGGTGGATCAGTACCTTGAGGTTGAGGATTGGCGGGTTAAAGAAAACAGCAACATGAGCTATTCCCTGCAGGGGTTAAACAATTACCTCTCATCCACTGTGATAGCTAAGTACTGGATATCAAGGATTTATCCCCAGAACATTGCTGATGCACACTTCTCCGGCGACATGCACATCCACGACTTAGGCGTGCTGGGCGCATACTGTGTCGGCTGGGACATAAGCGAATTGTTACTCGCAGGCTTCGGAGGAGTTTCAGGTAAAATAGAAAGCAAACCAGCCAAACACTTCCGAACTGCACTAGGCCAAGTCGTAAACTTCTTCTATACGTTGCAAGGTGAAGCGGCGGGTGCGCAAGCTTTCAGTAACTTTGACACTTACCTTGCCCCATTCATAAGATATGACCATCTTAATCAGAAGGAAGTTGAGCAGGCGCTTCAGGAATTCTTCTTCAACATGAACGTGCCGACCCGCGTGGGCTTCCAAACACCCTTCACCAATTTGACGCTAGATTTGACTGTACCTGACTTCATGAAAAACGAGGCGGTTCTATTCAACGGAAAAGTAACTCAAGACACCTACGGCGACATGACTAAGGAAATGGAAATGTTCAATTTAGCCTTCGCTGAAGGCATGCGACAAGGCGACTCTAAAGGCAGAGTATTCACTTTCCCGATACCGACGTACAACATCACTAAAGACTTCAATTGGGATTCACCCGTTGCCCAAGCGATCTTTGAAGTTACAGCCAAATATGGGGTGCCGTACTTTTCAAACTTCGTTAACAGCGACATGAAGCCTGAAGATGTACGCAGCATGTGCTGCCGCCTGAGAATAGATAACCGTGAGTTACGCAAGCGAGGCGGAGGATTCTTCGGCGCTAACCCGTTAACAGGCAGCATAGGCGTCGTCACACTTAACATTCCAAGAATCGGCTATTTATCCAAAGACGAAGATGAATTCTTCGAGCGGCTAGAAACACTGATGGAAACCGCCAAATCAAGTTTAGAAATCAAACGCAAAGTGCTTGAAGCCTTCACAGACAACGGCTTATACCCGTATTCCCGCCGTTACCTGCGCCACGTGAAAGAAAACTACGGCAAATTCTGGAAGAACCACTTCTCCACCATAGGCATAGTCGGCATTAACGAGGCAATCATAAACCTGCTGGGACAAAATATCGCGACGAAGGATGGACAAGCATTCGCCGTTAAAATGTTAGATTTCATGCGCAGCCGCTTAGCTGATTACCAAGAGGAAACAGGCTGCATCTACAATCTTGAAGCAACTCCCGCTGAAGGCACGTCGTATAGGCTAGCCCGCATAGACAAACGCCGATACAAAGACATCATATTCGCCAACCAAAAACAAGTACAAACTGAACATGCAGAACCATTCTACACAAACTCCTCCCAGCTACCCGTTGATTTCGCAGGAGACCTCTTTGAAGCTCTTGAGCACCAGGAAACTCTTCAGACACTCTACACTGGAGGCACCGTGTTTCACATTTTTCTCGGCGAGCGACTTAACTCGTGGAAAGCAGCCGCTGAACTCATCAAAAAAGTCGCTTGGAACTCAAAGCTCCCCTACTTCACGCTGACACCCACATTCAGTGTTTGCCCAACACATGGCTACACTAACGGCGAACACAAAATCTGCCCAACCTGCGGAGCGAACTGCGAAGTTTACTCAAGAGTAGTCGGGTACCTGCGACCTGTTGACCAGTGGAACGATGGAAAACAAGCCGAATTCGCGATGCGCAAAACCTTCGATAGATCAACCGTCACGGTTTCGACGCCCTTAACATCGTAAGAGTGAAATGAACATGAAGTTTTGCGGATTACAAAAAACAAGCCTTCTGGACTACCCGGATAAAGTAGCCAGCGTGCTGTTTACTCCAGGCTGCAACCTGCGCTGCCCCTTCTGTCATAACTGGCGCATAGCGGTCGATCCGCAGCCGCCGTTTCTGCAGGAAGCCGCTGCACTGGAAATTTTGGAGAGTCGCAAAAAATACGTTGACGCAGTAGTGGTGACTGGGGGGGAACCATGCATGCATAAAGAGCTGCCGAAGTTCCTCGCTAAACTTAAGGAGCGCGGCTTTATGGTTAAGTTGGATACGAACGGGTTCTACCCTGAAGTTCTTGAGGAATGCTTGGGCTGCGTGGACTACGTGGCTATGGACGTGAAAACATGCAGAGAAAAATACAAGCTGCTGGGTGCAAAGGACACCTCTGGGCTTATGCGAACCATGGAAATCCTAAAAACAGGCAAGGTACCCTACGAGTTCAGGACAACGGTTGTGCCAGAAATAGTTACAGCGCAGGACGCTACATGCATCGGCGAACTCGTGAAAGGCTCAAAAAACCATGCACTCCAACAATTCATCCCGCAAGATACGCTTGATAAAAGATTCCAAACCCTCAAGCCCTACACGCCAGAAACAATAAGCGAATTCGCGGAAATAATACGCAGATACACAGAAAACATCTCGCTTCGCCTCTAATTCCACAAAAATCCCCAAGCTTCCAATCCGAGCAATCGACAAAAAAATTGTGACAGCTAAATCGAAAAATGAAAACCCTTCAAATGACTCACTTTATTTACTGAAAAACTTTTATGTCAACAAGCACTTGTAGGTTTATGGTTAAATTTCTTTCCTGCACTGAACTGTACGAAGTGATTCAACAGAAATCCTCAGAGGCAAAAGAGGTTTTATGGGTTTGTTCTCCAGAACTTGGAACAGGCGCCCACAAGGTTTTCTCGCAGGAAATCCTAAAAAACCCGCCGTCGAACATTCGATTTGTCTTTCGGCTTAATGACACAGCAATCAAGCGAGGCGAAACCGATCCTTACGAAATACAGTACTTTATTGAGCACTTTAAAGACTGCAGCATAAAATCCTGTGACATTTTCGACTCAAATATTTACATTTTTGATGATTCTGCGTTGATAACATCAGCAAACTTGGCGGTAACTGCATTTGAACGCAATCTTGAAGCGGGCGTTTTGCTTGAGGGTTCAGAATTAGGTGAAATCAAACGTTACTTTGAAGAAATTCTTTGGGCAAATGCAAAACCGATAGGTGACTTGAGGAAACTTAAGAAAACGTGGAATTTAACCCAAAAAACCAGGGCAAACGAAACTGTGAACAAGATTAAACCTCATACCAAAATCAAAGATTGGACAGACGACTATGTTAATGCATGGTACATTGCTGTTCCAAATCGGATGACCGCGAAGACTGAACAGAAGGTAAAGAAGGAAGAAGGTTGGGCAAAGGAACTTTTACTGGTGGGGGATATTGGTTATAATGCCTTTAAGCAATTAAAACTCGGTGACTTAACATATTTAGCCAACCTATACAAGAAAACTGGTAAAATAGAGGTTGAGTCAGCAAGAGTATTTGACAAAGGCAAGGTGGAAACTGACGAAGGCGACTTGCATGTTGCATGCCAAATTCAGAAAAACTATATCCTTGAACGCGAACAGTTTTATGAACTTTTAAAAAACATGAATATCCACTCAAGAACCTGCGAAACAACACTTAACCAAGAACAATTAAATCAACTAAACCTCACGCTCTCGACAATAAAGCACAAAAGAAAAAGAAAACAAAAAACTAAGGAAAAAAAGAATTTAACAAAAAAATAGGCTCACGGAGCAAACTGAAATTCTCAAAGTTCAATAGTAGCGATAATGCAACTATAGTGGGTAGAGTTCTAACCCGATGTCTTTGAGGGTCTCGAAGTGTTTTAGGTTAAATGTGCAAAGTTTTGCTCCATGGTTAATAGTTATGGCTGCAATCATGGCATCAGTTCTGCCCGCGGCTTTTCCTTTCTTTTCAACTTCTAGCTCAATTTTGCTTGATAGAACCGCATCATTTTTTATGTAGCTTAGAATTGGAAGCAAAAGAAGTTCTTTAACTGGTTTGCCGTATTTGTTTAAGCCGAACAAAACTTCGTGAAGGCTAATCACCGTAGTTGCTATTTCTTCGCCGCTTTCAATGATCTGTTTAAGAGCTTTGTCGCCTTTTGCGGATTTGCGGTCTAAAATCTCGATCAAGACATCTGAATCAATGACTATCAACTTCTGTTTTCCGCTCTTTTGGAGTAAAGTTCTGCAATCATCATTTCTTTATCCTTGAATTCAACTCTGCCTCTAAGTTTCTTTAACGTCTCTGCAGGCGATGTGCACTCAACCAGCCGATCAAATAATTCGCTAAAGCTCTCATCTTTTCCCTTGATGGTTAACAGTTTCCCATAGACTTCGTCTCTAATGGTGATAGTTTTTACCATAAACGACCCAAAAAAATGACTGTTTAAACATACATTTAAACGTATTCAGAATACAACTGCAATAATTCTTTCCTATTTAAAGTCAACCTAAAAATTTTAGGTCGGACAGCACACTGGGCTCTAAAACACCTGTCACTGTGCAGGCTCTCCCAGACGTTTTTCAGCTCAGATGCTGATGCGCCAAAAACGTGTTTTTTTGGGGGGTTTAACAAACGCTTTTTTATATGGTTGAATTATTGGATTGTCTAAAGGGGCGAGAGGCTGTCGATTAAACAAACAAGCACACTGCAAGATGCAAAACAAAATTCGGCTAGCCCCTCAGTCATGCTTCGCCTAAAACTCGCCGTAAAAGCCAACAAGTGGCGGCTGATTTTCCTGTGCTTCGCAGTAATCTACGCTTATCTGGCTACGTTAAGCCTGGGGTTTATGTCGCCGCAGTGGGATGAGATGCCCCATTTGTACGGCGCACTGCTTTTAACTAGGGGGCAAACCCAATCTTATTTGACGACATACGGGTATTACCCGCCGCTTTTAGACATCCTTACCGCTGGGTACATACGGCTTTTCGGCGCAACCGCCGTGGCGGGACGACTGGTCTCCGTAACTTTTGCGTTGCTGGCACTGTGGGCTGTTTTCGAGTTCTGCAAAAAAATATATGGACCCCGAAATGCGTTAATCGCAAGTATTTTGCTTGGCACGATGCCCGGGTTCTTTTGGCTTTCAAGAATAACTCTGCTAGAAACAATGCTCATATTCTTTTTCACGCTTGTAATGCTCTTTTTTTACTCTTGGATCACTGAGAACAAAAACAAAGCACTTCTTTTGAGCGCTGTAGCCCTCGGGATAGGGATTCTTGCCGAATACGAAATTCTAGTTGCAGCCGTCGCAATGGTGATAAGCGTCCTGTTCTTCTGCAGAAAAAAATTGAAGATAAGCATGACCAAGCTCATAATTCTACTTATAATAGTAGCTGTCGTGGCGGCTCCTTGGTTTATAATGGTGTTCCAAGCTGACGGCGCAACAAAATTTCAAACTTTAGAGTATGTCATACAGAGCGGCGACCAAAACCGCCCAGTGTACAGCAACCGATTTTTTACTCCAGTCTTCTACCTGATTGAAATGACTTGGCCCTTCAACGGCGTCCCCGTTAACCCCATCTCGCTGCCCATCTTCATTTTAGGACTATGCGGTTTAGGCTTGTTTGCTTACCGAAGAAAAAAACAAGACGTCTTCTTACTTACATGGTTCATGGCGGTTTATGTTTTCTTCACTCTTATTCCGAACAGGCAATGGCGCTACGTGACCCCGCTTTTCCCGATTTTAGCTATTTCCGCAGCCTGCTTCATCATGTTTCTCTACGGCCAAATTCAAGCGTGGAAACCCCAGCATATGGGTCTTGGCAGAGAACGCTACAGGAAGCTGGCAGGGGCACTTTTCCTTGTTCTTGTGGCGTCAACGGTTTTTTACAGCGGCTACAATGCGTATCAGATGACTGCACGCGACGAAATCGGTATCCCGATACAGCAGGCAACAGATTACCTGGCTGGGCATATGACGCAGAACCAGTCGGCAGTGATTGTTTGCGCCTTCAACCTTTTAGATCAAGACATGTTCCGATTTTATTTGCCTGCAAACATGTCGGAGTACCAGATTTGGCAGTATCCAGAACTTGCGGTTGACGCTTACACCCCGAATTTTAACGTAACAGAATTTGTTAACCTGTGCGAACAAAACAACGTCAAATACATAATTCTCTACGATTACGGAGCCAACACACAGTTCTACAACACAACATTAACCTACGCAAATATACTTCAGATGATTTTCGCCACTGGAAGATTCGGCGTCCCCACAGACCAGCCCTTCTTCGGCCAAATGCCAAACAGGCTTTTCCTAGTCCGCTTCAACCAAACCCAAACCTAACACTAACCAACTTCTAAAAATTCAAAACCCGTATCCCTATCTTTTGCCCTTTTAGCTGAAGAACCAGCCAACTCCAAAATAACCACTTCGCCTATCTGCCATACATCAACACCCATACGCACGCAACCCGTAACAGCCGCGTCGTTTCTTCCAAAGCTTGCGTGCATATGCAGTTTCGGTTTACCTTGCTCATCCGCAAAGATTGTTCCTACACCGCAGGCTTCATGTACCCCCCTCAAAAGGGTAACCATCGGTTCAGGCGGAAGCGCCTTTCCATCTTTTGGCCCCACCACAACTTTGCTTTTGTCTTCTGCACCGCCTAAAAAAAAGCACAGCGCACTGGAGACGTGTTTTTCCGCAGCAAATTTTTCTATAATTTCGTGTAACCGTTCGCCTTGGTGGAGTCTAAGTATGAAGATTCTTCCTAGTTTAGCTTCGGTGTAGTTCAAGGGTTCAACCTCTTTTTAAACAAAAATGATTGATGGTCAAATATAAAAGACTTCAACTTTAGCAAAGTTGCTCGGGAAGAAGCCTGCTTGATTATATTCTGTTTAAGTAGAGAATCTGTTCTGCGTCTTTTTTCCGTTTTTGCGTAGGCACGTTTGATGCGCTGCTGTCAGCTGCTATGACTGCGCTTTCGATAGGCATCGGGCAGTCAAGGTGCCTCGCAACATTTTTCTGGGACATATTTTTCAACCTCTTAAAGAATTCACCCAAACCAACATACTCCTTATAAACTTTATCCCCGAGTTAAAAGCAACTTTATGAATCGATAAATTTATTGTAAACAACAATTAAGGCGACAACATTGATTAAGTTTAAAATAACATACAAAATAGCCGCTTAAAACGAAAGTTTAACGGCAAAACCCTTCGGCTTCTCATCTTTGCGCAATTTCATTCCTTGATAAATTTGTTCCTGAATCAAGTTTATCAACGTCAAAATTGGATTTTCCACGGGATACGAAATTTTTTCTTCAATGATTAAAACGCTGATTCTTCCAAACATCAGCGTTGTCGCTGTATCCACGTCGCTCCCAAAAGCCTAACTCTTTGTTGCGGGTAAACCGTAAACTTACGACCCACAAGGCGCTTTTGTACGCATACTTGTTTGGAACTACTAGGCGCACTGGAAAACCCAGCCCCTCATCCAACACTCTGTCATTAAGCTTATAAGCTAAAAGCACCTCGTCCCCGCGAAGCTCCTCTCGGAACAACGAAGTAGTGTAGGAGTCAGCGCATTCAAAAGTTACACTTTTCGCCACCTCTTTAGGTTTAACCAGCTTCTCAATTTCTCGGATGTGCACGCCTTCCCACTTGCAGTCCACTACGCTCCAGCCTTCAACACAGTGGAAGTCGCTGATCGAGACGGTTTTGGGCAGCTTCATGAAGTCGTTCCAGCTAAGCTTCACTGGATTTTCTACTTCACCATCGACTGCCAATGTATAAGTTTCAAGTTTAATTTTGGGGTTAGTTGAGGTTATGCCTGGATGGTCAGTGCCCCACTGCAAAATGTGGTCAGTAACCTGCTGGTTAGGCGGCAACTTCTTTTTCTTCGGTTCGCAAGACAAAAGTTATCCCAAGTTTAAAATGGGTTTACAAAGAGAAAAAGTTTGCTTTACTTCAGCTCGCTTGGAAAAAACTTGTTAGCTGTTTCTGCAGCCGCTCTTCTCTGCTGAAGCCTGAGACTTTCACGCCTACCCTTCGCACTTCAAGCGGGGTTTCGCTTAGATACTTATCCAATAGCTCTTTGACGTTTCTTTTGATAGTTTCAGCGTCTTTTGCGGGTTGATCAAGCGTTACTGACCTGCTTTTGCAGCTTAAATCAGTTAAAACCACGTAGATCGCAACTTGCTTAAAATACAAATTCTTCTCCGCTACCTCTTTTGAAACGTCATCAGTTAACTCGTCAGTTTTCTGCAAAATAAACGCTAAATCGCGTGAATCCTGCTTCAAAGTGCCGATTCGGCTGATAGATTCAGCTTCACCCTGCTCCTGGACGGGTTCGTTGTCTACGCCGTTGGCCGCATTGTGAAAGTAAACACCGAGAATCTTGCCCCAAATAGCTGTCAGCTTCTGCACGTCGTAAACTGCCAGGTCGCCTATCGTTTTTATGCCAAGCGAATCCATCTTTGCCGAAGTTTTTTTTCCCACGCCTAAGAGCCGCTCGACAGGCATCGGCGCAAGAAAAGATTTAGCTTCGCCAGGTTTAACCACTGTTAAGCCGTCGGGTTTTTGGCTGTCACAAGCAATTTTAGCCACAAGCTTGTTGGGTCCAACCCCAACGGTAAAGGAAATGCCGACTTGACCCTTAACTTCTGTTTTTATTTTTTGAGCGTAATCTTTGGCTTTCTCGAAGCTGCCTTGAACTTGCTCGGTCACTTCCAAGTAGGCTTCGTCAACGCTGACTTGCTCAAGGCTAGTTGCGTAGCCGCGGAGAATCTGCATTATTCTGTCGCTTATTTGGTCATAGTACTGGTGGTCAACGGGCAGGAAAACTGCGTCTGTGCCTTCGAGTTTGCGTTTGGCAAGGAACAGGGGCATGCCTGATTTCACCGTGTATTTTCGGGCTATGTAGTTGCTGGTGCTTACGGCGCCGCTTTCTTCTGTGCGCCCCGAATAGACGCCAACGACAACTGGCTTGTCTTTCAAGGCTGGATTGCGGAGCTCCTCGCATTGCGCAAAGAAATAGTCAAAATCAACCAACATGACAACTCGACTCTGCACGCTACTTTTCCTCCTTAACTTTAGGCATAAGCCAAGAGCCGTCACAGGGCGCCGTGTTCAACTCGGGTAAGCCTTCCCTGCAAACACCAAACTTCATGTGATTCGCGTCCGCTAGCTCACGAACACTTTTGAGAATCTTAAACCTGACCTCTTTTGGAAGAAGAGCGCTTCCCCCGATTTTTTCGCCCTGCTGAAAATAGAGCGGCTTCAGTTTCTCTGCTACGTCGGGTAGAGCTTGGCTGAGCCTCATCCAATTATCTGGTTTTGCCTTGTAGGTTGAGCATGTCAAATGTTTAACGCCGATTGCAGCTAAGTCTCGGATGAGTTTTTGCTGTTGGTCATTTACGAAGGGTATGATGGGGTCTATCCTTACTGAGACAGGTATACCTGCCTTGATTAAGTCTTGTGCCGCTCTGAACCGTTGAGACGGCAAAGGCGCATTTGGCTCAATAAGTTTTGCCAAACCATCATCGTCTGTAGTTATAGTTAACGCCACAGTTGACGGAACTTTGCAGAGCAAGTCATCGTCTCTAACTACAAGGTTGCTTTTCGTGATGATTTGTATTTTGCAGTTGCTCTCAGCAAGGACTTCGAGGCATCGCCTTGTCATGCCTTCAGTTGCTTCCACATGTGGATAAGGGTCGGATGAATTAGCTATTGAAATGGTTTCTCCGTTGAGCTTTGAGGCTTCCCGCTTCAAAGTCACAAGCTGGTCTTTTTTGGGGCGGCAATCCTTGAAATTGGGGATGTAGCTGGAGGCGTAGCAGTAAACGCATTGGTGGTCACATCCAGTGTAGGGGTTAAACGTTAGCTTGGACGGACAAGTGCACAGGCCAGAGCGCCATGGATCAAACTTCGAAATTAACGGCACACATTTCACTTACGGCTATTTATGAAGGGTTAGATAGACAAAAAGTATTCGCAGCAAAAAAGCAGTTTACATGATTAAATGGAAATCACTAGGCAGTCATCAGGAAATCCATTAGGTTCTTCTCTGCTCTTCTTAGATGTTCGCCAACGTTTCCTTTCTCCATCTTCAAACGTTTGGCAAGCTGTTCAGTGCTGATTTTTCGTGGGATGCTGTAGTACCCTTCAACATAGGCGAGTCTTAGAATCCGCATCTGCTGTGGCGTCAGGCGGTCAAATGGGGAATCATGGCTCTTTTTGAATCCCGAAATCTTGGTGACGGTGTATCGCAAGCTTACATTGCTGAGAGTTTTTTCGAACACTTTTATCCATTCAGGTTCGCCTACGAGAACGCAGCGTAGTCGATTGCCGATAATTTCTGGTGACCTAAGGAAACATGTCTCATTTTGATAAAATGCCATTAGCTTGCGAAATTCGTTTTCTTGAGTAAGATAGCCTTTTTCGTCATTCCACAAGTATTCATGGGTATTCGCGTGAACCCAGTTGCCGCTTACAAGTATGATGCCCTGGCCTTCATGCGAAACTTTGACTGTGCCTTTCTGCACCTGCGGGTAATGTTTTCTAAGAAACTTTATCGTGTCTTTTACTTGATTTTCTTGAACGCGACAGGTAAACAGAAAACCCTTAAAGTTTAGGCGCAAAAATCTAACTGAGGAAGTTATGTTGAGCAGCTTTTCGGGGACGAGGCCGGGCGGCATGGTGTCGAGGGGAAATTCAACCGTTATTTGTCTCATGAAATATCAACTGGGGACTAAACGTATAGCTTGGAATAGACCACCTGTGCGGATATAACTTTTTTGCTTATCCCGCCACCAGTGCTCTAAGAACAAGAATGATAGACAACAATCCCATCACTAAGAAACAAGCCGCCTTAACAGTGGACGCTCCAAACGAAAATACATCTGCAAAACCAATCATAAACGTCCTAAATCTATCAAAGATATACCCGCCCCAAATAAAAGCCGTCAACAACATCTCCTTCCAAGTCAACGAGGGCGAAATCTTCGGGTTTCTTGGTCCAAACGGCGCTGGCAAGACTACAACAATCAGTATGTTGACCACTCTTCTAAGACCCACCTCGGGAACTGCAGAAGTGGCAGGATACGATATAACGAAAAATCCGTCGAAGGTAAGAAGGGCGATAGGTGTTGTTCAGCAAGATAATACCACAGACAGACACATGACTGGTCAAGAAAACTTGATTTTTACTGCTCGCCTTCAAGGTGTCCCCATTCGCTTAGCCGAAAAAAGGGCAGCGGAACTTCTCGATCTTGTTGAGCTATCTGACGCCGCACAAAGAAAGGTGGAAACCTATTCCGGTGGCATGAGGAGAAGACTTGAAGTAGCATGTGGATTGATGAATATGCCAAAAGTCCTTTTCCTTGATGAGCCAACACTTGGGCTGGATGTGCAAACTAGAACTGCAATTTGGCAGTACATCCTAAAACTAAAACAGGAGCGTTCGATGACCATTTTTTTGACCACCCACTACATGGAGGAGGCAGATAGCTTATGCAGCAGAATTGCGATTATCGACCATGGGCAAATTATCACTTACGGTTCTTCCGTGGAACTAAAGTCGAAACTTGGCGGCGACACGATTGAACTTGGCGTTAAAGGGGCAGAAAATGATCTCTCCCAATTAATCAGCGGTCTTCCAATGGTAAAGAAAGTCGCTAAAGAAGGCTTTGTTTACCGAATAAAGGCGGATAACGGTGAAGAAGTTGCTCTTGCCGTACTTGAAGCTGTCAAGTCACAGGGATACTATGTTAACAAGATTCTTGTCAACAAACCGTCTCTTAGCGAGGTATATTTGGAACTGACTGGGCGCGCTTTCAGAGAAGATGAGCCTGGAAAAGAGTCGCGGCATTTCTTTGGCAGAAACCTTTCACTTTAACAAATAATGGTTGGGATTTAAAATGGCTGAAGCAGGCAACAATTTTTTTCAAGGGTTCGGCGCTCTTGTTTCAAGACAGATTAAAGATTGGTACAAAAGCACAACTTTGTTTGCTCTTTCTTTAGTTCAACCAGTGATCTGGATTGTGCTTTATGGTGAATCCTTTCCTAAGGTGGCGTTGCCTGGAATTTCAAGCGACTATTTTTCTTTTCTGTCGGTTGGTATGCTGAGCTTTGTTGTTCTTTTTGCCTCAATTTTCAGCGGAATGGCTATAGTTTTTGATCGGCAATCAGGTTTTCTAAAGAAGATGCTTGTATCCTCTGTCTCGCGTGGAAACATAATTATGAGCTATGTGTTTTCGACAGTGCTTAAAGCCCTCGTACAGGTTGCTATTCTCTTGATTGTGGCAGTACTGCTTGGTATGCAAACTTCAAACATAACAGCCGTTGGGTTAATAGCCGCATTTATTGCGGAAGCCTTGCTTGTTATAGGTCTTTCTGCCTTTTTCACAATGATCGGTATTTTGTCAGCCGACCCGAACGTTCAGTTGGCCGTTATGAGCTTTATTAGTTTGCCGTTGCTGTTTGCCAGCAACTCGTTGTTTCCAACAAGCTCTATGCCGCAGTGGCTTCAATGGGTTGCAAAGGCTAATCCTCTTAGCTACTCAAGCGACGCAGCAAGGCAGACGCTGCTTGGAACCTCGGGAATGACAAGTCTCATGTTAGATTTTGCTGTCCTCGCTGTATTTGCCGTCGTGTTTTCCTTGCTAAGCGTAATGCTTTCTCTGAAGCTTCTTTCAAAATAATTACAATTTAGCGAAAAACAAACATTTCGTGGGTGCAAGAGTTTTTTAGAACCCGCTTTTAATCCATGTTTTGACGGTTTCAAAGCAGAATGCAACCGCACAGCCAGCAATTACCACGGTTGTAAAAAAGTATCCACTTGTAATAATTTGCGGTCTTAGCAAAGTTAGCTCAATTATTAGGGCGGCGACGGTGAAGATGGCATAGAACAAATATCTTGGAACAAGGAAATGGCTGATTTTCACTTCATTGTCCAAGACGACTTTGTCGATGACGTATTCGCCGTTTTCCCGTTTAAGAAGCCCTGCCTCTTCCAGCTTGGACATGTGGTACAATGCGAGTGAGGGCGAGCTGAGGTTGAGGGCTCTTTGAACCTCGCGGATTCCCACAGGCTTGCCGCTTTTGAGCACGAAACGGTAGACTTCAAGCGTTGTCCCCTTAAGTACGCCGTCGGTTTTGTCTGAGCCCAAGTTACCCCCTGATACGTCCATTAATTGAATGATTGATTTAAGCAAATCTGTGTTCAAAACTTTGAACAGACAAAAAAGGGAACAGGTGGGGTGTTCAAAACTGTAGAATTAAGTAGCTCCCTGCCATGGGTAACTTACGAAATTTAGGAGAAACAACTGTGACCAATCAAACTGCAAAATCAAAGGTTCCGGCGGTTGCCTATGCTTTAATCGTCGTGGTCATAGTCGCGGGTTTCATTGGCTACAACATGACCCAGCTGAATTTTGGGAAGGCAGGGCTTCTGGTTAAGCTCGGCTTGGTAAAGACGACTCCTGTGACAACATATCATGACCTCTTTGGCTCCACACCTATCGTAGGCGGCAACTATTCATTCTCTCCCCCAGTCACAATGTACCGTGCAGTTACAATTGGCTTGGAAAGCGACGGGTGGAACGCAAGCAGCTTAAACAACATGACGGTACATGTTTCCCTTAACTACTACATATTTTACACAAATGTTACCGCACTATACCAGCTAATATCCAAAGACAACATAACTCTAACAGGTTTACCAGATCCAAATTTGACTGGAGCCGCATCTGGGTTCGAAATCATAAACGCGGTAACTGCCCCAGTTGATAATTATCAGCCGCAAATCTTTAACGGGGTATCCTGCAGGTACATCTGGGCCATAGAGGTTGAGCAAAATTCAGGAATGTGCATGCCGCCTCCGGGATATTATTTGGTGGATGCAGCAACAGCCCAACTTATCCCAACAGGACCCCTCATATAAAACAATCCGCAAGTGACAGTCTATGAGCGCACAAAAAAACAAAATTGCCATCGCCATAACGCTTGCAATAGTTTTAGTTCTGCTTTTAGGCGGAGTAAGCTTCACATTCTTTCCTTCAAAGGTAACGTCCACGGCGCATCAGACACCAGTGGCTCCTGAGTCATTCTTGCCGGCCACCAACTCTTCAATTGACACGAATACTTTGCTATTCGAAGTTTATTTTGCTCCACCAATGAATACAACCATCGCGATTGAAAACGATGGAAGCATCAACTCAACCACAGCGCCAATTCAAAGAGTCGGCGACACATACACAGTTACAGCAAACATTGTTAACGAAACAATCCTAATTCAAAAAGATAACATTGTGTTAAATGGCGATGGGCACACGCTGGAAGGCTTCGGCAGCGGTTTTGTTTGGGCTTATGAAGCAATAGACTTGCAAAACGTAAAAAACGTCACTGTCGAAAATTTTGATGTTGATTCTTTCTGGCAGCCGATTCAAGCTCATGACTCATTAAACTTCCAAATTAAAGACAACAACTTGACAAATTGCGGTTCAGAGGCAATAATGCTTGATTCATGCAACGGCTCTGTCGTTTCAGGCAACATTTTGGAAGGATCAATCGACATATTCAACGGTGTGGCGCAATCAGCAACCAACGCTATAACCGGAAATACCCTGTATGATGCTGCGGAGGGCATCCAAATCTACGGAAGTTCCTTCAACATCATAAGTGGCAACTTGCTCACAAACATCTATGACAACATCGGAGTAGACGGTAACTCAAGCGTAATTTCAAATAATGTTATGCTAAACGGGATTGAAGGTATTTTTGCAGGAGGCGACACAGTAATCTTTGGCAACACCGTGGATAATATGACTGATATTGGTTTAGAAGTCCAGGGTCAAAATAACACGATATATGCAAACACTGTTGAAAACGCTAAATGCGGCGTTTCTCTGCAAATAAGCAATGGACCGGGAAGCACCGTTTTCTACGACAACAACTTCATCAATATCACGCAAAACCTTCAATTTGACCAAGCTGCAGAACCCGCTCTTTGGGATAACGGCAAAGTAGGCAACTACTGGAGCAGCAACAACGGAACCACCGAAAACGGCGGAGTAGGCGACTCACCATACAATTTGGGAGGCAACAATGTAGATGAGTACCCGCTTATGCAGCCTTATGCTTACGCTGTTCCCCAATCAACCGCTATCGTGGCAGGTGGCTCCTCGACTGGTCTGCTCTTCTTTACCTTTGCAATAATAGTGGCAGCTATCGGAGCCGTCGCGACGCTTTGCCTATACATTAGAAATAAAGCCGCTTTGAGACCCAAAAATGGGGATTTTCCCAGTTTCAACGGGGAGAAGAACAACATTTGAATTTAGGGTGTTGTTGTTCTTTCAAAAACCTTCAGAAATAGCGACGTCTTGACATTTTTGCTTTTTCAAATTCAGATAACCTTATATTTACGCCCTAAACAAAAAATAAAGCCAGAACAAGCCCTAAACTCTAAGCCACCAACCGACCTATAGACCTACATACTATTTGCGCCAAAAAACAACCACAAAAAGCAAACAGTAGCAGAAGAAGAAAAAAACTTTTTACAGGCTTCTTCTTCTTTTAAAAAAATGTTGCCGAGAAGAGCAACAGTTGTTCCCCAAGTGTTGTTGTTCTTTTAATTTAAAACTTGCTAACGAAAACCAGCCACAAAAAGATAAAAAATAAAAAAGGTACTGAAAAGAGGAAGGTGTGTTATTTCATAATGACTTTTTGGTCTTTCGAAAAGGGGCAGCTAACGCTTGAGAAAAAAAGATTCTTGCAAGTGCTTTTTACTCGCCGTTTTGATTTTCGCGAGCTTTTTAACCCTGCCTAAGATTGAGAAAGCATTAAATCTCCACGCATTCCACTACTAACCCATGAAAGCTTTTCTCGGTTACATCAAAGAGGAAAACATGGGGTTATTCACAGATTTTTATGAATTGACTATGTGTGCAAGTTATTTTGATAACAAAAATTTTGAACCCGCAACCTTCGACTTGTTTATTAGACGACTGCCAGAAAACCGCTCCTACTTCTTATTCGCGGGGTTAGAAGAAGCCTTGCAGTACCTGGAAAGCGTCAGATTCACTGAGGAGCATTTGACTTATCTGAAAAAACAGGGGTTCAAAGAGGAATTTCTTGATTACCTGTGTGGATTTAGGTTCACGGGCGATGTCTTCGCTGTCCCAGAGGGCACAGTTGTTTTTCCAAATGAACCCTTGATCCGCGTTACCGCACCGATAATTGAAGCCCAGCTGATTGAAACGTTTTTGCTAAACAGCGTTAACTTGCAAACCATGATAGCGACAAAAGCCTCGCGGGTAGTGCATGCAGCAAAGGGAAAATCCGTGATTGAATTTGGCTTGCGGAGAGAACATGGCATCGACGCAGGCATGAAAGTGGCGAGGAGCAGCTACATCGCTGGGTGCCAAGGCACCAGCAACGTTTTGGCAGGGCAAGCCTACGGCATCCCGGTTTTCGGAACCATGGCTCACTCCTTCATAATGTCTTACCCCAAAGAGATTGATGCGTTCCGAGCTTTCGCCAAAACTTTCCCAAACAAATCCACACTTCTCATAGATACTTACGACGACATTTCGGGCGCTGAAAAAGCCGCAATTGTAGCTAAAGAGCTTGAGGCCAAGGGCTTTAGGCTTGGAGGCGTCCGATTGGACAGCGGTGATTTAGAGAAAACCAGCAAAAAAGTCAGAAAAATTCTTGATGCTCAGGGCTTGGAATATGTGAAGATTTTTGTAAGTGGCGACTTGGACGAATACAAAATTTCGGAGCTTCTCGGTGGGCGAGCAAAAATTGATTCGTTCGGGGTGGGAACAAAGATGGGAACGTCAGCTGATAGGCCTTACTTGGATGTGATTTACAAGCTCTGTGAAACCATGGCGTCTGACGGCAGCTTTTCTCCGATTATGAAGTTAAGCAGGGACAAAATTACTTTGCCAGGTCGAAAACAGGTTTACCGCTTTACCGACGCGGCAGGGAATTTTGAAAAAGACACTATTGCCCTATATGATGAAAAAATGCTGGGTGAACCTTTGCTGGTTGAAGTTATGGAAAAAGGCAAATTGATCTATAAGTTGCCTTCGCTTGATACAATTCGAGCTGTTGCTACAGAGAATCTATCCAAGTTTCCTGAAGAGTATAAAGCATTAACCGATGCTCCTGTTTACCCCGTTGAGTTAAGCAGAAACTTGCTGAGCCTAGTTAAAACCTTAAAGCGCCAGTTAACTCTAAAAGAGGTAAATCGGGGTTCTGATCTTCACGCTTAACTTTTCTTATTTTTCTCATGTTTCTTTTTTTTGTATTCCCCGCAGTAACTGTTGCCGCCTGCCCTGCATTGCTTAGAAACTTTATCGCATTCTTTTATGTATTCGCAGCTGTAAAAAAAGCCGTCAATTCTCTCTTGCAAACCAACAAATGCTCCCTTAACTCTTTCCAAGTGAAGCGCCCAATGAACTATCATTGTGTTCACTATATTAGGTAACCGCTATTTCGTGGAAATATGGCAAACCCTTAATAGCTCTTGTAGAAAAGGATAAGTGCTATTCAAAAAGGGAAGACGTAATTATGCAAAATCGCCCAGCCATAGTTGGTGTTGGCAGAACAAAGTTTGGAGAGCATTATGGCAAAGAACCAGAAAAACTAATTGAGGAAGCCTGGCTTGCCGCTTCAAACGAATTTAATATAGAACGCAAAGACTTAGAAGCCTGTTACATGTCAGATTGTTTTCTTCCCATCACAAATAAACTGGGCTTAGAAGAAGGCTTCCTCTCGGAACTTACCGAACTGCACGTTCCTATGGAGGTAACTCGCTCTTTCAGCGCAGCGTTATTAACCGCTTGCCACGCGATTCAAGCAGGAGTATACAACACGGTTCTGGTCGGCGGCATAGAAAAAATGACTGACCGCTGGGACAAAATACGCGATGACCTCATGCTTCTGGAAGATCCATGGAGCTACTATGCAGGCGGGACTCCCGAAGCAAACCATGAACTCCTGTTGAGAGCTTACATTAAAAAGCACAACATAACTGGCGAAAACCTTGACAAACTCAACATCGCTCTAGCTCAAGTCGCAGTTAAAAACCACGCGAACGCAACCAAAAACAAGTATGCTCAGTACCAAAGAAAAATCACTGTTGAACAAGTCTTGAACGCGCGGAAAGCAGCGCATAAATCCCTGGGACTCTACGATTTTGCCCCAATCTCTGATGGCGCATCAGCCTTGATTCTTACAAGCGAAGCAGTAGCCAAAAAATCGGTTGCCCATCCAGTTTACGTTTTAGGCTGCACTTCAGCGACCGATTACCTGAATTACTCAGCAAGAGACGATTTGTCTCATTTTATCGCGGCTGAAATCGCCATGAAGAATGCTTCTCAAATGGCTAAAACAGCCGTCTCTGACATGCAGGTTATTGAAGTAAACGACCAGTCAACCATGATGGAGCTTGTTTCCCTCGAAGACTTAGGCTTCTGCGCGCCGGGAACAGCTTGGAAGAATATTTATGAAAGCTGCCAAAATAACCAAAATTGCTATGAAATTGGCGGCAGGCAACTTTACGTTAACACGGATGGCGGGTTAAAAGCAGATGGCAACCCGCTAGGCGCCACCGGCGGGGCACAAATTTTTGAGATTTACCGCCAGTTAAAAGGTGAAGCGGGCGAACGCCAAGTTAAAATCGCCAACGGTTCACCGAAAAATGGTTGTGTTCTTGAGTTTGAAGGCTTTGGAACTAAAGCTTACGTTAGCATCTTGGGAGAGAAGAAAGATTGAGTAGCGAACCGATAGAGCGGCGGGTTTCTTATTTAGGCGATAGGTTACGGGCAAGCCGCTGTCAAAGCTGCGGCAAAGAATACTTTGAAGTTAGAGATTACTGCAGCAACTGCGGCAGAAAAAGCTACGGCAAAATGGCTAGCATAGATCTATTTTATGATAAAGGTAAACTTGAACTATGCACCCTCATCAACGAGCCTACCAATAAGTTCATGAAATTTCCCAGTTTCGTCTACGGCATCATTTCTTTCCACGATGGTAAAATTCGTGTTCCAGGAAGGTTAACTGATCAGTTGATAACTGACAGTGCGGATGTTGATTTTTCAAGCCTTGAGGGCAGAGAAGTGATTCCGCGTTTTAGAAGGCGCTATTCAGTCGGCAAAAACGACTTGATTCCAACCATCTCTTTAGCCTTCACTTTAGCCGACGAGTATTATCCCCATCAAGAATACAGTATGCTTGCGCCAAACAAAGAATATGAAATCCCCGGAGTGGTAGGCTACGGCGTTTACACATCTAAGTTTCGAATAAAAGAAAGCGGGTTGGAACGTGCTGTTCCCTTCATTGACGAAGATTCGGTGACAGCCGCTGTGGAAGCGGGAAAACTGGCTCTGATTCATTCAGGTGTTGACAGCAGGCTGGTTGGCAAAGTTTATGTTGGCTCCGAATCGAACCCCTATGCAGTTAAGCCAATTGCCTCAAAGGTGGCTCAAGTGCTTAAACTTGGCGAAGAAGACGGCGACATCCAAGGCGTGGACGCTGTAGACACCGAGTTTGCTTGTAAAGCAGCAACAAGCATGTTCAAAGATGCAGCTGCCCTTGTCAGCTACCCAAGGTCAGGCATAAAATACACCATGGTTATCGGCGCCGATAACTCTCAAGCAGCACCCCGAGGCTGCCTCGGCGGCGAACTGGACGCGTTTGTTGGGTACGGCGGCGCCGCGTTTATTTTTGGGAAACATGACGTTATCGCTGAAGTCGAGGGATGGTACTCTTGCACGTCTGATACCCCCGATTTTTGGCGCAGAGACGGCGAACCTTTCCCGATGCATGGTGGAAGATTCACAGGCGACCCAGCCTATTTCAAGCATGTCAGAAAAGCGACGTGTAAACTTATGGAACGCTTTAACCTCAAAGCAAATGACTTGAACTATTTTGTGGCGCATCAGCCTAACCCCACGTTCCCAGTCAGGATGGCAAAGGAGCTGGGTTTTAAGGATGAGCAGTATTTGCCTGCGCTTCAAATTAACAAGTTCGGAAACACTTATTCCGGTTGCTCACCTGTTGGTTTAGCAGCCGTGTTAGATGTCGCTGAGCCTGAACAACGCATCTTAGTTGCAAGTTACGGTTCAGGCGCGGGAAGCGACGCGTATTTACTTAGAACCACCAGCCAACTTCTTGACAAGCGAAGACGCCAAAAAGTTAACGTTAAATTTCAAGCAGAAAACCCGTTCATAGAGTACGTGGATTACCAGACTTATCGCCGATTTAAGCTTGGTATGTAACAAATACTTTAATAAATCACGCGTTAATGTCTGATAGCGACGGAGCCAAAAGAATTGATTCTCGACGACATACCGCAAGTTGTTTACGCACCTGCAAAAGCATTCAAGAAAATAATTGAAAACCCCAAATACTTGGGTGCAATAGTAATTCTGGTTCTTTTCATAGGCTTACAGATTGCTTATAGCTATTCACAGTTCTCAAGCACTTACACAGAAAACACGTCCCCGTCAATTACTAATTTATCAAATTACGTCAATGCGACGGCGACCTCATCAGGGTTGCCGCTTTGGAACTCCATCTCCGGCGCATCTTTCAGCAACAACAATGTTGACTTCTACAACTACACCATTTACGTCCCCGCGATTGCGGAAAACTATACTTTGTTTGGCAACAGCAGCTTAGAAATCGACGCTGCAAACGCCACAGACGTTTCAGCTACATTAAGCAACGCTTTCGACGTGAACTGCGGCGCCGGCGGCTTTGAAAACCTTTCAATGGCGCTTCAACTGGTTGAGCCGCAGGCTGTGCCTCAAAGCGCAGCTTTAACACTTTACTCAGTTAATGCTTCAAACTACTACACATACGATTTGACTTCTTCACTGTCAAATCCCTCAGACATTAACCAGTGGAATAACCTAACGCTTCCAGTGGGTTCATCCGCGCAGGGCTGGACGCCCACAGGGAATCCTTCCTGGGGCAACATAACATCACTAATGTTAAACTTCAATTACCCATCCGCCACAAACGTAACCATCCTCATCGGCACCTTGTTCTTCCACGGTCAATACCAAACATTTAACCAAGCCTTCGGACCTACACCGCTAATCTCATTTTTAGAAGCGTACTCTTTGCAGTTCATTTTCAGTTGGTTCCTGTTAACAGCGTTGCTTTACATTTTCTTCAAAGCACTCAAAGCCAACATAACTTGGAAACCGATTTTCATCTCTACAGCTTTTGCATTATTCGTGATGGTTGTTCGATCCGTAGTAAATCTTATCGCGACATTTACCTTGCCGGCAGTTTATTACCCCTACGATTTGTCGCTTGGAGTAACCTCGAACGTTTTTGGCGCGGTATCTGTTCCCTCAGCGGCGGCAACCACCTATTCAGCGCAAACGCAAGCAATCCTCAGCCACATCACATCTCTGACTTCAACTTTCAACGGAATAATAGAAGTGATGTTTCTGGTTTCATACATTTGGTTAGGTGTCCTCTGCACAATAATTGTTGGAACACTCAAACCCGAGTTCTCAATGATGAAGCGCATAACCATTGCAGCGGTAAGCGTCGCAGTCACCCTGCTACTCCTACTACTATTCGTGGGCCTAGTGTAAAAATCAACTAACCCCTAAGCAACCCCTATCTTCTTTTGCTTTTCACATCTTAAACACAGCAAAGTTAGGGCTTATCGAGGTTTCTGTCGGCGCTTTGTTTGGATTTTGTTTGTTGTGCGTTGGGTTGCTTTTTTGGTTTAGCGTTTGTTTTTTTGGCAGGTTGCGTTTTTTCCCGTTCGCTTCCGTTGTATCCCGTTGTTTCCCGTTGAACGCCGTTTCTATCCGTTTGTAAATGCCAAAGCAAGAAGAAATAAACAAGAACAATATGCCCTAACAGAAAAAGTCACCTTCACCGCCACGCTCCAAGCAGCCAACACCGTGCAGATCCCGAAGCTAATCCGTTGGCAATTCTTCTGCTCAAAAATCCGCAAAGACGACGCATAACGATCCCAAAACTGGTGCTCATCCACCTCCCAAACGAAAAAACAAACCTAACAGGCAACCCAGTAGAAATAACGCTTGAACCAGCATACCAAAAATAAAAAAGACACCCCCGACAATTTGCAAAGCTGCCAACCAACCTCATAAAATAGACTATACCCAGCAAGCTTTAGTGGAAAAACTCCGAGGGAAGCATGCGGAATAACCATTGAAGGCGAAAACAAATGGAAAACTCTGATACAAAATGCGAGCAAAAACAAGCAAAATTCTACTCTTGCTTGACTAAGGTATAATGCCCGTAAATTATTCGTTTAATAACTCGTTCAGGCAAAATTATAGTTGTTTCTTCTATTTCAGAAGAACTGGTTTCGCCCATGCTTTTTGAAATAACTTGATCTGGGTCAAATTTCACAAAGGAACCAACAATCTCAACGTTTTTTGTTATATACTTTACGTCACCTAGTTCAGATGTGGTTTGAATCTGGTACCAATCAGCTTTCCATTTTTTTTCTTTAGACAAGATGATTCACCTAGCTAAGTTGTTCGGCATCGGAAATTATAAGTTTGCGCTAAGTTAAATAACTTAACAGTGCCCGACAAAGTAAACAAGTAACAGACGAATTTTCACAAGATAAATCAGCAGTCACAAACTTCACAGAATCAAAGTTAGGGTTCTGTAAAGTCTCTAAGGGATAGTTCTCCATGTAAACTTTTGAGGGATAATAAAAACTAAGGGATTATTTTCCCATTTTCATCGTACTTCGTGATGGATACCGATTCC
Organism: Candidatus Bathyarchaeota archaeon; assembly: GCA_963828195.1. Taxonomy (GTDB): domain Archaea; phylum Thermoproteota; class Bathyarchaeia; order Bathyarchaeales; family Bathycorpusculaceae; genus Bathycorpusculum. The sequence goes on from CAWHDT010000003.1 coordinate 74,696, forward strand.
GTAGCATGTGCTGTATCGTTTAAGCCAATTCCAACTGACCGAGTAGTTTTGCCACAGACATCGCACCTGTATTCGATATCTGCTTTCTGATGTAGCCCTTGTTCTGGTCTTGGAACATATTCAAGATACCCTCCATGGCTTGTTAGGTAAAGTTTGCCTTTTCCGCAAAATGGACAGCTCTCTCCTGTTAATTCTTTGATTTCATTAACCAATTAATCGCCTCCCTATTCCATTCCCTATCTTATTTCCCCTTTTTTAGGTTTTACTACTATTGAGGGAGAAAATAAGTGGAAAACCCTAATACAAAATGCCAGCAAGAAAGCCTAAGTCATTTTGCTGGTTAATTCACGTTTTAAATATGCTGTTACCATAGCTGGATTTTCGCCGCTCCCAACAATTGCAATTAATTCCCAACCATTTTTTCCCAATTTGTTGAGTGCCTCTACTTGTTTTGGGGCTTCATTACCCATTAGAGTAGTAACAGTGTATTCCCATTTCGCCATTTTTTCACCTCACATGCTTCTTTTAATTTAGGGCTAAGTTGGCTTAAAGTTTACCGTTGCCCAAAGTAAATCAGAACCCCTTCCGACCCACCCCACAACCAGAATGTCCTTCCGAAAATTAGCAGACGAATTTTCACAAGATAAATCGGCAGACGCAGACTTCACAGAACCACAGTTAGCAAGATTTATATGATTGCAGGCTACCTTTGCAAGATAAAAACCCTCACGGGAAATTTACAGTTAGGTGCTTAATATGTCGGCAAATGTTACACCAATTAAAGATTTGCAGAATGGAATGAAACGGGTCAGCGTTGAAGCAAAAGTTGTTGAAAAAGGCGACCCCCGAGAAGTCAGATCACGCTTTAAAGATGAAACCTACAAAATAGTTGACGCTGTAGTTGCAGACGAAACAGGCAGCGTAAAGCTGACACTGTGGAACGAACAGATCGACCTAGTTAACGTGGGCGACAACGTCAAAATCGACAATGGCTACGTGACCAGCTTCAAAGGCGAACTTCAACTTAACGTGGGCAAATTCGGAAAACTAGTCGTTGGGTAAAAACTCAATCAATAATGCCTCTTTTCTATTTTAATGATTTTTTTGTTTTTTCAAATGTTTTAAGACACGGTCTATTGGCGCCTAAAATGGGCTCGGATTTAGTCAAGAAATCTTGTGGCAATGAATCTTTACAAAAACTCTCTTAAGAGCACACGCAATACCGTTAATTGAGTGAGTGTTATGGCAAAGACCAAGGCTTTTTTGAGCGCATTTTTGATTGTCCTTATGGTTAGCGGGTTAGCTTTCGTTGGTACGATGCATTTTGGGGCGGCTCAAAGCGGCACAGACGTAAGTTACATAATAAGTCAAGATTCTACGTGGACGCCTGCAGGTAATCCATATACGCTTACAGGTGACACTCTTGTGTATCAAGGGGTAACATTAACCATCGAGCCAGGCGTCACAGTGAATCTTGGAAGCTACTACATCGAAGTAAACGGCACCCTAAACGCAGTCGGCGGTCCATCTGACAAGATAACCTTCAACGGCGGACAAATAACATTCACCGCTTCCAGCAACGGTTGGAATGAACAGACCGATTCCGGCTGCATAATCGAAAACTCCATTATCGACCAAACTTCAATATCCAGCATCAACCCCATAAAAATTGATAGCTGCATCATAAACACCCAAATCACCGTCGCTTCGTCAATAATAACAAACAACATAGTAACTGGCAACATTAATAGCCAATCAGCAATACCAACATTGGGGCAGACTAATGCCCCCGTAGATACATCGGTAATTTCAGGCAATAACGTCAACGGTAACATAATTGTTGGGGCAGTCTCTTTAGGCGCCATTACAGCACCTTCAGAAGCATGCACAGTTTCCGACAACACAGTTACGGGTTCAATCATATCGGGCAGCCCCCAAGGTACACCTCAAATATTCAACAATACCGTCAGTGGGGGAGGAACCGAGGGAGGAATCGTGTGTGTTGGTTATGGCTCTATTTTTAACAATTACGTCTATGGATGCCAGGAGGGCATTAATCTTTTCACTGAGAGAGTTTTCGGCGGTGAACTTCCCTGTTACGCAACAGTCGAAAACAACTTGGCAGTCGATAATACTCAAGGCATCAACATTGAGCTTACTTCCGTTTTTGGACCCGGCACCATATGTCCCACAGTTCTAAACAACACAATTTCAGGAAATTCCGTCGGAATATACCTATCTGAGAACTATTACAATTCAACGCCAACCATTCAATATAACAATCTGCAAAACAACTCCAACTACAATTTTAACTTAGCCGCACCCAACAACATCGATTTGACCTACAATTGGTGGGGAACAACCGACCCGTCAGCTATCAGCAGCTCAATTTACGATTACAACCAAGACTTCAATTTAGGTCAAGTAACCTTTACGCCTTTCTTGACCGCTCCAAACCCCGAAGCCGCTTTAAACCCAAATGAGCCAATACCAACGCCAGCGCCTACCTCAACCCCAGTGCAGTCTACAGGTCCATCTACTAACCAAACATCAACACAATCGCCGAATCCCCCTTCTTCAACGCCTTCGAAAACCGCTCCTTCATCAAGCGCTTCTCCCAGCTCGTCGCCTTTAGCTTTACAATCGCAGAAACCGAGCTCATCGCTACCCACATGGCTGATAGTTGCAGCCGTCGTGATAGCCTTCATAGTAGTGGCAATTGGAGCATTCTCGTTAGGAAAGAGAGCAAGACCGAAATAGCCATGGCACAGTAATTTTTTTTAAGCAACTGAAAATATATCAGGTTTAAATCACCATTTTTTTGGAAAATACTTATTAAATCAATTCTTCTTTGGGTCATTTCTCTTAGTTGTGGAGAAGCACCATGCAGTTTCAACTTGTCGCGCCATTTCAAATCTCGCCCGGTCAGGAAAAGGCAGTTGACCAGCTGGTTAAGAACTTCGCCACGAAAGATGAGCAGACGCTCTTGGGGTTGACGGGCAGCGGCAAAACCTTTGTGATGGCAAACGTCATCAACCGCCTGCAGAAACCAACCCTAATAATATCTCACAACAAGATTTTGGCGGCGCAACTTTACAGTGAGTTGAAAGCTTTTTTTCCAAACAACCGCGTGGAGTACTTCATCAGCTTCTACGACTTCTACCAACCCGAATCCTACCTGCCTGCGCAGGACATGTACATAGAGAAAGATTCAAGCGTAAATGAACAAATAGAAAAAATGCGCATGCACGCCGTCTCCAGCGTAGTCAGCCGAAACGACACCATCATAGTTGCAAGCATAAGCTGCATCTACAGCCTTGGAAACCCCGAGGACTTCAGAGCTATGGCGCTGAACTTGGAAGTTGGAAAACCACTTACAAGGCAGGGGCTAATCCGCTCGTTGGTTGATATGCAGTATGAGCGAAATGACATGGTCCTGGAACCCGGAAGGTTCCGCGTAAGAGGGGAAACCGTCGATGTGGTGCCTTCGTATGAGAGCGATATTTTGCGGGTTGAATTGGACGGAAACAAAGTTGCTAAGCTAAAAGAAGTCCATTTGCTGACGGGCGACGTTAAGGTTACGCTTGATAAGCTTACGCTTTACCCTGCACGCCAGTACGTCGTGCCAGAAGAGAAGCATGCCTTGGCTCTTGAGGCGATTAAACAAGAATTAGAAACCAGACTTCCCAATCTTCCTCCGCTTGAGGCGCAGCGGCTAAAACAACGGACAAATTACGATTTGGAAATGATAAGGGAAGTCGGTTTCTGCGCGGGAATGGAGAACTACAGCCGCCACTTTGACGGACGCAAGCCGGGTGAGCCCCCGTTCACTTTGATGGATTATTTCCCTAAAGATTATCTTTTGATTATTGATGAAAGTCACCAGAGTATTCCTCAAGCCCACGCCATGTACAACGGTGACTACTCAAGAAAAAAGAACCTCGTAGACTTCGGCTTCAGACTCCCCAGCGCACTGGACAACAGACCTCTCAAGTTTGAGGAGTTCGAGCGGAAAATGGGCAAAACCCTCTTCGCATCCGCAACCCCCGCCGAGTACGAACTGGAAAAAAGCGGACCACCTGTTCAATTAATAACTCGGCCCACAGGTCTTTTAGACCCCGAAGTCGAAATTCACCCAATCGCTGGGCAGATGCAGCATTTAATGGCTGAAGCAAAGAAAACCATTGAGCGCGGAGACCGCGTTTTAGTTACAACGTTGACGAAGCGGATGGCTGAAGACTTGGCGGATTACCTTGTTAAGGAAGGTTTTCGCGTCCGCTACATGCACTCCGACATTGAAAGCTTAGACAGAATAGAGCTGGTGCGTGAGCTGCGTGTGGGCGAATTCGACATTTTAGTCGGCATCAACCTGCTCCGTGAAGGCTTAGATATTCCTGAGGTGGCAACCATCTTCATCTTAGACGCTGACAAGGAGGGTTTTCTGCGGGACGAGCGGAGCCTCATCCAGACCATTGGGCGAGCGGCAAGAAACGTCAACGGCAGAGTCGTACTGTATGCTGACGTGGAAACGGCGTCAATTAAGCGAGCTATGAAAATAACAAAGCAACGTCGCGAATTTCAGAAACGGTTCAACAAAATCCACCACATCACGCCTAAAACAATCGTTAAGAGTGTTTCCTTAAAAGAAAGCAAGATTAAAGGCACTAAGCACTTGGCGAAATCAGATATCCAGCACCAACTGATTGAGTTGGACGCGCAGATGAGGGCGTCCGCGGAGAAACTGGATTTTGAGCGGGCTATTGAACTTCGGGATACGATTACAGAGTTGAATTTGGCGTTGGCTAAGAAAGTGGAAAGTGAAGTGTATAACCAGAAAAAGATGGCTTTAGAGCAAAAAGGTTGAAATCTTTCGTGATAAAACAGGGTATAATTTGAGAAGTGGAGAAGAGCACAGGTTTACGTTATGAGAGATACTATTTCAATTAAGGGCGCAAGGGAACATAACCTCAAAAACATCGATGTGGACTTGCCCAGAAACAAGTTTATAGTTATCACTGGGCTCTCAGGCTCAGGAAAATCCACTCTTGCATTTGACACCCTATACGCTGAAGGCCAAAGACGCTATGTTGAAAGCCTCTCAGCTTATGCTAGGCAATTTCTCGGCTTAATGGATAAGCCAGATGTAGACTCTATCGACGGGTTATCTCCCGCAATCTCCATCGAGCAGAAAAGCACCAGCAAAAACCCCCGCTCAACCGTCGGCACAGTAACCGAAATATATGATTACCTAAGGCTGCTTTTCGCCCGCATCGGCGTGCATCACTGCCCAAAATGCGGCAGCTCAATTCACCCTCAGAGCCCCGAAAACATCACCAGCCTGGTTATGGCTGAGAAAAGAAAAACCCTTGTTTTTTTGGCTCCGATAATTCGGGGCATAAAGGGAACGCATGAGCAAGTTTTTGAAGACCTAAAGAAGCAGGGGTACACCAAAATACGTGCGGACCAGAAAATTTACGATTCAGACTCAATCAAAGAAGAAGTTAAGCTGGTACGCTACGAGAAACACTGGATTGAAGCCGTTATTGACACGGTGAAAATCGTTGACGAGGAGCGGTCACGCATTTCTGAGGCTGTGGAGCAGGCGCTTCAAGTCGGCAAAGGAACCATGATTGTTATCGACGCAGAAAAAGAAGCGGATGCGGAAAAGAAGAAGGAGCTAGAACGTTTCCAAGATGAAACCATGTACAGCACCTTCGGAGCCTGCCCAAACCATCCCGAAATCGTGTTTGAAAGCCTCGAACCCCGCATGTTCTCATTTAACTCGCCCTTCGGCGCCTGCACAACCTGCCATGGCCTGGGCGAAATCACAGAAATATCCCAAGACAAAGTTATCCCCGACAAAAACCTCTCCATAATGGATGGAGCACTGGCGATTTACGGCAGCATGGATCTTAGCTGGAGGGCGCAGCAGCTTGCAACAGTTGGGAAAAAACACGGATTCGACGTTTTCACCCCGATAAAAGATTTTACTGAACAGCAACTGCACGTGTTATTGTACGGCGATCGGGAACCTCTGACTGGTCAATGGTCTAATGGGGCAAGCATGTGGATGCGTGACGGCTGGGAAGGCGTAATCCCACAAACCATGCGGCTTTATCGGCAGACAGAAAGTGCGTGGCGAAAGGAAGACATTGAAAAATTCATGACATCGCGACCATGCAACGCCTGCAAAGGCAAAAAACTTCAACCTGTGGTTCTTGCAGTCAAAATCTTGGATAAAAGCATCATCGACACGACGGACCTTTCAATTGAAGAAGCCGTTGAATTCTTCCAGAATCTACCCGCTAAGCTGAACGAGAAAGAATTAGCCATAGCTAAGCAGGTGCTAAAGGAAGTTAACGAGCGGTTGGGTTTTCTTAAGAACGTTGGGTTAGGCTATCTTTCGCTTTCCCGCGCGGCAAAAACGCTTTCGGGCGGCGAGGCGCAGAGAATCCGTTTGGCAACGCAAATCGGTAGCAACCTGATGGGGGTCCTCTACATTCTTGATGAACCCAGCATCGGCTTACACCAACGCGACAACACTAAACTCATCAGCACACTGCACCGCCTCCGCGATTTAGGCAACACCCTCATAGTTGTTGAGCACGACGAGGAAACCATACGCAACGCGGACTACATCGTTGACATGGGACCAGGAGCAGGCGTCCACGGAGGACACATCGTCGCGGAGGGTTCGCCTGAGGAAATCATGGCGAATAAGCGCAGCCTCACGGGGAAATACCTTTCAGGCGAATTAAAAATTGAAGTTCCCGAAACAAGACGCCAACCAGTCGGCTACATCACCGTTAAAGGAGCACAAGAAAACAACCTCAAAAACCTCACCGTGCAGCTGCCTTTGGGAGTACTTTGCGGAGTTACAGGTGTTTCGGGTTCAGGCAAGAGCACGCTGATGAATTTAACCACCATCCCCGTTTTGCGGCAAATGTTCGGCGAACACATCGACAAAGTAGGCAAACACGAATCCATCGAGGTTCCCCCATTCGTCAGAAACGTCATAGTTATCGACCAAGACCCAATCGGCAGAACCCCCAGAAGCAACCCAGCAACTTACACCAAGCTTTTTGACGAGATCAGACGAATTTTCGCTTCAACTAAAGAAGCTAAAGCACGCGGGTACAAGGAAGGGCGATTCAGCTTTAACGTGAAAGGCGGCAGATGCGAAACCTGCCAAGGCGATGGAGTGCTGCGTATAGAAATGAATTTTCTGCCCGACGTCTACGTTCAATGCAGCGACTGCAAAGGCAAACGATACAACAAAGAAACCCTCAGCATACTCTTTAAAGGCAAAAACATCGCTGAAGTATTAGACATGACCGTTGAGGAAGCAGCAAAGTTCTTTGAGAATACCCCGAGAATTTCGCGCAAACTAACCACGCTCTTAGACGTGGGACTCGGCTACATTAAGCTTGGTCAAAGCTCAACTACGTTGTCTGGCGGGGAAAGCCAACGCATCAAAATCACCCGTGAACTCAGCAAAAACAAGTCTGGGCACGTGGTTTACATGCTTGACGAACCCACCACGGGGCTGCATTTCGACGACACGAAACGGCTAATTAAGGTGCTGAATCGACTGGTTGACAACGGCAACACCGTTTACATTATCGAGCACAACCTAGATGTGATTAAAAGCTGCGATTACCTAATCGATTTGGGTCCTGAAGGCGGAGCGGCAGGCGGGGAACTACTCGCTAAAGGAACGCCTGAAGAAGTTGCGCAGATGGATGTATGTTACACTGGCATGTTTTTGAAGAAAATACTTAACCGTCCACAAGAAGAAATTAGTTTGGCAGTGAAGCAGCCTGCATGATCCAAATAACGTGTCCCAAAGACTTCAAAAGCCAAAATATGCCGACAAACCCGGGAGTTTACCTCTTCAGGAACGAGCTGGACGAAATCCTATACATCGGCAAAGCCAAAAGCTTGCGTTCCCGCGTTAAAAGCTACTTCGCAAACACGGACCAACCTGCGAAAACGCGGCAGCTGGTTTCCAGAATCCGCAGCATCGACTGGATCATCGTCAACAACGAGGTTGAGGCACTTCTTTTGGAGAACAAGCTGGTTAAGCAGCATACGCCCAAATACAATATTGATCTCAAAGACGCTAAAACCTTCGCATACATCTCGCTGACAAGAGAACCTTACCCAAGGATTCTGACCAGCCGCAAAGTCTCGCGTAAACTCGAATCATTCGGACCTTACACTGAGGGCTTCATACGCCAGGACCTTCAGCGACTTGTAACGCGGGTCTTCAAACTACGCACCTGCAAAACAATGCATCAACGCGCATGCTTAAACTACCACATCCACATTTGCACTGCACCCTGCATCCAAAAAGCCACGGCAGAACAGTACGCTGAGCAGGTCAAACAGGCACGGTCTTTTCTAAACGGCAACTACCAGCAAACAATCGAAGCGCTTAACTCTCAGATGCAAACCGCCTCTGAGCAGCGGCAATACGAGACCGCGCTTGACCTACGCAACCAAATCGCATCAATCCGCCTCCTGACGCAACATCAGATTGTTGACCATGAACGGCGATTTGACCAGGACATCATGGCGTTTAAACGGGTCAGCGAGAAGATGCTGACGGTGCAGATGGGCGTGCGCAAGGGCGTCTTGCGAGGAAAAACTCAGTTCACCGTTGATCTTCAACCCCAGATTGAACAGGAATTCCTAAAAGCCTTCTACACAACCAACCAAATCCCACGCGAAATACTGCTAAACAAGCCCTGCTGGCAGGAACCTGAAGAGAAAAAAGCACTCGAAGAATTCCTCTCCACAAAAAGGTTGGCGCCCGTTTCCCTGACGATTCCAAGAAGAGCGGATAAGCTTGCGCTTGTAAAGTTGGCGGAGAAAAATCTTGAGTCCACCTTGGAAGTGGATAGTGCACTTGTTGATTTGCAGGCTGCGGTTAACTTGCCTGTGCTGCCGCGTGTGATTGAGTGCTTTGATGTTTCCAACTTGGGACAGGAACACGTGGTTTCAGGCATGGTCAGCTTCCGTGACGCGAAGCCGGACAAGAAAAACTACCGCAAATTCAAAATCAAAACCTTCTTGGGTCAAGATGATTTTGCCGCTGTCAACGAGGTCGTTGCCCGCCGATACAAACGTTTAACTGAAGAGAAGGGTCAACTTCCAGATTTAGTTATGATTGACGGGGGACCCGGTCAGGTGAGCGCCGCAAAAGCTGCGTTGCAAACGCTTGGACTGCAGATTCCGCTTATCGGCTTAGCTAAGGCGCATGAGGAAATCTATTTGCCAAACGAGCCCACACCAAAAATCTTTGACAAGAACAGCCGAATGATGCTTCTGCTCAGAAAAATCCGCGATGCCGCACATGACTTCTCGCTGAGCTACAATCTTAAGAGGCGGCAGATGAAGATTAGGGAAGAATTTAAGCATCGATGAACAGTTAAAGCTCTTAGAAGCGCAAGGCATGAGCTACGTTTTGCCCGCCAGAGTAGTTAAGTAACAAGCAACCTGTAGAGGTAAAACTGCCTTAATCAATTAAAGCAAGGGCAAAAAGTTCGAAGGCTCATAAGTATCTTGTAATTAAATAGCAAATTGGCGCCTTATTTGACCAGTTTCCACCGCTTCTTAATTCTGTACCGTGCGTTATTTTGTATGTCGCAAAAGCGAATTGGCGAAAGCTTAAAAGTAAAAGTGGTGTAGATGTCGTTTCACAACATGGAAGAGAGGATAGACTAAAAGTGCAAAAACTACGTATTATTTTAGTGTTAGTCACTATTGGATGCATTTTAGGACCCATCGGAACTGTCGCGATAATGTACCGAAATAATATTAGCCAGATGGTCGTTCCACCTCAGCTTCAGCAATTATTGTCCAAAAACGACTCCAATAATAACGGTAATAATAACAATAATAACAATAGTGGGAATAACAACAATAACAATAACGGAAATAATAACAATAATTCTACCCCAAATAACAACAATAACAACCCCGGTAGCCCTAACCCAAATAATAACGGAAACACCGGGGATAATTCAGGAAACGTAAATAACAATAATTCACCGATATCCAATCCAACAAGCAGTTTTGGAAGCTCAGGTCAATTTGATGTAACCGTTCAATCCAGTGGGAGCCAAGTTTCGGACCAAATGATGGCAAACATAAATTGCCAGGTTGAGCAAAACGGAAATAACATCCAAATAAGTTTAGACTTGTTCCCACAAAATGTCCCAAGCGATCTTACGTCAACATTTAATCCAAGCAATGATTATGTTTTTAACTTTGATGGAACAACAACCAGCTCATCTTCTGGCACGCAAATCACAGCAAATGCTCAAGGCAACCTTAATTCAGGAGGCGCATTTAACATCAACCTCAACGGAGCAATCGACCAAAATCAGGACACATTCACATTCGCGCTAACGTCTGCAGGCAACGCCCAAGCAAGCATCACCACTCCTCAGGAAATAAGCGCGTACCCCAACAACAATAACAACAATGGGAACAACAACAACCCGACCAGTACGAACAATCCTAACAGCAGCAATAATCCGAATAGCAGCAACAATCCTAACAACAACAGTCAAAACGGGCTTAATCCAACTTTCACCAGCGGACAAATCAACACAGTACAAAAAACAATAACATTGACTTTCCAAGTAACCAACACTCTGAGTCAGTCAACGACAATAAACTCAATGGGCGGTACAATAGAAATAACTGCCGATCAATATCAACTGGGAACGGGCAGCTCTAATGGCGCCGTTACGATTCCCCAAGGACAAACTGGAACCATAACAGTTTCAGGCACTTTGACCCAGAATGGTCTGAACTACTTAAATGCTCACTACAGCCACGTCTCTTCATTGGATGTTTCCGTTCTTAATGGTCAAATGACTGAAGACGGCGTTTCAAATCAATCAACGCAAGCCCAAGATATAGGGAGCGTATCGGTGACCTGGTGATTATGATGCAAAAAATTAATTTTATCGGTTTAGCGGCTGGAATTTCAAGTTTGCTCCTCATCGCCATTTCGTACTTTGTCCCGTGGTGGCATCTCTCAGCCGGCAGTCCAGCAAATTTCCAACTTAACTTTTCTCCCGTTAACTTCAACATAACCCATTCGGGTACTGGCGTCGCCATACCCTTAGTTTTGGCTTTGAACATAGCGTGCCTACTGACCCTGTTGGCAGGCGGCATCACACTTACAATCTACGCATTAAAACCAACCCAATCTTACTCGAAACAGCTGCTTGGATTCGGATATACAAAACCCATCTTCACTCTCGCGGCTTTCATTGCAATATTGATTATTGTGCCAATTGTTCTGCAGGTATTTATCAGAGTAAGCTTGCCCGTTAACGGTTCAGCAATCATAAGTCCAAACGGATCAAGCCAAAGCGCAAGCGTTTCAACCTCTTTAAACTGGCCCTTCTACTTCGCCATCGCAGTCACAGCATTAAGCATCGCAACACGATTCTACCATCGAAACCTAATGAAATCAGCAATCGTGACTCCGACACCGCCTCTAACATAAAAATTGACAGATCTGACGGGAACCAATGCTGGACAACCGCATTTTATACTGCAATACCTCGCTTTTTCTTTTGACCTTTACTCCAGAAGCGCCTCCACAATGTGGCTGCTGTCCCCAACTATCAGCGATTTCTGTCCTCGCGAATCATTCGCACTATTTCGTCAGTAGACATTTTATGGGATTCTTTGCTTGGAGCTCCTTAAGTTTGGCGAGGGTATCTTCGTATTTTTTGTTGTTCAGATAGAGTTTTATGGCTTCCCTTAGAGTGCTGGATAGACTTCCGTACTTCAATAATTCCAGTTTTTCCTCTTCCGTGATTCTAACACAAACTGAAGTCATAGACTTCGTCATACATAATGTAAAATAATTCATATAAAATATTGCAGAGGAAAAGTAGCCGGAAGGAAAAAAATCTTGATTAGGCGGCAGTTGGATTGGCGGGCCCGACGGGAATTGAACCCGCGACCTACGGATTAAGAGTCCGCCGCTCTAGCCTGACTGAGCCACGGGCCCGCATGGCTTGCTTTTGAAAAAGGTTCCACTGGATAATATAGAGCTTACGGTTGTTGTTGCAGCTTGATGCAATGAAAAACTAATAACATACCAGCCCCGTAGCTTTAATGGAGAAGTTTTATGGCAAACTCTTCGGGAGAAGTTTTCATTCTAAAAACTACGGATCGCGCAACAGGTGTTCCTGCACTGCTCAAAAAGTTTGACCTAAACGATTACGTGGGAAAGCAGGTGGCGTTGAAAGCGAATTTTAACAGCGCTGACCCGTTTCCCGCTTCAACCCACTTGGATACGTTACGAGCTATCGTTGGAACCATAAAAAACGCTGGAGCAGGCGGCATAACCATGGCTGAACGCAGCGGTATGGGTGACACAAAGCAGGTTCTGGAGGAAATGGGCGTTTTATCCCTGTCAAGGGAGCTGGGGTTCAAGGCGGTTGTTTTAAATGACGTGCCCAAAGATGAGTGGGTCAAGATTGAGCGGGGTGGCACCCACTGGATTAAAAGGTTCTACATGGCGAAGGTATTCCATGATGCGGACAAGGTGGTGCAGACCTGCTGCTTGAAAACTCACAGGTTCGGCGGCCACTTCACGCTTTCGCTAAAAAACTCGGTTGGGTTGGTTGCAAAAAGGGTTCCGGGCGGAATGTACGATTACATGTGGGAGCTGCATGGGTCGCCTTATCAACGTCAGATGATTGCTGAAATAAACAGCCACTACAACGTGGACTTTGTTTTGATGGATGGAATAAAAGCCTTTGTTACCGGTGGTCCCGATAAGGGCACGTTGGTTGAGCCGAATCTTTTACTTGCAAGCCGCGACAGAGTAGCCATCGACGCGGTGGGCGTTGCGATTCTTAAAATGTACGGGGCGAAAGGCAAAGTTGGCGAAGCAGACGTTTTTGAGCAAGACCAACTCAAGCGGGCAGCAGAGCTGGGCTTCGGCGTAAAATCAGTCGCTGAAATACAGTTGACGCCTCTAAACGATGGAAGCCGAGCTGAAGCGGAGCGGATAGAGCGGGTTCTTAAAATGCAGGTTGCTATGCATTGAGCTTCATTAGAATGTCTGGTTTGTCGCTGGCTATGCCGTCCACGCCTTTCTTCGCGTAATCTTCTGCTTCCTCTGGCGTGTTTATGGTCCAAACGACCACTTTTAAGCAGCATTCATGAGCTTTCTCAACGTTAGCGGTGTGGGTGAACCTGTAGAGCGCAAATAGATAGTTGGCTTTTAGCTCCAGCGCTGCCTTAAGCGGATTCTTGTGCTTCGCATAAATCAAGCCAGTCTCAATATCCATGTTGAGTTCCCTAACTTTCTTTAACGCATCTTCAAGAAAAGAAATGATAACAACATTCTTCTCCAATTTTTTCGCATGCACTATCGAAAGCACCTGCTCTTCAATGCCCACTTCTTTAAGCTCAACAAACACCTTCACCTTCTTATCCAAAAAATCCAGCGTTTCCTCCAAAGTCGGAATTTTCTCGCCGTCAGCGGAAAGGTTTTTGATTTCCTTAAGCGTAAGCTCGCTTACCAAGCCTTCGCCGTTGGTTGTCCGCTTAACATCCGCATCGTGAATAACGACGATTTGGTTATCTTTAGTTTTTCTAACGTCCAACTCAACCGCGTCCACTCCAATTTCTAATGCCTTCTTAAAACTCGCCAACGTATTCTCAGGCGAATAAGCTCTCGCGCCCCTATGACCAATACGTAACATAATAAATTGATTTCTCAACGAAGAATAATACTTTTTGCAAGTTCCCTCTTTACATAACTAAGTAGTTCCAAACCTGATGAAAAAAGTTAAGTGAAGTACACTATATCTTAATTGTGGGATTTCATTGGAATATAAAGGAGAATCCAAAATAGACGAGTGCGTGGAATGTTGTGTCAGGGACAATGATTTCTCTAAAAAGAAGGTATTTCTGTGTAATTTTTGTAATAGATGGCTTTGTGAAAAACATATTGAACCTAGAGTAGCGTTTATTCCAAATTTTAATCCTACAAACTATCCACCACAGATAAAAGTGTTATATGAACAAGAATACAGACACAAAGGCGGACACCCTGATTGGAATTTTAGCCGTAAGAAATTTGAAGACCTTGATATTGAAGAGAAAACACGGAATGAATTGGTAAAACAAGCCTTGGATAGAATGTTGAATCCTGAAGAGTCTTTTGAAGAGGATACGGATGCAAACAGGCAAAAAAGAATGGTCATGACGCAAGAACGCGAATTTGACGGGAGAATAAGAAAAGAGAACAAAAAAGAATGTCCCAAAAACGATAGAGAAGATACAGACAAAACTGTGGAAATACCCCTTCAGGAAGAGAGCAACATTATGTGGCATCCAGAAAAGGTATTTGTCGGATATACAAAAACAGTTGGTAACATTCATAAATATAATTACATAGTTCCGACAAGAATTTACTATGATGAACAATACCGCAAAAGGCTTGATAAAGCAGAAACGTTGGCGGAAGTAGAGCAAATCATTAGAGATTATGATAAGCATCATCGAACAGAACAAGGAGATAAACAGAGTAAGAAACATTGGTGATGATGGCGATTAAACTACTAAGCCAAACAACTTGGCGATGCAAAAACTTAAACCAGTTATCAGAAAATAATTAAGTCCTTGTAGAATGTAAACAGAGAAAGAGGAAATACTAATGGTTTACAACCGCAGAAGAGGTACTGCTATAGTCGAGTTTCCCGAAGGCATTTTGGTTGTTAGTCAAGGAAGCGAATCATTTATGCTTGCAGGTGGCGGGGCGAACAAAGGTGAAAGCCGAAGAAAAGCTGCAATGCGAGAACTTCAAGAAGAAACAGGTTTAAAGCCTTTAGATTCAAAATATTTGTTTTCTTACACAGGTAGACTTCACAAAGACTTTAAGGGCAGAGAGCCTTTTCGAGATAACCACAAGGTCTTTTTAATCAAGGCAGACGGCACTCCTACACCTCAAAGAGAAATTAAGCGCATAGCATTTTTCAAAGAAGGTTCAGGTCTGAAATTAGTATATTCTACAAAAGAAATCATTGAAAAGTTCTTGGTTATGAAAGGTGAGGGCTTCAAACCTTTAGTTTGTAAGGAGTGTGGAGGGAAGACTTTTTTTACCTTCACAAAAAACCGATAATGCACTCGAATGTGACCATTGTGGAACGACATATAAAAAAAGCTGAATTAAAATTAAGCTTCCATCGAAAGTTTTCCTATGGTAAAAAGTCTTAAATCTGCATAGCGTAGAAATAGGGCTGATAGGCTATTTTTAGCCAATTAAATTGTGTTCTAAAAAATTATAATGACAATTTGTTTTTTAACTTTTTTTAAAAGAAAATTAGCACGTCGGGATAGGGTATCAATTAGCAATTGAATTTCTCCGACAAAATTGACCGGTAGAGCGTAATTTTTGCGTGTCTCTATTGACGTGGAGCGGGCAGCTATATTTTTTGAAGGCACTTTTTATACAAACATGATTTTATGCTTCTGCTTTCAGTGTTTTTAGCATGCTTCCCGATCGGAAGCCCTCCAAATCAAATGTCACATATTTGAATCCTAATTTTGTGAGATCCTCAGCTACCTTATCCAAAACATCGACGTTACAAAGGAGGTTTCTTTCAGCTTTACCAACCTCTATCCTCGCCAACCCATTATGGTCTCTAACTCGAATCTGCTTAACCCCAGTTATTGCCTTTACAGCTTGCTCCGCCTTGTCAATTCTGCTCAGTTTCTCAGCCGTAATTCTCTCGTTAAACGGTATTCTCGAAGCCAAACACGCTAAAGCAGGCTTGTCATGAACGCTAAGCCCCATTGTTTTGGCTACTTGGCGAATCTCATCCTTGCTAAACTTGTTAATCATCCATGGACTATACACGCTTTCTGCTTCCTGAACGGCTTTGAATCCTGGTCGGTGATCGTTTAAATCAGTGAAGTTTGTGCCTTCAAAAACCGCTTTGAACCCCATTTCATGTGCGAAGTTGACGAGCGATTGGAGTAGTTCGGTTTTGCAGTAGTAGCAGCGGTTTTCAGGGTTTTTAGCAAAATCTTCGTTGGTTAACTCGTTGGTTTCAATCACGCATAGTTTGATGCCGATGTCTTCGGCTATTTTTTTGGCGTCTTTCAGTTCTTCCGACGTGTAAGTTGGGCTCTGTGCGATAACAGCTACAGCTTTTTCGCCGAGAACTTCATGGCTAACAGCAGCCAATGTCGAACTGTCTACGCCTCCGGAAAAAGCAATTACTACTCCGCCTTTTCCTTTTTCTTTGATGAAGCGTTTGAGCTCTTCAAGCTTGCCGTTTAAATCTTCCATTTAGATCACTTTGTTTGGTTGAAAACTTCTTTTGCCCTCGAAATTACGAGCTCCGAAAGCTCCCTAAGAGGCTTGTTAGTTTTTTCCGCCAACCCTTTAAGGTCATCGTATTCGGGTTTTATGCGGATTATTATTCCATTCCGATTTTTGGAAACTTTAACCTTAACTGTTTCTTTAACGTCGCCGATCAGCACGTCAACAAACTGGGTTTCTTGAGTAACAATATGTCGTTCACACAGGTAAACTCTAACTCCCAGCGTGCCTGTTTCATTAATTAGCACGTCTGAGAGGTGCCCGATGTCTTTTTGGTCAGCAATCACTTTGATAATTTGTCCAGGTCTATTCTTTTTAGTGAACATCGGGATGACGCTTACGTCTTTAGCGCCTTCCACGAGAAGCCTGTCAACGGTGTGACCTACAATTTCGCCTGACACATCGTCAACGTTGGTTTCCAACACGGCAATCTGATCCTTTATCAACGAATCTTCTAAAGGTTTACCAACAATTATTCGAAGAACGTTAGGTATTTCAGGAAACTCTTTGCCGCCCGCACCATAACCGACCTTGACGGGAGCCATTTCAGGGTAAAACCTGCTTACTTCGTCTGCCAAATTAACTATTATTGATGCTCCAGTGGGCGTTGCAAGTTCTGACTCGACTGGTCCGCCTTTGATCGGGAAATTTTTTGATTGAAAAATAGCCAACGCTGCGGGGGCTGGGCTAGATACGGTGCCATGCGAGAACTGGAACAGCCCTCCGCCAACGGATACTGGTGACGCAACTATTTTTGCGTTGAAGAAGCCCAGGTCTTCCATGGCAACTGCTGAACCGATAATTTCAGCGGCGGTATCAACTAAACCGACTTCATGCAGATGAGCATCAGATAAGTGGTGCCCGTGAAGTTTCGATTCTGCATCAACCAACGTATGAATCACATTTGAAGCAAACTGCTTTGCTTTTACTGAAAGCTTAAGGTTTTCTGCTGTTTTTTCAACTATTTCGATCAGTTGTTTTCCGTCTTTTCGGGATTTTCCTTCCGCTGTAACATCGACTTTGGTGGCTCTGAACTCCTTACGCATCACATGTTTGATTTCAACAGCAACATTCTTGTAGCCGTATTCTGCGTTCTCCAGACTTTTTATTGCGGAAGTAACCTTGTTCACGTCTGCTCCAAGATCCAGAAGAGCGCCAAGCATCATGTCGCCTGAAACTCCAGCGACTTGGCAATCAATCATAACTATTTGGGAAAACTCAGTCATTTTTTTCGACCGCTTGCTAATACTAAAAAGCAAAAACGATATATTGCTTGCGGTTCTTGAGAAAGTGACCCAATCATGTCAACAGTAAAAGAGATTCTTGAAAAAACCGCGAAAAACGAGTTAACAGTTGAGGAAGCAGAAAAACTGTTACGTATGCTATCAATCGCTGAAGTTGAAGACATAGCAAAAATCGACGCCAACAGGGAACACAGAAAAGGCATACCTGAAATAATTCTAGCCGAAAACAAAACAAAAAAAGACCTAGTTGAAATAACTCTTCGGATGCTCAGCGAAAACGGCAGGGTGATAGTGAGCAGATGCAGCCAAGAACAAGTTCATGCCCTCAACCAAGCGCTGCCTGCCAATGCAACCTGCAATATTAACGAGAAAGCAAGAATGGTTGTTATAAAAAAGAAAAACCACTCAGTTAAAAGCACGGGTGGAAAGATTGGGCTTTTAACCGCAGGCACCTCGGATATTCCGGTGGCTGAAGAGGCCAAGGTGATTGCGGAGGAAATGGGCTGCCAAGTTTACACGTCGTATGATTTGGGTGTAGCAGGGATCCACAGGGTTATGCAGCCTCTGAAAGATTTGATAATGAAGGACGTTGACGTTATTGTCGTGGTTGCAGGCAGGGAAGGCGCTTTGTCCTCAGTGGTCGCCGGCATGGTCAATGTACCCGTGATTGCGGTTCCAACCTCCAACAGCTACGGTTTCGGCGAAAAAGGCGTAAGCACCCTGATGGCTATGCTTCAGTCTTGTTCACTGGGTTTGGCGGTGGTAAACATCGACGCGGGGGTTGCCGCTGGCGCTGTAGCAACGTTGATCGCGAATCGCGCCGCAAAATTCAGAAGCTGAAGACATTTTTCTTTTTAGTAAACGTTAGTCAAGCTTATTGGCGATCAGTAGAATGCTTAAATAGTGTTTGAGTCTACTCAGAAACGAGGGTTTTCATGGAGAATAGTCAAGACGAAATCTTGTTGAACCCGATAGGCACCGTCAAAACCGAAGCTGTCGGCGATGAAGTTAAAGATAAATCCAGAATATGCCAGATTATTATCCGTGAGGAATTTGCTGCAGCTTTAGATGGGGTTGATGGTTTTTCGCATCTGTTTGTGCTATTTTGGCTCAACAAAGTTTCCGGCAAGCAACGAATGACTTTGAAGGTTCATCCCAGAGGCAGAATGGATATGCCTTTGCTTGGAGTTTTCGCAACCCGAACCAACATTCGACCCAACCCCATAGGCTTAACCCTTGTTGAGTTGTTAAATGTTGAAGGCGACACTTTGACTGTTCGCGGATTGGACGCTTTCGACGGCACACCCGTCTTGGATATCAAGCCTTTTGATTCATGGGACACCGCGGAGAAGGCACGTGTTCCTGACTGGTGGATTAAACTAAACATGGAAAAACGTTGATGCTACAGCAATTCTTGGATTCCGTATTTTGTGTTAAGTATTTTTAGCATTTCTGTTCTGAGCTCTTCTCCTTTTAGGCCCGTCGCTTTAACGCCGCCAATTTCTTTTGCAAGCTCTGGCTCTTTGTAAGCTTCTTTTAGCCAGTTTTCAAAGTCGCCTCTGTAGAGGTGAAATTCCAGCGAACCTGCATTGATTTGCTGTATTGCCAAGTAAAACTCCCGTAGCGTGTTGGCTTTGAATTCTGAAGGTTGATTGACACCAAAGTAAAAGTGAAAACTCATTCCGATAGGAACAGCTGTGAGGGCTTTAAGAGCCTCTTTCCCTTTTTCTGAGACACTAAATCCTCTTTCGTTTCTCTGCAGAAAACCTTCTTTTGCCAACTCTTGGAACTGCTGTATAGTTTCGGTAGGAGTTAAATTTGCTTTTTTAGCAAACATATTCAAATCCATGCGGCCTGTCGCTTCGCTCATTGTTTTTAAAACTTTAAACTGCTGCTCTTTCAAACGGCTTCCCTCAACGCCTATTATTGTCTAAACGGAAATTTAAACATCTTAACCATCTAAATAAGCAATTTCCCCGAAAAGGCAAAACACAGCTAAGCCAGTTCACTTCGCAAAACAAAAACGGCGTTTTCTCTCTGAAGCTTGTTTTTTAAGCGTAAGAGTCTTATGTTTTGTTGTCCACTTGGTGTTTCGGATGATGAGCACTAGAGTCTGAGCTTAAGCAGTGAGATGGACTCGACGGGCGAACTGACACTTTCAAGCGGAAAACTTATCTGTGAAGCAGTTATGGAAATGTACGCTGCAGGCAAGTTATTAGGCTGACTTGAACCGAGGTGAATATGAAAATGGTTGAAATGAAAGTCGATACTTCCGAACTTAAAGGCGACGAAGCCAAATTAATCGAGAAACTAGCGGATTTCCTCAAGGAGAAAACAGGCGGGGAAGTAGTAACAGGCGATAAAATCTTAACGGTGAAAGGCGAAGGCGAGGGACTCAGCAAAAAATACGTACGCATAACATTGAAAAAGTTCCTCTACAAGTATGCGCTTACAGAGTCTTTCAGAGTAATAGGCAACGAAGAGAACACGCTTAAAATAAAACAGAGAAAACTTGAAGAAGAAGATTAACCAGTCCTTTTTTTCCAAATTTAATTAATTCTTTATTTTTGCCATCAAACAAACCATGCCCGCCTGCTGTCTATTTTCTGAACAGAATGTTCCACAGCTTAGCATTAAATCAAAAAGGCGCTAACTATGCATTGAGCAGGAGAGACTCAAGTTGCGCCACAAAAAAATAGCTGCCAGTGCGGTAGTTACAGTTTCAACAATAGCCTTTTTGGGGTTGACTGGGGAAACGGGCATAGCACTTCGAGGCGTGGACCCAGTAGCTGTAATTGCAGCCGTGGCAGTTGCGGTTATAGGTATAGTCTGGTTCAAAAAAACAGTTAGTTAAAACGGCTTGTGGCTAAGCCTTGGCTGTGATGAAACAAGAAAACTAGATTTTTAACTTCTTATAAATGTGGAGAAATACTTTTTCGCCTTCGGGCACTGGTTCTTTGAACTTGACTGAGACTTCGCTTGGTGACAGTGAAGTCCTGATTTCGCCTGTAACTCCTGATGAAGTAAGGACTTTTTCGCCCATGAATTTGGAGGCAGCTTCCGAGGTGCCGAAGAGACCGTTCACTGAGTACTCGTTGGCTTCACTTTTCTGTCCAACGGTTCCTTGCTTGGTCTTTTTTGAATAGAACTCTAATTTGCTGTCTGTTTCAGTGATTCTTCCTCCACCTATTATTCGGAATTCTCGGGCTTGGAGTCCAGGGTTCATCAAGAGAACGTGGTCTCCCCTTTCAGCCACGACCTGCTGCCTGAGTTCTATGTAAACTAAGCATTTTTCAGGAGCCTTCACCTGGGTTTTCACGACGAACTTGCCGTCTTCCATGACTCCGGGCACAATGTTTCCCAGCACTTCATAAGACCCAACAAACACGTCTACATCGCTATACAGTGTCAACGGACGCAGATAGTACTTGTCCACTTCTAACTCGATTACCACACTGCGGGTCGAACTGATGGAGCCAGGAGAAACGGCTACATAACCCCTGTGAGCGTCAGCAGGTTTCAGGTCTTTGACGGCAACGCCCACTCTGTCTCCAGCGATAGCTTCCTCTTTGTCCTCCCCGAAGGACCGCAGCGAACGTACTTGACCTTTTTTGTCGATGGGTTTGATTTCAACAACATCTTTCACCTTAACTTTCCCACGGTGTACCGTGCCAGTCAAGACGGTTCCTACTCCGGCTATGGTGAATGCGTGGTCGATAGGCATCTTGAACGGACCATTCCATTGGCGAATAGGCGGACTGATTGAATCCTGCAGTGCCTTCTTGAGGTCGTCAATTCCCTTACCTGTTAAGGCTGAGACCTCCACAATCTTTGCCTTCTCATAGGGCGTTCCCCTCAGAAGAAGCTGGATTTTCTGCTTGACCTCCTCAATTCTCTCACGGGAAGCCAAATCAACCTTGTTTAGGGCGACTACAAGATTTTTTATTCCGACGTCTTTGATTATTGCGAAATGCTCCACACTTTGAACCTGAAGACCAAGATCAGCAGCCACAACCAGCACCGCTGCGTCAATTATGTTAGCGCCTGCCACTGCATGCCTAACCAGGCTGAAGTGCCCTGGCAAATCAACAAGAGTAGCCAGATAGGGACCTAACGTGAAAGCGGAGAAGCCCATGTCCAGCGTCATCCCCCGCCGGGCAGCGTCTGGCGCCTTGTCCAGAGCAGCCGTCGAAGGTTTTTCAGTAAGCTGGATAGCGAGCATTGTTTTGCCGTGGTCAACATGCCCGAAAAGACCAACATGAACTGGGATAAGTCCTTTGCCTTCAGTCATGGTGTAACTTTTTGCGACTGCGTTTGCTTCTCTGAGGAATAATTCCACCGCATCAACAGACTTCAACCCGTCTGCCAGCGCCTTGTGCACCACTTCTTTTCTGATTACTGAAAGAGAAATGCCTAAGTCCGGGTTCTTGTACCGAGTCATAACCTCCATCATGGCTTTTCGGGTTTCCCTCTCGATTCCCCTTGCCCTAAGTGATTTCTCGTCTTCCACAACTTTTTTGGGCTTGGACCTGATTGGCGCTTCAAGCCTTTTGAGAACCGCGGCAACGATGGTGTTGGCGATCTCTTCGATGCTTTGCTTGCTTGGATCGACTACGGCGAGTGGTGTGTCCCATTTGTAATCGCCCTTGGGCGGGTCAAGTTTCTGGTTGATTTCCTCAATGAGAGACTGCGGTATGGGCGATCCTCGTTCGTGGTTCCATTTAGTAGCTACCTCAATGGGCGTATCAACATAGACTATGTCGTAGTCAGAGCCTGCTCGTTTGGCAATCTGCCTCAGCTCGCTCCTCATCGACTTGTAGTAGTTTAAGTCATCGCTGATGACGAGAAAACCATTCTCCAAACCAGTTGCAATCGCCTTCTCATAAAGAGCCTTCACCGACGCTTCCCGTTCAGGTTTGAATCCTTTGGAGGAGTACGAGAGCATCTCCCGAAAATCGTCCGAGCTGACAACCATGGTCGATATCCCATGTTTGTCCTCAAGCAGGGAAGCGACGTTTTTGCTGATGGTGGACTTTCCCGAAGAGGGCAATCCGCACATTATAAGCAGGTAAGGATAACTCTGAGACACCGTTTTCCCCAATTGTCTAACCCATCTTGGGTTTATAATTCTGCCGAACGTCAGACTTGATGATTTCAAGTCGCTTAGCTAGTTTGGGCTAAGAACATCAAAAATCACATTAAGCAACGCCATCTTAACGGCTTGCAGTATGAAGACCGGACCGTTGCAACGATATTAGCGCGGAGCGCAAAGTGTAGACACAAGCACATTTTAAGAGTTCATTTTGAGTTGGTCGGCTGATAGGTTGCTACTATAACTCCCTTGTCAGTCGTCTTGGAGCTAACGAGCTTCAATGAAGTGAAAGGAACACCGTCGGCAAAAAGACGACGCCCTTCTCCCAGAACCAGCGGATGAATTAAAAGAACATACTCGTCTATCAGATTGCTATGCATTATTGACCGTATCAACCCGCCGCTGCCCATTATTACAAGATCCTTTTCTAGCTCTTTCTTCAGCTTAAAAAGCGTCTCTTCAACGTCGCCATTAATCAGCGTGGAATTTTTCCATGGCAAAGGTTGCTTTAACGTTCTGGATACGACATACTTTTGCGTGTTATCCATATATGATGAGTAAGGGCTATCTGTTCGCTTGGGCCAGACTTTAAAAAAGCCCTCATAAGTCGTTCGGCCAAGCAGCAAACCGCCTGCATTAGCCATTGCCTCTCCTGCTGAAGGCATGGCTGCATACGGCGCACCCCATCCGCCACGTGTAAAGCCACCACGAGTATCCTCGTCAGGTCGCGCCGGCGCCTGCATAACCCCATCTAAAGTCAAATTCATGAATACAATGATTTTACCCATTCTTAGAAAGCTCCAGCAGCATTAGGCATATTCGGCAGTATCTGTTGTGTAATATCCCAGTACTCGACGATTTTATCGCCTTTGATGCTGGTATAAGTGAACCTGCCTCAACCCTCCTTCGCCGGGTTTAGATTTGGAGTTCAGAAATTCAGTGTGCGCTGCGACCAAGTCTCCGTCAACAAGGACATTTTTGACGAAAAATCCAGGTTCCATGTTCTGTGTATTTAGACCTTTACTTGCTGCAATCTGGGCATCGACCAAGTTTTCTATGCTTCCAGAAGTGAATGGATTATGTGTTTTACAGTCAGGCGCGAAAAAGCGTAAGCCTTCCTTGAACTTTCCCGAGCCTACTAATTTAAAATACTCTGCAACAATTTTTTTACGGTCTTCCATTTTTCAAATAACCACCTAAAAATTAACATTTTACTAAAAATAGCCTACTTTAATAAACCTTTGCTGACGGCGATTTTTCCTGAAGAAGGCAATCTGCGCGTTACAAGCAGGTGAGATAACTCTGAGACATCCGTTTCCCCAACGTCTATTCAATCTTCAGTCTATAATTGTGTCACATCTCACCCTTTGGCAAACGCTTGCTTGAAACTTGTGAGTTTACGCTGAGAAAAAACAGGAAAACATGTGAAAAAATAAAAGGGATAGATGGTATTTCTAGCATAGGAGAATGACCTTTTGAGGAAAATTATTGTTTTGTCGTTTATAACGCTCGATGGCGTCATGCAGGCGCCGGGTGGTCAAACGGAGGATACAAGCGGCGGCTTCAAGTACGGCGGCTGGGCATTTCCGCATTTTGATGATTTTCTGGGTAAGGTTATGAGTGATCAAATGGGGCATCCTTTTGATCTATTGCTCGGTCGAAAGACCTACGACATCTGGGCCGACTATTGGCCCATGCACAATGACGAAAGGGACCCTGTTGGTTCGGGCATTAACAAAGCGACAAAGTTCGTGGCTTCGCATTCGCCTGTAAAATCCAGCTGGCCCACTACTGTGCAATTACAGGGAGATGTTGCTGAAGCAGTTAAGAAGTTGAAACATCAAGATGGGCCTGAACTTCAAGTTCACGGAAGCGGCAACCTTATTCAGATGCTCTTGAAAGAGGATTTGGTCGATGAGATGTGGCTAAAGATTTTTCCGATAACGCTCGGTTCAGGAAAACGCTTGTTTGCCGAAGGCACAATGCCTGCAGCATTTACTCTTATGGAATCCAGAACCTCGCCGAAGGGAGTAATCATAGCTTCTTACAGGCGAAGCGGAAAAGTGGAAACAGGATCGTTTTGAGGCGAACGCAAGTTACAAAAAAATGCCGTCGTAGCAGGCAAGCAGCGTATTATACAAAGCAATAAAAGAACAATCTGAGCATTTACTGCCAAGGAGCTCGAGAACGCCAGAGGTTTGTTTCGTGTTGCCGTTTGATAAGTTGAAGGCCACAATCCCCAAGAGCATACTTGACAGAGGCTTAACAGTGTTAGGCACGGAGTCAGAGCCGATAAAACTGCTTTTCGAGCAAAGACGTGTGCCCCAAGAAGGCTGGAAAGACAGCCAAATCGAAGAACTGCTGAATTTGCTGGCTACGATGGATTCTGACAAGGACAGCAAAGCAGTTTTTCTTGGCGAAAGAGAGGGCAGGGTTGCGTCCCCAGCAGTTTCAAAGTTGGCAGCTGCATTTCACCATGGGGTAGGAAGGTCAGGCGACCTCACCGAAGCCCAGCCTAAAGCGGCAGGCGCGTCTCTGATGTATTTCTTCGCTAACAAATTGGCAACTGACGCCCTGAAAAGGTTCGGTGCGCCAAACATCAAGAAGGCAGTGGTTTTTCCTGTGGCAACGGGAATGACGCTTGCTCTTGCCTTATGCGCCGCAAGAAACCAAACTGGGGGAAAAGAGGTTGTTTACCCGCAGATTGACCTCAAGACTCCTTTGAAGGCGATTCGTCTTGCTGGCCTTCAAGAAAGAATAGTTGCAGGAGAAGTCTACGGAGACGCAGTAAACGTTCCCACAGAAGAGATAGAAAAAGCAGTTAACGAAAATACTGCCGCGATTCTGTCAACAACCACGTTCTTTGCTCCCAGAGAACCCGATAAGATCAAAGAAATCGCAAAAATCGCGGAGGAGAAAAAAGTACCGCATATCATAAACAACGCGTTTGGAGTGCAGAGCCGCGAGATCATGAAGCTGGTGAGAGGCGCAGTTGACGCGGGACGCGTAGACGCCATAGTGCAGAGCACAGACAAGAATTTCCTCACCCCGGTCGGGGGAGCAATAGTCGCTTCGCCAAACGAAGAATTCTTAGACGCCGTTTCTGAAACCTATGCGGGGAGAGCAACAGCCGCGCCCATAGCGCAGTTCTTGGCAGCCGTGCTGTCGATTGGGCTGGAAGGCTACGAGAAGCTGAGAACCCAGCAAGAAGAGAACCGAAAGTTCCTTGAATCAGCCTTGAAGGAAGTTGCAGAGAGGCATTCGCAGCGTATACTGAATGTTTATAATCCGATATCCGTGGCTATGACGCTGGATGGATTGGACGCCAAGAAAATAGGCAAAGCCTTGTACGCGGCAAGAGTCAACGGTGCAAGAGCGCTGGAGAAAAATGATTTCGGAGTATGCTGCCCACAGTATGTCTCATCCTACATTAACTTTGACGCCAGCATAGGAATACAAAAAAACGAAATCACCCTGGCGGCAGAGAGGTTAGACAAGGTTTTGGAAACAGTGGCGTAGTGGCGGCGTCCAAGGGGAATCGGACCCCGAGACCTTGCGGGCTCATCGGATTTGAAGTCCGATGCTAGGACCACCTAGCCGTGGGACGCCTCAATTGATGCTTTTCTGGTGTTGAAAGAATATATAATTTATCTATTCGTTGGCTGCAAAGCGCGTTTTCTCAGAATTTTTGGGGAGCGAGACAGCGGAGTTAAGGGAAGGCGTTATCCATCTCTGGGCACTATCTCTCTTATCTCCACGGTGCCGTTATTCTCAAGTATTGGACAGCCTTTGGCTATTTCAACTGCTTTTTCATAACTGTCAGCCTCCACGATTATGTACCCGCCTACAGTATCGCTGCCGAAGTCCATTGTCCTCACGCCTTTTTTGGAAATTACCCTGCCCTCCTGCTTAAACCTGCTTCCTGGAATCTTGCCGGAAGCAACCTTACCTGCCCACTCCACAAAACGGCTTGAATATTCCAAAGTCAGTTCGCTCGTTCGCAAGCCCCCTTTGAAAAGAAACGCATATAAAGTCAACCGATTCACCGAAATATCTTGCCCTATGCATCATAAAAAACCTATTGGCTATCTGCCACAGCGCGCTGGTCTGTCCCTGAAATCGTTTAATGTCTGTTTTTGAATTGGTTTATGCGTTGACAGGTTGACTTTACATTCTGCAACCTTTTACTCGCGTAGTTCACAAAAAGGTTCTGCCCAAGCACTTATAACTAATCTATGTCATATATGGAAACTTGAGGGAGAGGTGAAGCATGTTGGCCTGTCCAGGGCGAAGATTTCGCTTGAGACTAAAGACATCGGTTACGGCTGTTCTTTTAATATCAGTTTTCCTTTCAAGCAGTATTCTCGTTCAAAGCGCGCATGCCTCAACAGCAACGGACCCGCTATTCACCAACCTTTCGCCGCTGACTATGATTCCAAATGTGGGGTCCTGCAACCCCTTCGCCAATTCCCTCGCCATTTCCGAAGGCTTCTTGTATGCAAGCGGCTATGAAGACCTCTCCACTAACAATACCAATTCACAGAGCGGTGATGGTGAGAGCTCTATAACGGGTTCCGGCCAAGTAGTGCGAGAGGCAGCCGTCTATGCCAACGGAAATGAGCCCATGGCCGTAGCTATCGTCTATGCAAGTTTGACGGGAGAGCTCCCTAACGGTGTTGGCGGTTTAGTCGGCGAAACATATGGATTGGCAAGTGCGTTTTTACTGGATTGGCCATATCTAATCTTTGACAAGACAACGGGAAAACCTTTGGATTCCAAAACATATTACTCCAACATCCCTCTTGACCTCAACTACCGCTTTTCTATGACCCCTACGGGGTGGGATGCATTAGCGCAGGGAATTATCTCGTTCGGAAATAACATAACGGCAGAGTATGAAGAAGGAATAGGAGAATCTGCTGGTGTTCCATCTGGAGGATCTCCTGAGGGAACACTTTCCTTCAATTATTCTGGATATGGCGGCAGCTCACATTATTTAATAATTGAGGCAACAGCCATAGCAGATTCTGAGGTAAGTTTGGACGCACAAGGGTACGGCGTTAATTCGCCTGTCTCTGAGGCGCAAGCGGTTGTGGATCCATATTTATATGTTGATCCATCATCTCCCTTGGCGGGTCAGATGCAAGTTTACGTGGGCACCACCGCCAACGCCAACCCAAGTGATCCTTCACAGTGGACGCCGTCAGTTCAAACGCCGATAGACTTGAATAACATCCTTCCGTTGGCAACTCCATTTGCAAATTCAACTGCGTCTCCTTCATCTAGTTCAACTCCAACTGTTTCCACGTCCCCCATAGTTCCAGAGTTTTCTAGCAAATTGCTAGGAATTACGTTAGTTGCCTCTATGCTCATAGTTTTGTCTGCGGTTATCATTGCAAAGAAGAAAATAACCTGGAAAACCCAACGCGGTCAGCATTCTTGAAGAAACGATTTGTACCTGACTCACTCTTTTGTTTTGCGTTTCAGGGCGTCTTTCAAAATTAACAGGCGCCCGCGCTCGAAAGGCAACCACTGGAAGATATGAGAAGCAGTTTCCCAAACTTCAATGCATAACATCGGGACAAGTCAGCGCGCATTTTTTATAAAACCAGGAAACTATACATCATTTTTATTAACCTATAGCCAGAGACTGTTTTTGAGTGGCGAATTCAGATGGCGAATTTGTTTAAAATCTCAAAATACGCTGTGGCTCTTTTAGTAGCTGGCGGGCTCGCCTGGTTTATTGCAGGATTGTTCTTTGGCGGATCCGTTGCGATCTCTTATTTTTCAACCGGTTCTCTCGCGAAGGCGGGCATTGCAACCCCTGGCTACCCAGCCAATGCAGTGCGCCAGATGGCCTGGGATCAATTTTACATCAACCTCTATTCCGCTGTAATCGGGTTGTTCGCAATCATGATTGGACTGACGGCGTTCAGACGAGCGGAGAAATGGGCGTGGTATGCAACATTGGTCTTGGTCATAAATGGGGTGATTACAAGCGTCTTTGATTATTTGAGTTGGGGCGGTTGGTACACCATATTCATTACTTCTTTGCCGGCGCTTCTTGCTTTGTTGTTCTCTGCCAAAAGCTTCTTCCCAGATGCGCGTCAAACATGAAACCGATTGGCGGTCAATTACAAAATTAGGACACACATTCACGCTCGTAGGGCAAGTGGCAAGCCCCAGCCGCCATCGTGCCGCACTTAATCGAACGAAATCGCCTTGGCGGCAGAGCCCGTTTGGTGCTTGGTTATGGGGCTGCAACGTATTTTGGGGAGCCGTCGGCAATTCAGGTATAAACCGATTGATACCTGCTTTTCTTGCTGCTTTTTATTTTCTGCACGGGGAACAGAAAAGCTTCAGCTTGATTTGGGTTCTGAACCAAAAAACCAGCTTAAATCAACCCTGACAAGATTAAGCCTACCCTAAGAGGATCTCTAGTATTTGCATCAAAATTCCAACGCAAATATGGGTTGAAAAACGAAAAAGAAGAAAGGGTTGGTTTCGTCCTCCCGCGACGGCTCAAGAACGAATTCTTCGCCTACTTTGCTGCGGGTTGAGGGACGGGTTTAACCACAGGGGCTGGGGCTGCTGCTTTGCGTTTGAGCATGTTCTCTAAGGTTGGTTGAAGCTTTGCGTTTTCCGCTTGTATCTTTTCTTTTCCCAGTGCCTCCATCTGCTCGTTCATTTCCTTGACGATACTGACGAATTTCTCTCCTTCAGCTGATGAAACATAATCAACCCTGAATCTTTCTTTGCTCAATCCAAGCTTTGTCAGCATTCCAGCTAAGGCATCCATGCGCGCTTTCATCCTGATGTTTCCTGAGATGTAGTGGCAGTCGCTGGGAAGATGGCAGGCGGTTATCAGTACCCCTGCGGCTCCCAGCCTAAATGCTTCCATAACGAAGTCCCGATCTACCCGCCCAGTGCACATTACCCTTATCGCCCTTGTAGTAGGAGGGTATTCCAGCCGGCTCGTCCCCGCTCGGTCCGCGCCGGCGTAACCTCACCAGTTACACATAAACGTCAGTATCTTATCCTCGGGTTTGTTTTCTAAAGCAGCTCTGATTTGCGAGGTTATTTGTTCATCTGTAAAGTGCATCTGACTTATGGCGTCTTGTGGGCATTCAGCAACGCAGGTTCCGCATCCGTGGCATTGGGCTGCATTTATCTGGGCTGGTTGTCCCTCAGCCGCGGTTATGGCTCCGAAGGGACAGCTTTTCACGCAGACCCCGCATTTTGCCTTCACGTTTCTGCATTTGGCGATGTCTACTATTGAGACAATTGG
This sequence comes from Candidatus Bathyarchaeota archaeon, assembly GCA_963828195.1. GTDB lineage: Archaea > Thermoproteota > Bathyarchaeia > Bathyarchaeales > Bathycorpusculaceae > Bathycorpusculum. The sequence continues at coordinate 104,698 of CAWHDT010000003.1, forward strand.
CTCTATCTTCCATTTCGGCTGCGAAAGGATGGTTGCAGCTCTCGCCGCCGCGCCGCTTCCTTGCGCTACGCTGTAGGGTATGTCCTTTGGTCCCTGGCAAGCACCTGCTAGGAATACTCCGTCCATAGGTGTGTCCATTGGTTTGAGCTTCGGGTGGCTTTCCATGAAGAACCCGTCTGATCCACGCGTTATGTGCAGGATGCTGGCCAATTCTTCGGCTCCTTTGCTGGGTATGGCGGCGGTGCTTAGCACAACAAGTTCGGCTTCGACTTCGATGGGTTGTCCAAGCGTCGAGTCCTCTGCTCGGATAGTCAAGTTTTTGGTTTTTGGGTCTTCCATTATTTGGGACGGTTTTCCCCTGATGAAGATGATTCCCATTTCACGGGCTCTTCGGTAGAATTCTTCGTAGCCTTTGGAGGGAGTGCGTATATCTATGTAGAAAAGGTAGACTTCCACTTCGTTATGGTAGTGTTCTTTGAGAAGGATGGCTTCTTTTAGCCCATACATGCAGCAGAAACCTGAACAGTACTCGTACTTCTTTACGTCTCTTGAGCCGACGCATTGGATGATGGCAACGCTTTTCGGTCTCTTTCCATCGGATGAGCGGACTACGTGTCCAGCTGTCGGGCCGCCTGCTGTAATGAGTCTCTCAAACTCCAGAGCTGTAATTACGTTATCGTATTTTCCATAGCCATACCTTGGATCGTCATATGGTAGATAAATGTCGCAGCCTGTTGTTGCTATGATTGCTCCAACTTCCAACTCAACTTCTTCTGGCTTTTGATTAAAGTTGATGGCTTCACGCGCGCCGCAGGCATCCACGCATTTGAAGCACTCTATGCAGTAATCCCTGTTTATCGAGTAGATAAGAGGCACTGCCTGATCAAACGGAATGGAGATGGCTTTTCTCACGCCTAAGTTCATATCCCACTCATTGGGGTATTCTATTGGGCAGGCGTCTTTGCATTCTCCGCAGCCAGTACATTTGTCGGCCATAACATATTTCGGGTTTTTGCGAACTTTAACTCTGAAGTTGCCTACAAACCCCTCTACTTTGAGGATGTCCGCATTGGTTATTACTTGGACCTTAGGATGGCGCAGTACTTCCACCATCCTAGGTCCTTCAATTCATATGCTGCAATCCAAAGTTGGAAAAGTCTTGTCGAGCTGTGCCATGTGTCCTCCTATGCTTGTGTTCTTCTCGACAAGGTATACTTGGAACCCCATATTAGCCAGATCCAGAGCGGAGTTGATGCCGGCAATGCCGCCGCCGATAACCAAGGCGTTTTTGGTTACAGGGACATCCATGGGTTCAAGAGGCTTAAGCAGCCTCGCCTTGGCCACCGCCATCTTTATGGTATCTTTTGCTTTTGCTGTGGCTTCTTTTGGATTACTGGGATGGCACCACGAAGCGAACTCACGTATGTTCGCCATTTCAAACACATAGGGATTTAGCCCTGCTTCACTTACGGTTTTCCTAAATGTTGGCTCATGCATCCTTGGGCTGCAAGCGGCTACGACGACACGGTTCAATCTGTGTTCTTTTATTGCTTTTCTGATTTCTTCTTGTCCCGGGTCAGCGCAGGTGTAGCGGTTTTCTTTAACGTAGACTACGTCAGGTATAGTTTTTGCGTACTCGGCGACTGAAGGCACGTCCACGGTTCCTGCGATGTTCATGCCGCAGTGGCAGACGAAAACGCCAATCCGTAGCTCTTCTGATTTTTGGGTTTCAGTTTGTTTTTGGGTTTCTGGGCTGCTCATTTCACTATCTCCACTAAGTTGAATCTTTTTGAAACTACATTATGCCTATTCTCGCCAGCGACAGCTCTAAATTCTTTAGCAGCGTCGGTTGGTGAAGTTAGTCTTTCCAGGGCTTTGTTCCATGTGCCTGAATGAATTGAGGTATGTCTTATTTTTGTTCGTTTAAGAGTTAACGCTTCAGGCACGGGGCAAACGTTTTTGCATGCGCCGCAGTAAGTGCAGAATAATTCGTTAATGTGAACTTTCTTGTCTTCGCCCAGCGTTAAGGCGCCGGGGATGGGGCAGATGTCGAGGCAGTCTTGGCATCCTTCGGGGCATTTTTCCTGATTGATTGCGATTACGCCTTCAAACGTTTTTTTGACTTTTATGGTGCCAGGACTGCATTTGAACTCGCATACTCTGCAAGTTGGGCAATACTCTTTTTGAATGTCAAGGCTGAGTTGGACGCGTGTCTTCTCGGTAGGTGATAAAGCCTCAAAGTTTTCGATTGGTCTGCCGTCATAACCAACCTTGGAGACTTTAATTAGCGATAGCGGGCAGGCTTTTTCGCAGTCTACGCATTCTTTCTGGCACTGGCTCGTGTCAACTTTTATGTCGCGGACCAGCTGCGGGTAACTTTCTTTCGCCAGCACAGATAGATCATGTGCGCCGTTCAAAGTAACTTTGACTGCGCCATACGGACAGGTGACATCGCAGACGCCGCAGAAATTGCATTTTGCCAAATCAACGTCTATTTTGGCTTTTTTTGCTTTTTCCCCTTGAATTTTAGGCTGCTTCTGTATGCTTATGGCTTCTTTAGGGCAAGCCAAACTGCATATTTGGCAGCTAACACAGCGTTTTTTGTCAAGCGTTAACTTGTAATTCTTAACTTGCAAACCCCATTCTAACGTTAAAGCATCTGCCGCATCTTTCTTTACGTTTTTAAACGGCATTTATTTTATCACCGAGAGGTTCTTTCCCGCAAAGTCAATTAGTTTAGAGCCCGAACAGGTTAATTAGAATGATTGGAGTACAGAGCTTTTGATATAAATATTGCTTGAAAAAACAACCGTTTTCCTCATAACAAACTACAAATCTTCTCCATTCCATTTTAGATTCTGATAGAGCGAATTGACCGTAAATATTAAAGATGTATCTGGCGTAATAATGCTGAACTTGAGTAATGCTGATCTATGCTTTGTTTAAGCATTAAAGGTTGATTGGATGGTGGAAAAGTGAAGGTTTGTCTAGTTTCCTGTAGTGTTCTTAAAGAGGAGATAAAGGAATTAATCAAACAGGAACGCTTAGCTGGCGACGTAGTTTATGTGAGCAAATACTTCCATGTGGATTATGAACTTGTGGAGAAAAACGTTCGAAAAGTCCTGGAAAAAACCGTGCCGAAATATTTTGGAAAAGTAGTACTCGTATATGGAGATTTTTGTTTAGGCCAAGATAACGAAATGAAAAAGCTCGCTGAAGAATACGGAATTGTTAAAGTTGACGCAGTGAACTGCGTTGATTGTCAGCTTGGCGGAAAAGGCGCTTTTCTTGAAGCAGACCCAAATCATAACCTTATGTTTATGGGTCCAGGAATGATAGAGTTCTTCAAGTACATGAAAGAAAAAATGCTGAAAGAAGGGGTTGATGAGGCAACCTTTGCGAACATGTTCAGCGGCATTAAAGGCATCGTGCTACTAGTTACTTGTGGAAACGCAGAAAAATACAAAGAAGAGCTGAAAAAAATAGGCGTTGGGCTTCCAATTCTGGAAACAAGAGAAATAGGTTTAGAAAACTTTAGACAAGTTATTTCTGATGCACTTGAACGTGTAAGTGGAGCTCCTTGACTCTTTAACGCTTGAAACTTAAGTAATTGAATGCTTGAACATCAAGGGATGAACCGCAAATATTAAAGACGCATCCGCACAATAATGCATTCTATTACGTGTGGATGTGCTTTAATGACGCAAACGGTTACCTCTCAACCTATGAAGCGAGTTGAAGATTGGAAGTCACGGTTAATCGACCTCTCAAAAAGAAACAATCTCTTATTTTTCCATAAGGCAAAACGCGGAAACCTTGCTGTCACGCAGCCTGAACAGCAGGCAATATTCAATATGTTAGTTTTGAAGAAACGACGTTTAGAGTTCTGGATGCCTCCTGAAGAGAAAAAGCCTGAGATACAAGGCAAGGCAAAAGTTAAAGGAAAAGCTAAGGCTAAAACAGCCAAAAGCAACGTAACCGCAGCAGTTAAGCCCGATAGCGATGCTGAAGTGCCGGAAGCATCAAAGCAGCGCCCAACCGCCAATCAGCTGGTCTGTGGGAACCTGTCTCGTACTGACCTTGAAAGAACTCTTAAAGGGTTGCAGTGGCGTTCTCTTCTTGATTACCGCGAACGAGGAGTTCGCATTCTGCATGCTGCATTCGGCACTTTGAACTGGGTAGATTTGGAGACAAAAGAAAACGTTCAGTCCCCCCTAATTCTTGTACCTTTAGAATTAACGCGGGATTCTATACGCAAACCCTACGAGATCGCGGTGCCGCCAGTTGAAGAAGAAGCAGTCCTAAACCCTGCATTGCAGGTTAAACTGAAAAACGACTACAAAATTGAGTTGCCGCCTTTGCCTGATGAGTGGGAAAACCAAAACTTGACAGACTACTTTAGCACGGTAAATCAAGCTGTTGCTGAAATGGGTTGGAAGGCTGAGCCGTCGGTTGACCTTGGCCTTTTTTCATTCCAAAAACTCGTTATTTACAAAGACTTGGAGGCGAACGCTGATTTAGTTACCCAGCATCCGATAATTCGAGCAATCGCCGGCATAAAAGAAGACAACCTTATCTTGGAAGGCTTGCCTGACGAGAAAGACGTGGACAAAATTGAGGCTCCAGAAAAAACCTATCAAGTTCTTGATGCCGACAGCAGCCAACGGGTTGCGATTGAGTATGCGTTGCGGGGACAAAGCTTTGTCATGAAAGGTCCGCCTGGAACGGGAAAAAGCCAAACTATCGCAAACATAATTGCTGAATGTATTGCTAACGGAAAATCTGTGCTTTTTGTTAGCGACAAGATGGCTGCTCTGGAAGTGGTTTATAAGAGGTTAAGTGAGGTTGGTTTAGCTCATTTCTGCCTTGAACTTCACAGCAGCAAAGCTAACAAGCAGCAAGTTGTGGCTGAACTCAAACGTAGTCTTGACGAAAACCTTGTTCCCCGTAAACTGCCGTCGCCTCATGAGTTCGAGCGGATGACTGAATACCGTGAAGCATTAAATGGTTATGTTACTGCGTTGCATGAGAAACGTCCATACTTGCAGAGAAGCGCTTATGAAGTTTTAAGCTTGATTTCAAGCCTTGAACGGGTTGCCTTTGTACCGGTGGGCTTAACTGAACTGGGTACCTTGACGCCTCAGAAGATGCATGAGCTTGAAGAACTTGTTTCTCAATTAAGCAAAGTGTGGCAGGTTATAGAAGAACCAGATTTTCCATGGCTAGGTTACCGCGCAAACACCTATAATCTTGAAATTCGCTCAGAAGTGTTAACCGAGCTTGAAAACATAAGCGAAACATTGCACGAACTGCAGCTGGAAAACGAAGATTTTTCCGCCAAATTTGGCGTGTTTCCGCCCGAGACGTTTGCGCGGTTAAAATGGCTTCTTGAAGTCAGCAAGTTTCTCTATGAAAGCCCCAAGCCAGAAGCTTCTTGGTTAACGAACCCTGACATTGAAAAACTCTTAAACGAAGCAAAAACCTACAATGACACTGCCGTCTGGATTAAGAACACCCGCATCAACCTTATGGAACGTTATCACCCATCATTATTCAACCTGGTCCTCAACCGGTCAACGGAAATAAAACAGCAACTTGACGCGCTCGACAGGATGTTGCCAGCGGTAGAGTTGGAAGAAAGCGAGTTTTTGCACAAACAAGAGCAGCTCTTAGCTTACCTAAGGCACACACAGTTATCATTAAAGAAGTGGCGTGAAACCTCGCAAGCGCTTGCTCCGATGCTTGGATTAGATAGCGAAGGCTTGACGATTAATCAATTAAAAGAATTATCTAAAATGGCGCTGTTATGTTTCGCAGAGGACAAACCTGAGCCTCAATGGTTCGACGCCGGCTATTTCAGGCAAGTTCAAGAAACAGTTTCAAAAGCAAAACGGCTCTACCAAGACCACAACTTGCTGAAAAGCAGGCTTGACCAAACCTACACGGACGGCATTTACGAGCTTGACCTTGACGGACTCATCGAAAGATACAACGAGTACCAAGGCTCTCTGAACATATTTAATTCCGCTTACCGCAGCGACCAAAAACAAATCGCCAGAGTAACCAACGACGGCAAAGTTCCGAAAACCGTGCTAACCGACCTCATCGACGCCCGCAAAGTCAAAAAGCTGCACACCCAGATTGAGGAGTCAGCTGAAACAGTCAGAACCTTGCTTGGTCACTACTATCATAAGTCCAAAACAGATTTTCAGGGCGCAGAAAAAGCGATGGAGTTAACTGCTGAAATTCGCAAGCTTTCTTGGGCAACCCAAATTCCAGAAAACCTCTTGAAACTAATAACTAACACTTCCAGCCCTTCGCCGATGATTAAGAATTTAGGCTTAGAGCTTCAGGAGTCCGTTGATAAGTGGGAGCAGCTTGGCAAAGATCTGGAGCCGCTTATACCTCCAAGCATTCCTAAATCAGCAACCGCTATTACTCAAACGCCATTGCAGCTGCTTGAGGAATGGGCGACTGAGACAGAAAAACAACTGAACTCCCTGTTCACGCTGACCAAAGAGACAATGGCAACATGTAAGCAGGAACCTCAGAACTACAAGCAACTTTTGAAAGACCTAAGAGACGCTGAAGATATACGGAAAAAAGAAGCCGCCATAATAGGCGAAAAAACCCAGCTTCAAGCAAAATTCGGCTCACGCTTCCATGAGTTAGAAACGGATTGGCAAGATATTTTAGCCGTTCTAGGCTGGTCAAAAATCGTTCAAGCAGCTTTCCTTGACATCCCGATTCCACAAGCCTACGCAAGTATTGCGAGTCAGGGCCCCGCCGCCGCGCCATTAAATACGGAACTTAACCAAAAATTCAACGCTTCATTAAATGTTCTGTCAGCTTTTGAAGCCCGTTTTGAATCGGAAATGAAATATCAAAACCGAAGGCTGAAGGATTTAGAAATTAAAGTAATCGGCGAAAGAATAAAAGCCCTTCGGGACCGAGTTGACGACTTGCAAGTTTGGATTGACTTCAAAGACATCAAAAACCGCTTTGCCCTAAGGGGCTTAGACCAATTCTTTAATCGTTTGGCGGAGCAGCATATTATGGCTGATGACTTAGTTGATGTTTTCCGCAGAGGAGTCTATCAAGAATGGATAAACAACCTCTACAGTGAAGATCAGAAGTTGGGTAGGTTTAGAAGGGAAAATCATGAGCAGGTAGTTGAGGACTTCAGGAAATTAGACCAAGACCTTATTCACTTGACCTCCAGCATGGTTATTGAACAGGCAAACAGCCGAAAACCCCAGGACATACTGGTTCAGGCAGCCGACAGCGAAGCCAACATTTTGCTTAAAGAAGCCGCAAAGAAGAGGCAGTTAATGCCGATTCGCACGCTGCTGCAGAAGATTCCTAACCTGCTTGTTAAACTAAAGCCTTGCCTATTAATGAGCCCAATAACCGTCAGCCAGTTCCTGCCCCCTGAAAGCAACAAGTTTGACTTAGTTTTGTTTGATGAGGCTTCGCAGATTGTTCCTGAAGACGCCATCGGCTCAATTTACCGTGGAAAAACCTTGGTTGTTGCAGGCGATAACAAGCAGTTGCCGCCAACATCTTTCTTCCAGAAAAACCTCATTGACGACGTTGACTGGGACGAGTTAAGCGACGAGGACCTGGAAGTCTTCGACAGCATACTTGATGAGTGTTTAGGCATCGGGTTACCAGTTAAAACTTTGAAGTGGCACTACCGAAGCAGACATGAAGACTTAATTGCATTCTCAAACCACCGCTTCTACGACGACAACCTTATAACTTTTCCCGCGGCAAAAGCCCAAACAGATAGCTTAGGCGTAAAATTAATCTATGTTCCTGACGGCGTCTATGACCGCGGCGGCAAAAGAAACAACCCGAATGAAGCAGAAAAAGTAGCCGACCTCGTTTTCGAACACTTCCGCCTGTACCCCAAGAAAACCTTGGGGGTTGTAACCTTTAGCGTGGCGCAGATGGAAACCGTTGAAGAAGCCATAGATCGCCGACTTAAAGAGCACCCTGACTTCGAGCAGTTCTTTAAAGAAGATCGGCTGGAAGGCTTTTTCGTTAAGAACTTGGAGAACGTGCAAGGCGACGAGCGGGATGTTATATTCTTCAGCGTCGGCTACGGTTATGACCAGCAGAAACAAATGGCGATGAACTTTGGGCCATTAAACAAGCCTGGCGGCGAACGACGCTTAAACGTTGCCGTTACCCGTGCCCGCGAAAAAGTAGTTCTAATCACCTCGATTAAAGCCACGGATATTGATGCTGAAACTAAAGCAGTCGGAGTCCAAACGCTACGTTACTACCTTGACTACGCAGAGCATGGGCCTGAAACGTTAGAGTCAGTTAAGTCTAAAGAAGGCGAGTTTGAGTCAGCTTTAGACGAAGATGTAGCGGCGGAAATAAAGAAGATGGGGTATGAAGTAGTTCCGCAGGTAGGCTGCAGCGGCTACCGAATAGACATCGGCGTGGTCAACCCAGTTAACCCTGGAAACTACCTGTTAGGCGTAGAATGCGACGGCGCCACATACAAATCCAGCAGCAGCGCACGAGACAGAGACCGACTCCGCGAGCAAGTGCTCAGGCAACTAGGCTGGCGCATCCACCGCATTTGGTCTCCAGCTTGGGTTGCAAGACGCGACTCTGAAATCCGACGACTAAAAGACACTCTTGAACAAGCAAACAAATTACAACTTGAAAAAGACACCCAGAAACCAATCATTGACACAAAAGAAAATATGGCTCCGAAAACCGATGTTCAGAAAAACCATTTTGCAGGTGTAGAAAAAATCGGGCAGCCCTACAAGATTTACCCGCTTAAAGCAACCTTTAACCCGTACATTAAAGTTGCGACAGCCCAATCCACGTATGATTCGCGTCAGAAAAACGAGTTTCACTTTCCCGAAAACAGGGAAGCTCAAACAAAACTTCTCGCTGAGCTTGTGCAAAATGAGGGTCCGGTGCATTTTGACTATGCTGTTGAACGTTTAGCTGCTGCGTGGGGTGCTAAGCAGGTGACGCCGCAGATAACTCACGCGGTAAAGGAAGCGCTCAACAACTTGATAAGGGAACAGAAAGTGGTGATTAAAGGCAGTTTCCTTTGGCCGCTTGGACTTAAAGAAACGCCGATCCGCGTTCCAGTGCAGGGCATTCCTGAATCCAAACGCAAAGCCGAGTACATTGCTCCTGAAGAAATTGAATCCGCCATGACGCTGGTTGCTCAGTACGCGCTAGGCATAAGTGAAGATTCGTTGATTGCTGAGACCGAAAAAGTGTTCGGTGTCAACCATTCAGGCGAAGAAGGCAAAGCGGTGTTCTCTGAAATACTGAAGCGGCTAATGAGAGACAGAAAACTCGTCAGCAAAGACGACGTCGTCACCGCCGCTTAAGCACCCCTTTTTTGTGTGCTTTATTGTAAAAAAGCGCTCGAAGCGTTTGAGATATTGGTTTAGTTTTTTGAAAGAACAACAACACCCGAAAAACAACTGTTGTTCTTCTTCAATATTTTTCAAAAGAAGAAGAAGCTTGGTGAAAGTGTTTTTCTTCTTCTATGGTCCTGTTTCTTTTTTGTTGTTGTTTTTTTGCACAAATAGTAGGTAGGTCCATAGGTGGGTCGGCTGCTTAGGTCCAGGGCTTGTTTTGGTTGATTTTTGAGTTTAGGGACATTTGCCTTGGGTTTTGGTGCTGGCATCAAAAATCACATATAAAATACTCTCAAAGACCCATTTAATGTTTTGAGGAATCGCTGTTGTGCTGAATATCTTCGTGCCCAAGCCTTCAAAGCTAAAGTGAAGCTCAATCTGAGGAGTCTATTTCGTCACTGGCATTTCCTTCAACTTTTACCTTTTTTTGAAAAGCAAGAACAACTACGACAACTGCGATAAAGATTACGGCTGCAACTGCTCCAAAAATTTCTTTTGCAACTAGACTTTGAGATTGAGTTTGTGTTGATAGATCCAGTGGATTCTGAGAAGGCAACGGCGTTGCTGATGGGTTGGGAGTAGTTGATCCTGATGTTGAAATGGAAGTTGCTGTGGGCATAGGCGTTGAAGTTGATTCGGGGGTTGGGGTGGCGGTGGGAGAAGGATTTGGTGTCGGTGACAGGCTTGGAGTTGATGTTGTCGTTGGGGTGGGAGTGGTTGTAGAAATAGTTGTTGGGGTTGGCGTCGCGGTTGGCGCTGGAGTAGAGGTTGGGGTCGGAGTGGCGGTTGGCTGAGGTGATGGAGACGGTGCTGGAGAGTCCACTGTAACCGAGGCGGCATTAGAGGCAGGAGAGGTAACTGGAGTTGAAGCGCTGTCAGTCACCTTGCAGGTAACCGTATGTGAGGTTCCCGCGGCAGTGTAAGAATAGCTTGCGCTGTTTGAGCCCACTTCAGAGCCATCCAAGTACCATTGATAATTAATGGTGCCTGAACCGCCGCCAGCTGTTGCGGTGAAGGTTTGAATCTGACCCGCAGTTAATGTAAGCGGGCCAACAGGAGTTATGCTCACAGTCGGCGAAGCAGCAACAGTAATCGTTGCAGCAGCGGACTTAACTGAAGTTACACCTAAACTGTCAGTAACCGTCACAGCAATAGAGTAAGGACCCAAAGAAACAAAAGAATAAGCAAGTGTTGACGCGGTCTGGCCAGATAGCAAAACCCCATTCACATACCACTGATAACTCATGAAAGTTCCTGAACCACCGCTTGGAGTGGCAGTAAACGTCTCAGTCTGACCATCATCCATAGCCAATGAAGTAGGCGACACACTTGCAGTTGGAGCAGAATTCGCTGTAACCGTTGCAGACGCAGTATCAGAACTGGCGTCAGTTACAACGACAAATTGGGCACCGGTAGTGGAAGGAGTCACAGTAAAAGTCATATCCGAAGGAAGATTACCAGTCGTGCTTGTAGTGTGTGACCCGCTGAGGCTGACTGTGGAGCCACCGAAAGTAGCTGAAAGCAATGAGTTAGCGGCAAAGCCACTGCCAGTTACTGTAACTGTAATTGGCGAACCAATATCCCCCTCAAATGGACTCAAGAAAATAGAAGTTGGAGTTATTGCGTCTCCGAACATCCACCAACTGCCGGCGGAGTAGCTGTAGCTAACGCTTTGTGTGCCTGCTGCAGTATTGATTTGGTATTCTTGACCAGCGTTGATATTGCTTAGTTGAGCTTTGTCGTTGCCGCTTAAGTTTTGATTGTTGGGGTTGCTATTTGAGGTCCCCATTATGATGCCTACAATCAAATCATTGGAATTAATTGTTTTAACGGATACCGATTCAGAAGATCCGGTTCCCGACGCCTGAACTGGAGTAGCTAGGTTGCTGTCAAAGGGGCTGTTTGGATTTACGTTTGAGATTGATAAGCCCTCAAGAATCATTTCCCCAGTCGCTCCCATGCTCAATGTAATTGAATATTGAGTGTTGCTTGTCAAAGAAGCAGTGTTAACGTACCATGCAGTCAAAATGTAATTCGTTCCGCTAACTGTTTGCACCCCCGTTGTTGCCCTCTGGATCCACGTTAATCCGGAAGGACCGCTTATAGTTGGGGTTGTTATTGATGAAGTGGATTCTACCGTTCCAAAAACGTAATAAATGCCCGAACTAGGTGCCTTAAGATTCAGGCTTAGACTAGTCACCGAGTTTGCACTCGTCTGTTGGTGGTCGGCTATGGCGATTGGAGTAGCTGGTGAAGCCTTAACTTGAAAATTCGCCGATGCGCAAATTATCAGCAAAACAAGAAGTGCTATTGTTATCATAATTTTTGGTTTCTTCAAGTTTTTTCCCACCATATTTGTGCTGAATAAAAATCTGATGCCTCAAATGGCACTACGCTCAGAACTGAACGTTTCAAAAAACTGGAATTGGTTAATTATCGGTGAAAAGCAGAGTATTCTTAATTTATATAGATTGTTCAGGTCTTTTAAAGTTGTCGTCTGCTCGGTTTCTCTGTCAAAAACCGTCTGCTACTGATATTTTTCTCTTTTTCTTTTGAGGTTGAACTGTTTGAGTTACCGAAAACAAGCTAAAAGTAGGTGCGGAAGCCACAAACCCAGAGCATCTAGCGGTGCAAAAAGAGCGAGTGAAAAAATCTTTGAGCCAAGAACGATTAGCCACAGCGAAAGAATGCAAAACCTAAATCGCCATAGGTTTTCAGGAGTTACCCACTGATGACAGAAGAAAAGAAACTTGACAATTTAGATGTAACCTTGCAATTCAAAAAAGAAAACGGTGTTATAGTGACAGTATCGGCTAAATGTGGGTACTGGGAGAACATGCAAAAATTCTTAAGCGATTTCGAGAATACCCTTCTAAAGGGTAACGATGGAAAACCACAACATAACAGCGAAACATAACATCAACATAGAAGTTAATGCTCCATGTCCGAAATGTGAAAAGGGGCATCTTTTACCTTTTATTCGTGCACGATACAAAAACGAAACGTCATATAACCCAGAAAAAGAGTTTGACCACTACGAAATATTTTATCGCTGTTCAAACTGCAACTACGCAGTAGAAAGCAATTCGTTCTTTTAGCGCCATTTTTTCTATTGGTGTTGAATTTGGCAAAGATTGATTTGGGTAGAAGTGAACTTAAGGCTTTCGTAAAAAGCGACAATTTTCTAAAGAAACCAGAAGAATTTGAGAAACTGTTAAGCGAATACGAAAAAAACCTAATAGAATTAGCTACGTAACTGCTTCTGCGTCATTCTTTTTGTGAGAGGCAGTTTTTGTGTTTGCTTGCGTTCTGAATTAATGTTACCCACTTGTTTTTTCCCTCAATCGTTATTCCGCAAGCCTCGCTTGGAGTTTTGCCGTCTAGTGCCATGTGGGGTCTAATGTAGTTATGATAAAGTTGGTAGCCCTGCAATATTGCAGTTTCGTTGATTTTTAAGCCTCTCATTGTTTTTTCTCTGTCTCTAATTTCTCCGTTCATCCTTTCCATTTTATTGTTGTGGATTGCACCTTTTAGCTGGATTTCTCGTATGTGGTTTGTTCCAGCAAAAACTTGTTGGCTTGCAACTGAATAGCTCGGCAGTGCATCAGTTATGAGGGTTTTGGGTTGTTTCCCCATCAACCGTTTAGCTTCCGTAAACAGTTTTCTTGCATCATGTTTATTCTTTGTTTCTGCGACTTCTTGAGCTATCCAGAACCGTGTCTCATCATCCATCATAGCAAACAAATACTTCATGTTACCGTTAACTTTTACCCATAATTCGTCTGCTCTCCATTTATCTGAAACATCGGGTTTGAATTGGTCAGCGTATTCCTTCATGAGTTTAACGTATTTGTTTATCCAGTTATAGACGGTTTGATGTGAAACCTCGACGCCTAACAACCGCAAAGACGCCATTGTATTTCTTAACGATTCACCTGAAAAGTATAGTTGCATGGCAGATGTGATTGCTTGAGGATTATGCTTCATGCGTTCAAAACCGATGTTGACTGTGAAGTAGTGGTGGCATTCTCGGCAATAGAATTTCTGGATGTTTCCTGTTTTGTTTTTTCGTTTGCCGTCTTTTTTGAGGTTGCTTGAACCGCAAAACTGGCAGATTCCAACGTTGACTTCTTGGATAACTCGGTTAGCATGAACCTCTTTTCTTAATGAGACTGAGAAGTCAACGGCGTAGATGTGTTTGCAGATTAGGTGTCGGTGCTGGTTGTCGGGGCAACTGCAAACCCATTCATCGTTGACCTTGCTTACGGTGTACTCTCCATTGTGGGATTGCGATTTTACGGTGTAGGTGTTTGCGTCTATGCGTCTGACTTGACCGTTTAGTTGGGCGATTGCTTGACCCCGTTCTTCCCGACTTGTTGTTAATGTTGCCATTATACTACACTTCTATTTTGTAGTATTAGTGATAACAGTTATAAATACTTTACTACACACGACATAACAACAACAAAAATAATAAATACTACAACAACATAACAGTTATTGGTGAAATAAAAGTGTCATTAGACGATAAAAAACAATTAGTAACTTCTTTACGGATAGACCCTGAAATCTGGAAAGAAGCAAAAGTAGCCGCAATCCAAAACGACATGACCCTGACGCAATTGGTTGAGGAGGCAATAGAATGCTGGATAAAGACGAGGCAAGAAAACAAAAAATAGCCCAAAAACCAATTAACGGCATAGACCTGCACTTTGCCTACGAATACACAGACTCCTTAAAAGAGTATTTTGAAAATGTAGATAAAGCTGAGACAAGGGATTTAGCGGTAATCGATAAAAAAGCTAAAGCCATGTTTTCTGATAAAACAACGCTATCTTACCTTCGCAATCTTGTAATTGAAGCTCATGAAAGTGCAAAAAACAATATGCTAACCATTTTGGCTTGTGATTGCATTTATACGAAAATGGAGATTCTATCAAAAGCAGTTGTGGTATTGCTTGATAAAGTCAAGGAACTGCCTGACGCAAAAGATGTACGGGAATTAAAGGATTTGCAGCAAAGATTAACCGTTATAGACTCAATCATGCAACAAGTGCAATCCCGAATAACTGCAAATGACAAAAACGCAGAACCAGAATCCAAAGCAAAAGACGCCACAAAAACGATTATAGGAGACAGTAGTTATGTCCGTTAATGCAATTGACGAAATTATAGATACATTTACTGAACTTAAGAGGGTTCATAACCTAAACATAGAGTTGCTAGAGCAACTTGACGTAGCATGCTCTTGGCTCTTAAGTCAAAACTCCTACTTGCCGAATGCTGAAAAATTGTATGCCCTGCTTGCTAAAACTAAAGCGGTACTTACTGAGATTCAATCAGACGAACCCCGAACGCTTCAGTACAAAAAGATAACAGACGAAACTTTACATGACCCCACAAACAGCCACGAACTTGACAGCACCATTGTTCAACGTTTAAAAAGTTGTTGGAGAGACCTACGATTAAATTCTGTTATGATGAAGTTAGTAAAATCAGGTTTCTACGGATGGCAAATTAAACCGCGGCTTGAGCCTTATTTAGCTCCTTTATCAGCACGGGTAAATCCGTCAAAGAAGTAACAAGGTAGTTCGCGCCGTTATTCTTCAGCTGCTCCATTGACGATACACCCGTCGGCATACCCACCGCGACGACCTTCAGTTCTCTCGCACTCTGCATGTCCACTACGCTGTCGCCGATGATAACCGCGGTCTGCGGGTTTGCACCTAACTCTTTAAGTGCAACTTCAAACTGCTCCGAATCAGGCTTAACGTACTTCACCTTGTCCCTTGCAACCACAACATCGAAGCAGTCACATATCTTGAAGCGTTTAAGTATGTAACTTGCCGATTTCTCACTGCTTGTCGTGCACAAACCAATCTTTAGCCCCATCTGCTTAAGCTCCTTGAGCGTTTCAACGGCGCCTGGCATCAAGCTTGTACCGGCGGCAGCTTCCATCTCATATTTCTCAGCGATGGCCATCACTTGACCGCGGATTTCATCAAACGCTAAGGGGAGTTTACCGTGTTTTCCGTTGTTTTTGACAAAAATTTCTGTTTTTGTGAGCATTTCAAAAATGCTTTCATTAACGTTTAGGAGCGACGCGGGAACGCCTGTCCGCATAAGGTACGTTCTGACTTCCGAGCGAAGAGTCTTGAAGTCCAAGTTAAAATTGGCAAGTGTCCCATCTAAATCAAAGATTACTGCTTCAATAGGCAAAGATTACTGGCTCCTTAGAGGGTGAAACTGGGTTAACACTAACTCTAGCAGACATATACTTTGCGGTAAAATTTTATCTCCCAATTTTTCAGAAAATTCATGAAGTTTGGATAATCTGACCCGAAAAAAATAAGCTTTCAATTGCTTTTTGCTTTGGGAAGCCGTATAAAGAATTTGGTGCCCTTCCCCACTTCGCTTTCAAAGGTGACGGTGCCTCCTAACGCGTCAGTCATACGTTTAACAACGGCTAATCCGAAACCTTGACCTTTAGACTTTGTTGTAAACAGCGGCATGAAAAGCCTGCTTTCCGCTTCTTTGGGAATTCCGCAGCCCGTGTCGTCAACAGATAAGATGATGTCGCCGCCGTTTTGAAAGGCTCTTATGCATAGTTTCCCCCCTTCAGGCATAGCTTGAACTGCGTTAGTTATCAGATTAACCATAACCCGCTTTATTATATCGGGGTCAGAAGACAATTTTTTGGCGTCAGGTTCAACTTGGCAACAGGTCACCACGTTTTCTGGAATTTTAGCTTGTGAAAGCAATTCGTGGCAAACATTCTCCAGGTCAATTTCTTTCATGTTCGGCTTAATCGGTTTGGCGTAGTCTTGGAGGTCCTGGACTATTTTGTTCACGTAGTCTATCTGGTTCTCTATCATGTCGAGGCTTTCTTTGAGGGATTTCTTGGTTACGCTGTCTGAAAGGTCTTTCAACGCCTCCTGCGCCAAAAACACTTCACCAGCAATTGTCTGCAGAGGATTGCGGATATCATGCCCAACCATACCTGCAGTAGCTCCAATAGCAGCTAACCGCTCCGCGTTTTTGCGTTCAGTTATATTCACGTTCGACTCGAAAATCTCAAGTATGTTACCGTTCCCGTCAAATTTAGCCAGCCAATAACTTTGAATTGAAACCTCGCGGCCAGATTTTGTTTCATGGCAGAGCTCGCCTGACCATTTCCCTTGTTTTTTGAGCTGTTCTTCTATGTTTTGAAATGATGATGAGAATTTTGTTTTAAAGAGCGCTCGACTTTTTTTGCCCAGAGCTTCCTCTTTTGTATAGCCGTAGAGTTTTTCTGCGCCTAAACTCCAGAAAGTTATCTTATCTTCAAGGTCTTTTATGATGATGGCGTCGGGGCTGAGATCTATAAGGGCAGCTTGCCTTTGAACTGCCTCATCTAGCTTTTTGCGTTCAACTGCATAGGTGATAGCGCGGGCCAAAAGAGCCCCCTCAAGTTTTCCTTTGTTTAAGTAATCCTGTGCACCTCTGCGAACCGCTTCGACGGCTTGAGCGTCATCTTTAAACCCAGTCAATACCACAATCGGCACCTGCGGGGCTACGGAATGTATATTCTCAAATGTGGCTAGTCCTTGGCTGTCTGGCAAGCCGAGGTCCAGCAATACAGCGTTAACGGAGCCTTCTGATAGGCGGCTTTGCCCTTTTGAGAGTCTATCCACATGCTCGATATTTTTCGCTGAGAACTTTTCTTCTTTTAGCATCTCCTGAATTAGGCGGGCATCGCCAGGATTATCCTCAATCAAGAGAATTTTAATGGGTTTTTACTCCTTCGGCGGCAGCTTAACTATGGTGAACCAAAACTCGTTTAATACATGTATTATTTCTGCGAAACGGTTGAGGTCAACTGGCTTTGTAATGTAGGCGTTGGCATGCAGGTTATACGTCTTAATTATGTCTTCGTCAGCCTTAGAGGTCGTCAGCACCACTACTGGAATATGCTTAAGGTTTGGGTCTTGTTTGATTTCAGCAAGTACTTCGCGGCCGTCTTTTCTTGGCAAGTTGAGGTCAAGCAGTATCATGTCCGGCAGCGGTGCCTGTGAAAATCGGCCTTTTCTATGCAAAAATTCCATTGCCTCCACGCCGTCTTTAGCGACAAAGATTTCGTTTAGTACTTTTGCGTCTCTTAGTGCTTCTTTGGTTAAGCGGACGTCTCCGGGGTTGTCTTCAACGAGCAAAATGTCTACGGGTCTTACTTCATTCATATTCTCACAACTTCCTTTTACTGAGTGTAAAATAAATAGTTGAACCTTTCCC
Source organism: Candidatus Bathyarchaeota archaeon (assembly GCA_963828195.1). Classification (GTDB taxonomy): domain Archaea; phylum Thermoproteota; class Bathyarchaeia; order Bathyarchaeales; family Bathycorpusculaceae; genus Bathycorpusculum. Next base: position 122,373 of record CAWHDT010000003.1, read on the forward strand.
CGCCTGCGACTCGATCCAGATGCGTCCGCCATGGCGCTCCACGATTTTTTTGCAGACCGCCAACCCGATTCCGGACCCAGGATATTCTTCTCTGGTGTGCAGTCGCTGGAAAATCTTGAAGAGACGGTCATAGTACTGCGGGTCAATGCCGATTCCGTTGTCTCTTACCGCAAACTGGTATTCCGTGCCTTTATCCTTGGCTGAAACATGCACACAGGGCGGTTCTTTGCCGTGGAATTTGATGGCGTTGCCGATTAAATTCTGGAATAGCTGAACAAGTTGCCCTCCGTCCGCGCTGATAACTGGGAGTTTGTCGCGGGTTATGGTGGCTTTGTTTTCTGCGATTGATGCTTGCAGATTTTTAACAACGATGTCCAATGTTGACTCGAGGTTAGTCGGTTCAAATGGTTTGCCAAGCCTTCCAACCCGCGAATACGTCAAAAGATCATCGATTAATCCCCTCATCCGGTTGGCGCCATCCACAGCATATCCGATGAATTCGTCCGCTTCAGGATCCAATTTCCCCTGATATCTGCGTTGAAGCAGCTGGACATAGCTTGCAACCATGCGAAGAGGCTCCTGCAGGTCATGCGAGGCAACGTAAGCGAACTGTTCCAGCTCAGAGTTGGATTGCCTGAGTTTTTCCATTGTCTGCCTAAGCTCGTTCTCCATGGCAACACGTTGAGTAATGTCTCTTGCCGCTGCAAAGACTCCCTGGATTCCGCCCTTTGGATCCCGATAGACTGATGCGTTGTATACGACATCGATTGTTTTTCCAGATTTATCCCTTATCGCTAAGGGATAATCCTTGACGAAGCCTTCTGTGAAAACCTGTTCGTACCCTGCTTTGGCTTTTTCGGGCTCGGTGAAGTAATCTGAAAAGTCGCTGCCGATAAGTTGTGTGCGTGAGCAGCCTGTGACGTCTTCAGTTGCTTTGTTTACGTCTGTTATTTTTCCTTCTGCACTAATAGTTACCAGTGGGTCAAGACTTGCTTCTAATAGGCTTCTTGAGTATAGAGATGCGGCTCTAAGTTCCTCTTCTGCTTTTTTGCGTCGAGTAACGTCAATGTCCATCTCAAGGATTAAGGGTGATCCGTCAACGTCGCTAAACGGAAAATCGTAAGCTTCAATGATACTGCCATCTGGACCAGTAACTTCCCACTGATGAGGCTTTCCGGTTTCCAATACCTTATAGCTTTCACAGAAGCTGCAGGGCTCTTTCTTTCCAAAACAATAATCGTAGCAGTGTCTGCCCTCGGACTCTCCGAATTTTTCACGGAAACTGCGGTTGGCAAAGACTACATGATGGTCAGGTGTTAGTAAGCAGACCATGGTTGGCAGAGTTTCCAACACGTCAAAGAATCTTTTGCGTTCAGTTTGAGCCGCTGCTTCTGCCTTCTTGCGGGCAGTGACATCTCTCGCTGCGGCAAAAACTCCCTGGATCGTTCCCTTTTCATTTCGGTAAAGGTTAGCGTTGTACAGGACGTCAGTGACTTTACCTGATGTGTGGCGGATAGCCAGCGGATAATCTTTTACGAATCCTTTGACAAAAACTTCTTGGTATCCTGCTTTGGCTTTTTCTGGTTCAGTGAAGTAATCGGAGAAGTCGCTTCCGACGAGTTCTTCTCTGGAAATGCCCGTTGCTTGTTCAGTAGCTTGGTTCACGTCTGTGATTTTTCCTTCGGCATTGATGGTTACTAGTGGATCTAAGCTCGCTTCAAGAAGGCTTCTGGCGTATTTTGAAGCGATACTTGCAGCCTCGCTCTTTCTGGCTGCTTCTTCAGCTTTTTTGCGTTGAGTGATGTCTGATCCGTAAATATTGACGTATCCTTCGGAAAGAACTGGCGCTACCTTAAACTCGAACCAGCGCCCTCCAGCACTTTCTTCAAAGTCTAACCTACAGTTAGAAGTTAAGGCTTCGGTTACATGACTGCGCCATTGCGTTCGGACGATTTGACCAACCTGCACGCTGATTGGCTTTGGAAGCCGCAAACTTTCCGCATTAGCGTACATAACCGTGCCGTCCCTGAAGATTCTGAGCACAGCAAAAGGATTTTCCGATGGAAACTTTGCGAGATTAAAAAGATCTTTTTCCGCTTTTTTGCGTTCCGTTATGTCGCGGAATATAAGCACCACACCCGAAATTTCTCCGTCTTTGCGCTTTATGGGTGCGCCGCTGTCGTCGATTGGAACCTCTTTTCCATCCTTTGTTATCAGCACCGTATGGTTAGCCAACCCAACTGTCACGCCTTCTTTGAGCACGCGCGTTACTGGATTCGCAACCTCGCTACGCGTCTGCTCGTTTACTATATGGAAGATTGTTTTCAAGGGCTTCTTTGAAGCCTCGGTCAGAGTCCACCCAGTTAACTTTTCTGCCACATTATTCATGAAAGTTATTTTGCCAGCTGTGTCCGTCGCAATAACAGCATCCCCGACGCTGCTCAAGGTCGTTTGCCAGCTTTGCTCTCTTTCTAATAAGGCGTTCTGCTCTTTCTTGCGTTCTACAGCATTTTCAACTAGAACCCATTTTTTTCCCTGTTTAAGCAAAGTGCCTGCATGGTTTCTAACAACGTCCACCACGTCATTTCCGCTTGCGTTCTTGAGGCAATAAGTACATAACGCTAGCATCCTATGTTGACCAATGACCGAGTTCACTGCTTCTTCGTAGTTAACAAAACTTTTCCAAAGGCTTCGTTCAACCCAAAATGTGTTGCCGGTAAGCCTAAGTCCCTCAAAACCATGTTTCAATGCGTCGGTTTCTTTTTTCACCCATCCTTGCAGCACCCGATCCGCATCGAATTTGCCGCCTAAAAGATACCAGTTCTCGTATGAAACTATCTCTATCTGACCCTTCCGCAAATAAGCATCCAAGTCGGGAACGGCTTTTCGAAGCGCTTCTTCAGCTTCAGAGGCTTCCAGAGGCGAAGAAGTGACCCACATGCAAAACTCGTTACTGCGTAAGCCTTCAGCAAAATAGGGAACCAAAACATCGATTAAATCTTTTTTTGACTCGTAAAATTGGCAAAGATGCGTTCCCCATGCAACATAACCTACAATCTCAATGCCAAAGTTTCGAAGAGAAGCTGAAATAGAAGATTCCATTTGTATCCCTGAACGGAATGAATTGTATATCCTGTCTTTTCTTCCCTAAAAAGCATTTCTGAACGCAGTGGAATTGGTGATTTGCCAGATTCGTCACTTAGCTTTTTCCTTTAGTTTTGCACGTCAAATAACGAAGTTTAAACCGAACTTCAAAAACATCTGTACACTTATAAAAATAAGTAACGCAAACAAAATCCAACGGAGCGTTTTGCTTTTTGTAATTCTGCAAAGATGAGCGCCAACTAAACCTCCAAACATCGAGCCCGAACCTATCAGCAATGCATATTCGATATTTATGTTTCCCACGCTGATATGTTGAGCCGCCCCCGCCAACGAAATGAAAACCATTGTGAAAACCGAAGTTGCCGCCACTGTCTTAAACGGCATGCGTAAAATCAAAACCATAATGGGTACCAGCAACACGCCTGGAATGCTCAGCAATCCACCTATTAAACCAGCAAAAAAGCAGAGAAAAACACCTAGGGCAACTTGTCTTTTCTGAGAGAGCAGTTCTTTTTCAGAAAAACCCGAATCCTGCTCTGAATTTTCACAACTATTTGCTGTTCCTTTTCTGGAGACCATTTGCCACGCCACAAAAGCCAGGAAAACGCCGATAAGCAACCCTAAAATCTGCTCTGGCACTGCTGTCGTTAAGTAGCTTCCCAATATCGCGCCTGGCACAGCTGCAACTGCTAGAATTAAACCAATTTTATAGTATGTTTGCTTCTGTTTTGAATAGTATGCTGAGGCAACAGCGGTTGTCATGAGAATCGTTGTTAAGCCTGTTCCGACGGCGTTTGAAGGCGACATCGCGTAGACTAACGTCAAGAGAGGAACCACTAAAAATCCTCCTCCAAGGCCAACCATAACCGAAACTAGCCCGATCAGAAATCCTATAACGGGCAAAACTGCTTCCCACACAAGGGTTCCCTCGACTCGAATAACTTACGTGGTTCTATTTATAAAATGTTGATTTCTGGCAACTAACATGACGTTTACTTGTCTGCCTAATAGGGCCATTCGATAAGCCGTTTTGACTTAACAGCTAGAACAAAGTTTGGCGGCAAGGCAAGCAGCGAAGGCGACGGCTTGAATGGTTAGAGGTTGTTTTCAATTATCACTTTCAAAGGCTTTTCGGTTGGGTTGTCAACAATTTCTAATGCTTTTTCAAACTCTTCAAACTTGAACTTGTGGGTAACTAGCCCTTTCACGTCAACAAGTTTCCTTGCAATCAACTCAACAGCAGACGGATACTCAACTGGGGAAATGTAAATCGTAAAAAACAATGCTTCGTCTGCATTCTCCAAATTCAAGCGTCCCTTGGATTCACCCACCAACGCGACTTTGCCCGCTTTCCTCACCAAATAAGGCGTCTGCTCCACTGTGCGGATGTTTCCCGCTGCTTCAATCACCAAGTCTGAGCCTATTTTTGTAAGTTTTTTCACGGTTTTGACTACGTCTTCGTGTTTAGCGTTTATGGTTGCGTCTGCACCGTACTTCTCGCTGAGTTCAAGCCTGTAATCCTCAAGGTCCACTGCGATGACTCGGCATCCCTTCAACAGCGCAACCTGCGTCATAAGCAAACCTATGGCTCCCTGCCCAATCACAGTGACCCAATCGCCCAAATTCGGCTTCATGTAATCAAGTACGCGAAGCGCCAAAGCAACAGGCTCCACCACTGCCGCTTCCTCATCGCTGACCGTTGAGGGTACAGGAATTAGGCTTCGTGGCAGCATAGCTTTGGATTCGGCGAAGAAGCCGTCCCGCGTTAAACCGTAAAACTTGCCTCGGACACAATAAGTCGGCAACCCCCGCAGGCAAAAATAGCAGTGACCACAATTTACAATCGGCACCATAACAACCCGTTCACCCGTGTCCTCGCGGATTCCCCAAGCGTCATGACCCAGGATTCTGCCCTTCTTCATCCACTTCCACTCGCCCCGGTAAAGGTGCATGTCGGTGCCGCATATGCTTCCAGCCTTAAATTTCACCAGCACCCTTCTGCCCGTAACTTGGGGCTCTGGGACTTCTTCGATTTTGATGTTGTGAGGTCCACGATAAACAGCTGCTTTCAAAAAGACGCCTTCTCTAATAATCAAGCTGTATCGGCGAGGTATTAAGTTATTGCAGGTTGATTTGCGCGTTTTTGCGTTAGGTTAATAACCCATTTAGCGTATGCATGGTTTGAAAGCGTATGAATTTAGAAGGGTACACTAAAGAGAATTTGTGGCAGCTGCTTGTTCAAACAGCTCACGCTTCCGTCATGTACCCAACTCATAAAGCTTACACCCGCGACTGCATTTTGCCGCAAAAAGCGGATGTTACCGCAAACGAGCTTGCGGAAAGGCTTGGCATGCCGCTTGGGGAAGCACTGGTAATTCTAGATGAACTGGCAGAAGAACGAAAGTGCCCAACATAGATGCTTCTGCAGTATTTTGTTGGTGAGAATTAATAGGATTAATGAAAAAACGAAAGATTTGTGCGTAGGCTTGCGTGGCAATCGTTATATTTATATAAACACATCGATTTCAATATCAATCAATAAAAAAATTATTAAAAGGAATATAAAATGACAGTTGAAAAGCCCAAACGAAGCAATATGATGTACGCATTCCTAATAATTGGTCTACTAATTGGAGTCGCTTTAGGATTTTCAGTAGGTTACTTTAGCAATCAATCGCAGATCAATTCGCTGAACACAAAAGTTGCGAACCTTCAAACCTCCGAGACGAACTCTTTGGTCAGCTTAGCCTCTAATGGGAACCCGTTTGCAGTCGGTGCAGCAGGCACTCTAACATACGCCTTTGGCTCAGAATTGACCGCTTTTGAGACACAGTATCCAAGCATTACAGTTGCACCTCCTCTATTTGAGGGAAGCAGTTTAGTTGCTCAAGAAGAGAATCTCACACAATCGTTAAGTTTGGAAGCCGCCGCTGACACAACCGCTATGCCAACCGTCCTCTTCCCGAACCAAGCTAATTACGAAATTGCCTTTGGCCAAACACCAATGGTCATTATTGTGAATCTGCAATCATCTGCCGGACAAGAACTTTATAACATGTGGACTGCCGCTAAAGGACTTGCCGTAAATTCTACTGCGTGGACTACAGCTTGGCAAAATATGTTTACTTTGATCGCGCTCAACACAACCACTACTGTCGGTGTTTCAAATCCTTTCACTGACCCTAGCGGTTTTCAAGCTGCTGGCATGCTAAGATTGGCGGGCTTATATTTCTTTGGAAATGTAAGCTACCTCTATGACGCAGTATACAACAACCCAAGTAGATATGTCATGGCAGATAGTGAAGATGATTTGGTTCCGCTTATGCAGACTGATCACATAGATTTCATTACTTCAGCTTACGAGTCCAACGCTATACCACAGACAAATCAAACTGAAGGTAATCTTGCATGGATAACATTACCCGCCCAAGTTAACTTGGGAGTATTGGCTAACACTCCCTACTACAACGAAGCCAACTTCAACTACACGGAACTGGGAACAACCCAACAATTCGTCGTTAACCCAGTGGTCTATTGTGTCACGATCCCAACGGTCTCCACTAACTCCGCAGCGGCTACGTTATTCATCCAAAACCTATACACCTCTACAGGCCAGGGCATACTTGAGAATTATGGCATAACACCCTTTTCGCAGGGCATCGTCTGGCCTAGTGCTAGCTACTCCAATGTTCCAAGTGTAATCCAGCCATACACTGTGCCGGTAAACTCTACAACTTTATCCCAATTTGCTGGGGCTTGATTGAGTTTAATGGAAAATTCAAAGCCCTACTGATCTTATGCGGCGCAATAACAATCCTTTTTTTTATTTACCCAATCCTACTGATCATAGCCCTCGGCGTCAACAACCTTATCTCCGCGCTGTCCACAGGCTCCTTCATCTCTTCAGTTGAGGTTACTTTCGTAATTGCGACCGCCGCAGCGCTTCTCTCTGTGTTAGTAGGCACTCCTTTTGCGTATCTTTTGGCTAGATCCGAATTCAGGTTTAAAGAAGTTGTCGAAGCAATTATCGATATACCTATTGTGGTTCCTCACGTTGTTGTTGGCATAATGATAGTGCTGGCTTTCTCTTCGCAATATGGGTTAGGTCCATTTCTTCAGAGGCTAGGCATAAACATGATCGATACATTGTTGGGTGCCATAATCACAGTTACCTACCTTTCAGCAACTTACTCCATTAGAGTAACTGAGTCCTCGATAAAGACGATTAACCCAGATGTCGAGTTGACCGCCCGAACACTTGGATCCTCACAAGCATTTACGTTTATCCACGTTGTAATCCCTCGAATCTGGAAGTCAATAGCAAACGGAGCATTACTCACTTGGGCAAGGGCAGTTGCCGAGGTGGGAGCGTTGCTCGTAGTAGCCTATTACGTGTACTTCAACGGGAACTATGTTTATCCAGCTTCAATCTACATTTACGAAGGGTTCGAAGCATTAGGGTTAGCAGGTGTAGTGAAGTATTCAGCCGCTCTTCTAATAATAGTCCTTGTTGTATTCATCATTTACAGGTGGATTCTAAAACATATCTGAGAGGTGAATGCGCTGTTTCAAATAATCAATGTTAATCTCACCTTAGGCACTTTCAAGCTGAACTCAATCAGCTTAAACGTTGATCAACAAGAATACATGATTATAATCGGACGAACTGCCAGCGGCAAGACCTCACTTCTTAAAACAATTGCAGGAGCCTACAAACCATCAAGCGGCAAAATACTGCTCAACGGCTCAGATATTACAGCCCTGCCCCCGGAAAAAAGAAATATCGCCTATGTATCACAGATTTTTTCTTCATTTGACCCGATGAATGTCCGCGGCAACATTGAATTCGGACTTAAAGCAAGACGCGTGGCAACGCCAGAAAGAGAGCGACGGGTGAACGAGATTGTCAAAGACCTTGGCATTGGGCATCTGCTAGATAGAATGCCCGCGACGTTAAGCGGTGGGGAGCAGCAGCGTGTTTCGTTGGCGAGAGCGTTGGTTACCCGTCCAAAGATTTTGCTTTTGGATGAACCGCTTTCGATGATAGACCCTGAAACTAAAGTGCAAATTGTACGTCTGTTGAAAGCGATTCCCGAAAAATATAACATTCCAGTGGTCCATGTTACTCACGAATGGGACGAGGCTTATTCTTTAGCAAGCAGAATCGCTGTTATAAATCAGGGGCAAATAATTGAGGTGGGTGACCCCGAACAAATATTTAATGAACCAAAAACCTATCTTACTGCCAAGTTGGTAGGTTTCTATGACATGCACAGGGGAAACGCAACTCTCACCGACTCTGGGTCTACAATAAAGCTGGAGAACGGCTTAGAACTCAAGTCCCGAACGAAAATTAGCGGCTCAGTCTACGCATGTGTAAGACCTGAACGAGTTAAACTAAGCACTATTGACGAGCCCAATAAATTCGAAGGACAAGTCGTAGAAGTTTTCAGAGAGAGATTTGGGTTTCGCACAATCATAAATATCAACAAAATTGAGTTTACCGTTCTCATTGACAGCAAGCTAACAAAGGGCGATGTTGTAACAATAACAATACCCGAAGACAGTGTGTACCTGATACCTTCAACCGAAGCGCGGTAACGCCCCTTGCTATCCTACCCGAACTGCCCAAAAAAAGGAGGAAGCATTCCCACTCAAAAAAAGATTTTTCCCCGAATAATTTTTGGGGCTTCTTAATGGTTCAATTTTTTGTCCCACCACATAAGTGCATGCAGACTTGGTTTTTTGTTGCTGAATCTGTAGGCGCCGTCTTTTGTTTCGGTTAGGGTCTCTGTGAGGTATTTCTTTAACTTGATTTTTTCTTCTTGAGTTAATGCTTCATTTGTGTTTCTTCTTTCAAATCTTTTGCCATGTTCAGACAGTGCATCATCTATGCTTTTGTAGGTAATTGCTGAGGGTTTGGTTTGGAAAATTTCGATGTTCGCCCGAATTCCCATCTGATAAAGTAAATTGTAAATCACTATGTACATGCGAGTTTCCCCGTACGGTCTGCCTATCGCTTTGTATAAGCCTATGTCAAACTGTCTGTCGCCTGCTCCCCAAATCACATATGCGCGTTTTTTTGCGGCTTCATCCATGTTTCTTAGGAACGTCTCTAAGTTGCGTTCCCAACCCATTGATCGGGAAGCAACGACAATGTCATGTTTTTCCACATCTTTGCCAATGACTGCGGTCTCAAACGCCTTGTTTATGTACGTAATGTTGCTGACATTTTTCTTTTCAGCGTTTTGTTTTAGGTACTTGAGCATCTCACCTGAAATATCAAGAGCAGTGAGGTGTCTGCATTTCTTTGCGAGCGGTATCGCCAATAAACCTGGTCCGCAACCGACGTCCAAAGCTGTCCAGTCTGGTTTGATTTTGATTCTTTTCATTACTTTTTTGCCGTAGTCATCTGCATCCTCTTTGTTCCATCTGGACGCGGCGTGATCCCAGCTTGTAGCTTTATCTGCGTTGCCTGCGAAAAAGATTATGCCGTCTCGCCAAACTGCACTCCAATCAATTTGATTCGGATCCATATTAGTTTGCCTCCTGACCCCGCTGGATCATGAAGGAGCATTTTTTTGATGTTGCTTCTGGTATCTCTGGGAATATTGTTTTGGTTGTGTTTGTTGGCACAACCTTTTTAAATATGCGATATGTTTTGGCAAACATAACGGAGATAATAATAAATGAAAAATAAATATGTTTACATAACTATCGGAATAATCGCAATCATTGTAATTTCACTAGCAGCCTACATGTACGTGGATAATCCTCTTGACATTGCTACTGCGCCATCTGCAACCTCCACACCCTCCGCAACTTCGACACCGTCTGCGACTTCTACACCATCCGCAACCTCCACACCGTCTGCAACCTCCAAACCATCTGCAACAGCTACGCCGACTGCAACAACAAATCCGGGTATTCCCATTACTTTCGCGGCATCAGGTTTGGATAGCTCTTCAAACAGCACTGTAGTAACCACCAGCATAGGTGATTTTGATTACGCACAGCTGCCTTACACCGTAAATGTTGCTTCTGGACTCGTGGTTACCTTCTCTTACACGGTCAATGTGACCACTGTTGTTCCAGACTGTTTTTTCACGTTATCTAGCGCTCCAAGCTCAACTTCCGTCACAGTGAACAGTGCAACAACTGTGAACGCTACCTACGGCAGAGCCATCATAGACTACAGCGGAACCATGGTCCAAATACCTCAAGCATCCCAAATCAACCGAATAGCAGACTCATGGGCAGCACACAATACAGAAGTAATTCTCTGCGGCGACCAAAGCAAAATCGTAGCTACCACACCTACCGACACAACGATAGCTATGCTTAATATCATGTATCCCAACATGGCAACAATGTCCGCGCCTTTTGCTAGTTCAGGCACCCCGAATATTGAACAGCTCCTCGCAGACAACCCCGACATAGTCTTCATGTCCTACAGCGCCAGCGCCCAATCGGCATACCAATCCATGGTAAGCGCAGGTTTATGTGTAGTGCAAATGTACTTCGCTACTTTCCCCGACATGCTAACCACTGTCCAGCAAACCGGCTGGATTCTAGGTCCAACTGCACTGGTTAAGGCAAACGCTTACGTATCATACTTTGACAGCGCTTTAGCAAATGTCACCGCGGTAACTTCGCAGATTCCACAAAGTCAACAGGTAACTGTGCTGCACATTAGTGGAACAAGCCCGCTCTACGTTGATGGAGGCACCACCCTCATTGACACCTGGATCAACACCTGCGGAGGAATCGACGCCGCATCGTCAGTCAGCGGCAACATGCAGCAGATTACTCTTGAACAACTGCTTTCATGGAACCCACAGGTCATCCTTGTCGGGTCAGCTACAGCAACCAGCATAGCAAATACACTCATGACTAATCCTCAATATGCTTCACTAAGTGCGGTGCAAAACGACAAAGTGATTGTGAACCCGATGGGTGTGTTCGATTGGAGCCGCTACAGCATCGAAGAAGCACTTAACATACAATGGGTCGCACAGACACTATACCCTAACCTGTTTACCAACATTAACATGGCATCGCAAACAGTATACTTCTATCAGACATTCTATGGGTACACACTTTCCAACGATCAAGTGCAAGCTATACTGAGCAACACAACTCCACCATCTACCTAAATCAGCCAACGAGCGATTCAAGATGTCTCAAGCAAATGAAGGAAAGCGTCGATCACCTTTAAGCTATGAACTTAAAGGCTCCCTCTTACTCATTTGCACAATTCTTATTTTTTTAGTTTCGCTCGGAATAGGAAGATATAACGTTCCTATCGCTGACTTAATTAAAATCTTGTTATCACAGTTCATTAATATTCAGCACAATTGGCCAGCCACGATGACCACCGTCGTAATACAAGTCAGGTTACCACGCTTAATCATGGTGGCTTTAGTGGGAGCTGCCCTAGCAATTTCAGGAGCAACTTTCCAAGCCGCTCTAAAGAACCCGCTTGTTTCCTCAGATATACTTGGAGTATCTGCTGGAGCTGGTTTTGGCGCAGCGGTAGGTTTGTATTTCAACCTAAACTTATTCACGGTCCAGATTCTTGCGTTAGTCGTAGGAATGGCTGCCGTTGGAATGGCCTACGCAATCTACAGTTTAACCAAAAGATCATCGACTCTGATTCTTGTTTTATCAGGCATAATTATCGGTTCTTTTTTTTCTGCCCTAGTTTCGTTAATGAAGTTTCTTGCAAATCAAAGCGTAGCGAATAACGGTGCATTCACCGCCATTGTGTTTTGGCTCTTGGGAAGTTTCTCTACCGCCGGCACTTACACAAACGTTATTGAGTTTGGTCCTCCAATCCTGCTTGGAATAGTTGTCCTTTTGTTGTTAAGGTGGAGAGTTAACGTTCTCTCACTTGAAGACACTGAAGCTAAGGCGTTAGGTTTAAATGTTAAACTATATCAGGGAATCATCATATTTTCCGCCACACTTATAACAGCATCCGCCGTCAGCGTGGCTGGCCTAGTAGGCTGGATTGGATTGTTTGTGCCGCACGTCGCACGGATGTTGGTTGGATCAAATAACAGCAAGGTCTTGCCTGTCTCAATATTGATAGGTATATCCTTTTTAATCGCCATGGACGACATTGCACGTTCCCTCACGCCATATGAAATTCCCATCGGCATCCTGACCGCAATCGTCGGGCTCCCGCTATTCGCATACTTACTGGTACGCCAAAGAGTTGGTTGGTCATGAATCTAGAAGTAAATAACGCAACTTTCTCCTACAAAAAAGGCAGCCCCGTTTTCAAAGACATATCCTTCACTTTAAAACAAGGCGACATCTTTTGTATTTTAGGTCCAAACGGAGCTGGAAAATCCACCCTGCTAAGTTGCATCGGGAACTTGTTCGATTTAGAAAAAGGCTCAATAATTCTTGATGGCAAAGCTATATCCTCTATGGGTCGAAGGGACATAGCAAAAAGGATTGGTTATATCCCTCAGTTTCATACTCCAGTTTTTCCCTACTCTATTTTCGATTTCGTTTTGATGGGTCGCACTCCTCACATCGGCGCGTTTTCTTCTCCAAAAAAAAGCGACATAGACTTAACGGAAAAAGCATTAGAGGCAGTCGGCATATCGCACATGGCTAAAAGACCCTACAACGAGATCAGCGGCGGCGAAAGACAGCTTGTCATGTTTGCGAAGGTGCTGGCGCAGGAGCCAGACATCATCCTTCTTGATGAACCAACGTCGCATCTGGATTTTGGAAACCAATTCAAGATTCTTAATATTATTGAAAACTTGGCTAAAAGTGGCTTTTCCGTGGTTATGACTTCTCACTTTCCTGACCACGCCTTCTTGATTTCCACTAAAGTCGGCGTTATGAAGGAACAGTCATTTATTGATATTGGAGCAGCAAACGATGTAATAACTGAAGAAAACATGAAGCAAACATATGGCATAGACGTGAAAATCTCATTTATTGAACAAGCAAACAGAAAGGTGTGTATTCCTCTCAAAAATCTTTCAGGCAACTCCACTTTTGGCTTCTCAAAGCCTGAGCAACAGTAGCACCCTTGAACGCCGAGGCGTTCTTTGGATAAGCCGGCAACAAATTTGGCTCGAATAACGAAAACATTATGGGGAAAGCAAAAGCTAGTAAAAAAGCAAGCTATTAAGGGGATAGCTTCTGAAAATGTTAGGGCTTCTGCGTTTTAGCCCATTCTTCTTTGACAAGCTTGGTTATGTTATCCAAGTTTGTCTGTGCAGTAAGGTCGGCGATGACGTTGTTGAGTTCGTTCTTTATCAACAAAGCAACTTCACTTGGTCTTAGCGGTTCTGGCCTTGTGGCTTGATAAACTCTGAGTGCGCGCAGACAGAACTTCATCATTAGTTTTTGCTGTTGGTCCTGTAAATCTGAAAGCTCGTTTTTGCTGTTTTTCATCAGCTTGTCAAACTTGTTTGAATCCCATTTTCCTTCTTCAGTCATGTTTAAACTATCCTTACCGTTTCATATCAATCATGCATTATAGCCTTTTCTACTAAAGCTCTTGGGTGCTAAGAAATAGCGGCTTTTGGTTTTCCCAGCTTCTTATTAACGCATGCTTGGATAAACCCCAAGTATTCAGGTGAAGGTCTTCCAGGCCGACTTTTGAATTCGCCGTGAAACTGAGATGCAAAGAAGAAGTAGTTTTTTGGTAACTCCAAGGTCTCCATTCTTCTGCCGTCGGCGCTTTTGCCAGTGAAGCATAAACCATTGTTCTTCAGGTTTTCTTGGTAGTCCAAGTTTACTTCAAAACGGTGTCTGTGCCGCTCGTAAATTTCTTCTTGCCCATACATGCTGTAGGCAAGGGTCCCTTTTTGCATAATCACTTTGTGCGCACCCAGACGCATCGTTGCACCCTTGACTTCTACGCCCCGCTGCTCCGGCATAAGGTCTATGACTGGATGTGGCGTTTCAGGATTGATTTCGGTGCTGTTTGCATCTTTTAAGCCGCATACTTGTCGAGAGTACTCTATAACTGCCAGTTGGAAACCGTAGCAAATGCCTAAGAATGGAATATCGTTCTCTCGGGCAAACTGGACCGCTGCGATTTTGCCTTCAGTGCCTCTTGGGCCAAATCCGTATGGAACAAAGATTCCGTCGAAATTGGCAAGGTCTTTTACGCATTGCGGTTCATGCTCAAGTTTCTCAGCCTCTAAGTATGAAATGCAAACCTTAGTTTTGCATGCGCCTCCGCCGTGCCGAAGCGCCTCAGTCATGCTTACGTAACTGTCAGTTAACCCAGCATACTTACCCACTAAAGCTATCTTTACTTCGTTTTCAGGATTTATCAGACCCTCCACATATTGCTGCCAAGCGCCGAAATCTTTAGTCTCGCATTTGATGGCTAGTCTTTGACAGATAAAGTCGCCCATGCCCTGTTTATCTAAAATAAGCGGCACCTGATACACGGATTCAGCGTTATAGGAGCAGAAGACTGCGCTTTCGGGGATGGTGCCGAATAACGCTATTTTTCTGAGGGTTTCAGCATCGATCATTTTGGGGCTTCTAGCAACTATCGTGTCGGGCTGAACGCCGATCCGTCTTAACTCGTTGACACTGTGCTGTAACGGTTTAGTTTTCATTTCACCAGTAACATCCAAAATCGGCACCAAAGCCAAATGCACATACAGCGTATTTTCGTAGCCTTCCTCCATACGCATCTGTCGAATAGCTTCCAGAAACGGTAAGCCTTCAATGTCGCCGACTGTTCCGCCAACTTCGGTTAAAACAACATCAGCGCATGCAGTTTTGCCGACGGTTTTGATGCGGTTTTTGATTTCGTTGGTTACATGTGGCACAATTTGGACGCATCTACCTAAAAAGTCGCCGCGTCGCTCCTTCTCAATTACAGATTTATAAATCATTCCGGTGGTTAAGTTGTTTTCCTGTTTGAGGCTTAAGTCTAAGAAGCGTTCGTACCAGCCTAAATCTAGGTCGGTTTCTCCTCCGTCGTCGGTTACGAAGACTTCGCCATGCATGTAGGGATTCATCGTTCCCGCATCAACATTCACGTAAGGATCAATTTTTACAACCGTAGGCTTTAGTCCCCGAGCCTGAAGCATTTTGCCTATGGAAGAAGTCAATATGCCTTTGCCGACCGAACTTAATACGCCTCCCGTCACGAAAATGTACTTAACCATGGTTTTCCCCACAATAACCTAACCTTTCAAGCTGACTTAATATAACTCTTTTGTGTACAGAGCTGCAAAAATGTGCAATACAGAATGATTTACCTTAAACATGTAAGCAGCTAAGTGAGGCAAGGCTGCTTTATTTGCGGTTGTACTTTTTCTTCAGCTGTGGGCTGCGCCTTAACTGCCGTGAGGCAAGGCTGCTTTATTTGCGGTTGTACAGCCTCTCTTTCATAATCCCCCGTTAAACTGTGTAGGTTTAAGGCTAGAAACAATAGAAATAATGAGTGACCAAAAAATAAGGCTGATGATAAAAAATTTCTACTCATCTAAATGGCACGCCAAAATTGGAACGCGGGTTAATTACATGTTTTTTAGAATAGTTTTTATAAATTTATTTGGCTGACAATTTGATTAAAAATTTGCCTTTTTCGGCAGAAATATTTAATTCAGAACACTGACTAATTATGAGTGGGGAATTGAAAATGCCTAAGGCCTTTGTATTGATAAATGTGGAATCGGGCTCGGAAGAAGATGTTCTTGACCAAATCAAAAAAATTGAAGGCGTGGACGAAGCATACTACTCTTACGGCGTGTACGACATAATTACTAAAGTAAAAGCGGAGTCGATGGAAAAACTTAGGGATACGGTAACGCGGAAAGTAAGAACCATAAGCAGAGTCAGGTCAACTTTAACGCTGATAATGATGGAAGAGTAACGCGGAAGAACCCGTTCTCTTATTTTTTATTGAATATTTTGTAACAATTAATTTGATTATAACTAATTTTGAATCCCCTTCCGACAAGGATATTGGGTTTTTGCTTTTAGGTTGCTGTGAGAAATGCCGTGGACGGGCGTTAAATTAGGGGAAAAGTTGGTGTTTAGGCGGCAATCAAACGGTAACTTGATAGCTTTCTAGGAAACATTTTAATGCAGACTTAACTAATCAATTATTATAGGAATGGATGAAGATATGCCAACAGCCTTTGTTTTAATAAACACTGAGATAGGTTCCGAATCTGATGTGTTGAAAGAACTCAAAAAAGTCGAAGGTGTTGAAGAAGCCTCAGCCGTCTACGGAGTCTACGACATTGTGGCAAGAGTCAAAGCAGATACCATGGATAAATTAAAAGAAATAGTTACCTGGCGCATTCGACGGCTAGACAAGGTGCGGTCAACGCTAACGATGATTGTTGTTGAAGAAAAATAACCCTATTTAACTCCCTTTCTTTTACGTACCTCAAAAACTCGCGCCGTTCTCAGCACAACCGAGCCATAATCTTAATCCGATGATTTAACGAGAAGAACGTAATCTCGGTGCATAACCGACTTCCAAAAGAAGAGTTTCTGTCCATAAAAGAATCCGTCCCATAAAAATGCTAACTTGTGACTGTATCAAGCTAGTCACATAATCTTAAATTTTCTACAACTTACCTAACTTTCAGTGCGTCTGGAGTAACGAACGAATGAAAGTAAAGATGAAAATCCACGAAGATAAGACGGGGAGTAGCCACGTTACGGTGAGCATGCTCCTTGTGAACAGACGCACTGAACTTTTTATAGGTTGGACCAAGCGGTTTCGAAGCACAATGAGCCTTTTTATGTTCCCCTCGAACAAGAAAGATTCTTCGAACCTCTAAATCCAACCACCCATCCCCCCTCTCAAAAAATTGAAAGGAGATTGTTAAAGAATGCCCACAGCATATATCCTTTTAAATACCGAAATAGGAGCCGAGAATCAAGTACTAAAAGCCTTGAAAAAAATCGACGGAGTCGAAGAAGCACATCATCTTTGGGGTGTCTACGATATAATAGCGAACGTAAAAGCAGACAACCTGGAGAAACTCAAATATATTGTAACGAGGAAAATCGAGAAAATCGGCAAAATAAACTCAAAACTAACCATGATAATAAGTGAACCCCAAAAACCAATTCTGCATGAACAAGTAATCTTTGAACCAACCCCAGTTCTTCAGTAAACATAGGCTATATTCTTTTTCGGCTAACAATATTTTTTACCTTCGCAGTTTCTTTCCTACTTAACTTGGAGAGCAGCTGCTTTGACTACACCACAGGTAATGCACATTGGGCTAGATGATACTGACTCAACAAAAGGCGGCTGCACAACTTATCTTGCTGCTTTGCTTATTGAAGCGCTCGAAAAGTTTCAGGTTGAATTTACTGATTATCCAAACTTAATTAGGCTTAACCCAAACGTGCCTTGGAAAACAAGAGGCAACGGCGCCCTATGCCTAAGATTCAAGTATGGTGCCGCATTTGAAGAGCAAATAAAAGATATGGCTTTAACTTTATGGGAAGAAAACTCCGCTATTAACGAGAGAGGCACCGATCCTGGAATAGTTTTTTTCAAGGGACATGAGGTTCCCGAGGAACTTGAGATTTTTGCGAAAAAAACGGAGACCCGTATTGTAACACTCAAGGAAGCCATGGCGCTTATCAAGAAGTTTGGGGCTGAAGCATGCGGCTTTAACTCTTGCAGAGGCATCATCGGCGCGTTGGCAGCCATCGGGGAAACACTCAACTGTGACCACACCTACGAGCTCATTGCTTATAGGGCACCACAGAATTGGGGTTCAAAGAGAAAAGTTGATGAAGCATCCATTTTTGAAATGGATAAGTTAACT
Organism: Candidatus Bathyarchaeota archaeon; assembly: GCA_963828195.1. Taxonomy (GTDB): domain Archaea; phylum Thermoproteota; class Bathyarchaeia; order Bathyarchaeales; family Bathycorpusculaceae; genus Bathycorpusculum. Next base: position 140,282 of record CAWHDT010000003.1, read on the forward strand.
GAGCCTTACACCTTCAATAATGTGGATTGTGAAAAGCGCAGAGTAATCATTACGCCGCGGGGACCAGACCCAATTCTCTTCGGAGTAAGAGGAGAATCGCCAGAATTACTGAAAAAAGCTTTCAGCATAATTAAGCCGCTTGAAAATGTTGAGCGCTGGGTTATTTTCCGTTCAAACCAAGGAACCGATGCCCACCTAAAGACTGTGGAAGCGTTAAGCAAGATTAAGCCTTACAGTTCAGTAATTGCGAAAGGTGTTGTGTCGCAGAACCCACGGATAATTCCTCTTCGGCACGTGATATTTTCAATTAAAGATGAGTCGGCAGAAGTGGATTGCGCCGCTTACGAACCAACGGGCAACCTGCGCAAAATCGCAAGGGAACTTGTCGTCGGCGACATTGTTGAGGTCTATGGAGCCGTGCACAAGTCAACAGGGGGCAAGTTACCAACAATTAATCTTGAAAAAATCAATATTTTGAATCTTGAACCAAAAACAGTGTTGGAGAACCCGTTCTGCCCCAAATGTGGAAGACGGTTGAAGTCAATGGGCAAAAACCAAGGGTTTCACTGTGAAAAATGTGGCGTGAAATGTGCCGACTTAACAAAAATAAAGACAATTATCCCCAGAACACTTACTGCGGGTTTATATTTGACATCTACAAGGTCGCAACGTCATCTTACTAAACCTTTAAGGCGCTACGGCTTGGAAAAAGCTCGTTATGAAAAAATACCGCTGATTAAGGTTTGGCACTCGTCAATCGCTTGAATGCTACCTCATACTTGACTTCGCAAATCTTGTCAAGTCGGCTTCGTAAGCTTGCGCCAAAGTTGACAACACACGTTAATTGATTTTTCAAAAACCTATAAAACTGGTTCAAACGCTAACAAGCTTCAGAAACTAAGGAAGAGAGAGAAATGAAAACAAACAATAAAGAGAAAACACGCCATTCAATGAATCTTCGCAAGTTCGCAAAACCAGCGGCCCTCTGCATCATTGCAATCTTTGCAATAAGCATCTTTTCAGCTTTCGCATTTAACGGAGTTCACGCTGCATCGGCAACGCTGGCGCTGCATACTTCTGGAACCCAGATACTTGACTCAAATAACAACCCAGTCTATCTTCGAGGCATGGGGGTAGCTGGGATGACTCCAGACCTCATTTTGTGGGGAACAGGCTCCAGCGACAGTTGGGGCGACCAGTGGGGGTCAGCCTCGTCAACAGCAGTAACCCAAACGTTTACGGAGTTGTCAACAGTCTGGGACGTTAACATGATACGCGTCTTCATCTATCCGGAGTGGTGGATGCTAAATGGAGCTGACGGCACTGCAAACGGCGAAAACGTACAGAGCTACGTTGAAACCTTAGCTAGTGAAGCAGAAGCAGCCGGCATCTACATCGACATCGTACCCTACCAACTCACAGCCTGCTCAGGCTCATTCAGCTCAGACCCATATCTAACACCTAACCAGGCAGGATCCCAAGGACTACCGATGTGCGGCAACTGGGACAGCGCAGCCTCAGCGTTTCTGAGCTATGAGGAGAGCCAAAACGGCTATGCTAATGAGCAGGCTTTCTGGACCGCGTACTGGACGTCTATGGCTAACGCGCTCAAAGCTTACCCAAACGTGATCTTTGAGGCTTGGAATGAGCCTATGGGTTCATCTACCAACACGGTGACTTCCGGGTACATGACTTACCTAACCACGATGTACAATGCGATTCGCAGCACTGGCTCAACGAATTTGATTTTTATGCAGTGGAACTGCGGATGGGAACCAAACGTTGGCCAGACACTGGGCTGGGCATCAGCAATGACTTCAGCGATCGGAAGCCCAACGAATTTGGCTTTTACAACGCACCTCTACTACTACGCTCCCTCTGATCTTACTCAGTTTTGGGATTCAAGCGGAAGCGACTCTTCAGGCGTTCCTATGACTACGTCCCAGCTTGAAACGCAGCTGCAGGGCTTACAAAGCGGCATGGATGTCAGTGCGCCTTTGGTTATCAACGAGGAGGGCTCTTGTCTTTCTTCGTCCAGCAACACTGCAAATGACGCGACTTGGTGGAGTAATTTACTCGCAGCTCAATATGCCTGTGGAATCGGCGACGGGGCTTATTATTGGCTTAGCAGCAGCGGTCTTGGCGGTACTTATGATGGTGAGGAGCTGTTGTCAAGCGGTTATACGGCGAACACTATGGGACAAGACTACATCAACGCGTACGTAGCGCCAACACCGACGCCTACGCCAACCGCTACTCCAACACCTACAACAACTCCAACTCCCACTCCAACACCAACCCCAGTACCCACAGCAACGCCAACTTCAACGCCAGCCCCAACGGCAACCCCAACGCCAACACCAGTTCCAACACCGACACCAACTGCAACGCCCACGCCTACTCCAATTCCTACTCCTGTACCAACGCCAGTGCCGACCGCAACACCAACTCCAGTCCCAACACCCGCCACAACTTCAACACCGACAACAACGGCAGTGCCAACAGCAGTACCTACTACTCAATCTTCACCTTCATCAACCATGATCCCGTCTGCGTCACCAACCCCTACTACAACACCTACAGCCACGCCTACACCAACAACTACTCCAAGTCCAACTGTTGTGCCAGCGGAAACAGGCAACGATTCATCAATAGATCTTGCAATCACCGGAAACGTAACCAGCAGCCAGATGTCTGACGTCACAATTTCAACAAACCAGTCTGCAACAACAACATCAGTCTCTTTCACCGTGACAGGGGAAAACGGCAACATTGGCTTTAGCAACGTCACCATCCCAAAGAGCGCAGTGCCATTCGGAACAACACCTGCAATCTACATCGACAGCCAACCAGCCCAAAACCAAGGCTACACACAAGACAGCAGCAACTACTACGTATGGTACACAACTCACTTCAGCACACACCAAATAACAATAACGTTCGCTGCAGCATCGGCGCATGGCTCCACGACGCATTCAAGTTTGCTTCTATATCTAATCGGTGGAGTAGCAGCTACAGTAGCAGTAATGGCAATCTCCGCAGTAGCGTTCGTAGCAAGAAAAACCATAATAAAACCAAAGCTGAAATAAGTTCCTTCTTTTTATTTTTTTAGTCAAATAGGCATATGTCAGCGTTGATTTTTAGCTAACGATTTAAATGCAAGATTCTCGTAACCCATTAAAAGCTAATAAAAATATTAAAACACATGGAGCGTCAAAAGTTTGAAGCAGTTCACGGCAAAAGATTATGATCTTCCATTCTTTAAACAGGAAGGCTTCGTTAGAAAGCATTGCCCGAAATGCGGCGAATACTTTTGGACCCAGAACGCCGAGCAGGAAACCTGCGGCGAATCCAGCTCTGACGAATGTGGATACTACACTTTCATTAATAATCCAGCCGCAAAGAGAAATTTCAGCCTTGCCGAGATGAGAGAAGCTTTTCTTTCCTTCTTCGAGAAAAATGGGCACACCCGCATTAAACCTTATCCGGTTGTTGCGAGGTGGCGCAAAGACATTTACCTAACTCATGCAAGCATAATTGACTTCCAACCCTACGTCACCGAGGGAATTTCACCCCCGCCTGCAAACCCACTAGTGATTTCCCAGCCATCCATCAGGCTGACAGATATTTCTAACACCGGACCCACCTTTGGGAGGCACTTAACCATTTTTGAGATGGGAGGAGCCCACGCCTTCAATTACCCCGACAAAGAAGTTTATTGGAAAGACGAAACCGTGCGTTTCCACCAGAGATTCGCCACTGAAGCACTGGGCATAAAATCTGACGAGATAATTTACAAAGAGGGCGTGTGGGTTGGCGGCGGCAACGCTGGTCCCGATGTCGAATGCATCTGCCGCGGCTTGGAAGTTGGCACTTTGGTTTTCATGCAGTACAAGGTAGTCGGCGAAGACTTCGTCGAATTGCCAATCCGCACTGTAGATACCGGTTACGGAATTGACAGGTTTGCCTGGATCAGCCAAGGCGTACCGAGCGCGTTCCAAGCAATTTACGGCAAAATGCTTGACAAAATCTACGCTATGGCAGGGATAACCGATGTTGACAACGAATTTTTGTCAGCTGTGGCGAAGTATTCTGGTTTGGTAAGCGTTGACAAAACCGCCAATAGGATGGTGACTCGGAGACGCGTAGCAGAGCTTTCAGGCATCGATATAAAAACACTCGAAAAAGTTTTGGTCCCCATTGAGAACGCTTGGGCAGTAACTGACCATACTAAAACTTTGAGTTTCATGCTCTCAGAAGGCGTTGTCCCCTCAAACATCCAAGAAGGCTACTTGGCGCGGCTGCTGTTCCGCCGAGTTTACCGTTTAATGCGAACCCTAAACATGGAACCGGCAAAACTCTACGACATCATAGACATGCAAGTGGATTACTGGTCTAAAGATTTCCCCCGCCTAAAAGAAATGCAAAACGAAATCATAGAAATGCTCAAAGTAGAAGAAGAAAAGTTCGAAGACACCCTCAAACGGGGCGAAGGCATGGTTAAACGAATAGCCACCGAGCTAAAGGCAAAGGGCACGGGCAAGCTGCCGATGGATACACTCACTGAACTATACGATTCACATGGACTCCCCCCAGAAATCGTTAAGCAAGCCGCCGAAAAAGAAGGCGTGCAAGTGGAGCTTCCTGAGAACTTCTACACCTTAATCGCTAACCGGCACATGCAGGCATCCAAGCCCGCGGAAGAGGAAGAGAGCCAAGCAGAGAAAACTCTCGAGAAAGCGGCTGAGCAACTGCCAGCAACAGAGCAACTGTATTATTCTGACACTTACATGCGCGAGTTCGACGCAAAAGTCCTCAAAATAATCAGCGACAAGTACGTTGTGCTAGACGGAACATGTTTTTATCCTGAAGGCGGCGGTCAACCCGCAGACCATGGATGGCTAATTGTGGGTGCCTCAAAATTCGACGTGGTTGATACTCAGAAAATCGGGAAAATCATCGTGCATAAACTCGGCACTTCGACGACATTCAGAGAAGGCAGCATAGTTCACGCCGTTCTTGACTGGGACAGACGGTACTCGTTGATGAAGGCGCATACAGTTACGCACCTGATCAATGGCGCTGCAAGACGTGTTTTGGGCGAGCATGTTTGGCAATCAGGCACGCAGAAAGGCTTGGAAACTTCACGGCTGGACATTACGCATTATCGAAGGCTGAGCCCCGAAGAAGTCCACAAGATTGAGATGCTGGCGAATGGGGCAATTGCAGCAGACATGAAGATTGATGTGACTTGGTATCCGCGGAACGAGGCGGAAGCACGCTACGGCTTCAGGCTCTACCAAGGCGGTGCAGTTCCAGGCAAAGACATCCGCGTTGTAAAAACTGGCGATTGGGATGTGGAAGCATGCGCTGGAACCCATCTGCGAAGCACCTTGGAAGTTGGGTTCGTAAAAATCGTCTATACCGAGCGCGTGCAAGATGGCGTTGAACGTTTAGGCTATGCGGTCGGGTTGGAAGCGTTAAAAGCGGTGCAGAATCAGGAAAGCTTGCTATGGAAAGTTTCGGAAGTTCTAATGGCACCTATTGACAAGATGGATAAAACTGCTGAGAAAATCGTGAAAGAACTCAAAGACGCCCAGATTGAGAAGCGCAGGCTAATCAAAGAATTGGCTGAGAAAGAAAGCGCAGTTGGGCAAACGCAAGCATGTGAAGCAACGGTTGAAGCCAGCGGTGTCGCCATTGTGAAGCGGGACTTCGGAGAAGTAATTGACGTTAACCGCATGATTCAGACTGCTACAGAAATGATAAAACGCAACGAAGCAACTGTGACGCTGTTTTATGGTTCTGACGGAAAAACCTGCAGACTCATGGTTATGGCTGGAGAAATCGCAGTGCAAAAAGGCGTAAACGCAGGTAACATAGTGAAAGAGGTTGCGCCGATTTTCGGCGGCGGAGGCGGCGGCAGACCAAATTTTGCACAGGGGGGCGGAACACAACCTGACAAACTACCCGAAGCTGTAAAAGCGGCTGAAGGGGCAGTTAAAAATCAGTTGAAACACTAGTTGCTCGTTATTTTGCAACTAACCGCCGCGTGTTACTTAGCTAGATGATGGATAATTTAATTATTAGAATGCGCATTTCTGGAGCAGCGGATAGGTGAATGTTTGATAGCTAATGCTTATCTGAAAAAGATTTTCAGTTTGGCGTTGACTTTCAATTCTCTTCTCAGCATTTTTTCGGTGTTAGGCGTTTTGATGGGGTTTTATTCAGCAAGGTATCATTGGAAACCTTATCCGCCGTATCTTATTGATGGCTCCATCTTTTGGTTCGCGGTTTTAGCTGCAATGTTCAACATCTATCTGGTCATAAGGATTGGCAGGGTGAAAACAGGGCGGTTGTGGTTTCACCATTATGTTTGGGGATTTGCCCTGTTTGTTTTAGCGTGTGCTTTGCTTCTGTTGTTTGGTTCCACTTCTTTTTTTAGCATATTTGTTGGGAACGGGTATAGTTTTGCGGTTTATGCTGGACGTTTCTTTGTTTTGGGCGGTTTAACTTTGTTCATCGACGATTTTGCTGATGTTTCAAAGAGATTAACGTTTTTTCTGAGGCTGGCTCGGTCGAAGATTTATAGAGTTCGAGGAGCGATTCGCGTTGTTCAGGGTATTTTAGGCTTTATGTCCTTCTACATTTTCCTATGCGTTATCTTCTCAACTTCATTGCTGCAGGGAAGTAACTGGGTGGGTAATTTGGTTTTAGCTGGAACTTTGTTGGTGACGAGTCTCACTTCTCTGGCAAGTGCATATATGAAAATATGGTAGCCTTCACTAAATTATGTTCGGAGCTTTTTAAAAGCTGCAGCGCCGCTTTTGACTATAAACTGTTTTTAGTTTTTGTTAAAGCAATTATTGGTTAATTCCTCGGGAGAAAATATATAAGCAACTATGTGCATTGCTGCATTAGGTGAAATGGTGCAGAAGCACTTAAGCACTGATGATGTATATGCGTAGAAGTTTAACGGTAACCCCTGAAAACGACAAAAAGATTCTACTTACAAAAGGGCGGTTCCTAACTGGAGACGCCCCCTTCGACATCGACTATACAACACTTGTAAACATATTCATTGAACTAGGCCACAAACTGATGACTTCAGCATGGAACGACAGCGCAAACCCCAACGTTGTCATAGACAAAAATGAGATTATAGAATCCTTCAAAAAACACTTCTTCAACGCCGAACTTAAAGAAGAAGCAGTCGGAGACATGGTAGCCGAAATCATATTTAGAAAACTCGTCGAACAATCCAATGAAGCATGCGACCAAACTGGAAAAAGTCCAACGCCTGAGTTGCCTGCTGAACAGCCAAGTCAAAAGGACACAAAAAAGGAAAAATACATCGCATAGAGTTAAACAATGAGGAAGACGCCAAAATGGTTGATGAAGAACAAGAGCAGACTGTTAACCGCTTAGAGCAGCTTCTAGATGGTGAGCGGAAGCGTGCAGAAGACTATTTGAATAGGTTGAGTTATCTGCAGGCTGACCTGGAGAACTTTAAGAAGCGGTTTGATAGAGAAACGGAGCAGATAAAGAATTACTGCACCGAACGCTTCGTCATCCAACTGTTAGATGTAGTGGATGAATTGGAGTTAGCGGTTAAAAACGGCGAAATCTCAACGTCGCCTGACGCTTTAATCGTAGGTGTAGAAATGACGCTTAAGAAGTTTAGAAAGATTCTTGAGCAAGAAGGTGTTACACCAATAGAGAGCCCCGAAGGCAAAGTTTTTGACCCCACCCGTCATAACGCAGTTGCCGTAGTTGAGCAAGCTGATGTAGCTGACGGCACGGTGCTTGAGGAAATAAGAAAAGGCTACATGATGAAGGGCAAAGTAATTCGTCCCACCATCGTCAAAGTAGCAGTCAAATCAAAAAACATTGAAAGTAACCAAACGGAGGAAAAAAATAAATGAGTAATCAAAATCAAAAAACAAACCAGAAAGTATTGGGAATAGATTTGGGAACAACCAATTCAGCAGCCGCCATATATGAAGGCGGACACGCAACGGTTATTCCAAGCGCGGAAGGCCCAACAATGGCGGGAAAAATGTTCCCCTCAGTAGTAGCCTTCACAAAAGACGGACAACTCTTGGTAGGCGAACCAGCGAAACGCCAAGCAGCCACCAACCCGGAAGGAACAATTTTTGAAATAAAACGCAAAATGGGCACCGACTACAAAGTCAAAGCTTACGGAAAAGAATATACTCCACAACAAATCTCGGCGTTCATACTTCAAAAAATAAAGAAAGACACTGAAACATATCTTGGCGGCTCAATTAACAAGGCAGTCATCACGGTTCCAGCGCACTTTAACGACAACCAGCGTCAAGCCACCAAAGACGCAGGCGAAATCGCAGGGTTCCAAGTTATGCGAATAATTAACGAGCCCACTGCTGCGTGCCTCGCGTACGGCATAGATAAGGTTCAGCAGGAAATGAAGATCCTTGTGTTCAGTTTCGGCGGGGGAACGCACGACGTCACAGTGATGGATTTCGGCAAAGGAGTCTTCCAGGTTCTCAGCACCAGCGGCGACACTCAACTCGGCGGAACCGACGTGGACAAAGCAGTCATGGACTACATTTTAGGCGAGTTCAAACGGCAAACAGGGATAGATATTTCAAACGACAAAATGGCAATGCCTAGGCTTAAAGACGCAGCTGAAAAAGCCAAAATCGAGCTCTCCACGCTGATGAGCACCGACATCGACCTGCCATTTCTAACAGCTGACGCTTCAGGACCCAAACACCTGCACCTAACATTAACCAGAACAAAACTTGAATCTTTAGCGCAACCCATCGTGCAGCGAACACAACCCACACTGCTGAAAGCTCTCGAAGACGCAAAATTGACGCCGCAGGGAATCGACAAAATCATCCTAATCGGCGGAATGACACGTATGCCGCTTGTGCAGAGGTTTGTTGAGCAAATCCTGGGCAAAGCACCAGAACGCGGAATTGACCCGATGGAAAGCGTTGCAATAGGAGCAGCCATTCAAGCAGCCGTCGTTACCGGCGAAGTCACAGATCTACTCTTGCTCGACGTTACACCATTATCGTTGGGTGTCGAAACCATGGGCGGCGTATTAACCAAAGTAATGGATAAAAACACAACCATCCCCACCAAGAGAAGTCAAATCTTCACAACAGCAGCAGACTTCCAGACCGCAGTTACAATTCACGTGCTTCAAGGCGAACGTGCAATGGCGGGAGACAATGTTTCACTAGGCATGTTTAACCTTGTCGATTTGCCGCCAGCGCCCAGAGGCATCCCCCAGATAGAAGTAACCTTCGACATCGACGCCAACGGCATAATGAACGTCACCGCGAAAGACTTGGGCACAGGAAAACAATCAAAAATAACCATAACAGCAGCTACTAAGCTGTCAAAGGACGAAAAAGAACGTTTAATCAAAGATGCCGAACAATATGCGGAGCAAGACAAGAAGAAACGTGAAGAAGCTGAAGTGCGCAACAACGCTGATAGCCTAGTATACACTGCGGAACGAACAAAAACTGATCTTGCAGGCAAAATCAGCCAGGAAGAAGTAGGCAAAATCGATGCGGCAGTCACAGAGCTCAAAAATGCCTTGGCAACCAACGACATGGCGCAGGTCAAAGCAAAATCCGACGCGCTCCAGAAGGTACTGCAAGAAGTCGGAACAAAAGTTTACCAGCAAGCAGCATCAGAATACGCAAAACAGCAGGGACAGCAGCCAGGGCAAGGACCTCAGGCAGGACCAGGCCCACAGGAACCTCCAAGCGGCGGTCCTGAAAGTCCAGAACCCGAACCCTCAGGCGAGGAACGAGTGGTCGATTCAGAAGACTACAAAGTAAAATAGAACCCACAGGCATAACCTCATTTTTTCTTTTGTTTTTGATGTTTGCATTCCATAGGCACTTTTCTAACTAAAAGATGCTAAAAAATAAAAATTACCCTATCTTCTTTTTAGGTGTAAACTTTTTAATCGTTGGCTCTTTATTTTCTGAAATTAAAGCGTCTGGAGATTTAGCTTTTCTCAATAAATAAGCAGCGTATTGATCTGGTGTAAAGTCTTTTCTAAACTTGTGTTCTTTACCCAAAGTTTTTTCACCGATTATTGATCACATAAATTATCAAGAAGGCAGAGGGGCGTTCTGAGAGGGGTTCTGTTTTGCTTCGTTTGTCCTTTGGAGTCCGATAATGAAATATAAGTTTACCATTATTGCAAGTAAAAATAGTGCCAAAGTAAAATTAAAAGTGAGTGCTGTACCAGAAGCACCGCCCTCAGCTAATTCTCCAATCCCCCATGGAAACATGGCGCTTATTTTTACGGGCACATTGTTAAACGTGAACGTATTTAGACTTAAGAATTCACCCCATTCGACAAGTACGTACAGAACAACAAATACAACATTGACCAAAAAGATATGTTTCAATTGATTATTCATATCAGTCAACATCTTATTTGTTTTGACCTTGCTTAAAAGATTTCATTCGTTAAGATATGTTATTTTCAGTAGTGAATCAATCGAAAGCATAATTAAGTTTTAAAGTATCCATCTGCATTAAAGTAGTCATGTTGCTTTCGCTTTCCTTTGCTCAAAAGGTGTGCTTAATCGGGTTTGCTCTGATTTTCGGTACTTGGGGAATTGCTCTTGTGGCTAAAACTACAAGTATTCCGTTGACTGTGCTTTTTTTTGTCGGCATGCTTTGCGTTACCTATAGCCTATGTGAAAACGTAAACATTCCGAAGTAAGGGTTCAGACTCAGCGAATTAACTGGCATAGAGGCACAAGGCATAAGCGCGGGTTTTTCAATTTGTCCTAGCCAATCAGTCAGCGGGTCACTTTACCTTAGCTTTTGCGGAAAACAAAATTAACAAGGGAAATGGTATAAATTACAGTCTGGTTCTTACTAAAAAGTCAAGTAAAAAGTTAATCCAAGGTTAAGTGCTGATGACTGAAAAACGGGATTACTATGAAGTTCTCGGCGTTCAACGCAACGCATCAAAGGACGAAATCAAAGACGCCTACAGAAAACTAGCTATGCAGTTTCATCCAGACCGCAACAAAGATCCAGGCGCGGAGGAAAGATTCAAAGAAATCAGCGAAGCCTACGCCGTTCTCAGCGACGACCAAAAAAGACAAACATACGATCAGTTGGGTCATTCAGGCTTTGATCAGCGATACCGTCAGGAAGACATTTTCAGGGGAGCCGACTTCGACTCGGTTTTTAGAGACATGGGTTTCGGCGACATTTTCCGAACTTTCTTCGGCGGAGGATTCGGAGGCGAAAGAGGCAGCATAGGGCAAGACTTAGCTATTGATCTTGAAATCACGCTGGAAGAAGCCGCCCGAGGAGTCGAAAAAGAAATTGAAATTCCACGAACCGAAAAATGCGACGTATGCGAGGGCTCAGGCGCAGCGCCGGGTACTTCCGCCAAAATCTGTCCAAGATGCGGCGGCTCCGGGCAAGTGCAAAACATGCGTAAAAGCGGATTCGGAATGTACGTGCAGGTGACGGCTTGCCCAACATGTAAAGGAAAAGGCAAATTGATTGAAACGCCCTGCCCTAACTGTCACGGCTCAGGAAGAGTTAGAAAACGCCGTAAAATCACCGTTAAAGTGCCCATGGGCATAGATGAAGGCAACCAGCTTAGGCTCAGGGGCGAAGGAGAAATGGCTCAGAACGACGGCGAACCAGGAGATCTTTATGTCGTGGTTCACGTTAAGCCGCACCCGCAATTTCTACGGGAAGGAGATAACCTGTGGCATGTAGCCATGATTACTTATCCGCAAGCTGCGTTAGGCGCAGAAATTGCTGTTCCCACCCTTGAGGGACCGACAACGGTGAAGATTCATCCGGGAACGCAGGTGGGCGAAGTTTTAACTTTAAAGGGAAAAGGTATGCCTCGGTTCAGAGCTTACGGCAGAGGCGACTTAATAGTGCGCGTAGGAATCTCGGTTCCAGAAAAACTTACAGGTCAGCAAAGAGCACTTCTTGAACAGTTAGCGAAAGAATTCGACAGCGAAGTGACGAAACACAAATTCCACTTTTAGCAATTAACTTATGAAGATTATTTTTTTCTTGATGGAAAAAAGGTTTTGAAAAAGAAAGAAAAGAATTGTTTATTTGGTTACCTGTTTGCGTAGCTCGTTGTATGTTGCTTTTATGTCCTCGATTGAGCCTTCGTCTTCAATTGTCGATGTGTCGCCCAGCGGTGCTCCTGTAAGTACGGCTTTAAGTAGTCTGCGCATGATTTTGCCGCTTCGTGTCTTCGGCAGCTTGTTTACTATGATGATGGCGTCTGGTGTAGCTATTGGACCGATTGTTGTTCGGATCTGTTTTATGAGGTCTGCACGAAGCTCGTCTGATGGGGTGAATCCGCCTCTGAGAACAACGAATGCTACTGGAACTTCGCCTTTCACTGCGTCCTCCTTACCCATCACTGCTGCCTCAGAAACTGCTGGATGTGCAACTAACGCGCTTTCAAGCTCTACTGTTCCGATGCGGTGCCCAGCAACTTTTAGAACTTCGTCTGCTCTGCCAAGAAGCCAATAGTAGCCCTCTGGGTCTCGGACTGCGTAGTCGCCTGAGTAGTATATTCCTGGCCACCTGCCAAAGTATGTTTGTTTGAAGCGGTCAGCATCTTTCCAAATTGTCTGCAGCATTCCAGGCCACGGCGATTTGATTACGAGAACACCTTTAGTGCCTGCCTGTACTGGCTGTCCCTTCTCGTCGAAGATGTCAGTGTTGACTGCGGGCATCGGAAAAGTTGCGCTGCCAGGTTTCAAGGGTGTAAGTTCTATTCCTGCGGTGGGGGAAATCATGAATCCGCCAGTTTCTGTTTGCCACCAAGTGTCAATTATCGGGAGTTTTTCTTTGCCGATTACGCGGTAGTACCATTTCCACGCTTCTGGGTTTATGGGTTCACCTACTGACCCCAGAATGCGCAGGGTGCTTAAGTCATGTTTTGTTACGCATTGTTCGCCGAATTTCATGAACATTCTAACGGCGGTTGGTGTGCCGTAGAGGATGGTTACGCCGTGTCTTTCAATCATGTCCCACCAGCGGTCTTGTCCAGGGTAATCAGGTGTGCCTTCGAAGAGGAACGCGGTAAGGCCCAGGCTTAATGGTGCATAAACGTTGTATGTGTGCCCCGTAATCCAGCCGATGTCTGCAACACACCAGTAAATGTCCTCGTCTGTTGGGTTGAAAGCCCACTTAAGCGTCCAATAAGCCCAAACAAGGTATCCGCCTATCCCATGTTGAACGCCTTTGGGTTTGCCCGTTGTTCCTGAAGTGTAGAGGATGAATAATGGGTCAGTTGATTTCATGCTTTCGGGTTCAACGTAGGCGTCTGCGCCCGCATTTGCAAGTGCATCATGGTACCAAACGTCTCTGCCTTCCTTCATCGTTACAGGTTGACCAGTCCGCTTAACAACAATGACTTTTTCGATGCAAGGCATGTTTGGCAATCCTTTGTCTGCGTTGTCTTTGATGCCGATTGGTTTTCCTCTTCGGAAGGAACCGTCCGCTGTAACTAAGACTTTTGCGCCGCTGTCGTTAACTCTGTCAGCTAATGCTTCAGCACTGAACCCAGAGAATACAACTGTGTGGACTCCGCCGATTCTTGCCGTCGCAAGCAAAGTTATGGGCAGCTCAGGAATAACAGGCAGGAAAACTGCGACGCGGTCGCCTTTTTTGATGCCGAATTCCTTTAGTGCTTTTGCAAGTTTGTTTACTTCGCGGTAAAGTTGATAGTAACTGTAAGTTTTTACTTCGCCCATTTCGCCTTCCCAAATGTAGGCAAGCTTGTTTTTACGGTTGCCTTTAATATGCCTATCAAGGGCGTTGTAGGAGATGTTTAGTTCGCCGTCGGGGAACCATTTGTAAAACGGCGGGTTAGAATCATCAAGAACCTTGCTAAAAGGCTTAAACCAGTCGATGGCTTTTGCTTTTTCCTCCCAATATTCGTCCGGGTTCTTTATTGATTTCTCCCATTCTTTCTTGCGTTTTTCTCCACTGGAAAATTTTGCTCCGCTTGGACAAAACTTTTCATCAAAGGGTAAACTTGATTCTGACATTTTGCTCAACCTAATTTGCTGAGAATGATAAACTCTGAGAATATAAGTTTTTAGTATCTAATTTATTTAGAAAAATAAAAAGAGAGTTAGTTGTTTTAGCTGGTAGGGTAAATTGGCAAGACAGTTTTTTGGTTTGCTTCATTTAAGACTTCAGCTAATCCAAGATACACCGCACTTAAGCCGCAGATGACACCTTCGACGCCCGTGATTTTTGTGAAAGTTGCGCCTCCACCGTATTGTCCAATTGCCAGCATAAAGAACAGTATAGTTAAGCTTCCGAAAACGAACTGCAAAGCGCGATTAGCTTTTAACGTGCCAAAGAACATGCCGAAAGTAAAGATTCCCCACATTATGAAATAAGCTGCCAAAGAAGCCGCGTTGGGACCGCTGAAGCCCGTAAATTTAGGTAAAACCAAAAGCATCACGAAACTCCACCAGAATAAACCATAAGACATGAAAGCCACAGTGCCAAAAGTGTTGCCTTTTCTGAACTCCATTGCACCAACAATTATCTGTGCTATTCCCCCGTAAGCCAAGCCCATTGCTAAAATCACTGAATTCAGCGGATAAGCGCCTGCGTTAGCCAAGTTAAGAAGAACAGTTGTTACGCCAAAACCAAGTAGTCCTAAAGGTGCGGGATTCGCCAATTTTGATATCAGATTGTTACTCATTTTCCGTATTTCCTCAAGTTGCTGTATTACCCCTTGAATGCAATGATTGCATTTTAAAGCTTTTCGGGTGACCACACTGATTGTTTTTCCCGATGCCGTGTACTTAAATTCTGAGATGATAAAATTCAAGCGTTAAATTTTTCTAACTATAGGAAAGGCAATCTTTTGATAAAGGCTCCACTTCGCCTTTTTTTAAAGCCCTTAGTTTAGCTTTGAAGTATTTTGGGTATGCATATTTTTTATAGACGGGTTAGCCGCAAAGTTTATTGACTTTATAATTATACTAGAATTTGGTATTTTAAAGGCGACGTGATTTTTATGAAGTGGGAAACAAAAATCGAAGAAATTATACCTAGAACTGCTGATGTGACCAGTTTCAGATTTGCCCGACCGTCAGAATTAGCTTACAAGCCGGGGCAATACTTTTTTGTAGCATTAAAACAAGGCGACAAAGAATTAACTCACCATTTCAGCTTCAGCAGCAGCCCAACAGAAACAGACCACTTTGAATTCACTAAAAAACTAACTGACAGTGAATACTCAAAGACGCTAAAAACCGCCAAAGCAGGCGACTGGGCAAGAATAGACGCGCCTTATGGGCAATTCACCTTTGAAGGAGAATACCCCAAAATCGCGTTACTTGCAGGAGGAATCGGAGTCACCCCGTTTGTGAGCATATGCAAAAACGCCACAGACAAACACTTGAACACGAAAATCACGCTCTTCTATGGCTGCCGCACAGAAAATGACATAGCATTCAAACAGGAATTCGAGAAGATGCAAGAAGAAAACAAAAATCTAAAAATTGTTTTCACCGTCAACGAAGCATCCCCTCAGTGGAAAGGCGCAGTCGGCTTAATCACTGCGGACATGATACAAAAAGAACTGCCTGACTACAAAGAAAACATGTTTTACCTTTGCGGACCGCCGCCGATGGTCACAGCGATGGAAAAACTTATAGTAAGCATCGGCTTACAAAAAGAAAAATTAAAACTGGAGTATTTCACAGGTTACCCACAATAAACCAAATTTTTTTGCTACCTTTAGGAAAAAAGAATTCTTCTTCCAAAGGTACTTGAGTTTTTTACGAATAGACTATTTTAAATTATTTTCTTGTCGATACTTTGTTTCTGACGCAAACAAGTTTTTAAAATAGCAGCGGGTTGATGCTAACATGGATAAACTCAAGATTGTTGTCTTGATTATCGTAGTGGCGATATTTTTTGAAATATTTTACATATATGAAACAAATACGATATACATGCAGACGAACCCTTCAATACAAGAAATTAGCCACAACGCTAAAACCTACACTATGGTTTGGGACGCCGGTAACTCGACGGTGACAATAGTTAGCCCAGAGGGAAATACAACACTTAATGTGGTAAGCGGGCAAGAATTTGTCTGTAACGGCTCGTCAACCTTGTATCAGGGCAAAACCATAATTTTTCGCACGCCCTAATTGCTCAACATGTTTTCTTAAGAAAGGGATGTTTTATGGGTAGAACCTGCGCGTTGTCCTTGGGAACGGGATTGCATCAATGATGTTGTCTAGGTCCAGCATCCACGTTAACAATCGCTCAAGCCCCATTCCGAAGCCGACATGGGGAACTGTCCCGTAGCGTCGCAGGTCAAGGTACCACTCGTAGTCTTCAGGTTTCAAGCCTTGCGCCTTCATGCGTTGGATAAGTATATCTTTGTTTTCTTCTCTTGCTCCGCCTGTGCTGATTTCGCCGATTCTGGGCACCATCATGTCAACTGACATCGCCACTTCGGGGTGGTCTTGGTAGGTTTTGCAGTAAAACGCCTTAATCTCTGTGGGGTAATCGTAAACGAAGAATGGCTTGCCGAAGTCTTCAGCTAAAACCTTCTCGTCCTCATAACCCAAGTCAGCGCCCCAGCTCAAAGCAGGATTTTTCACTTTAAGCCTGTCGATGGCTTCCGCGTAGGTTATGCGTGGAAAGGGGGTCTGCACTGTTTTGAGTTTGTTTATGTCGGCGCTCAGTTCTGTGAATTCTTTTTGGCAGGTGTCGCCGATGGTTTTGCAGATATGCGTCATCATGCCTTCTTCAAACTTCATCAAATCATTCATGTCGGCAAACGGCCATTCAGCTTCCATGTGCCAGTACTCGGTTAAATGCCGAATTGTCCTGCTTTTTTCAGCGCGGAACGAAGGCGCGATGCAGTAGACGTTTTCTAAAGAGAAGATTAGTATTTCGAGGTAAAGCTGGCTGCTCTGGGTTAAGTATAGGTCTTGGTCGAAATATTTTAAGCCGAAAAGTGTGGAGCCGCCTTCCACTGCCGCGGATATAAACATGGGCGGCGAAACTTCGGTGTAATCTTGGCTTTTGAAGTATTTCCGTGCTGCCTCTAATGTGTCAGCGCGAACCTTCATCATCAAATTCATTTTTCGGCTACGCAGCCACAGATGCCGCATGTCACGGATGAA
The DNA here is from genome assembly GCA_963828195.1 of Candidatus Bathyarchaeota archaeon. Classification (GTDB taxonomy): domain Archaea; phylum Thermoproteota; class Bathyarchaeia; order Bathyarchaeales; family Bathycorpusculaceae; genus Bathycorpusculum. The sequence continues at coordinate 157,480 of CAWHDT010000003.1, forward strand.
CTCTTCACTTTTATCTTTGGCAATGGGGAAGGTTTCTGCTAAACCGATTATTGTGATGTTTTCCGCAGCGATTTCGTATCCGCCGGGGGCACGTTTGTCTTCTTTGGCAACGCCTTCAAGCGTCAAGCTGGATTCAATTGTTAAGAGCTGCGCTTCCGTCCATGCTGGACTGGCTTTTTTAACGGTGCACTGGATTACTCCTGTGGAATCGCGCAGAACCAGAAAAATCAGTTCTTTTCCTTCACGTTTACGGTAAACCCAACCGCGAACCGTGACTTTTTGGTCTGGACAGCAGCCTTCAAGTATTTTGCCTATTTTAGCTAAAGCCATAGAGCATCAACCGTTTGCATTAATACTTAATTTCAAACCTAAATGCCTATCGATTTAGACTTTTAACTTTTAGATACATTAAACCGAAATTCTTTCCATAAAAAGGGGAATCGCTGGCGACATTTCCAGTTACGTCTAAATCTGATTATTTATCGAACGCGTGCTGTTTCGCTCTGCTCTTTTACCTAAAAAGAATGCGACGACTGCCACTGCAATAAATGCTATTGCTACTGCTGCAACAGTCAAATCTTGAGGTGCAGATGCATTAGACTTCTGTGATTGCAGAGTTAAAGGTGACGCGCTTGGAGATGTGGTTGATGAAGTGGTTGTGGATACAGGTGTTGGCGCCGTTTTGTTGGGCGGATTCTGGGATTGTATTGAGGTTGAATTGGAAGTTGTGGTTGGCGTGGCTGTCGAGGGCGATGCGTTAGGGGTTGGTATAGGCGCATTTGGGTTAGGCAGTGCATCAGGGTTTGGAGCAGTCAAAAAGGGAACGAAATTAACTGTGCCCACGGTAAAGTCATCTTTATAGTCGTAGATTGTTTGGTTGATTGCCTGTTGGTCACTTGTTCCCCACCAATTATTAATTAAGTTAATTTCTGAAGTTGCATCTAGGGTAAGTTTGGCGTTCAGTTGATTGTCATAAATGTTGTTGTCAACTATTGTGGGGACAATGGAGCTTTCAACTTGAATCCCCACAGCATTGTTGGTGATCGTGTTATTTTCGACAGTAACAGCGCTGGCGTCTGAATTTTGAAAGTCTACAGAGATTCCGACGAGGCTGTCGTTTATCAAGTTAAACTCGATTAAAGTTGAAGCTGTGGATCCAGATTCATCGTTTAAATACAGGCTGAAGAGGGTGTTGTCGGCGACGACGCTGCTTCCGGCGCCAATGTAGAGGTTGCCTGTAATCTGGTTATTTGAAATTACTGGTGATCCGCCTGTGACGCTGAGCGGTGTATCAATGTTATTGTTTTCAATTGTAGGTGATCCGCCTGTAAGAGTGAGGGCGCCGCTTAGCAGAGAACTGTCGCTAATTCTTACGCTGCTTGAAATCTCAAATTCAACGTTGGAAATCACGGTATTTTCTATTACTGACCCGGAATTTGTCTGTTGGTTCCAACTTGTGCTGGAGGATGAAAAAGTGATTGCGGAGTAAAAGGCAATGATGATGTGCCCCTGCACGTCGCCGTTTATGTAAATTGGGTTGCTGCTTGTGCCTACTGCAGACAAAACGCCGTTAACATCTATGCCGTCGCCTATGAGTCCCATGGTGATGTTAGCGCCTGGTTGAATGATTAGGGAACCATTATCCTCTAGGTAATAGTTGTTGAGGTTGACTGTGGCATCAGCACCTATTGTTAAAGTGACTCCGCTGTTAACAAGGACGTTTCCAGTGAAATTGTAGGGGCTATTTGCTTGACTCCAAGTGGTATCTGAGCTAATTATGTAGCTGACGTTTGTGCCGCTTTGAGCTTTTCCAAAAGGCATTGTGCCAACAAAAGCTAACCCGCCGATCATAAGTGCAATCAAGAATGCACTCAAAAAAGCTTTAGTCTTTGCCATAGCACTCACTAAATTATCTGTACTGCGTGAGCGCTTAAGAGAGTTTTTGTAAAAATTTGTTGACACAAGATTTCTTGACTATGCAGAACCAATCTTGCTTTCAAAACGGCTTTAGCTTTTCAAACGATAGTCATGTCCAGTGTAGCGGGACGAGTGATATATCGACTTTAAAAGTTTAGACGTATGTGTTTAAGGAGATGTTTATGGTGAAGAAAACAACCATAATCTTGCGGGATGATGTCTACCAAACTTTGAAAGAGAACGCGGGCGCCCAAAACATTTCAAGGTAACTCAGATTCAAGCCCAAAACCCACACAAATCAAACTGAAATAAGCCCTGAATTTGACCAGCCTACCCTATGAGGCGGTCTAGTATTTACACTAAAAATCCACTGTAAATATGGCAGGCAGAAGAAGAAGAAAAATTGTTTTCATCAGCTTCTTCTTCTTTTAAAAATAAATATTTTGCCGAGAAGAACAACAGTTGTTTTTTGGGTGTTGTTGTTCTTTCAAAATTGAAAATTGGTAACAAAAATTCAGCCAAACAGCGGCTTTTTTATGCTTCTTTGATGCTTGGCTCATAAACTTTCCAAAAAATAAAAATTGAAAGCGGAATCGCGGATGCTGCCAGCAAGAGGAAGGGCAGTTGCGGTGATACAAATGCGTATAGCGCTCCGACCAGAATTAGGAAGACTGCCTGCGTCAGGTACATGAAGAACTGCAGGCTCCCTATGGCTGTTCCCCGTATGTTCCTCGGGATCAAGTCGCCCATTAGGACTTGGTAGCTGTTGAGTTGAAGCAGGTTGCCGAGGCCGAAGAAGAAAAAGGCAAGCAGCAGCATGTCAAAATTGGCGTTTATGAAAAGCAGCATTCCTGGAACATACAGGAGGTAGCCAAGTATCAGGAAGCGTTTTCTGCCCAAGGTGTCCATGCTGAACCCCGCGAGGATGGCTGGAACCGAAATGGTCAGGTACATGAAAGCTAAGACAATAGCCCATTGCGAGAGAGACATTTTAAGGATGGAGGTTGCGTAAACCACGAAGTATGTTTGGCAGCCTGCAACTAACCCGTTTATGACTATGATGGCTACAAAAAGGTTGAAAGCTGACGTTGGAAGCTTCCGCCAAACATTTATGCCTTCTCTAACCGATTTCGGGTAGTCTCTTAAAGCATTTAAGAAAGTTGGACGTTCTTTTCCGTCTTTGCCCGTCAACGTCTCTTTTAATCTAAGTCTGAGAACTGCAATCCCAAAGTACATCACTGCCACAAAAGTGTAAGCTATCCGCATACCTAAATCAAAGTGAAAGGTAACAACCAAAAACTGTGCAATAAGCGGGGCGGGCAAGATTACAATTGTCGAAATAACTGTTTGGAAACTGTACCCTGCGCCCCTGTTCTGCGGAGCCAAAGAATCCAGGTCCATAGCCATCAATGCTGGACCGTAAATAGAGCACAGGTTTTGTATCAGAATTCCCAGCAGCAAGAAGGGCCATGAAGGAGCCAAAATAAAAAACAATGTCCCAACGCCCAAGCCGAAAGTCATAGTGACTATGAGCCATCTTCTGCCGTGTTTATCTGCTAAGTAGCCGCCTGGAAACTGGACCAGAGCAAGCGCGACTGCGCCGGCAAAACCCATGATTGAAATTAGAAACACGTTGGCTCCAAGGTGCAGGTAAAAAAGGCTGGAGTAGGTGTCGGGGATGGGCTGCGCAAAAAACATGATGATCCAGCTTACGGTTATCAGTAGAAAGTTTCCTTTTAGGACGGCTGAGTCTCCTCGGAAAAGCTCTGACAGCTTCATTTGCTTAAGAAATCGGCTTAAGCATATTTAAATTAAGAGCGATTTGAGGCGAAGTTGCTCTGCAAACGGGGTGAACGGAAGCAAACGACAAAATTAGGAACCATGATTCTACAAATGGAAATCTGGCTACTTGCTTTTCTTGGTCTTCAAATAAAAACAGAAAATCATGAGGTGGCTGCTTTGATTGGCGAATCTAACCCGTTTTGGAACACTTGAACGCCGTAGTGGAGCAGGCTTTTTACGGCGCTTATCCTGCTTCCCGGCACGGAAGCAACGCCATGAATCAAACCGTACAAAGACAGAAACGCCATAACCAAAAACGTAGAGCGGGAGTAGACCAGGAGCAATAAGACAAAGAGGGACAATTTAGTAAATCCTTCAGTTGACGCCTTTTGCAAGCTCATTGTGCTATTTCTCGCAGTTGTTATCTCTTCAACGGAAAAAGTTAAGGGTTGTGCTTAAGTCTCGACATTCTTGAAGAACACTACTCAGTTATGCGCCGAAATTGACAAACGAGTTTAAATCAGCCTAAAATGATTGAATTCAGAAAATGCCTTCCCCCCGCAATTCTTAAATCGCCCTTGCCAAGAGCTTAATTAGATTAATACAATGCAAAGCTCAGTAGAAGGAAAATACAAGCTTAAAGCATTAAAGATTTCAGCAATCGCAATCCTTAGCGTTGTAATAGTTGAAGTTTCAATAGGATTATTCGTTAACAGTTTGGCAATACTAAGCGACGGCTTACATGCTTTGCTCGATGTTGTTTCAACGGTCATGCTTTTTTTTGCGGTTCGAGCCTCAATCAAGCCGCCTGATGAAGAACACACATATGGACACGAAAAGTTTGAAACCATAGGCGGCTTAATCGGAGGAATAGTTTTAATTGCGGTTGCGTTCTTGATTTTTTATGAAGCCGCGTTAAGATTGACTGGATTAGAGAATGCACAGATCAATCAAGGCGGCGTTTACGTTGGTTTCATCGCGATTGGCTACGCGATGTTTATTGCTTCTTTAAGGGTTACCGTCTTCAGAAAAACTCAGCACATGGAAAGCCCCTCCATGAAAATAGGTCTCTACGACGCAGTTTCTGACTTGAGCTCAACATTGCTTGCTCTTCTGGGATTCGGTTTGGCTGCTTTAGGTTTTCTTTACGGGGATGCTTTAGCATCAATCTTCCTCGGAGTCATGCTTACTTACCTCAGCGTTAAGCTCATACGGTACAGCGTCATGGAACTTAGCGATACCGCGTCAAAGGAGCTGGTTCAGAAAACAAGAAAAGTGATTCTTTCACACGAGGGGATTGTGAAAGCTGATAACCTCAAAGTCCGCAAAGTTAGCTCCAAAATTTTCGTAGATGCAGCCGTACAAGTTCCAAGTCATATGCCCTTGGAAGAGGCTCATTCTTTGGTCTCCACTATTGAAACCGACTTGAAGCAATCTCTCGGAAATGTAGATGCCACGATCCATGTTGAACCGTCAGAAAAAGAAGCAAAAATGGATCAGCTGGTAAAAAAACTGGCAACAGTGGAGGGTGTTAAAGAGGTTCATGAAATCTCAACCATTTACACTGGCGGCAAATTCTACATTACATTACATGCCTACGTGGACCCCGAGATGTCAGTTGAAGATGCACATAAAATAGCGGAGAACATTGAACGAAGAATGAAAGCCGAAATTAAACCTCTTGAAAACGTAACTGTACATGTGGAGCCTTCAGGTATTGCGGTCCCAGCGCCGGAAGCAAATGAGGCACAGCTTAAGAGGGCAGTTCACGAAGTCGCCGAAGGCATCGGTAACTTGCAAATCAAGCGAATAGTAACTTACGTCGCAGAAGGCAAACGTTACATCAACATTGATTGCTGCTTCATCAAACAAATCCACATAAAAGACGCACACAAGATTGCCTCACAGCTTGAAGAAGAAACAAAAGAACGGTTCGCTGACGCGGTCGTCACAGTGCACATTGAACCAGAATGCCCATAAAAGTTAAAGATTAAGATGATTAAATTCTTAAAAATAATGTTTTATCAAAATAATTGAGAAAAAAGAAAGAAAGGGGATTTTATTTTTTAGCTTTTCTTGTGTATGCGTATGTTCCAAATGCGACAATGACCAGTGCCATCGCCGTGAAAATTGCGGCTGCAGACGAAAACTCATTCACTGTCGGCGAGGTGGATGTGCCAACTGGGCTGAAAACTGCTTCGTAGCTGTACGTGTTTCCATAGCCGTGGTCAACGTTGTAGGGATTGTTTGTCGGCGTAGCTGTATATGAGTATGAACCGTGGTCGTTCATTGGAGTGCCACCAATGACCCAGTTGTCAAATTGCCATCCGTTGTTTGGAATCGCTGTCAAATCAAGTGAAGTAGCGTTGGCTAATTCGTATGTTCCCGGCGCGGGGCTTGTGGTTCCTCCAACTCCAGCTATCACAACAACTATTGCATTAGTAGCGGAATTGGTTTGAACTGCTGGGGGTATAATGGTGTCTGGTGTAAATGTTGCCTGTATAGCGTAGGCGCTCTCGTTAAGAGTAATTGTGAGCGGGTTATCAACGGCATCGGTATATGAGTAAGCTGCAGTTACAATAGTCCACAATCCGAAGCTAAAACCGTCACCGGGGACCGCTGTGAATGTCTGAGACGACCCATCGGCATAAGTGTATGGACCTGGGGTTTGAACTGAGCCGTCAGTATTAGCGTATGATCCTCCCACTGAGGCTATGAGGGTTACAGTGTCGTTCGTCTGTGCTTTCGCGATTGGTGCGTAATTATTTGCGACGGCCATTAGAAGTGTTGCTGTTAGCAAGGTAAATACGACGATTCTCAATGTTTTCGATGTTTTTGCCAATTTTTTATTCTCCGTTAAAAGTAGATAATTCAATGTAGGTGCATTCGATATATTAACTTTGTGATTCCTACTCATTTGATATATAAAACTTTGTGATTGTATTAATGCAGCAACAATTATGCGAAAATAAATTGTTTTCCAAAAATAAAAAAGAGCTGATGTGTATCACAGTTCATTCAACTTTAATCAGAAAGCAGACAAACGCTAAACTCCTTAATCAATAATGAAGAAAAAGACACAGAGGCAACACGAGAAAGGCAGGGCAAACCCAAAATGTCAGGTTTGATTGACCCAGAATAGATTAGTTTATTTCCAGTAACATAAAAAGCGGGCTCAGTTATTTTTTAAAATCAAAAACGCTTTAATGGTTAACGTTATATAGTGACCTGTGTAAATGTACGAGTGTGCGACGGAAATGTTGTCTCGTTCAGCCAAAGTTAAATTGAAAGCGATTTTGATTATTGACATAATTATTATAGGCGGAGCTGCAGGAGCCTATCTTTATCTTCAAAATCGGGGACTGATCGCAAATGCAGCTAAACCAGCTACTTTTACTATAACAGACCTCACTATCGATCCTCCAGTAGCAAACGTGACAGATGCCATAGAAATCTCAGTCAACGTAACAAACGTGGGCGCTTTAGAAGGCAACGCAACAATAAATCTTGAAATTAACAATGCAACAAAAAACACCGAGAACGTAACGCTTACAGGCGGAGGATCTCAACTTGTCCAGTTTACCGATATAGAAACAACGCCGGGGAATTATACTGTGCAAATTGGTGACTTGACGGGAATGTTTACAATTAATCCTGCTCCGCCAGGGTCAAGTAAGATAATATTGTCTAACCTGTTTTTTTCGCCGTATGAAGTCTGGCCAAATCAACCTGTTAACGTGACGGCAACCGCTGAAAACCCGACTGACCAGCCTGACAGCCTTGCTGTTACGGTTTCGCTTGATGGCACAGCTGTGGAAACTAATGTTATTTCGGTAAATGCAAGCACGAGCGAAATTGTAGAATTTACTGTTAATGCTACAACGTTAGGATGGCACACTGTTAATCTGAACACATTAAGCGGGCAATTCTCAGTTGTTAAGACCGGTTACCACACGCTTTTAATTAACAGGTCTGGCGGAGGCTCCACACCTTTACCCTTCACCTTAAACGGAGCAGGCTATAACACGCCTTTCAGTCAACTTATGCCCGTGGGGCAATACACCATAACTGTCCCAAGTCCATTTAGCGTTGGAACCGGGGTGCTGGCGTTTTCTTATTGGGAAGATGGCGAAACTAATCCGACGCGAACTTTCACGTTAAATCAAGATATGATAGTGATTGCAACGTACACTTTGATTAGTGGATATGCCTCTTGTCCGTCGCTTTATACTTGGAATGGAACAGCCTACTCTTACGTCACTGACGTTTCAAATGCCGGTTGGTTGGGATACACCGGGTACATGACAAGTAGCGGCAGCATTGTGAATATAGGCGGAAACCCCTGGGACAACGTGAAACTTAACCAAAACCAGATGGCGTTAACAGACATTGACGGCACCAACTGCTATGACATGACTCTTTTCCAGCAAGCCGATGAACTCTTCTACTTAGACGCGGCATATTTGCTAGTTGTTGATCACCCAGCAGGCACCAACGTCTACTCAAGTGTAACTAATTATCTTAACCAAGGGTTAAATGATCAAATCTACACGGTAAACCAAACTACCACAACATCCCCTCTCAGCGCGACTTATGTTTGGGGACCAAACGGCACCAACGCTCAAGGCGAAAATGTCTTGCCTCAAATTTCGAAGCTTGATGGTGTTTTCACGCCTGGAAACAGCGGAGATCTTAGCCCCTCCTGGAATAACATCTACTTTAATCAGTTAACAATGGACTTAGGAAACCTATCCTCGGCAAACACAATCAAACTTGAAATAAACGGAATTGTCGATTGGGGTTCACCAGTTGACTATGACAATTGGATAGCCAGCTTTAAGGCGGCAGCTGCACAGGGACTGGTAGCTACTGGAACACAAATAACGCCGCCCGCTTACATGGAAATTAAATATCCAAACGGCACCTGGGTTCCTGTTCCGCAGAGTAGGCAGATGCCAATCCCGTCGGATTCTAACCCAAGAACTTTCGTGGTGGATTTAACTGGGCTATTCCCAGCTGGTTTAAGCGATTACCAGATCAAAATTGTCAATTTCTGGAATGTAACCTACGACTACATCGGAGTTGACACCAGCACGCAACAGAACATAACAATTCAAAAAATCAGCCCAATCGCAACCCTAAGCCAAGTGTGGACAACCAACTCGACTTCTTCAGGAAACTTTACACAATATGGAAACGTAACGGCGCTGCTTCAAAGCGCAGACAACCAATATGTAATCGGACGCCAAGGCGACGAAGTTACTATGGAGTTTCCCGTCAGCAATTTAACGGCTCCTGCCCCAGGCATGGTTAGAGACTACTTCTTCTTCGTAGCATGCTGGTTTAAAGATCCGCCCGGAGGTTGGGGCTACGGATTCACCTTTACAGTAGACCCAATGCCTTTCCTCGGAATGACCGGATTTCCATACTCGACAGCTGAAAGCTACCCCTACACCGCAGCGAACCTGGCGTACCTGAAAGAGTACAATACGCGGGTAATTCCTACTTCATAACCCATTTTCTTGCCAAAACCTAAAAAAGGCGATTGGGCGGCAAAGATATGCAAGATTTAAAAGGTGCTCCTCATATTTTTAATATCTAAAAATTCATTGAGACCTCTGCATGTCTTTCACTAGAAAATCCACTTATCGGCTTTGTGGAGCGTTTGCTCACGTTTTTGCATTGGTGGTTGCAGTCTTCATATCTTAGCTCTTGAGAGCCTTTAATGTTGAGCTTAAAGCCTAACTTACAATAATCGAAATGGCGAGAAAGAAATGATTTGGGAAGTCATAGGAGACATATTAAGAATTTCAGTGCTTGGGGGGCTCGGAGCAGCGGGGATACTTGCCATTTTAATATGGAAAAGGAACAAAACTGTAAGAGTAACCTACATTCGGCTGGTCATTCAGGCGGTCGCTTTTGCAGCCATATTTTATATATTCAGTTATACTTTTCCGCTTATCTACGCTTTAATCGCCATTTTTGCGATGACTATAGTTTTAGGTCGGTTGTTCTGCGGTTGGTTTTGCCCATTCGGCTTTGTTATGGACCTAATTGTCCTGCTTAGAAAAGCACTCAAAATTCGTTACATAAACTTTTCTGACAAACTAAACATGATTCTACACCAATCAAGATACGTAATACTGCTATTTTTCCTCCTTGTGCCCGCCATCTTATGGTATATCGCACCGCTTCCAAACATCAATTTCGCCTTCGATTTGGCGCAAATTTTGGGAGGTCCCTTCCATCCATATACTGTTCTGATTGATCCGTTGACACCTCTGATTGTTCCATATGCTGGTCCACTGGTTGTTAGCCATATTAATTTCAGTTACCCGTACGTTCACGATATATTCAATTATTCGGGTCAAAATCTTGGTGAAATAATAGCTATTGCTTTTGTTGGTTTAACGTTGGTAGGTTCATTTTTTGTAAGGCGCGTTTGGTGCCGCTTCTGTCCAACAGGCGCTTCGTTTGGAGTCATGAATAGGTTTAAGGGGTTCAATTGGGCACCTCTGCTTCATCTAGATAAAGATGAGGAAAAATGCACGAAGTGCGGCGTTTGCAAGAGAGTGTGTCAATCGCAAGTCCCCGACGTGTATGAACAGAAGGGTGGAAGAATAAACACTTCAATGTGTATGTTATGCTTGCGGTGTGCTGAAATGTGTCCATACGAAGATGCCTTGAAATTGAAGTTGGGAAGTAAAACAGTGTTCAAATCGAGAAACTGGCTAGAGCCATCAACATGTGAGTGAAGAAATCCATGAAAAGCGAAAAAACCGAAAAAAAATATACGCCTGAAATCTCAACCAGAGAACTTGAGGAACTTAGAGACTCCATCAAAACTGCATCTCAGAAGGTAATCTCCGAGAACATAGAGCGCATGAAAAAAGCCGACCCTAACAGACCTGAAGCCATGAAGTATTTTGACGAAATCGCAAACGTGTTTGGCAAACGAGAAACTGAGATCGCAGCTGAGAAAGCGAAAGGAAAGAAAGTGATCGGCTACATGTGCCTGTTTGCTCCCACAGAGTTAATTTTGGCGGCAGATGCTATTCCAGTCAGAGTAAACTCAGGTTGGTACGATACTTCTAAAATCGGCGACAGAGTGGTGCCAGTTGAAGTGTGCCCCGTTATTCGCTCAACGATAGGCGCACAAATGATTGGGCTTTCGCCTTTTCTTGAGTTAAGCGACGCCTTGATCAGCGTTTTAACCTGTGACGGCATGACTAAACTGAGCGAAATCTTAAGTGACTACAAGACCATTTGGGATATGAACATTCCACGAATTAAAGATTCAGACCACTCCCTTCGCTTCTGGAACGACGAAATAAGACTCATGAAAACGCAGATTGAGAAGTTCACCGGCAACAAAATCACGCGGAAAAACTTGAAAGCAGCCATCGAGCAGACGCAGAAGGCGACAAAAGCTTTTCGCCGCCTGCAGGACCTGCGGAAGGGTCAACCAGTAATTATGGGCAGAGATGCAATGCTGGTTAATCAAGCGTACCTGTGGGATGATAAAGCCCGGTGGACAGAGAAAACTGAAGCATTATGCGATGAACTGGAAAAGAGGGTCGAGCGGAAAGATTGGGTTTGTCCTCCTGATACGCCTAGGGTTCTGGTGACGGGTACGCCGATGTTTTGGCCTGATAACTGGAAGCTTCCAACTTTGGTTGAAGAAGCGAATCCAAAGGGCATCATCGTTGCTGATGAGCTTTGTTCAGGCGAAAGAATTCTTATCGACCCTGTCGGCATCGACGAATGGAACATGGATGACATGCTTAACGCTATCGGAGAGCGGCATCTTATGGCTTCTACTTGTCCCTGCTTCACTTCAGGCGACGGAAACGAGGACAGAATCAACTGGCTGCTAAACAAGGTTAAGGAATGGAATGTTCAAGGCGCTATCTATTATGTAGTGCGGGGCTGCATGCTGTATGCGATGGAGTACAACAGAATTAAAAAAGCGCTTGACAAAATAAATGTCCCAACATACTATCTTGACACAGAATACACCAGGGAAGATGTCGGGCAAATGAAGACGCGTGTTGAAGCATTCCTCGAGATGTTAACGGCGAGGGTTGACTTTTAGGGTGGATTTATGATCACTGTCGGGATGGATTTAGGCACTCAACGTGTAAAGACAGTTGTGTTAAAAGACAATACCGTCGTTTCGAGAGGGCAAGCCTTCTCAGGGTTTGACCCTTCCAAAGCCACGGAAGAAGCAGTGAACCAAGCATTAAAAGACGCAAACTTGAAGATTTCTGATGTTGCCTATTTTGTCGCTACCGGTTCAGCTATGGAAATGGCGCCTTATTCTAACGGCACCGTAAGCATGATGGGTGCTGACGCTAAAGCAGGAGTTCACCTTTTTCCGAAAGCCCGAACAATAATTGATGTGGGCGCTGAAGAAGCCCGAGCCGTTAAATGCGACGAAAAAGCCATTATGGTTGATTTTATCGTTAACGAACGCTGTGCTGCCGGCGCCGGAGCATTCATAGAGGCGATGGCTCGGGCGCTGGAGGTGAAACTGGAGGAGATGGGTCCGCTTTCACTTAAGGCTGAGCGCGCTAGCCCCATAAACGCTTCCTGCGTCATCTTCGGCGAATCCGACGTGGTTTCGCTTATTCACCGCCAAGAATCCAAGCCAGAAATAGCCCGAGCGGTTTTTGACGCGATGGCAGATCGAATATCCTCCATGATCCACAGGTTAGGCATTAACCCAGATGTGGTTTTGATCGGCGGAGTCGCGAAGGATGTTGGTTTTGTTGCCTCTCTAAAGAGAAAGCTTGGGGTTGACGTGTTGATTCCCGATTTTCCCGATTACGCGGGCGCTTTAGGTGCAGCTCTTGTTGCAGCCGCCCGAGCGAAGGAGGGTCAGAAATGAAGGAGCCCAGCAGCGTTAAAGAGGAAATTGAGTTTTGGCGTTGGCGCGAGTACAACCGCGTAGTGCCTGGCAAAAAGTGGTGCAGCAAAGACTTAATCACTGCAGGTGTTGACGTGGGCTCTGTGGGTTCTAAAGCAGCTATAATGGTGAATGGCGAAGCGTACTCTTGGGGGATAACGCGAACTGGCTCCAACAGTCCCGAGAGTGCAACCAAAGCTTTGAACCTTGCATTAGAAGGAACCGGACTTAAGGGAAGCGACCTAAAATACATCGTAGGCACAGGCTATGGACGAGTAAATGTTCCCATGGCTAACAAGGCGATTACGGAGATTGCTTGCCACGCTAAAGGCGCCAACTTTATTTGGGGACCAAGCGTGCGCACCGTGCTGGATGTCGGCGGTCAAGACATCAAAGCTATTCGCTGCGATGAAACGGGTAGAGTGGTTTCTTTTTTGATGAATGACAAATGCGCGGCGGGAACTGGCAGAGGCATGGAGGTGTTTGCTGATTTGCTAAAGATTCCAATTGAGGAAATCGGCGCTATCTCACTGATGGTTGATGTCGAGCCGCCGCCGGTAAGTTGCACCTGTGTGGCTTTTGCGAAAACTGAGGCTATGGGGCTTTTGCGTAAAGGCTGGTCTAAAGAGAAGGTTTTGGCTGCTTACACGCGGGCTATGGCTGTCCGCATGGCTAACCTGATTAACAGAGTGGGCTTAGAGAAGGAGCTTGTTGTCACAGGTGGTCAATCCAAGAACATCGGGATCGTGAGCAGAATCGAAGTTAATTTGGGCGTAAAGTGTTTGCCGATGCCTAACTGGCGCGACAATGGTTTAGATCCGATGGTTGCGGGTGCGTTTGGCGCCGCGCTTTTCGGCAAAGCCCTCTACGAGAAGGCACAGAAATCTTAACTGGAGGTCAAAAGCCATCATCACGCACTACGGCTACAGCGACGGTTCAGGCGAATACTACATAACCATCGACACTGACAAGTGCAGCGGCTGCGGCAAATGCGTCAAGCAGTGCCCACAATCTGCGCTTCAGCTGGAAACGATGTTTATTGACCTGGAAGATAAAACCGTCGTCTCAGTTGCGGAGGAGCATCGGAGAAAAATAAAGTACACTTGCTCATCATGCAAACCCGAAACCAACACGGCTCCATGCGTTATAGCTTGCAAAGCCAAAGCAGTCAACTGCACGTGGAAACCGCAATAACAGGCATTGCAGCGAGATTTGGGTGATTTTGCACAGTACAAGGTTTTTTCTATGTCGCTGTGCTGTTTAGACCTAAAATTTTAGGCTGGCATTCAAATAGGAGGATGGCATTGCAGAGCGGCTTGCTGATTGCATAATTTTAAATATTTGTTTTGTCTTAAGTCTTATTTAAAGCGATTTTAACTTGTTCACTTAAGTTCCAACCAAGAGGCGCAAAAAGTAAAATGGCTACCTCAAAGTACCCTACGGGCAAATGGATAAAATCATCGAGTAACAGGTTCTTTTCTAACAGAGAATTCTTAACTCACTCAGTTGAAGTAAACTCTTCCGCATCCTCCCTGGGCAAGGTTGCCTCAGATCAAAATAACCAATCGGAAAAGAACACTCAACCCGCGTACCTGCTAAGAACAGTTTCAACTGAAGATTGCTTCCGTTTTTACAGTGCAGTTGGGAAATTCACTGGGGAAACCGCGTGCAGCACCGTTGACTTCGCCGCGAAACTGCAAACAATCCCCATTGACTCGGTAACTTTTCATTTTCTACACCAAGATTTCCAAAAATGGTTCAGAGACACCATCGGCGACGAAAAATTAGCCGACAGAATTGACCAGATCAAAGCAGGTTTGCAAGGCGAAGACTTGAGAAATGAGCTTTTGAAAAAGGTTCAGAACCGCACAGCTGAATTAAATATGACGCCGGAAGATCTGCGCGTGGCATGGCGAGTGGCGGCTTACACCATCATCGTATTTGCAGTCATAACTTACTTTTTTGTTGGCGTGTGGCCGTCAAAAACAGAAGACATCGCGTTAAACGCAACAACAAGGCAGGTAACACTGTATGGGACGGGCGTACGTTTCCCAATCGGCGCCGAAACCACGCTTGTATTCGTAATGATGTTTGCTGGAATAATGGGCGCGTGCGTCTTTTCGCTTTTCGCGATTTCACATCATCTTGGAGCCGACAAAGACTTCGATAAAACTTGGCAAGCATGGTACCTGCTAAGGCCCATTATCGGCGGAGGACTCGCCTTAATCTTCTATTTTCTGTTGCGTGGCGGAGTGCTCTCAATCGGGGCAAACCTGAACAGTTTGAACCTTGTAGGGCTTGCAGCCGTGTCTGGGCTGGTCGGCATGTTTGCTGAGCACGCCATGCATAAACTTCAAGACTTAGCAGACACCCTGTTTGGAGCAGCCCCCGAAAACGCGCAAACAACAGCCAGCACCACACCACCAGCGTCCGCTAATGCAAATTCGTAAATTGGCTTAAGACTTGAGCAGGGCGGATGCAGTAATAATATTTTCTTAAAAAGACAGCGCCCGCAAAGCAAAGGTTTTCCCCTGGTTTTTGTGAAGGCTGTTGCTAAGATGGACTTCAGGCTAAAATTTCGTTAAGTCAAAGCCTACCCTTTTAGATAATTTTGCCAGATCATTTAGGACATAGACAAACGCATATCCTCTCCAGCTTCCCCATCTTTCCTGCGCAATCGCTGTGAGATTAGTTATGGCTTCTCGCGAATCATCAGGTTCTTTGCCGAAGAAGAGGACATAAAAGATTTTGGCGCTCCAAGAATCCAGTGGAAAACCCATCTGAGGCATCACAAGTTCCGCTGAATAATTGCCGATCCCTCGAAGCGTAAGAAGCATTTTCTTTGCTTCTTCAGGCTCCATACCGTACAGCTCGTCCATTGTGGGGAAGCCTTGGATCAACGTTTTCGCTATGCTTACGAGGTTTTGGGCTCTGTATCCGAGTTTAGCTTCTGTTTTCAGTTCTTGAAGCGATTTGGAAGCTATGGTTTGGGCTGAAGGCCAGTATCGGATTGTTTCTCCGTCAAAGTTGGCTTGGTCACCGTATTTAGCGGTTAATAGCTCCATCATTTGGTTACTTCTTTTCATAGGCGCCATCTGAAGGGTAACAGCTAAAATCAACGCGGGAAACAGTTCTGGCCAACCGACCGTGTGCATGCCGTAGAGGTCATCGACGACATCTCGCAGGATAGGGTCTTTTCGACTGAGCTCATAGAAACCTGTTAGGTCCTCGTCGGTTTTGAGCGCCCGCTTCAACATATGCTTAATGACCTGTTTTTCCGAGACGCCTACTTTGGTTTCGGAGTAGATTGTGCAGTAAATTTGCGGTTCATCTGTTGTTCCTGATGAGCGTAGTTTTAAGCCTAAAAGCTCGTTGTTGAATCGTGTTACGCTCCAACATGTGTCGTCCCTGAAGTCTTCATCTGGTGCGGACCACCACCAACCGGCAGGCTTACGAAGAGTAAGTTCAAAATTGTACGGCGGAACCGCATCAATCTTAAAAGAATATTTTTCTTTCAAGTTCAAGATGAAACCCTCAGCAGTAATAATTCAACACTTTCATACCTAAAAAAAATAAACCCACAACACAGATAAAAGTAATGGTTTAAGAAAAATCATATAAACTATTTGCGATGTATCTCTACACTCAGAGAAGTGGAGGGCCGAGTTATGAGTAAAAAAATTTTATTCGCAATCCTAACCTTGATTTTCTTAGTCAGCATGATAGTTTCTATTTTCCTTGGAACATTAAATGTGACCAAAGCCCAAAGCAGCGACGGTAACGGGGACCCCAACTCATGGCTCATGTTCCGCAATAATTTAGTTCACACAGGCTTTTCCACGACCGCCAACCCTCCAACAACAAATCAAACTATATGGAGCTACAAAACAGGCTCCTACGTGGAGTCATCACCTACAATAGCCAACAGCACAGTTTTTGTTGGCTCTGGCGACGACAACATCTATGCTTTGAACGCGCTGACAGGCACTAAAATATGGAACTACTCGACGAATGCTGCAGTTGTTTCTTCTCCTGCAGTCGCCAATGGCATTGTCTTTGTAGGTTCCGAGGACCACAATGTTTATGCTTTGAACGAAACTGATGGAACAAAACTCTGGAATTTTACAACTGGCAACATGGTTGATTCCTCCCCAGCAATTGCCAGCGGCATAGTATACGTAGGTTCATGGGACGACAATGTTTATGCCATAAACTGTTCTACCGGAGCCAAACTTTGGAATTACACTACTGGAAGCGCAGTTTATTCATCTCCCGCTGTTGATGACGGAGTAGTTTATGTAGGCTCCTTTGACGGCAACATATACGCTTTAAATGCAGTAAGCGGCGCTCAGGTATGGAACTCCACAATAAAAGGTTATGTAGTGCATTCTTCGCCCGCCGTTGCTGTCGGCCTAGTTTATGTAGGCTCGGACAATGGTAACTTTTATGCTTTGAATGCCGCAACTGGCAAACAAACATGGAACTTTACAACAGGTAGTGCAGTGGAATCTTCCCCCGTTTTTGCAGGAACAGCAGTATATGTGGGCTCATTTGATGACAATGTTTACGCTTTGAATTATACAACAGGCGCAAAAATATGGAACTTCACAACGGGGAGTGCCGTGTTTTCGTCTCCCGCTATTGCCAACGGCATACTGTACGTAGGCTCAAATGACGGTAACATGTATGCTTTGAATGCTTCAACAGGCACGAAAATATGGAGCTACTCAACCAGTAGCGTGTTATCATCTCCTGCTATTGCAGATGGCATTGTCTACGTAGGTTCGTTTAACGATTACGTTTACGCGTTTGAGACAATTTTGATTGCTCCTTCTACGTCAACTTCTTCCAGCACAGTATTTCAAGGCCAAACAAGTAGTTTGACTTCTACTATGGTCACAACAGGCACTTCACCTTATAGTTATCAGTGGTTTAGTGAGTCTCCTGGGGCATCCTCTTACTCGTTAATTAGCGGAGCAAGCTCGCCAAATTACAACTTTGTAACCTCAGCTTCAACCGCTACAGGTAACTGGAACTTCGTACTTCAAGTAACCGATAGCACTGCAGCGACCGTGAGCTCAAATGTTACATCTGTAACAGTGAATGCGCCTGCGCCAACTTCAACTCCAACTGCATCTCCAAATCCAACTCCATCGCCGCATGTAACCGCGACTCCTATTTCGTCTCCAAAACCAAATGCTTCGCCCACTCCAAGCCCAACAAAAACTGTGCCCGAGTTCAACATTGAGGCTGCAATTTTTGTGTTGACATTGACCTCTTGTGCGATTGCGTTGGGATCAAGAAAAATGACTATAATCCGCTTTGAACCAAGCCAGAAATGAGCAGAAACGAGTAAAAAACAAAAACTCAAGGTTTCAGTTAACTTAATGAGTTATAGTTTGAATTTATAGCCAAGCCAAATTTTTGGGTTGCCACCAAGTTGTGGCTTTGCAGTTACAGTCACAAATGTTTAAGAATTAATGTCTGTACTTGCTGGGTTATTGTAATTGTTGATTTTTTCGGGAGGTGTGTGTGTGTCAAAAATTAATCCTGGGTCAAACATCTACGGAGACAATGATACTAAAAGTGCACGTCCGGGAGGAATGCAAGACATTGACATCATGGAGCCCTCAATTGACGACAAGAAGAAACTTCATTGCCCACAATGTGACAGAGTTTTTGCATCAAGAGAAGACTACATCAGCCACGCTTTATCTAAACATCAAACCAGCCAGCTGAAGCAAGTGAACACGTCTTTAGATATGGTGCCATACAATAATGGTTTTCATTTTTTCACATCTATAGGCCGCTACACAGGAGAAACAGCTGTCAGTTTATCAACCTTTGCCAAAGACGTTGAGGTCGTGCCGATTGAGTCAATTGATTTTCACTTCAAAAGAGGCGACTTTCAGAAGTGGCTAAAAGATACAATTGGAGATACCGAATTGGCGAAAGCAATCGAAAATGTGGAGAAAGAACCTGCAGGCGAGCCATTAAGACAAAGACTTCTGGCGGTCATAAATGCACGAGTAAATGAACTTAAAAAATAAACTCTAACCAGCAAGAATCTTGGCGACGAAAAAATTAAATGTTGGAGCATTAAAGACCGGGGATATTTGTATCCACCAAGGTTATGTCCATATTGTAGGATAGGCCATCTACTGATGCTGGGGAAGTCATAACCATTTCAATGGGCCACTGAACACTATTATCAATGTAGTAAGCAGCGCTGATACCCTGGCTATCGTATTCATAAACTGTACAGTTGCATGTCCCAAGATTCGGCAAGGTCACTTGGGTGTTATAGGTGCTATTTAGAGTTAAACCATCAGGTTGGAAAGTCATGTTTTCCCTGCTCACCCAAGTTGTAGTAGTGTTCTCCGTTGCACCGAAGGGCGTCGACATGTTAAAGTCAGTTAAGACTTGAATGTAAGTATCGTTTAGGCCAACTATTTCCATTTTTGCGGTGAAAGAAATCGGCATTGATAGAATGCTGGTTTGGCCTTGGTAGGTCGCATAGGCTCCTATTTGAATCCATGATTGCGGGTTGTTTTGATTGTTAGTTTGACTGTTCACATCGTTATTTTGGGTGCCAGTAGTGTTTTGACCAGCCATCAGCAATGCACTGGCTAACACCGCGCCAACAACAAGAATTATAACAGCCACTGCGATTACCGCTATTTTCTTTTTGCTGTGTGTTATGATTTTTGAATCTTGCTGATTCGTTTCCAATTTATGCCCCTCAATCTAATATATTGAATATTACTAAACAATATATATCTTCTGGATCACAAATAGCCAAACCAATGTTGCTTACATAACCCACCTGCATTCACATTTAATGCCCCACAATGAGCTTAAAAATAAGAAGCTTATCAGTAAAGAGGGAACCCATTTGGTACGACGCATTCTATGCCGCACTCCACATTAGAAAGAGAAAATGGGCGCTTAATTTATTTGCCCGTTTTCGCTTCGTGCTTTGCTTTTTTCGCCGCATTCTTCTTTTTTAAAGATGGCATAATGCAGTAGTGTACAGATGAAGCTAAAAAGACTTTTCACAAAAACCAACGTTTGCCATCACAAAATAAAAAATAAGCTACATCCATGTTGCCATCTGATTCTTTTTGCGCACGTTCTTTGATTTTCAGGTAAATGTTTTTGTCAGATACGGAGCAGTTAAATCTTCGTCACTAAAACTCTTGACAACTGAAATATTATTTTTCGGAATACGCCAAGTTTTCGAGGATTATCCGTTTTTTAAATCTGCAAACAGATAGGCGGTTATTGCCATTCAAGATACCAAAACATCTTCTTTACATAACTTGAACATAATTTCTCTGCCCAAGAAATCAATGTTTTTTTCATTTATTTTTTGCCTTCACGAATTATGGAGGTAAAAAATAAGCCTTAAAGATATGTGACTGTTTAGGTGTATCCACATTTTCCTTCGATTTTTAACTTGAAATTTACTCTTTTTTTGTATGTTGAGAAAAACATCGAGGATCGGCAGAAAAAGCTAACGCTAATGGGGATTCTCCGGAGATGTTTGAAGTTATTACATTCGGTTGAAATATTCTAGCGGGGCATACCAGGAAACTGTAATTGTTTTTTTGCAGTTGTTGCACTTAAGTTTTGTTTTAACAATCTTGCCGTAGAAACTGTTCGGAAGAGGATTTACAAATGAAAATGCGGTATGCAGCTTATCAGGCGGCTCAACTTCAAGGATTTCATTGCAGAAGGGACACTCGAGGGTAGCCATCACATCCACCTTCCACTAATAATACCCTACTCTAAGGTAAAAAATTTGCGATGCCATATCACAACAAAAAGCCCTCGCACTCGATTGTCAAGTTAGAAACCCCGTTTTTCTTTACAAAATCCGAAGTAATTTTCAATGGGTAATGTTTCTCGCTCAAATATCGGAATTTGCCATCGCGCTGCCTTCGAACCCGGCATGGATAATTCTTTAATCTTAAGCTATTTCTTCGTGATTTCAACAAGTATTTTCCCATTTTCGATTTTGCATCGGTAACATTCCAGTTTTACTTGAGGAATTTCCTGGTATTGCCCATTTCGAACGTCAAATTTCCAGCCATGACACGGGCACATAACAATGTAGCCTGCAAGGATTCCCCTTTCAAAAGAGCACCCCTCATGCGGGCAAAAGTTTGAAACCCCAAAAACTTCGTCGCCCACTCGCACCAGCAAAATCGGTTTGCCCTTGATGCGGACGGGTTTCATGTGGCCATCTTTGAGTTCGCTCTCTTTTATGCTGGAGACAAAATCGTTTTTGCTCATGCGTTTGCCTTCAAACTACTTTGCTCGGCAAAGAAAAAAATTGTTCGTCATGACACGTTCACGTCATAAACCTCTTCACGGTTTCATAAAGTATGCTTGTTCCATAAACAAGGTTCTCGACAGTTATTCTCTCGTCAATGCCGTGCATCCGCTTCTCTAACTGATCGTTAGGTTCATCCGGAATCATCGGCTGGAATCCGTAGCATACGCTGCCAGTTTCCCTAAAGAACCGCGAATCCGTACCCCCAGTTGTTAATGTTGGAGTTACTCCGCAGCCTGGCTCAAACTCACCGAGAACTTTGGCGATGGTGCTGTAAAGTGGTGTGTCAGTCGTTGATTCTGATCCGCCGTGCGCTTGAATAAATTCAAATGTCAGCTTGTCCAAGCCCACATCTTTAAGCAAACTTTTGATTAAACTAATCGTTTCGTTGACATCTTGTCCAGGCAGGATTCTGCAGTCAAAAACAGCCTCGCAGTCTGAAGGAATAATATTTTCTTTAACTCCTCCGCGAATCATAGTTGGGGCGATGGTCATTTTGGTCCGAGGTCTAATTTCCTCAGCTAAAGCCCTATCTTTTTTTGCCAACTCATCTAGTATCAGTTCACTCTGCGTTGGATTAGCTAGTAAATGAGTAAAAGTTCCGTCAAGGTCAGGGTCCTGTTTTGCCATTTGAGCAAGGAACTGCTTTAATGTGGGTACATAGATGGTCGGCGGCTTGTAGTCCGCAAGTTTATCGATAACTTTGTTCATGCGCAAAACCGCGTTGTCCGCCATATTAGGGGTGGAGCCGTGTCCAGGTGTCCCTTTAGCTTTTATTTTAAGCCACAGAATCCCCTTTTCAGCCGTTTGAACGGGAAAAACATAGCCGTTTTTCGAGGGGAAAGCCAATCCGCCCCCTTCGTTAATAACATATGGGCACCAAACTTTTTCTTTATGGTGGCTCAGAAGGTAACCTGCCCCCTGTTCCCCACCTTGTTCCTCATCTGCGGTGGCTGCCAAAACTATGTCGCCTTTGAGGTTGATGTTGTTTTTCTTTAAGAGCTTGAGAACCATGATTTCGATGGCGGTCATGCATTTCATGTCGTAAGCTCCTCTGCCGTAAACGTAGCCATCTTTGACCACTCCTGCAAACGGGTCAACGGACCACTCATCGGGGTTGGCTGCAACCACGTCAAGATGCGACAGTAAAAGAAGGTTGGGTTTTTCGCCTGTTCCCGTAAGTCGCGTGATTACGCTGCCTCTTCCAGGCGCTGACTCGATAATTTCTGTTTTAAACCCATCTTTAGCCAGATACTCCGCTATGTAAGTGGCTGCTTTTATTTCGTTTCCAGGCGGATTGGTCGTATCAATCCGTATTAACTCTCCAAGTAATTGCGTGACTTCTTGTTTTGTATCATTTAAAATTTGAGGCGGCATTATTTTTTCCAAGCTCCTTAAGTTGTTTACGTGTTTTTTCTCTTAAAAGTATCTATGGTCCTATTACTGTTGCCGTGTTAGACGGGAACAATTTTTTGCTTATTGGACAATGATGTTTATATATGATGCCAAAAAACCTATTGAATGATAAAGTTGGTTGCAATGAAAGAACTGAAACCGATAGATTACAAAATACTGTTTGAATTAATGAAGGATTCTCACAGAAGCGATAGGCAACTGGCAAAATCTTTAGGTGTTTCCCAGCCTACTGTGACCCGAAGAAGAGCGATGCTTGAGGAAAACTTCATAGAAGGATACACTGTCATACCAAAGTTTGGTCAAATCGGGTTTGAAATAGCCGCTTTAACTTTTTTGAAAAGCAAACTTAAACTTAAAACAGGCGAAGAAAAAAATCAAGCTTTAAAGAAAATGAGAGATTGGTACATGAAACAACCCAACGTGATTCTCGTTATGGAGGGAAGAGGCATGGGTTGGGATGCCGTCTGCATTTCGCTTCACGAAAACTTTTCGAATTTCGCTGATTTCATAAGAGCGCATGATTCAGAACTGTCAGAATGGGTGATTGAAAGCCAAACTTTCCACGCTGATCTGAAAGCTGGAATCATAATTAAGCCATTGCACCTGAAATACTTGACTGCACCAAAATAAGCCCAATTCCCAATGATTTAAAACAGCCAGATTTCTCTTTTTATTCAATCATTTTTAAACATGTTTAATGGTCAGCAACGGGCTTTTGCGGGGTAATTTAATCTCTAAAAGAGAAAGACTTTGAATTCTGCCCCTTTTCGCAAAAACGCCTTATGTGCCGACGTTGAATTTTTGGTTATTCGGCGATAAACGCTTGAGTTTTTGCTGAACTGAAAAGTGAATAATCGGTTGTGATTGGAGGGCAGCTTCGTGTGTTGGCTACCCATGGCCATCCGTCATCGAGGAGAAAGGAGAAGGCTTCGAAAACGGAAAAATTCTTTTGGCTTGAGTGGTTTAGCCTTCAACCGTTACTTACCCTCCAATCACTAAACAATCATGATACTGCAAAACACTTAAAAGACTTATGAATCAGAAATAAAGATTAATAATAAACAGGAAAAAAAAATTATATTATGGCTAAGACGCCTTCCAAAATCTTCGCTTCTGGAACATCCAATTGCTTGGATAAAGATGCTTTCAGAATCGACGAGAACTTTGGAAAAGCGCCGTTGTACGTGATGATTTGGTCGCCTTTGAGGGCATCAGCTTGAAAAACCTTTTCATCTTCTTTGTAGGAGAAAGATACTGTTTGGGCGTGGAACGATAGAGCTTGAAAATCTTCCCATTGCTTGCACCGCAAAATTACAGAAGGCTTGCCTTGAGCCACCGAAACAGGTGCAGTTTGACTTAAAGATTGGCTTGTTTGCTCTTTGACGGCTGCTGGAGGTTCTTCTTTAGGTGCGCTGCTTGACATGTGAGTGATTAAGTTTGTTACTTCTTTCTGCATATTGTTTATTTTTTCTTCAATTTTTTCCACTTTACCAGTTATTTCGCCTGCATCTCCAAGTTGCTCGGTAACCGTTGCCAGTTCATTAATTAATTTGTCTAAATCGCTCTCATGTTCTTTGAGAACGTTTACTATGAAGTCTAAGGCCTCTAAGGCATCATCCTTTGATTGCGGATTCTTCGTCAACTAACACATCCCCCATTGTCTGCCACTCATTATGACGAAACTGTAAATAAAGATAGCGAATCCTCAAGTAATATCACAATAGATGCACACCTATAACTATTAAGAATCATATGTCCTAATATATGAAGCTTTACGATACAATACTGGTTTCATGCCTGAATCGCCACCACAAATAAAGCGCCCCAGAAACGCCATGGCTAATCAATGACATTTCCATACGCAACAAACTAGCTACATTACCTTCATAGTTTTCTCAATTTTTCGGCAGTATTTTTGCTTGTTTTGTATTTTTTGGCTGTTTTTGCTTCTTTTACTCTTTTATGTCCCCTAAAACGCTGAGTGCTACAACTATAATTATGAAAATGAAGTATACTGCGCCAGTTATCAAAAGTGAATTGTGGAAAATCGGTTCTGCCGTGAGAACTTTAGTTGAAGGCAGCGGAATATCATAATCTAAAGTGAAAGCTACATAGAAGCTCAGTCCTAACACCTGAGTCAGGTAGAGAAGCAAGTTTACCAGTTTACTGTTCAGCATATAGCGTTTCTTAGAGATTCTACCCGCGTCTTTAGTTTTGGCGGATGCAGCGAAGAGTAGGCATAGGCCGACGAAGGGTGTTGTCACTGCCCACAGGTCTAGGTAGCCGTGGCCTAGGAACCAAGCGTACCATGTGCCCCATCCTCCGACAGCACCAAAAATAAGGTATAATAGGAAAATCAAAAGCAGGTACATGCCTAATGCTGTGACGATTATGCCTAATGTTTTCAGATTAATTGTTTTCGATGAGAGGTCCATTTTCTGGCCTGATTTTCTCGCGAAGAAAGCAATATAGATGAAAAGCAGGAATAACCCAACCGTTGTCAAGATGAAACTAAGCAGGTTTATTGGCCACTGTGTGATGTAGCCTGTTCCTTTTGTGATTACTGCGCCTATCCAGTTGCCCGCGTTGCTTAGCCAAAAAACAAACAGGTATGCGGCGCCTGCGATCAGCCCCCATTTTATTTGTTTTGCAACGGGTTTGTTCGGGTTTAATTCATAAAATAATTTGGCCAGCACAACCGGAATTAATGTTCCTTCAGCCAACCCCGGCAAAGTAAGTTGGAATACTTTTGCCAGCGCAAAGTGGAATCCGCCTGGGATGCCTTCGACAAAAACTGAGGGCCAGAAGGAAAATATGAAATAGCCTATTTCGAAGATTAGAATCAGTCTGAGGGCCATGAAGGCTTCTGGTTTTGACAGGTCTCTTCTTGCAACATAGAAGAGGACGGCGATGACGACGATGATGCTTGCTCCGAGGCAGCAGCTGATTCCCAGCGAGGAAGGTATATCTTCAAACGCCAGTCGGCCCACTGTGTGGCGGTTGTAAACGGTTAGGAAGAAGTCGTAGAGGTTGTAGGAAATCCAAGAAAGCGCAACAAGCAGCAACCCAATTCTGAAAGTCGTATCCGTTGAACTGGCTTTAAGTGTAGGTTGAGTAAAATTTGTTGTAGCTGCGGCTGGTTCAGCGCCGGCGTTGTTTTCAGGAATGGACTCAGCGGCGGGGTCACTAATCGGATCGGGAAGTGGGTCAATAACAGTAACTGATTCAGTAATTGGAGTAATTGGATCGGCGATTGGAGTAACTGGAATATTTGGAGTAAGTGGTCCAATGCTCACCTCGTTTTTTAGGGATCGCGGGGTTGGGGGTAAAGGATTTTCGTTGGGTTTTAATTGCTTTTTTAGTTGTTCCTTGAAAATTGATCTGCAGCGTTCTATGGCGCGTTCTCTATTGCTGTCAACATCGATTTTATCTATGGAACTTTTTAGCTCATCTCTGTCCACGTTGAAGTTAGTTTTGGCAGATAGATCCGTCAAGACACTTTCAAGCTGACTGACTTCTCTTTCGTTATCTTTGTCTCCAACAGCCTTCCCGAGTAAAAGGTCATTTAAAATAAAATATGCCGAAATCACATTCTTAGCATCATTAAAATTTGGGTGATTCACTTTAAATTCATCATTAACGCCCAAGCCATTAAAATATTCGTATACTGATTTAATGAAGCTGCTAGCTTCGTTTGAAACTTCTTTAGGAATCTGTTTTTTTACCGCTTGAATGATTTTTGTGAAGTCCAAGTTCGAAGGCGGCGTATTTTGGACTGTGAAGGTGGTGTTTGCTCCAAAACGGTTTAAGAAGCCTTCCAGGTTTTCCCAGTTTATCCGTTTCGCCTCTAAACCCATCAGAATGTTAAATGATAGGTCAACAACACCAAGTGAAGCGTTAATTTCCTCCAACAATTCGTTTTTTCCCAAAGAGGCTTTATCGATAGCCTCATGAGATTTTTCAGCGGGTTTCCCAACAGATACCGGAACAGATTGCACAATTGGTTGCACGAATGGCTTCGCTTCTGGTTTTGCAATGGGCGGCTCAACAGATGCAGGAACAGATTCCGTAACCGGTTTCTCAATAGACTTCTCAGCGGGAACCTCTGCAAATTCAGCGGGTTTCTCAACCGTTTGCTCGGTGGGAACCTCTGGGGGGTTCTGTTTGGTCTCAAGTAATGTGTTAACTTGCTCTATTAATGGGCTGAATAAGTCGGGATTTTGTTTGGTGAAGAAACTGTTAGTGGTGCCTTTCCAAGTTATGCTTATCTCTTTCCCAAATTTCTCAATGTGCTCAATTTCAAGAACGGGAATTTCCCCAACAACAACCCAATTTTTTTTACCGAAGCCTTTGCTGGTAGCAAAAAACTTGGCTATATTATCGGAAACCTCAAGTTTGGCTACCTCGAGGGGTTTCTGCTTTTTTTTCGGCGTTTCCTTCTTGCCTTCGGAATCATTGGATTGTGTTGCAAGTTTCATTTTGCATCTATCTTTAATTGCTTTTTCGATTTATAAATTGATGCATAAAAACGCTTAAAGTTAGCAGTATTGCAGGTTTTTAACCCGGCGATTGGCGGTTTTCTTAGCGCCTGCCACCTTCTATTAGGTTCATATAGTGAATCGCGTCAGTTGGCTGTGGGCGAGCACTGGGAGAAGCATTTCTTAAAAAGAACAGAAACCAACGTTGTGGACACAAAAACGCCTTACCTAAGAGGATACCTGCTATTTGCGCCAAAAAACAACCACAAAAAGAAACAGGAAGAAGAAGAAAAATTGTTTTCACCAGCTTCTTCTTCTTTTGAAAATAAATATTGCCGAGAAGAACAACAGTTGTTTTCGGGGTGTTGTTCTTTCAAAATTTTATAAAAATTAAAAGAAAAGGGAAGTGGGTTGGAAAGCGTTTACTTCATTATTGCTTTGAGGTCTTCGTCGGGGGTTTTGATGGGCATTATGTTGAATTTGTTGACAAGTACTTTGAGTATGTTTGGGGTTATGAAGGCTGGTAGGCTTGGTCCAATGCGTATGTCTTTTATGCCCAGGTACAGCAGCGAGAGGAGGATGGCGACTGCTTTCTGTTCGTACCATGACAGCACCATCGAGAGGGGCAAATCGTTTATTTGCACTCCGAAGGCGTCGGCTAAGACTTGAGCGATTTTGACGGCGGAGTAGGCGTCGTTGCATTGTCCGATATCGAGTAAACGTGGGATTTCGTCGATTGTGCCAAGTTCTTTGTCGAAGAAGCGGAATTTGCCGCATGCCAACGTCAATATGACCGTGTTTTTGGGTGCTTTCTCAACGAATTCTGTGTAGTAGCTTCTGCCCGGCTTTGCACCGTCGCATCCTCCCACTAAGATGAAGCGCTTAATATGCCCGCTTTTGACTGAAGCAATGACTTTGTCAGCTACGCCCAGCACGGCGTTTCTGCCGAACCCAACTAGAACACTTTTGCCCTCAGCGTCTTCTTGGAAACCCGGCATCGCCAAGGCTTTCTGGATTACTGGCGAGAAGTCATTGCCGTTTATGTGCGGTACACCTGGGTAACCGACGGGTCCTGACGTGAAGATGTTGCCTTTGTAGCTTTCGACTGGTCTTTGGATGCAGTTGGTTGTCATCAAAATAGCGCCTGGGAAAGCAGCGAATTCTTTTTGCTGATTCTGCCAAGCGGTTCCGTAGTGACCGTAGAAATGCGGGTACTTGTTGAGTTTGGGGTAGCCGTGGGTAGGAAGCATTTCGCCGTGGGTATAGACGTAGATACCTTTGCTTTGGCTTTGCTTCAATATGTGTTCTAAATCGATGAGGTCGTGGCCAGAGACGAGGATGGCTTTGCCTGCTTTGTGACCCAGTGGAACTTTGGTTGGAGTGGGATGGCCATAGGTTTCCGTGTTGCCTGCGTCGAGGAGCTCCATAGCGCGTATGTTGATTTCGCCGCATTTGAAAACTAAACCGACAAAATCGTTGACGCCAAGAGACTTGTCAAAAGGAGCTGCGAGTCCTTCGTAAACGAAGTCGAAAACTTTGCTGTCTTTTTTCCCGAGCAGATAAGCGTGGTAAGCGTATGCTGCTACTCCTTTTAAGCCGTAAGTTAGGAGCCACTGAAGTGAATGCAGGTCAGAGTCAACTGCGGGTTCAGAGTTTACTCCATAGCATTTGCCCTGTGCAACTAAGCCTTCTGTTGTGTTTTCCAGCTGCAGACTGAACGTGGAGTTAACTTTAGATTTTACCGCGTATAGTCGGCTGCGTATTTGCTCTTGGAACTGCCCTGTCTTTCTTATGTAGCCAGCTAGTGATTCGGGGTCAAAATTCACGTTTGTCAAAGTGGAAAACAATGCTTCGCAGGCGAAGACATCGATGTTTTCGTCTTTTACACCCGCTTTAGCTGCCTCGATCGACAGTTGGCTGAGCCCTCTTAGCATGTAGACAAGCAAGTCTTGAAGCGCCGCGACATCGGCGGATTTTCCGCAGACACCAGCAACGGTGCAGCCTTGCCCTTTGGCTGTTTGTTCACATTGGTAACAGAACATTTGGTTTTGACTCAAACTTTACACCTACCTATGCATAACGCGGCTTACCAGATAGCCGTTATCCCTGATGTATTAGGGATTACGCTTCAACCTCCTCTACTAAAGATTGGCTCTGTCCGGAAGCAGGTGTAAAAAAGCTTTTATTGCAAATCATTTCTAAGAGTAATCATGCGCTATAATGCTACAACCATAGCAATCTTAATTATTACAGTATTATTCGTTAGCGCAATCGCCGAAACGATAGTTTATTTCAATAATGTTCTAAAAGAAAAAGATTCGAAGATTGCATCGTTGACTACCCAAATACCAAACCTAGTCAGCCAAATTTCAATTCTCAACAGCCAAATGGCAAATCTGACATCGCCAAATCTTGTAGCCACATTGAAAACCCAGGAGGTACCGAAGTTCTCTCAAGAATACCCAGGCGGACCAAATTACACCATCCCCTATAATTTCGTTCAGATAACAGGTACAGTAACTAATTCGGGGGCAGGAACGGCATTCAACGCGGGTCTACACGTGGTTGGCTACGAGTTAAATGGGCTATTGGTGGCTAACGTAACTGTTCCTTTGAGTTCAGGGTACTTCGGCTCTGACAATGCAACAGCCGCCTATAGCACAGGTGCCTCGCAATTCGGAAATTTGGGCATTGGGCAAATAGCAAATATCAACGAAAGTATAATCCACGAAGGAGCCGTTTACAATTGGACTGCCACGCCAGTTTGGTCAAATTCGCCATAATCAAAAATCCTTGGAAGAAACAACATGCAAAACAAAACAAAATACAAAATAATTTCTGCGGCTTTGGCAATCATACTCCTCGCCAGCATAACTGTCGGAACGGTAAGCTATTACCTGAATTCTTTAAATGAAAAGAACTCAAAGATATCGTCGTTAAGCGATGAAATAGCCAATTTAACAGCTCAAATTTCAACCCTTAAAAGTCAGGTCGCAAGCCTGAAGGCAAATGCAACTTCTCCGCATCTTGTTAGCACATTAACCACGAAAGAAATTTCTTGGATTACTATATGGCAAATGTTTGGTGGTGGTCCTCCATACAATTTCGTTGAGGTTACCGGGTCAGTAACAAATATTGGCGGGGGGACTGCATTTAACACTGGACTGCACGTTATTGGTTACGACGGAACTGGTGTTTTAGCGGTAAATGTCACGGTTCCTTTGAATGATGAAAATTATCCTTATGCTGCAAGTTTTGGATCGGACAAGGCAACTGACCCGTACGGGACAAGTTCATGGCAACTGGGAAGTTTAGGCACAGGCAAAACCGCAACAATTTATCTGGATATTTTTCATGAAGGAACGATTAGCAACTGGACTGCAACTCCCGTGTGGACAAATTCTGCCTAGCCGTGGGTTCAAGGCCTCTTATATTTCCCGTTTAAAATAGTGCTCAAGCAAACGTCTTGTTCCCCTGCGCATAATCTCAGAAAGCGTTGCTGCGCTAATGCCTAGTTTGGCTGCGAGCTCTGCCATCCCTATTTGCCGTGGATAATCAAAAAACCCGCTTTTGAGGGCAAGCCAAAAAATCCGCTCTTGATTCTCTGTTAACACGCCTATTTGCTGCTCAAATTTGCCGATTTTTCTGATATTAACTTTGTAGCCTGCTTTTTCCAAGTCGCCTATTATGCCCTTGTAAGCTTCGGGGGTCGGCACCATGAAACTGTAAGAGATTATGCTGTCCTCCATGCTTTTGCCTGACACCAAAAAAGCCTCATGAGCCAAAATCGTGTTGCAGACCTCGCAGCCCTCGCTTTCCAGCCAAACCGCCGATTTTCCTTCCACATGCCCCTTGGAAGAGAGTTCTTTGGGAACACTGTGAGTCTGGTCTTCGCCTACATCCATCAGGTGCCTAACGCATCCCCTGCTTGAACTGCGCACGTCCACAACTTTAAGGTGCTTAAACCCGAGGGAACTAAGCTTCTTAACCATTCTGCACTGCTTGTTCTCGATTTCAATCACGACATGGTAAGGTTCACGCCACGCATCAACCAAACTAATCAGCCTTACAATCTAACTTCAAGAACAGGCTGTTAAACATGTTTGCCCAAAAAAATGACCCTAAAAGCTGCGAAATTTAAGGCGGAACTTGCTTGCTGGCAACCATGAGGATTTGGCTGATTAAGAATTCTTCATCAGCGCTTTTGTGTTTAGCCCTGTGATTCTTTATGGCTCTATCCATGGCGGATAAGTCAGGGACCACCAAGATTTTTGCTCCGCAAGAACACCTTACAATGGGCATTTTTGACCTAAACTTTGGTTTGTGGCTTCGACCGAGTTCTTTTTCGATTTTATAATCGATGTGTTGATTTTTCTTTATGTTCTTACTCTCCACATAAAAAGCTGTATTGTATCTTCTGACATCGGAAGAGCGATAAAATAATATCCTGTTTAATTCCTATTAAATATTTGTTGTCAGCTGCAAACAATCACAAAACAACAAATCTAAAATGGTTGCGTCAAAAACGAGCCCAAGCAGTCTCCACTGAAAAAGAAAAATGACTCTGCGCTTGACTTTAACCCACCTTGTCGCCGTTTCAGCCAGCATTTGTTGTCTCAGATTGATACCACATTGTTTTATAACTTTCCATAGAGAACATCATTAAAACAAGAAGGGAAGAAGGAAGGAGCTTTTTGGAGGTGAATTTTTTGAGAAAGAAAATTTTGATTATTGCAATAATTTCTGTTCTTTTAGTTGCAGTTCCTCTTGTGATAGCGACAGTGGAAAATCAACAAACCACAATCAATGTCAGTGG
The DNA here is from genome assembly GCA_963828195.1 of Candidatus Bathyarchaeota archaeon. Lineage (GTDB taxonomy): Archaea > Thermoproteota > Bathyarchaeia > Bathyarchaeales > Bathycorpusculaceae > Bathycorpusculum. The sequence goes on from CAWHDT010000003.1 coordinate 189,135, forward strand.
AACGGCAAGTTATCCAAATGCTGCGTCCACGCCCGACCCGACCGCAACCCCCAGCGCCTCTCCGGTGGCGACGGTAAGTTATTCTTTAACGTTGCCTAATGGCACGGCTTATCCGTCTTCATTAACTAATTTTCCGTTGATTGTGGAAGTCGACAATGGACCGATTGCTCCAGTGGTAGTTGGCGAAGTATTTAATGTCACCAACACGGGCAACGTGCCGATCAACATGACTGTGGCCGCGACAAACTTGAACTTGCCCAGCAACTTATCATTTAACTTGGGATGGGGAAACTATAATGGAGGAGCCTCAACAGTTGATGTGGGTCAATCTATAACGATGTATTTCCTCCCAACAGCTTATCCAACGACTTTGTACTACCCCAACGGAACATTAACATTCACTCCGGGAGCAACGTTCAGCTACAGCTTCAACATCGTGATATCCGCAATAGAAGCCTAAGTTTCTTGAAAAAGTAAAGCTATTTTTAATTAGTTTAGTTTGTTTGAACAGCGTTTTTTGAAATTCAGAATCTTTAAGGTTTAGTGGGCTCCAAGCCCTGCCCTTTTTTATGGAAACCTAGAATAAATCAATAAATCAGTTAGCCCTGAAAATTATCCTTGTGTAGTTCTGTTGGTCAAATAGACATCTTCCTCAACTTTTTCACAAGCTTTATTAAGATTTACTACACACAAGTTTTTCTGCGAAGAAACATGCATCACTCAACAAAAAAAGACCGTGAGAGTGACTAAAAAAATGCGAAAGTTAACTTGAAAAGCCTTGTCAAGTTGGCTTCGCAAAGAGCATTAATTGAATTTGCAAAAACCTCTTATATCGACTTCGCCGATAAGGGGAACAATAATTCAGGAAGAGAGAGAGAAAAATGAAAACAAACAAGTTAGGGAACATAGTTGATTCCATAAACTTTAGGAAGCTTGCAAAGCCATTAGCACTTTTCACCATTGCAATCTTTGCCATAAGCGCAGTTTCAGTTTTTTCGCTGTCTGGAGTTCACGCTGCATCAGCAACGCTGGCGCTGCATACTTCGGGGAACCAGATACTTAACTCAAACAACAACGTTGTGTATCTACGCGGGATGGGCATAGCTGGAATGACGCCGGACCTGATTCTCTGGGGGACAGGCTCTAGCGACAGTTGGGGCGACCAATGGGGCTCAGCCTCGTCAACAGCGGTAACCCAAACGCTAACAGAGCTATCCAGCGCCTGGAACGTAAACATGCTACGCATCTTCATTTACCCAGAATGGTGGATGCTAAATGGGGCAGACGGTACCGCAAACGGCGAAAACGTGCAGAGCTACGTTGAGACTTTGGCCAGTGAAGCAGAAGCGGCAGGCATCTATATCGACATCGTGCCTTACCAGTTAACTGCCTGCTCAGGCTCGTTCAGCTCCGACCCGTATCTTACGCCTAACCAAGCTGGGTCTCAGGGACTGCCCATGTGCGGTAACTGGGACAGTGCAGGACAAGCATTCCTCAGCTACGAAGAAAGCCAAAACGGCTATGCTAATGAACAGGCATTCTGGACTGCGTACTGGACGTCTATGGCTAACGCGCTCAAAGCTTACCCAAACGTGATCTTTGAAGCTTGGAACGAACCTATGGGTTCATCAACCAACACCGTAACCTCAGGATACATGACTTATCTTACCACGATGTACAATGCTATACGCGGCACAGGCGCAACCAACTTGATTTTCATGCAGTGGAACTGCGGTTGGGAACCAAACGTTGGCCAGACACTGGGCTGGGCTTCGACGATATCTTCAGCTATTGGAAGCCCAACGAATTTGGCGTTTACAACGCACCTTTACTATTACGCGCCTTCGGACCTTACTTCGTACTGGAACCAGAACGGTAAAGATTCTAGTTCAGGCGGGGTTCCTATGACTACTGCTCAGCTTGAAACGCAGCTTCAGAGTCTGCAAAGCGGCATGGACGTCAGCGCTCCACTGGTCATTAATGAGGAAGGCTCATGCCTATCCTCGTCTAGCAATACCGCAAACGACGCTACGTGGTGGACTAATTTGCTTACCGCTCAATATGCCTGTGGAATTGGCGACGGGGCTTATTATTGGCTTAGCAGCAGCGGTCTTGGCGGAACTTATGATGGTGAAGAGCTGTTGTCAAGCGGTTACACGCCGAACACTATGGGACAAGACTACATCAATGCGTACGTAGCGCCATCTCCAACGCCAACCCCTACCGCAACGCCTACACCTACTTCAACGCCCACGCCAACCCCAACACCTACACCTGCACCAACCGCTACTCCAAAACCCACCGCAACTCCAACGCCAGCCCCAACCGCCACACCGACTCCAACCCCAACACCAAAACCAACAGCAACCCCAACACCAGTTCCAACTACTGCTCCAACTCCCACGCCAACTGCAACCCCGACTCCAACTCCAGACCCGACCCCAGTTCCAACGGCCGATCCAACTCCAGCACCTACAGCAGCTCCAACCCCAACTCCTGTACCAACCGCTACGCCAACACCAACTCCGGCTCCAACGCCAGTTCCAACTCCAGCGCCGACAGCCGATCCAACTCCAGCTCCGACACCAGCACCAACGGCTGATCCAACTCCAGCACCTACCCCGGTTCCGACCGCGGATCCTACGCCAGCGCCAACGCCGGCTCCAACTACCGCACCAACTTCGGCGCCAACTCCAAAACCGACACAAGCCCCAACATCGCAGCCTGCCGCAGCAAATATAGTGCAGAACGGCGGTTTTGAATCTGGAACTTCACCTTGGACATTAGTTATCTCAAATCCATCGCAATATGCAGGAACGCTCACTCAGAGCTCCGACGCTTACTCTGGCAAATACAGCGGCCAATTCACAGTAACCAAATATCAGCAGGGCGGATCAGGCTACATAACTGTGCTGCAGACAATTCCAGCTCAAGTGGGAAAAACATACACGCTGCAGTTCTACTACAAATCAACCATGACAGTTTACCCACACATATTCTGCTTCGGCTCCTCGTGGAATACAATCGAAATGTTCAGCGGAAAAGCCTTACCCCCGACAAACACATGGACTCTGGTAACGATGACTTTCGGATCAATTCCCTCAGGCACCTCAATCACACAAATACACTTTGACGTCGCTTCAACCGGAACCTTCAAAGTAGACAACGTCACCGCAGTTGATCCACCTTCAACTCCATCATCAGCGACAACATCAACACTAACGCCACAACCTGCGTTGTTCGCATCTTCACCAATTCGTCAGTTCCTGACTTCCCAGTGGGAACATGCACTTTTGCGCGCTGTTGCTTTCATTTAAAACTAAAAACCCTTTTTTATTTTTTTTTACTTTTTAAACTTGCCCGCGTCCATCTTGCCTAGTCATCATGTTTGAAGCAAGGGTTTTAGCATTAACCCCTATGTTTCTTATAGAAGCGTTTGTTGTAGGCTTGGTACAGTCACAACTTTTAATGAGCGCCCAACAGCCCTAATTTATTGAGGTTAAATGATGAAGATCGCTATTATCGGAAAAGGCAACGTCGGCAGTGCATTAGGCAGAGGCTTAAGCGGCAAGCACGACGTAAAATTTGGTCACCGCGACCCAGCCGAGCCAGTTGCTGCCGCAGCTAAATGGGGAGAAATAATAATACTTGCTGTACCGCACGATAACGCAAATGAAGCTCGAGAAGAGATAAAGCCGTATGCCGACGGAAAAATAGTGATTGACGCAATGAATGCAATTGGCGCAGACAGTGAGTTAGGCATAAGCTGCACTACATCGACAGCGGAGGAAACACAGAAAACGCTGCCGAAAGCGCGCGTAGTTAAAGCATTCAACACCGTTTTTGCGCAGAACCAAAGCACGGGCAAAGTTGGCAAAGAACAGATAACCGCTTTCATTGCTGGAGACGACTTGAAAGCCAAGCAGACTGTCGCCCAGCTTTCACGGGACATCGGTTTTGACCCAGTTGACTGCGGACCATTAAAGACTGCGCGGTACCTGGAAGCGATGGCAATAATGATAATCAACTTAGCCTACATGTATGGAATGGGACCGAAAATAGGATACAAACTGGTAAAAACCTAAGGTTAAAATTATTCTTATAAAATTTTGAAAGAACAACAACACCTGGAGAGCAACTGTTGTTCTTCTACCAAACATGATCCAACACACTAAACGTGGATGGTTGGTTGCGCATTTTCTATGCAGAACGAAGCATTTCAACATAGAAAATACAGCGGAGACTTTTAGCTCATTTGGATTTGCCGGCTTTCTTGGCGCATGCATCGCTGCAGTACTTCGACTTTGCATTAAACGTCGTGTAGGTTCTTTTGCAGACGGGGCATTTCTTATCCATTTTAACCCTCCTGATCTTTTGAATATCTTGTTTTTATTGGCTAAAAACTTTTCTTAAGCAAACAAAATTTTGGGTAGATGAGCTGCAGGGCAACGGGTCGGTCAGGGCGGTAATACTGTTGCGTTGTTGGGGTAGCCTTCGCTTTCCCAGTATCCAAGGTAGCCTGTGTCGTTTGACACTTCAATTTCGGTAACCCATTTTATCCATTTGTACCCATATTGGTTTTGGGCTACAACCACAAACGGGAAGCCGGCGGCGGCTGGAAGAGTGACGTTGTTCATTTTGTAGGCTAAGATTATGTTGTTTTGCGAGATGTAATCCAGCGGCAGAGCGGTGGTGTAGCCGTCGGATGCGTGGAAGATAACAACGGTGGCTTGTGGGCTGACGCCTGAGGCTTGCAGCAGATCAGTTAATGAGACGCCTTGCCAAAGCATGGTGACGCTCCAGCCTTCCACGCAGGTCAAAGTGGCAACTTGCTGGTACGACGGAAAATTGTTGATTACGTCATTGTAGCTGTACGTCTCGGGATTGTTTACGAGTCCCGTGACGTTTAAGCTGTAAGTTGACTCGTTAATGACTTGTGTGCCGTCGATGGCGACGTCAGGATGCTGAACGATTTCTTCGAGAAAATCGGCGACCGATGTCAAGCTTTGCCCTTGATACTGGGTGACTTCGCCTGGGTAAAGAGAGGATGACGGCGACGATGTGGGAGTCACGGCGGGAGTGGGAGACGTTTCGGGTGTCGGTGTTGGGGAAATTTCGGTTGGGGTAGGTGAAGATGTAGGCGGCGGGGAAGGTTTAGAAATGCTCTGAACCACAAAAAACGACACAAGTATTATAACCACTAAAAATACAGCGACCAAAACTATCTTTATGTGTTTCTTGAGAACCTGCATCACAATAAAATAGTGAAGTTTAGCTTATTTATCTATGCAGCAGCAAACAAAAAATTAAAAGAAGAAGAAGCTTCAGAAAACAATTTTTCTTCTTCTTCCATGTGCACTTTTTCAAAAGAACAACAACAACTCAGAAGCAACTGTTGTTTTTCTTAGTTGTTAAATTGTTTGTTTCGGCGCGTTTTAGAAAGTTTTAAATGGCTGATTATCCCACTTGGTATTGTGGGAAAAGATGGAGCAGGTTGTTAAAGTCGATTCAAAAGGCAGAATCTGCATTCCAGCAGAAATAAGAGAAGAAATCGGAGACACCGCAACCATAAAAAAAACCTCTGAAGGCTACCTAATAATTCCCGGAAAACGCCAAGATGCGCACGAGAAATTGCTTAAGATTATTAATTCAAAGCATCAGCGAACAGGCAAACCTGAGAATTGGTCACCCGAAAAAATGAAATCTATCTGGAACAAGACTGAAGAATGAGCAATTCCGAAAATTTCCTTCTGGAGTTCAAAAAACTGATTACATCTGAACCGAAGCGCAAAGGTAAACCTAAGCTTGCTAGCCCAGAAAGAAATGAAGTCTGTGTGGAGAACAGTTAAGTGATAATGGGCTTAGACGCTAACGTGCTCTGCTACGTTCTGGATGAAGCGTATCCTGAGCACGAAAAAGTGAAATGGGTGCTAGTCCTATCAGCGGGGGATAAAATTGCACTTAACCCCACCACAATACATGAAACATACCACACACTTGTTTTTAGCCAAAAATGGATGCCGCAAGAAGCTGCAGACGCATTAAAAACATTTTTAGAAGACCCCACCTCCGTGTTTTTCAACCAAACAAGAAAAACCAGCATCATAGCCCTTAACTTGTCAGTAAAGCATAACCTCGGCGGCAGAGACGCCCTCATAGCAGCCAACTTCCTATCAAACCAAACACCCATAATGCTCACCCACGACAAAGCCCTCCTAAAAATACAGAAAATAACTTGGAAAAACACCAGTTTAAATTTTAAAGATCCATTGACCGAAGGCTAATGGGCACCTTTGCCTTGCTGTCTTTGCTTTTGCAAAAGCTTGGCCTCCAATTAAATTTAGCTGAGTTTTCTTAGCCACGAATCTTTTTGACCCGTTATTCAAGCCCTCGAGTATTTTAGCATCTCATCGATTATACGCAGTGCTATTTCCATAGGTCTTTAAATTCGCCATTTTCAAGTCACGCCTCTCCTTTGTTTTCCTTTACGCTGCTATAATGGTTCTGATAAGAAAAGATAATTTTGGGTATTAGAAAAAACTGTTTACAAACGATATAATTTTGTATCGGTAAGCCTTGGAATCTGACATAACCGATATATTGAAATATCGGATTTAGCTTTAATAGCTGCCATGAATTTGCTCGATGAAAGAATACACGAAAGAATAATTGCTAAAAAGATTCGATTAGACAGTTATAGACCTCTTTCCGAAAGCTTAGTGCGAAAACTGCACGAAAACATGGAAATTGCCTATACCTATAACTCAAACGCCATTGAAGGCAATACTCTGACTTTACAAGAAACCAAGCTAGTAATTAGAGAAGGGATTACAGTAAACGGAAAAAGCCTCAGCGAGCACCTCGAAGCTGTTAATCACCCAAAAGCCATCGCTTATATCGAAGGCTTGATAAAGAACAAAATAGAGGAAAAAAACATTCTTGAGCTACACAATATCCTTTTTTCTGGTTTTTGCGAGAATGCTGGAAATTATCGGAACTGTCAGGTTTACATTGAAGGCCGGGACTTCATGCCTCCTCCAGCATTTGAAGTGCCCGAATTAATGACGGCTTTAATCGAATGGTTGGACAAGAATCCAGAAGAATTAAGGCCCATAGAGTTGGCAGCTATCTTTCACCATAAACTTGTATTCATCCATCCCTTTGATGATGGAAATGGGCGGATAGGCAGATTAGTAATGAATCTTGTACTGATAAAAAATGGGTATCCCTTAACTGTCATTAAGCAGGTTGACAGACGAAGATACTATGACAGTCTCATAAAAGCTGACAACGGCGACCAAAAACCTATAGTAAATTTCGTCGCTCGCTGTGTTGAACAATCGCTAAACATCTACCTGAGCTCTGTTGAACCAAGTGAACCCAAGAATAAGCTTCTGAGTCTGGCAGAAGCATCAAAATTAAGTCCATATAGCCAGGAATATCTAAGTCTGCTTGCTCGCCGAGGCCTCATTGGGGCCATTAAAATAGGCAGAAATTGGCAAATTAGCCAAAATGCATTAGAAGAATACTTATCCGACTTGTCAAAGACTAAAGCTAAGCGATAGCACGTTGGGGAAATTTGAGCCTAATCTTGAGGATTGAAAAATCTATAACGGGTTTTTACGAAGACGTCTTTATTGAATCTAAATGACTAGAAGGGCTTAAGAGGAGACCTATGAAGAAACTTCAGCCTATCAGTCAAGCAAAACCTCGGCGGCAAAGTTCAATGAATATGCGAGCAGGCTACCAAGTTACTCTTGAGTTACAACAGTTACAGAAGTTAAAAGTTCAAGTTAGGCGCGAATTTTTTTTGACCCGTTATTCAAACCCTTCAGTATTTTAGCATCCTCATCAATTATGCGCAGTGCAATTTCCATAGGGTCTTTACAATTAGCCATTTTCAAGCCACTGGCGCCAAATAGTTCACCGGAGGTTCCGCGCATATTTGAACAATCAGAACTTCCGCGTTACCGAAACGTTTCAGAGCCTCTCTATGGGCATCTTCAAAACTTGCAAAAAATCCCCTGTTAGCCTGATCTTTAATCAATACAAATTCGCCGCTATGTTTCTTTGCAAGTTCTTTCTCAATCCTATGATAATGCTCAACATCTTCTTCAAACGGCATAACATTTCACACTAAGAAACTCATTACCTAACTTTCTTACAAATCTTGCGCCTAACATACTGAGACGTTATTTTGATATAACTTCAGGCAAAATTGTATTTTTTACTTACAAACCACATGAAGCCATCAACGGTTGTCAAATCACTATGAGTTTCCTGCGCTATGTCGTTAAGGATTTTGTTAACTCTCTTATAACTCTCCCCAAAATCATCGCTTGGGAAAGTCGATCGATGCAACTTCTTCAACGTATCTACCGTTCGGCTATTCCAAACACCATATTTTTCATTGTTAAATGTATGCAGCAACGCTGTGACTATTCCTTGACCAATCCCTGTAACCTTTACAGCCCCCTGCAATGCACTACCAACTCTCTTCCCAATTTCGATGTTCTCATTCTGTAAAGTGATAAGTAGTTTAGCTATACTTTGAGGATGCTCAATGGCATTAGTGGCTGCCCGCTCTAACATAGTCCACGAAAAGTTATTCCTAAAATGAAGCCAACTCTCAAAATTGCGCTGAAGAGCCTTAAGATTGTTCAATCTTTCAGGAGCAAACTTGTATCTGTATTCAACATATACTTCTTTACGTCTTTTGACCCATAGCTCAACACTCGAAAATGTTCTTCCTGCACTAATTTCTATCGGGTTATTCAAATAAACTGGCCAGAGTTTTTCAACATATGCCGATGAAGGCGGCAAATTTTCACGTTTCTCTCCTTCATTAATATCTGGGTCGTCGATGTAGACTTTTTCTAGAAAGCCGCCGCAACTAGCCTCTGAACAAAACATTTTTCGGTTGTTTGCTTCTGGCGCTACTTCTTGCAAGCATTTAGAGCATCTATACTTTATCATATGCAACACTTCAGCAATTGGCTGGCTTTTATTGAACGTTTGCAAATATTGGCTTTGCGGTAATTAGGCGCTTTTGATAGTTGGGATAGCCAATTTACGCTATCTGACTTTTTTTCTTTTCTTTTTCACCGCTAAGGGTATCATTTCTTCTAATTGTGCATTCTCGGACAAGTCACTTTCTTCTTTGTCTTTTGCTAGTTCTTGCATTGGAAGTGAATCCTGAATAATGCAGTCCATGCCATTTGAGATTCCTGAATACGCATTGTTCAACTGAACTTGCAGGTTCTTTCTCTCTTTCCAAAGTCTCCCATGAGCTTTTTCTTCCGAATCTTGCAAATCTGACATTTTTTGATAAACTTGATGAAGCTTTTCTAATAACCCTGAGAATTCTTGGCTTCTTATATAGTCATACAACTTGGCTTCTTTACCTTCCCGGTCCTTCCGACTTTCTGACTGCTTAGAAATCTCAATCATTGATCTTCGTATTTGTTTTACAACATCTATAACTATACATGGGTGGCAGAGTAAAATTCCTTCTTTCTCTCCAAAAAACCCGTTTTTAATATCTTTCTTGGGTAAGTTATTTGAAACAATGATGACATAATCTGTTGCATGAATATCTTTGTATTTCTTCGCTTTTTCTAAGTCTTTACTAGTGACACTTTCTGCCTGTTTGTTATCATAAACTATTGGCATCTCAATCGTTTTTGTGGCAGTTCTAATCTGCTGTATAATGTCCCCCATTGATGTGCCTCGCTTCTGACGTTTGAAAAAGTCTTGTTGGAACTCCTGAGTAAGATTAGCGTATAAGTCAATTTCTCCAGCTTCACCTTTCAACTCTGACTGACTCTGTTGTAACTGCTTCTTAAGGTCTTCAATATCACGTTGAAAACGTCCCAATTGGATATCCCGCTCTTTAACATCATTTCTTAAACCTGAAATTTCAACGTCGGCTTTGGACTTGCCTTCATCAAAAGCAAGCTTTTTTAAACGCGCTTGCTCTTTTATCAAAATCTTAAGTTGTTTTTCTTTTTCTTGAAGAGCTTTTTTTCCTTCAACCTTAAGTTTATTCTCTATAATGGTGAATTGCTTTTGGTTGTCTTTGTTCATTTTTTCATAATTTCTTTTTAGCTCGCCAATCTGAGTTTTGTATAAGTCCTCCATTTCTCTTCGTAGTGTTTTTTTATTCTCTTCAAACGTTGCCTTTAGGTCTGCAACTTCTTTCTTGTTACCTTGGTTAGCATTCAGAAGTTTCGTTTCGTAGTCCTCTTTGCACTTTCTGTAATCCTCACCGTACGTTTCTGAAACCTTTTTTTTGAGGTCTTCAAGTGCTTGTTTATAGTCAGAGTTGGTTAGAGTAGAGTGGCATAAGGGGCATTTGAATTCTGTTGATTCAGTAGACACGATAAATTCCCTTTACGAAATGGAGTTGTTTTATTTGGCAAATAAGCTTTGTGAATTCAGGAGATAGTCAAAAAAAGCTTGAAACAATGGCTGAATAGCAGTTTTAAAGGCAAAGAAGAGAATAAACTAAGGCAAAAGTGACGTTGCCATATCAGCGAATACCCTTGAATAAGTCTATGTTCTGTCTTGTTGGTTCGTGTTGTTTATATATTGGAATATTGACTATGGATGTGCAAAAGAAGGAATATCTTAGATATGGGTTCCAAGTCACCAAGAGGCGAATTTGCCGCAAGGCAACTAGCGAAGAAACGGAAGAATTTCCGTTGGTCTGATCGTTACTTTAACAGACGTATGCTTAGACTAGATGAGAAAGTTGACCCGATGCAGGGTGCACCCCAATCGCGGGGTATCGTGCTGGAAAAAGTCGGGGTTGAATCAAAACAGCCCAACAGCGCCATCCGCAAATGCGTCCGCACACAACTCATCAAAAACGGCAGAGTCATCACCGCTTTCCTCCCCGGAGACGGCGCACTCAACGTTGTTGACGAACACGACGAAGTAGTTGTGGAGGGCATCGGCGGCACCAGAGGCGGCGCAATGGGAGACATCCCCGGAGTCCGCTGGAAAGTCGTCATGATTAACGGCGTCTCACTAAACGAGCTCGTTTACGGGCGCAAACAGAAACCGGCAAGGTAATAGTTATGAGCACAACAACATTAGCCCAACCGCAAGACATCAAACTTTTCCAAAAATGGACCTTCAAAGACATAGCAGTCGTAGACATCGGCTTGCAGCGCTACCTCAACTTAACCCCGATGGTTGCACCCCACAGCATGGGACGCCATGAGCACCAGCGATTCCGAAAAGCCAAACTCAACGTTGTGGAACGCTTAATCAACAGTTTAATGCGCAGCGGCAAAAACGCAGGCAAAAAAGCCAAAACAACCAACATCGTTAAGGAAGCATTCGAAATAATCTATTTACGCACGGGCAAAAACCCAATAGAAATTTTGGTTAAAGCAGTCGAAAACGCTTCACCATGCGAAGACACCACAAGGGTCAGCTACGGCGGAGTCGTATACCACCTATCCGTTAACGTAGCGCCGCAACGCAGAATCGACCTGGCAATACGCCACATCAGCGAAGGCGCAAGAGCCTCAAGCAAAAACAACCCGCGGAGCATACAAGAAACCCTCGCAGACGAACTGGTATTGGCAGCGGCAAAAGACATCAAAAGCGCAGGCATCGCCAAACGCAACGAAATCGAACGCGTCGCACAGTCAAGCAGATAAAACATCTTTTTCCATTATCTGGAAATTTCCGCGGGGAATTTTTTGAACCGCAATGAATCTTAAAGTAGCGGAAGCTGGGATTAAGCAGAGGTATGCCTAACCTGTGCAGTAAGCAATCTTCTTTCAAAGAGAATCACCCTAAAAACGCCAATTACCCTTAAAAAAGCGCTCAAACCATTTTCAGCAGATTTCTGCAATTGAAAAGGCTCGTATTTGGGGGGAAATTTGAAAAAACTTTAATAACTATTTAAGACAAGAACTCTTTCTCACAGAGCATTAATGTTCGGAAGGGATAAAGTTACTTTGAAAAAGATCATAACAGCCGTAATTATTGTGGCTTTAGTCTTAGCTGCATTTACCGTTTTATCGACAACGCCAGTGAAGGCGCAAGCGTCAGAAGCCCAAGTTCTGAGCTACACTTGGTACGTGGCTCCGGCAGACACCTCCTTGGCAGAGTACGCTGGTGATTTGGTCGCCGTTGGCGAAATACAGAACGTCGGCTCAGGCGTCCTCGCTCAAGTGGACGTCTCAGGCACGGCTTATAACGGAACAGGTTCCAACGCCACGGTTTTGAATCAAAACAGTAATTCAGTTTTCGGAAATAATCTGCTCCCTGGCCAGAAGGCTCCTTTCTACATAGATTTCCCGCCTGAAGATAGCGTTACTCAAGATCAAACCTACATTCCTTTAGTAAGTAACGTTTCCGTTGTAGTATCATACGTCGAAGACTCCAACTCAACTCCATACACGGACTTAACAACTACAGGCGTCACTTCTTTTCTGGATAACACTGGAACCTTCAATGTTCAAGGAACCATACAGAACACAGGCACCCAAACAGTTCAACAAATAGTGGCTGTTACAACGTTTTATAATGCTACAGGGCAAGTTGTATCTTTAAACTTCACAAATTACTTAACAGATGCATCTGGCAGTAGTTCGCTCACCCCAGACGACTCTATGCAGTTTACAGCAACACCTACAGACAATTCAGCTGCCCTATCAAGTGAAATAGCAAATTACTCAGTACTAGTCGAGTCCTCACTGCCCGTATCAACTACTCCCACATCTACCCCGACAACCACGGCGACGCCTTCATCCTCAAGCACCACCACACCCACTCAAACTCCAACCCAAATATCTCCAGCCGTAACCTATGGCATAATAGCCATAGTTGTGGTAGTTGTAGTTGCACTCGTAGCTTTGCTGTTCCTCAGAAAGCGCGGCACACACGCAGAGGCTGAACCTCCGCCACCGCCGCCCCCACCGCCGCCTCCAACCTAATTTTTTCTTTCAGTTAAAATGCGCCTGATATTTTTTTGACGCTACATTCTTGTGTGAATCTCAACTATATCTCCATCTTCCAATAGGAAGCCTAAACCGACCTTTTTGGGGCTAAAGGGCAAACGCTTCGCCCATACCATCGCAAACATAAAGTTTTCCAACATTTCCTTATGAATATTCTTCGTCAAATCATTGATTGTTGCTCCATGTTTTAGGACAAACGGGTGGCCAGTATCCTCTTTTGAGCCAGGCTCTTTGGTGTAGACGCGAATAACCTTTAGGCTTTCCAAAAGTGTTCGCCCCAATTCGTTAATGCCGGTTTTTTGTTCACATGACATCGCAACTATAGGCAGCCGCCCATTCACATACTGTTTTAAAAGCTTAAGATTCGCCTCTGCACCCTTCAAATCCAGCTTATTCGCCACAACCACCGCCGGCTTATACGTCGTGGTTTCGAAAATTGCGTCCTCCACGTCATCAAGCCGCACTTCACCGCTGATTCGCACGATAGCATCATGTATCTTGTAGCTGCGCAGCAAATCCTCAACATCCTGCATGCTGCAGTCCAGAAGCTTCCCTACAAGAATAACCCTCAACGCGGCGCCAGCATGACGGCGGTCAATATCGACTTTGCCGCTGGGTTTACTTACAAGTACACGGCTTTTCTCCAACTCAGCCAAAACCAGCTCCAGCTGCTCAATGGGGTCACGGGACAAATCAACCATCAAAATCACGCCGTCTGCATTCCGCGCTAAACCAAGCGTGACATGACCGGCTGCACGCCCATCCGCACTGCCTTTCATCACCGCCGGCGCCTCAACAATCTGAAACTGCACATCTGAATAACTCATTATGCCCGGCACTGGCTCATGAGTGCTGAAGGGCGTGGGCGTGACCACCACTTTGGAATGTGTGGTGGCGCTCATAAGGCAGCTTTTGCCCACGTTGGTCATGCCGATCAAAGCGATCTGTGCTGAACCTTCTTTCTCAACAAAAAGCTTCGGTCCGCCGCTGCTTTTCCCCGTGCCCATGCGTTTCTTCTTGTCCAAATCCGCGCGGATAAGAGAAATTTTCCTGTTCATTTCGCCGCGGAGCTTCATGGTGCCTTTGTGGTGAGGAACATACTTTAGGAACTCAATCATGGCATCCATTTTTTCTCTAGGCGTATGAGCAGCTTCAACTAGCTCCCATTTATCCATCGCTTCAGGCGGCAAATTAGTCGGCATTTAAACTTCGCAAATACTATCGGCAAGACACGTTTAAGACTATTTCTAATTTAAAGACGCAAATTAACCTGAAAAGCAGCAAAATCGCTTTGGAAAAACAGTCTGTTTTAATAGGTTTGTAATGCTTAACGTTCTAGTGAACGCTAAGTGTTTTTAGTTCAGCAAAACTAAGGAAATTTTATGCCCAGGCTTCATCTAAACCGAGACTTCATAATTGTTATCTTGAGCGTTTTGGTACAGGTGCCGTTAGCCGTTTTTCTGGGGCATTACTATGACGAAAGATCCTTCATAGATACAGGTTACCTGGTGAGCTCCGGGTTAAACCCTTATACACCGCATTTAATCACGGTTTTCTCCAGCCCATCTCTGCAGGGAACTAACCCCATAATAGGGTACCCGCCCCTGTGGCCGCTGCTTTTAGGCCTGATCTATCGATTAACATACAATATTGTGCCCAACATCTTTCTCTACAATTTCGCCATCAAAATTCCAGTCATTATTAGCAACATAGGCTTAGCGCACTTAACCAGATCTATTCTGAGAAAAACGGGAGCTTCCCCGAAAAAAACCCGGTTTGCTTGGCTTTTTCTTTTGTTTAACCCCTTTACGTTGCTGACCACTACCGCTTGGGGAGAATTTGACACATTAATCGCGTTGCTATGTGTTGCATCAATTTATTTTTTAAGCAAATGCATGGTTGGGAAATCCTCACTGCTTCTCTCGCTCAGTCTAGTCCTAAAACCCGTAGCGTTTCCCCTAATCGGTTTGCCTTTTCTCTGCCTTCCATCCCAAAAACTAAAGAAATTCACGATGTACATTGCCATCGCCGTCGGGGTTTTGTTGGCGTTGTGGTTTTTGCCTTTTTACCTGCTTGGCTGGATGACTCCCTCATCTGGCTTTCAGGTTACCTCATACTTCAGAATGGCAGGCGGCATGACCGTCTTCAACATCGTGGAGCTCCTGAAGGACCAAACTACGTTTCCTGCGGGTTTACAGTTTTTAGGTTACCTATGGATCCCAGCTTTGTTAATCGCATATTATTTTGTTTACCGCAACCCGCCAAAGTCCCTTCTTGCAATCACCCAAGTATCGGTGGGGTTGCTTCTTGTTTTTTTCTTAACTCGCTCTTGGCTCTCAGAACCAAACATCAACGTTGTTCTTCCACTGGCGATCATAGCCGTCTCGCTCAAAGAAATGAAGTTCCGCAACTTCCATTTTCTCTGGGTAATCCCCCTCGTTTTTATGTTTCTCTCAACCAATTTTTTCCAACTATTTTTCCTCATTTCACCCCAATCGCTTGTTTCAACAGGTCTCCAAATCGAACACAGCGTAAGGACATGGAGACTTCTCGCAAGATTGTTAATCATGGTTGTTTGGCAGGTTTTCGCGTGGATACTAGTTGTTGAAATGTTCAACCGAAAGAAAAACTCGGACGAGAACCCAAAATCGTAGCCCAAACTATTTTTGGATTACCTCAAACGTTTTGGGTTTTTTGATGAGCGCAAATATCGGTGTTGTGCATTCAAGCAAGCCTATTACAATTGCCGACACTAAAGCTAAGAAATGGAAGCTTATCCTCTTTTTTAGAGAAAGATACTTGCCGTTTAAAAAAGCGCCGATTTGATAAGAAAAAAGCCACATGAGACTCGTCAGGGAAAAGAAAACCCTTAGCGGAAACGGCATGTATTGGGGAGTGAAGAAGGCGACAATAGAGATTATTCCCGAGATTAACCCCGAAGTCCAAATTAAAGCTCTGAGGCTTTGTCTGATTTTCTCTTTGGTGCAGAAATATTTGAAATTCTGAATTAAACCGTAGAACCATCTTCTGCGCTGTTTAAACAAATCTTTGACGGTTAAAGGGCTTTTTTCCTCAACAACTCCGCCGTGCCAACCAAAAGCTTCGGAGCCATATTTGATCTTGGCATTGATTGCGAACAGCGTGTCTTCAGCAAAAGTTATTCCGTTTGCCCAGCTGACTTCCTCTTCAATATCGCTTCTCACCAGAAGGTTTGACCCGTGGATGTAAGCTGGGTTGCCGCTGTGCATAAACTCGAGGCATTCAAAGCAGCAGAACGGTCTAAGAGTATCCATTAGATTTGAAATTTTAAGGTCTTCTTTTTCGCGGACCGGATAAACAATTAAGCCTTCACTTATCGGCTTAGGGTTGTCCCCCTCCAAATATGAAAGAATGCTGCATAGGGTTTGTTTTGTAATTAAACTTTCATCGTCAAGATGAAAAACGTAAACATCCTTGCTAGCCAGTTTTTCTTCTCTGCGGACTTCAACAGCGTACTGAAGTGCTCGGCCTTTATTGATTGCGTTGCAGGAAAAGTCTTGGGGGACAACTATTGTTCTGCACCCGTCAAATTTTTCTTGCGCGTCAGTGACGGCCCAAACACTGTATTTTGTGTAGCCGATTTCTTTGCAGACAGCGTTTATTCGGTTAATGGTTTCTTGCACCACTCCGATGTTGCCTTTAGTGGTCACTTGGAAGATTATTTTTGGGGTCCCGAATCTTTCTTTCTCTGGCTTTGCAATCAGTTTTGAGCGATGCGCAAATATGTAAAAGTAAAATCTTACGAATAAAAACGAGGTTAGAATCCATATTACCCACAGGTAATCCCAAAACACAAACTTTAACTCCGTCTATCCCTAATATTTTATTTGAGTCTAAGAAACAGTCTTATTTTGACGAGAAGATGTTAACATAATAGTTAAGGCACCATATCTATTAAATATTAAGTAATTTAAGAGCCTAAAAAACGATTCAAATTGATTGCACAAATTTTTATTTCAAATAAATATTGAAGGAACAAACATGTATGCAGGAACATGCATCCCACAGTTGCATCAGATTAATCTTCAAAAGCAGATTACTGTCCCGCTTGCCAAGGGTTTATCAGTTCGACTCTACGAGGACACGCGTCCCCACTGCATGGAAACGGCAGCTCTCCAAAAAGGCCTCATACTTATGCTCGACAACCAAGAGTTAGTGGACGAGGGGCTCGGCTTCGGGGTCCCGGTCGCCAAATACAGCGATAAAACCTACTTTTCCAGTTCAGCGGAAGTATCAATTCAAGAAACCTCCGTTGCAGTCAGCTTAAAAAAAACTTATATTTTAGACACAATCTCAAAAAAGAAGCTCGGGAAAACCTCATACATCGATGATGGGGTTTACTCGTCTATGCGAAAAAGCTTCGAAAAACTGTATTTGACCCGAAAAAAACTGTCGCCTATCTTTAACCGCGTTATGGAGCTGCGTGAATTAGCAAAAATTAAAACTGAATTCATCAAAGTTAAACCCAGAGGCGTCGTAACTGTAGATTACGAAGTTCAACCCTCCTCCATCAACGTGAACTTTGACTTTTCAGGTTTAACGTTGGCTGGCTGCGAAGAAGTTTTGGTTTTAAATGAGCAAGGCTCAACCACATTTGAAAAATATGCGGACACAAGCGGCTCAAATCTGTCCAGAAGAGCAATTGGAGCATGGGATGCCGTGGCAGCACAGAGGGCGGCAATGATGAATGCTGAGGAGCAGTTTTCGTTCGTTCTAAAGAGAATCCGCGGAGCCAAGCTGTTTAGAGGGTGGGAAAGAACAAGGAACCGCTTTTCGTGGGCAGGATTAAGTTATTCCATGCAGCCTAATCACGGAACTTTTGCTTATGCAATCAGATTAGATTCCAAAAAACATTTTGACGATTGTTCAGTGGAAAGTTAATTGTTCATATTAAACAGCGCCAGAATTAAAGGGGAAAAACCAAAAATGTTCAGTGATCGTCTGAATTGCTGTAAATGTGAAAAATTGTCAGGCTTCGAAAAAATTTTATCTTGTATTTATTGACACATAAGATATTGGAAAGTTTTTTATGCTCTCTCAACCTCTATATATGGTGAGGGGAGTAAATAAGATAGTAAAATCTATCGATGTTGCTCAATCACAGCCAGAAAAGCAGACCTCCCCATTAATTCATTCTTCACAAAACCGTTTCGCGGCAAAACTAGATAGGATCGATGAAAGCGGGGTTTTGCTTGAAGAGCTTGGAATAAGCCGCGAACAGTTCAAAATTTTATTCGGTAATCTTCCTCAAGGTGTGGCTCTGTATAAAATGGTTTATGACGAAAAAGGCGAGCCTGTTGACTTTATTCTTCTTGAGAGCAACGAAGTCTATGAGGGTATTCACTGTTTTAAGCGTGAACGAATAGGCAAAAGAGCAACTCAGTTTAATCCCCAAATTAAAGATGACCCCTTGGATTGGATAGGGGTTTACGGCAGGGTTGCCACCTCTGGTGTGCCCGAACAACTGGAAATGTATTGTAAGCCTACAGATAAATGGTATCATCTGTATACTTACAGCCCCAAAAAGACTTTTTTCGTTGCCGTGTTTATGGATATAACTGAGCAGAAAAAGAAAAAGGCGAAAGAACTTGAGGAACAAAATAAGTTCGAGCAGCAGCTTATTTTTTCAGAAGAAAAATATCGGCGCCTCTACGAAACTTCTCAAGATGGAATTATGGCAAGGGATACTGAGGGGCGAATGATTGACTGCAATAAAGCCTACGCGAAAATGCTTGGTTACACAAAAAAAGAATTAAGACAAATATCCGTCCAGCAGCTATTACCTGCGAAGTGGTATGAGCAGAGAGAAAAAATCGTTAACCAAGTTTTAGCTACAGGCTGCTCAATCGTTTTCGAAAGAGAATACACACGCAAAGACGACTCGGTTTTTCCAGCTTCTGTCAGAACATGGCGTCTGACTGATGGAAAAGGAAAAGTGATTGGCATTTGGTCGATTGTTCGGGATATTACTGAGCAGAAGAATTCTCAGAAAAACCTGTTCGACCACGCGGTCGATCTGGAAAAAATAGTTGATGAGCGAACAAAGCAGCTTAAAGACGCTGAGCGTTTAGCGGCGATTGGGCAAACTGCAGCCATGGTTGGGCATGACCTTCGTAATCCACTGCAGTCAATAACGGGCGAATTGTATCTGGCTAAAGGCGAGGTTGAATCGCTTCCCCAAGGTGAACTTAAAAGTAATTTGCTGGAGAGCATAAAGACAATTGAAGAGCAAGCAGCTTACATGGACAAGATTGTTTCGGATCTGCAAGCGTTCGTGCGGCCCGTCAGGATAGATAAACAGCCAATCAGCTTGGTTGAGCTCATCACTGGAGTTTTAGCGTCCATTGTGATCCCAGAGAACGTCAGCGTTAACGTTTGCATGAAAGCAGATTTTCCACAGGTAAAAGCTGATCCACAACTCCTCAAGCGGGTTCTAATTAATCTTGTAACTAACGCGGTGCAAGCCATGCCAGCAGGGGGGCAGCTCACAATAGGCGCGGAAGTTAACATGCCCGGTCAAGTGACTGTAACGGTGGAGGATACAGGCGTAGGCATATCTGAAAAAATCAAAGCCCAAATCTTCACGCCATTGTTCACTACTAAACCAAGGGGGCAAGGGTTCGGCTTAGCCGTCTGCAAACGAGTAATAGAAGCGCACGGCGGCACCATAAATTTTGAAAGCCGAGAGGGCAAAGGAACAAAATTCACCCTTCAGTTTCCAGCAAGTTAAATCTCAGCCATTTCCTTCTGTTCGGCTGTTCCTTTCAATTTCTCCCTTAAGCTGTAGAGGAAGGCTAGGAACCAGAACGCGACGGTTGCCCACCCTACAGTGAAACTGACATAGTTGCCCAGCAGGTAATAAGCCACTTCGAAGCCAACGATGGATACGAACGTTAAGAAAGAACCTACGATGCTGTAGCCGCGGAGGACTTTTCTGTTTTTAATCACTGCTCTAAACATTAGCATTAAGGCGGAAAAATTGACTATGCTGGCGAAACTTAAAGCTAAATTAGCTGCGTTCATCTGCTTTTTCCTCATGCCACAACGTTTTTGTATAACTTAAAACTTGCGCACCGACCAAGCTCTAAGCTGTAAAATACCTTAAATCCAATTACGACAATTGTAAGCTATTCGGCGAAAAGAGAGGGGGGAATTAGAAAAATTGATTTCGCGTGATTGTGACGGCTGCACACAGCAACATCCATGTATTCTGCGTTACCGCCGAGTTTCTTTAGGCGAAAAAGTCTATTGCCCCGATGGAACAGTGCACCTAGTAGACAACGCAAGCATGGCATAAGGGCACGCAAAGTAAGAAGAGTAGCCTAAGTATTCTTCACCCGCTTTATTTTTTCAAGTCCTTGAATGGCATTGGTTTTTTGTTGTTGAAATTGAGTGCTAATAGTAGGTCTATAGGAAGCGCTTTGTGAATCGGGTTTGTTGCGTTTGCTATTAGGGAGGGGTTTTTTTACGGAACATGGATTTTCATGGAGACTTCATTAACCCCATTTTGAGAAGCATGGTGTATTTCCCTTTAATCCAAAGCATGTTCCTCAACGTCGTTATCCCCATCAATATTTCGCTCAACTGCTTGAACTGCGCTTCATCAGGAGAAAGCTTCGATTCGCATTCTTTACTCAAAATAACAAACTGCGCACTGCGTCCACACATCAACCTGACCTCTTCGATTTCCTCATAAGTGTAGAAACAGCTTTTTTTGCTGAGCCGCAACATGTCGTCCAAAGGCATGTCTTTGATTTTTTCATCAATCGATTCCCCCTTCTGTGCTTTTTCGCTGTGCGATTCCATGGGCGGAGGCACACCGAACACTGAAGGCATTATGGATAGCGGCCCTGATGCGTCGGATTCAAAACGATCCGACCTACCCATGCAAACAATCGCAACACGCCTGTCAGTAAAATAAACATCATACCTAGCGTTAACATCAACGGGCAAGACAACGTCTTTAACAATTCCCAACACCTTTTCGGAACTTGACATGCATTAAGTCTCCAGTCAAAAGGTTCTTGCTTTTGCTGGTTCATAAGTTTTCTTACGTTTTTGCGACAGATCCGGTTGAAAACTGGCGGCGGGAAATAGGATTTAAGCCGATGATCTTAAGATTATCCTATTTTATTTTTTGGTAGGAAATTTTTTAGGGTAGGATTTTCTTTTAAAGTTTGATTGAAATCATGCGAACTTTGGATGCCCACTTGGTGAAAGTTACGAGGAGAGGACAGATTACGATCCCTTTGAAGATTAGGCAGCAGTGCGGAATCAAAGAGGGCGACAAATTACTGGTAGAAGTTACAGAAAAAGGAATACTCTTCGAGCCAATACCAAAGCTATCGGATATGGCGGGAATCGATGTCGGGTGCGCTACAGTGGATGAAGTAGACAAAATGATTGATAAGCTCAGAGAAGAGTACTGACTTAAAAGAAGAAACAAAACGAGTCTGGATTTAACAATTAACAAAAATAGTGGACGTGCCGGGATTTGAACCCGCCACAAGAGCGCTGCAATTGCTTCTGTGTCATTCTTTTGATGCATAATGCTTAAATTGTTTTTGTTCGTGCTATGTGTGGCTGAGGGCTGGTAGATCAGTCTGGTATGATCGCCACGTTGGCATCGTGGAGGTCGCGGGAAGCACGGCAGTTTCGGCTGTGCTCGCGAATTCAAATCCCGCCCAGTCCATTCTGGAGCGGAAGGGGAGATCCCTTCCCAGCCCATCCTCCTAACTTTCTGCAGTGTTTTATGGAAATTTCCCCTCATCTCTGACGGCGTAGCTTTTTATAATGCAACTGCAAATAGAGAAGCCAAGCAAGGTGCAAAAGATGCCTAAAGTTAAAGTTGCGTTAATCGGCGTTGGAAACTGCGCTTCAGCCTTCATGCAAGGCATCCAATACTATGGGAAACTCGAAAAACCCGAAGATTTCGTTGGATTGCGAAACCCCGTTTTAGCAGGTTTAAGCCCCAAAGACATCGCGGTGGTCGCAGCTTTTGATGTTGATGCACGCAAGGTTGGAAAAGACCTTTCAGAAGCAGTTTTTGCAGCTCCTAATAACGCGCCGAAGGTCTGCAATGTGCCTTCAACAGGCGTTAAAGTTAGCAAGGGTCCTCTGCTGGATGGTTTGGGGGAATCAAGTAAAGTTATCGTGGAAGTCAGCACCGCGCCTGACGTGAACGTTGCGGGGGTTCTCAAGGATGCGGGTGCTGAAGTTATGGTTAATTTGCTGCCGAGTGGAGCCTCAAAAGCTTCGCA
This sequence comes from Candidatus Bathyarchaeota archaeon, assembly GCA_963828195.1. Classification (GTDB taxonomy): domain Archaea; phylum Thermoproteota; class Bathyarchaeia; order Bathyarchaeales; family Bathycorpusculaceae; genus Bathycorpusculum. The sequence continues at coordinate 211,414 of CAWHDT010000003.1, forward strand.
GTTTTACGCTGAACAGGCTCTAGCCGCGGGGTGCGCTTTCGTGAACGTCACACCGAACTTTATCGCCAGCGACGCAGCGTGGGCTAAACGGTTTGCCGACGCGAAGCTTCCGCTTGTAGGCGACGACTTAGTAGATCAGGTCGGCTCAACTTCTCTACATAAAACCCTGCTTAAACTGCTCTCCGACAGCGGAGTCAGGATAGATGAAACTTACCAGCTTGACGTCGGCGGAGGAACCGAATCCGTTGACACAATGGACCGCACGCGGGATGCAAAACGCCAAATCAAAACCGAGTCAGTAGCAGCCGCAATACCCTACAAGGCTGAAATTGTCGCTGGCTCAACAGATTACGTGGATTTCCTTCAGAACAAACGTGACAGCTACTTCTGGATAAGCGGCAACTACTTCTGCAATGCGCCAATGAAAATTGACCTCAAATTCCAAACCGTTGACGCGCCAAACGCAGGCTCAGTGCTCTTCGATGTGGTGCGCGCAATGAAGTTGGCGTTAAACAAGAAATTAACCGGTGCCTTGGAGCCAGTTTGCGCCTATGCTTTTAAGCGTCCGCCCAAAATGTTGTCGATTGAAGCCGCCGAAAAAGAATTCGAGAAATTCATTGCTTAACCTCCCTTTGAATTCTTTCCTTTTCTCACCTTGTATTGCGGTACAAAAAACCTTTTTAACTAGAAAAGCCGAACTACATTCTGAGCACCTTAAATGCGAAAAGCAGTTGCAGCAATCTTAATCATCGCTTTTGTCGTTATTTCGGTAACTTTAACCTTAACTGAAGCTCAGCAAGCTCAACCTTCTGTGGGCGTTAAGCCGGGCGACTGGGTTGAGTACTCAGTTAAAAATGCTGGTGCTGTTCCCGCTGCTCAAGATTTAACATGGGCTAAAATCGAGATCCTAAATGTAGACGGCGAATCGTTTAACGCTAACTTCACGGTCGAATACGTCAATGGAACCTACTCAACGTCAACAAGATCCTTCAACTTCTCCTCTGGAAACGTTCAAGCCTGGATAATTATACCAGCAAATCTTAGTCCAGGACAAATCTTCTATGATTCATCAATTAACAGCAACGTAACAATTCAGGGTCAAATCCAAAAAACCGTCGCCGGGGCAGAACGAACAGTCACCTACGCAAATAGCACTGTAAGTGGTAACGAAAGAAATAAGGAGTGGGATAAAGCTACGGGTTTTTACATTCAAAGTGAAGATTACTTGGGAACTTACACTGTTAATGCACAGGCAATAGCAACAAACATTTGGAGCCCCCAAATTTTAGGCTTAAACCAGAACGTGTTTTACCTGGTTGTTGCAGCCGTCGTCGTTGTAGTTGCCGTGGTCGCTGCAGTGGCTGTGATTGTCCCAAAAAAGAAAAAGAAATAGTTGCCAATGACAACCATTCAGGGACCCGCTAAAGTTTTGCAAGTTCCTCTATTATTTTGTCTCTGACCCCGTTTTTCTTCAGCGTGTCTTTTAGGTAATTTATTGTTTTAACAGGTGTCGGGTCCACGCCGTGCAGAATCGCCAAGTAGATGCTTGTGAAATCGCCGACACAAATGGTTGACAGCATCTTTGCCAATGGGCTTTTGCCTTGAGCAGACACTTCAAACAGCTTCACGCCCGCTTTCTCAAGCATCTCTTTTGTGATCTCGATTCTGCTGCGGACTTCAGTAGGTTCCGCTTTGTCCCTGATTATGATTGCTGTGAAGCATTTGGCAACGTCGCCGGAGCTTTCCCAACCTACAATTTCGTTGTGGTTAAGTTCCGAGAAAACTTCCCATTTCGCGGGAATCTTGGTGTTTTCGTTGAATTGCTGCTTAAACCGCTCGGCTACGCTTCGGTAGAACCCAAAACCGTAGACGACAGGTGAAGTCTTCCCGATGCCTAAAGCTAAAGTTTTAGCAAAGTTGTTTTCAGCGGGCTTTTCAGGCGAGTTGTCTTTGCTGACTTTTTCCAGAAGAGACACCGCTTCAGCGAATTCCTCTCTGACGCCTGAAACCAAACCCATTTTCTCCAAAACAAAAATCAGAGGAACGAACAGGTAGGGAAGCGCTGCTCGAGGAGGATTGCCGCCTGGGACACGCAGGTAAGGCACTTTGAGCCGTTCCGCGTTTTCCAATAGGGCGCCGCCGCTGCTTACGCAGAAAATCATGCATTTCCGCTTAAGTGCATCAAGAAAAGCGCCGAGGGATTCTTCAGTGTCGCCTGAGTAGCTGGTTATAAGAACCAGGGTTTTTTTGCCTGCGTAAGCGGGCAGGTCATATTCTCGGTTGATTTCAATCGGCACGTCTGTTTTGTTTCTTGCCCAGTCTTTGAGCAGGTCGCCGCCGATTGCTGAGCCGCCCATGCCTGAAACGATAATGTTGTCTGGTTTGGGATAGTTTATTTTGATTTTTTCAGCCAGCTTCGCCGCGTCAAGGTAACGTTTAGCTGAATCAACGCTGAAATTAATCATGTTACTTTTATCAACGGCTTTAATTTCGTCAGGTTCATCTAAAATGGGTGTCTTCATTTTTGAATCCTCCAGTAACCCGCACTTTTATATCTCGTCTCCCACTTTTAAGGTCAACGCACAACAAATTAACCAGGCAATAGGAAGCAACCCGCCGTGGACAAAAAAAAGCTTGCAATCGCGATTCCAGCATCCGTAATTTCGGATACGCCGCACCTGCGGGAAAAAACCTCGAAGGTCGGGTTGATTGGAAGGACAGCGGCGATTTTCAGGGTGGATGAAATCATAGTTTACTCAGATAACCCCAGAGCTAATCAGGCTGTAGACATGGATTTTATCTCGCTGCTTCTAAGCTACTTGGAAACGCCTCAGTATCTGCGAAAAGGGCTCTTCAAACTTGAGCCCAGTCTGCAGTTCGCTGGAATTTTGCCTCCGCTGCGCACACCTCATCACCCTGTCAGCGGGAAAACTCGGGATTTAAAGGTCGGCGAATACCGTGAAGGCCTGGTTTTGTCGAAGGCTAAGGAAGGCTTGCTTGTGGACATAGGCGTTGAGCAACCCGCGGTTCTGAGGGAAACACAGCATGCCCTAGGCGACCGCTTAACCCTGCAGATTGTTAAGGTTGGCGGAAGAATTGAGATCCAGACAGCAAATCGAGATGACATCCCACTTTACTGGGGATACAGAGTTCGCGTAGAAAAGCGCCCGTTTGGGCGACTGGTAACTGATAAAGAATTTGATTTAACCATAGCCACCGCAAGGATCGGCGACAAATTCAGTGATGCGGCAGCTGAAATTGGAGAAAAATGGGTTAAGGCACAGCATATTTTGGTTGCGTTTGGGGCTCCCTCGCGTGGTTTGCATGAGATTGCCAAAGAAGAAGGCGCAAAGCTTGAGGCGCTGGTGGATTTTACTGTAAATACGGTTCCTGAACAGGGAACGGCGACGGTTCGAACTGAAGAGGCGCTTTTGGCTACACTGGCAATTTTCAATGTTTATTTTTAGTTATGTGGGTCTAATTTTGCCGCTGAAAAAGGCTAGCTAAATGTAGACCATATTTTTCGATACTAACACAATAAGTAGGTATGCTCTCCGAGTTACTATATCGCTGTATAAGTTGGGACGTTTTTCCATTTTTGGCTAAAGGCATAAATGAGTCGCTGATTATTCTGCTCTCCATGCCCACTCTTGACATAGCAATGCCACTCGCATTGTTCGCTGTAGTTATAGTTGCCTTGCTTTTGAACAAGCGCAGTGGCGGAAAATTGATGTCAACAGTTGAGGAAAAAGAGTTCAAAATGAGAGACGTAGTTATCCTTGTTGTCTTCATGGCAATAATTATTACGGGATTAGCCTTCGCTGCAATGTATAATCCCGGCGGACTCTTTGAAGACGTCATACTTCTCTTCTTTTTGTCATCATACACTACGCTGCTTTTCACTATTTCATATGTATTCAGCGGAATCACAAAAATCAGGGCTCAGCTCATCTCCATCGGTTTTGGCGCTGCATCTATAGTTGCAGGAGTCGTCTGCGCATTAGCGCCATTTCATGATGCCTTCACAATCTTTAGAGTTGTCGCATTCATAGGGTTGGCCGCCTTCTGCTTTGGCGTAGCTGTTTACGAGCAGATAAAGACCTCGCTTAAACAACGTTGGTACGTAGCTGCACAACCACCTGCAATATTTGTTCTGCTATTTGTCTTCTTTAACTTCATAAATAACTCGGGGACTGCAGCAGTGTGGTCTCCTTACCTCCTGGATGTTTTCGGCTTAACTTTTGCTGTTTTGATTATTTTGTATCTTAGCTCGCTGTTTAACTGGAAGACAGTGGGGCTCTTTGCCGTTCTTTTGACGTCTATGGACATTATTTTGGTTATCGGTTCATCGGCAATGCTGACTGCTGCAAATTCGTTTACCGGCTTGGGGCTTCCTGTACTGGTTATCTTGCCGAACACTCCTATCGTTACAGTAATTAATCCTGTTACGCATCTCAGTGGCATCGAATTTAGAGGGCTTGGTTTAGGTGACTTCTTCTTTGCAGGAGTATTGGCAGTGCAAACAGACAAAAAGTTCGGAATGAAAACAGCTATTATTGCTGCAGTTGCGATGGCTGTATCTTTCGGCATCTGGGAAGCGTTTCTGCAAGATATAATCAATGACCTTGTTCCCATTCTTGGAAGAAACATCGGAGGATGGCCCGCAACCACTTGTATGCTAACAGGATGGGCGCCAGTCGTCGCTTGGAAACTGCTTAGCGACAGAAGAAAAGCATCCAAGATACCTGCTGAAAGTAAACTGCCTGAGGTCCCCAAAGAGCAAAGCAGTTTACCGATACAATGAGCATTCTTAACTTTTAGAACGTCTATACGGCATTTTTGCGAACTATATGTTAAAACGAAAATAAATTCTGGGGAAAAATGGTTAAAAAAGAATAAGAGGCGTATTTTACCCGAATAGGGCGCCTAATCCTTCTAGAGCTGCTTCTTCCTTGGCTTTTTCTTCTTCAGCTTTCTTCTTCTTATCCTCTGGTGGAGCTGCTGCCGGTGCCGCTGCGCCGCCTGCTGGAGCTGCAACTGGAGCCGCCGCCATCATTGCTGGGGCTGCTTTGATTGCTTCATCAATGTTTACTTCGCTCAGTGATGCTACAAGTGCTTTTACCTGTATCGGGTCAACTGTGATTCCTGCTGCTGAGAGAACTTTTGTTACTGAATCCTCGTCTATTCCTTTTCCTGCCTTGTGAAGGAGCATTGCTGCGTAAATATTTTCCATACCTTTTCACCTCTTCATCGGACTATTTTAACCTTTTCCGTTGGTCAGACCCGCCTCGTTTAAGCGAAGCTGATCGTTACCTTGAACTGGCAGTTGATTCCGCCATTTCTTGCCGTTTAGAAGAATACCCAATACCTTATGAACCTTTCGAAACAGGAGTTGACGTAGACATTAACAACTTTTTCGGTTTCTCATGATACCCAAAAACCATGTTGCCTCATAACGCTTATCTTTAAGGCGAGGCACAATACGGTGATTTACAGGTTAATGATAATATGGGAAACATTACAGTCGCCCTCATCGGCGCTTTAGACTACGGCAACAGCCTCGCCAAAAAAGGCACATCCACAGACATAACATTCTACAACATAAAAAAAGGCGAAGACACAGTTACCCTTATTGAACCCACACGTTACCCCGAAAGACTGGCACCCCTGTTCTACGCCGTCTCCCTATCTAAAGAGGCAATAATAGTTGTGGACCAGCTAGATGCTACTTTTGGCGAGAGCCTAGTTATGCTTCAATGCTCCGACATCAAAAGCGGCTTCATCATTCTGAGAAACTACATTCCTAAAGAAAAAATCCTGCCGCTTATAAAAGGAACCGTCCTCGAAAAATTTGAATTCGCAAACGATGACCCCAACTATCTAAGAGAGCAGCTGTTGGCAGAAGCCTCAAAACAAAAAAATGCAGAAGTTCCAGTTGGGCAGCAGTCGGTTGGGACCGTGCCTGTTGACCACTCGTTTAACGTTAAAGGCGTCGGGGTCGTTGTATTGGGGGTTGTTGCAAACGGAATCGTTCAGAAACATTCGATGCTAAATGTTCTTCCGGGCGGGAAAACAGCGCAGGTCCGCTCTATCCAAAAACACGATGATGAATTTGACGTTGCAGGCGAAGGCGACCGCGTTGGGCTTGCATTGAAAAACGTCGAAGTGGAAGATTTAGATCGGGGAGCAGTTTTAACAAATGACCCTTCAATTAAGACTTCTGCCAAGCTGGAAGCCCCTGCTTCTTTGGTTAAGTATTGGCAGACGCCGATAAAGCAGGGCATGGTTATGCATATTGGTCATTGGGCGCAATTCATCACCGCTAAAGTGGAAACTGTTGCCGAAACAGGCGACCCGAAAAAGCCAACTTTAACCTTATCGCTTGATAAACCACTCGTCTACCGCCCACATGACAAGGCAGTGCTGATGTATTTAGAGGGTGCAAAGCTCCGAGTCGCAGGAACAATAGAGCTACCATAACTAACCTAAACCGTTCAACTGCCATTCAAAAATTTGGGTGAACCATATCGGAGTAGAGTAGGTTTTAAAAGGCAGAAGAGTGAAATAGCATAAATAGAGTGGGAACTTGAGCGTCGTAAAGGTAATTATGGGCGATTTGGACGAGGAGAAAGAAAACCTCGCTAATTTCTTGCACAGCCAATCCAAATTGAATTCATCAATAACTTCTTGGGGCTTGGAGCTAAAGATGGATGATGTCTCGACTTTTGTGTTGGCAAGAATGGTGACAAAGTTTGTCTACCGCAAGCATCTAAACGTCACACATTGGGTTGACGTAAAAAACAACGAGGTCCAAATCAACAGGTTTAAACATCAAAAGGAAGTTAAGAAAAACAAGCATCCAACTACCGCATCAACAATCAAACATGGGTGGTAAAAAAAAGAACGAAAAAGGGCTCTAAAATTTAAATGCATCTCTTAGGTTCTCAATTAAATTTAATTTTTTGAAATTATTTTGCATATACAAGATAGGATAAGGCAAGAAAAACGATTGCGATTGAAGCCATCAGTACTCCGAAAAGCAGGCGGTTCTTTCCTGAAACTTTGCCAAGTTGTCTGCCATACCAGAAAAGCCATGAGACGCCAACTATGTTGGAGATGAACCAGGCTAAAACTTTGTCATGTAAAATTAGGAAGGGCAGGGCAAGCATGAAGCCTACAAACAGGTAGATGCCGATGATGGATAACCAACCCATAACTTCGTCCGTTGTAAGAGCCTTGCTCTCTCCTAAAGAACTGTGAGGCACATGCGCAATAATATCTCTGGCTACTGCTTCCTTGCCTTCATCATCTAAATCTGCCAAGAAAGTGTCCGTTAAACTGCTTTTAACCCTATCCAAAACATTTTCCCCGTTCACAGCAGATTTAAGTTGCAAAAGTTTGTTTCTAACGTTGTTGCGTTCAATTGAGCTTGAAACAGCATAGATTAAGCCGTCAATAATGCCCCAAGTGGCGCAGGCGCCTAGATTAACCGCCACAATGTAGATGAATCCTGAGTTAAGGTCCGTTAAGGCAACGTAGCCGTTGATTATTATAACCATCATAACGGCAAATGCAATTTCGCCTGTGCGGTCAGCATAAGAAAGATATTTCGAAGCCAAAAAATCGCCGACAATTATAAATCCGAATCAAGCAAATAACAATTTTGGAAACCAATGTCCCCCCATGAAACTGCCGTGAAAGCTTCAATAACATTCAAAACGTAATGCCTCATTATTTCCTTATAGAATCGTAAAAGTGAAAAATATGTATAGAACTGGCGTCGCGAATCTTCCGTTTCACGGCGGCAAAGCTCCTTCATGGCTTACCGTGCGCATGCGTAAGTTAGCCAAAGAAATAGCGGATATTATGGTTGAGGAGCAGGGCACAGCCAAGTTTATTGAGCGGTTATCTGACCCCTACTGGTTTCAAGCATTCGGCTGCGTCTTAGCCTATGACTGGCACAGCAGCGGAGTAACAACCGTCGTCACCGGCATCCTCAAAGGCGCCCTATCGCCGGAAGAGCACGGCATCGCCGTCTGCAGAGGAAAAGGCAAAACCTCAAGAAAAACACCCGCCGACATAGCTTTGGCTGGCGAAAAATTCGGTTTTTCAGAAGAAACAATCAAAACGCTTACCTACAACAGCAAAATGGCTGCGAAAATAGACAACACCGCCATCCAAGCAGGATACCAGCTTTGAATACATGTTTTTTTCTCGATTACCATGCTTTTCACGTGAGCCTACTGTATAGCTTACAGGTTTTTCCGTTCTCGTCAAGCATGGTATCAAACAGTTCATAGCACATTTGCCTAGCTTCTTCTGCTTGCTCTATCGTATAGACTCGCATTGTCTCATAGCTGCAGTTTTCGTCATCAAAGTCGCCAAAATATTTCTCTGTTGAACTTAACCGTTTATGCCCTAGTCGAGCTTGTACTTTTCTCACGTTGAACTGAGTTTTCTTATAGGTTTGGTCTGCAAAATATCGCCGAAAACTGTGATGATGGATATTAAGCAAATTTGGCATCTGAAGTTTGTCAGCGATTCTTTTCCTGGAACGTGCAAAAGTTGACTGTAGAGCGCGTTTATTCGGGTTAAAGACGTATGGCGCGTACTTTTTTGGCAAAGATTGAAGCATTGTAATAGTCTGTTGACTAACGTGGATTTTGCGAGATCTGCTTCCCTTTTCTGGGTGGTTGATATAGACTATTTGACCCGTTACGTCTATCTCATTCCATTGTAACCGCGAAACCTCACCTATTCGAGCGCCGCAATCTGCCAACAACATACAAAGCGCTCTTTGTTGTTTGCCGAGATTCTGAAGTAATGTTGTAACTTCATAGGGTTTTGGCGTGTATTGCTGTTTAGGCTCATAGGCGATTTTGGGTTTTTTAAAAGGAATATCAAACGCCCCGGCGTAACTGATGTATGCCTGAACGTAATGGAATTTTGATGCTGGCGAGAACTGTTCCGTCATCAGAACCGTTAAAAGACTGTCTGGATTGCTTAAGTTTACACCTTTTTTTCTAAGCGCATTGAGACGTAAAACTCTATGTGTTATGGTTGCGTCTGCTATACCGCGTTTCTTCTCTTTCCATGCGTATTCTATTAGACTATCTTTTTCTCCCACGCAAACAGTCTTTTCTGCTTGCGATTCCAAATTTTTCGTCTCCTTGACGCATATTTGAAACTTACTATTATAGAAAGGTAAAGTATTTAACTCTTTTTCTACAATAGAAAGGCATGATGCATTATGAGAACCTACATCTTCACCGAAAACGAGAGACGCACCGTTAGAAACTTTCTCAACGGCACCATCACACGAAGCGATCCCAACCTCATGACGATTCTTTCCAGAATCAAAAGTTTCATCGACCTTTCCAGCGATATTGACCTTTACGTCAAGTTGAGAGAAACGGTACCCACAGTTTCGGCATAAATAACGCTGTACTTGAGAACCATTATCTAGATAGCGTAAGCCGTCTTTGTAATGACGATCTGAACTGCATTGAGGGCAACAACTAACAACCATCTTTCTGCTACCAAAACACAGCGAGGCTACCTATCTTTAAATAATTTTCCGTTAAAAATTATAGGGTTTTAGGCAGTACAAAAAAATAACATTTATTCAGAAATTTAGCTAAAATTAAGCCTTAAATTGTAAAATACCACTGTTTTCAGCTAATTTATTGAAATTTTCACAAGCCAAAAAAATAGACAACTAGAAAACACAACTCGTGTGTTTTATCCAAAAATTTTGCTGGAGGAGGGAGGGGTAGCAGATCCTCCTAACCCCAGGCGATTAGGCGCCCGCGAAGGTAATAAAAAATGAGTCGAACGCATATAAGACCCACTTCGCCCAGACAATGAGCGTGACACGGACGCCCAACCAGCACCTATACAAGGTACCCATGAAGATTTAAGGATTTTTGGTTTTCCAAGGCTTTTTCTGGTATCCCAGAGCATGAGCTTTGTCTGAAAGCAAGACTTTTCCGCCCGCGATGCAAGAATCGGTCGCAGCAGCTTGCGCGTTATCAATGTCCATGCCTGAAACTCTGAATTTTGAGAACTCTGACATTTCGCACATTGGATTAGCCCGCGCGCCGTAAGCGATCAGTAACGCTTCTACGTCCAATGGTGCCTCTATACCTTCAGTTTCAGTCAAAACAGGAGCTGATTCCTCAGCTTTCGACTCTGCTAAATCGTCCAAACCAAGCTTGTAGCTTCGGGTTTTAATTTTCCCTGGCTCATAAGCATCAAGTGACATTTTTACATCATTACCTCAAAAACATGTATAAACTACAAGATATATTAGCTTTTCCGAAAATTTTTACAGTAGTCACTTTCCTATCAAACGTCCAAAAAAAGACCATACCCCATGAGAACGTTTCCCATAGCGCAATTTCTGGCCAGTAAACAACTGTTTAGAGCGTCTGTACAACCACATACACCCACTATATGGCTTACGTCCGTTCACTTGTATTCGACTGAACCTGATGCCCTAGGCGTGCCTAACAAAAAAGACCCGTAGCTACGAGTTGACAACAGGCGAGCCTGTCATGTAGACAACCCATCTTTTTCAACTCAAACCCCTACCTGGACACAACAAAGTACTCGACTCTTTTTGACCTAACAGGAAAAACCGATTTTTTACATCAGGGCAGTCTTCAAAAAACAAAAATGAAGAAATATGAACGGTTCCCATCCACGACTAGCACTTTTTACACGAAAAAAGCCAGACTAGGAAGCAAAAAACATCACTCGTCAATATTTCCAGTCCTTAGTTCCGCATGCAGGACACCGAAGAGGCAGCTTTTCAGATCGCGCACGCCAAACCCGACCGCAGTGAGCACATTTACATAACAACCGCCTTTTAGCACGCCGATGCCTCGGCGCCAACGGAACAGAACTCCGCCTAATCCGATATCTACGCCCATAATGATACCTGTACACTCAATGAAACTCCTCAAAATTAGCAAGATCACGATACAATTCATCTAAAAGCTCCTTTGCGTCATGAACTAAGGGCAGCGCCTCAAATTGGTAATGAGAACGCCTCAGTTCATCCAAAATAAGGATAATTTGGCTTGTTTTTACAACAACATCAGCCTCACGGACGATCTTTTCCGTTAAAACCTCTTCCTCTCCCACGTCATCCACCTCTGTATACTTGGCTACTCCAATTTCTACCTGAAAAACCTCTTTTTCCCTCAGCCTTTCCACCTTATCCACCATGAAAGCTACTTTTCTACTCAATATTATCCACCTGGATCCTTTTTCTTCCAACGCTCCAAATAGATCCAACCTTCACGTGAAGGCAAGTAAGCAACGTACCCCTCTTCTTCCTCGGCAAGCCCTAATTTTTTGTCGCCAACATAAACGATATCCTGCAGGACGTGACCCCATGGACACTGCTCTTCTTTTTTGCCGTGTAATTCTGACTTTTTAAGGGGAAGTTTGGAATATCCCAAGCTACCAAACCAAGTTACTACGTGCCCATGACCAGGAGGCACGCTTGCATGCCCCAACTCATAGAAAATCGTACCAGCTAGGCTATTCCGTAACCCTTTGTTTTTCTGGAAAAAACCCGCATTCTTTTGAACTTTCAAGGCATTACTACGAGTAGCAACAATACATACGTCACCCTCTTTGTAAAGGGAAGTTTGCAATACTGGAGTACCCTTACAATGTACCCAACCATACGTGTAAACCTCAGCTATTTTATCTCCGTCAATATCCTTAGAATAACCTACAAAATGAAAATGAGGGCTAAAATAAGGCTTTCCATGATTAAACCGTTTCGAGTGAAAAACACAACTGCCACCTTCAAAACCGACCAGCTTAGCGGCTATTAACGAAAAACGCTTCATTTTTGCGACGCTCCAAGTGTAAAATTTGGCTGGAACACTCACAAAATAGTGTAGTTGCTTACCTTCCGTCCCGTTTTTTTCATCATAAGCAACAAATCGTTTAAGCTGCCTAGCAGTTTCGCGCGCACGCCAACGCTGCAGGCAAATCGGACAGCTAGGCCTATGGCACCAAAAACGCTGAACCCTAACAAAAGCACCATTAGCCAAACATTCATCATGGACGACAAGATTTTGGTGAATCGCATCATCCAACTGTTTAGGTTCATGGTCTTCCAAGCAGCCTACAAAAAAAGGCATCCCACACGTAGTTTTAGCGTGCCCATGACCAACCAAATCCCAGTCAGCTTCAAAAATCTGGAAAGGCAGATCAGCCAAAATAGTGTTACTTGGGATATTACTGATAATAGCCTCGTCGTCGCCACTTGGCGACGTGGGCGGGATACCCGACGCTAAAAAACGTACTTCATCAAACTCTAGGACTTGCTCATCGGTCAATTTTAAAATCTGCTTTCCAACTGCCGAAAGAACACCAGTATTTTTGAAATCGTTAGCTTCTTGGATTAAACCAGCAGACCATAACTTACAATAAATATAGTTGGATCGATCCAGCTCCTGAAGAACTGACAACCTAGTGACGCCTCTCTGCTGCTCTTGCAGAGTCAGCCTCTTTTGAGGCTGTAAACGACTCTTTTTTAGAAGTAGCCTTTATTTTAGCCTCGTAACGATGAATCCAATTGTCAATTCTCTTAGATTGCCATTTCCAACCCGTACCTTCAAGCTCAGTCTTTAAAATGATGGAATAGGCTAATCTCTGCGGCCATAACCAAAAACCTTGACTCTCAAAACCTTCTCGCAAAGCATTAATTGCGAGACGTAACTGAGTATTAGCCCACTCTTTCGAACCATAAAAAAAAGAGGGAGAATTTGCGCGGGAGATTTCTCCATTGACGTCATTTAAGCTTTATCACCACGCCTTCTTAGTGACCAAGGATGAGAAGTGGGCGGTGATTCAGCAGGGCATGAGCGCGGAAGACCAGACAGCAAGACGCTACCACTGGCTCTCCGACAAAGTAACGGATTTTGTTGTGGAACCAGAAAACGCCATAGTTGGCGACGTAAAAAGGGAAATAGCTTTGAACATGGTGGCAAAAACCAGCGAAGCTGCACGAAGAGCAAGCGTGGACCTTTCCAAGGAACCCACCCGCAAACTAATGAAACTAATCCAATCAACAGCCAAACCGCTTGAGCAAACGTCCCTGCAAGCATGGCTTCCCCAAACGGATGACCCTTGGAAGCAAACCCTAACCAGCCTCAATATGCCCCGAAACATAAACTGGGATACCCTTAGCCGTGTCTACGAATTCCAACCAAACAACTACGAAGAGCTTCTCAGCGTTAAAGGCGTGGGACCAGCCACAGTGCGCGGCTTAGCGTTGGTTGCTGAGCTGGTTTATGGCGAGAAACCCAGCTGGGAGGACCCCGTTAAATTCAGCTTCGCCTACAGCGGCAAAGACGGCGTCCCCTTCCCCGTTGACCGCAAAGCAATGGATGAATCAATCCAAATCCTCAAACAATCCGTGCAGGAAGCAAAAATCGGCGACAAAGAAAAACTTCTCTCGCTTCAAAGGCTTAGACGGTTTGTTCCCGAAAATGCAAATAGCTAAAGCAAGCTTCTTGGAAAAACGAATAATTTTTATTGCTGCAGGTTTACTTAATTGCCCGAGCCTGTCAGTGGGGTCGTAGTCTAGACAGGTATGACGACGGGCTCCAGAAGCAAGCAACGGGTTTGCTGACTCCGCTCGGAGAATGACGAAGTTCTGGAGCGTGTCTAGAGAAACCCGTAAAGAACCGCCTCGCGTGGTTCTTGGGTAAAGGTCGTCGGTTCAAATCCGGCCGGCCCCACCAAATTAACATAAAACAGTCTAATAGATATGAAGTGCATTAGCGATGAGCAGCTTAATTTTAGCTCATTTTGTATACAGCTAATTTTTCTGGTTCAGGCATTTCCGGAGAGCGTTTAAATCTTACAGATACACAAAACACCCAAGAAAATGCTTTATCAAGCGAATCCGATAGGATTTGGTCCCAAAAGGGGGCGCTCAAACCACAAGCTCTATTTTGCCAAATTTGTAGAATCAGGCTATTTTTGGAAGTTTACTCTACGGATTGGGATGCCGTCCCTAAAACCCATCTGGATCAAAACCATTATTAAAGAAAAGAAGAGTCAACACTTTTGAGTGCTTGAAATAAAGACTCCATCTGCACCCGCGGGTTCAAATCCCTCCCCCGCATTTTGCTTAAATCTTGCTAAATTCCGGCTTATTTTTTGCAATTTCACCCATTCTGTTAACATTTAGGTTTTTGCAGTTTTTGGTCTATATCTTGTTTGAATGATTCTTATTTTTTCGCAAGTAAAGCGTTGTTGCAACAGTGGCTAAGGTGAATGCGGCTAAGACCATAATAAATGATGGGAACTCTGGAGTAGCTGTTGCTGTCTGGGAGGTTGTAGAAGTCGGTGAGGACGTTGGCGTCGGTGAAGTGCCGGGGTTTGTTGATGAAGATGAGGAAGGTGTTGGCGACGTGGTCGAAGACGGATTGGGCGAAGCAGTAGCCCCTGCTTGAATTGGAGGATTGCTGCCGTAATTATAAAGCAGTAGCTGACCGTTTCCTCCTTGACCATAAGCGTTTCCTCCGTTAATACTACAATTTCCCTGTGTTATGCCGCCGCTTCCATATGCTAGAAGTATAACGCCACCACCTCCCCCACCGCCGCCTCCACCACCCAACACCATGCCTGGAGTAAATAAGACGCCGTTTTGACCGTTTGCCAAGATATTACCATTGTTTGAGATTTCATTTGCTTGAATATAGATTCCATATGCTCCTGATCCCCCGTATCCCGATACTCCAGTTGTGTCTTCCCCACCACCTCCGCCTGCTCCGGACAAATAATTGGCAAAACCATTCGCATACATTGTTTGTATGAAAGAATTGGTCAAGGTAGGAGTTGTTGGGGTGGAGCCATTGGTCGGGCCATTATAATTCGTACCACTTGGTTGGTATCCTCCAAATCCTCCCTGAGCCAAGGTTGCGCCTCCATTCCCTCCGTTTATAATGTTGTAGCCAGCTCCGCCGCCTGATCCTCCATAAGAGTTGGGGCAAGATCCACCATTCCGGCTGTATTCTCCACCGTTTTCTAAATACCCGGTTATTACTGTCCCGTCATTAGTAAAAAATCCTGAACAAATTATACTGAACCCATTCGTTGTTAGGGCTACTCCCTGTTGGATTGTTAAACTGGAGCATGAAAGGTCTGATGTAATCGTTGTATTTGATGAAATGGTGATTTCTTGTAAAGTTTGTGATGAAGCAAGGGTTATAGATAGCGGTCCAGACGTGTCAGTTCCCTTTACGACATTATTCGAAAAATTAGCAGAGACTAAAAGTAATAGTGCTATTAGAAAAACAGAGATTTTACAAAAACTAATTAATTTAGGACCAAATATGCTTTGAAATTTCATAAGTCTCCCTCTGAAATTAAACTCATTGCCTCATTTTCTTTTTAAGCCTTTGGCATTTTAATCTACCAATGTGTACATCTTGCATGGTTTAGCTAAAAAAATCGATAAACTTTTAGGAGGTTGGAATTTACAGCTAAAAGGATATTTTAAAAATAACAATGGTCAAATAATAAATAGCCTATTTTTAAAAAAAATGGACGCAAAAACAGGAAAATTCTACTGTCGATATTGACACGGCGCGATACTAACAAGCTTCTCACTCAACTTTTGGGGAAGGGGACGAAGATGGAAGGAGCTTGAGCGATTGCTTACCTAAATTTCAGCACAGAAGATATAGCATCTTCTTAAAAAACTATCTATTGCACCAATCGGAGCTGAAGTATCAAGAGTTGAATAGTTGAAGGAATCGCCTATTTTATAATCATATTAATTCCCATTTTCCGACTATTTTCTTTTTTTTCGACGATAACTGAAAACAAGACTATGATCATCACGACAATTAACATAGTTCCTAGCATTTGGCACGAAAATTCTGGAACTGCAGGAGATGGTGAAGCAGTTATTGCTGGAGAAACACTATCTGTAGGTGTAGGCGTTGCTGATTGCGGAGAAGTTTGTATCGGAGTGGACACAGGTGTGGGCGCTTGCGTAGGTGCTTCGGTAGGGGAAGACGCTGCAGTTAGATTCACTGTCACTACCGCAGTATTGGATTGAGCAGAAGTTGCGCCTGAACTGTCAGTAACCGTACAAGTAACCGAGTAAGTACTAGCAGAGGCAGGAGCAAAACTAAACGTTGACGAAATCTGACCAGACTGGGCCGTCCCATCTGCATACCACTGATAAGACAGGTAAGATCCAGAACCGCCGCTGGCAGTAGCAGTAAACACCTGAGTCTGACCAACAATCATTGTCCAAGAAGTAGGCGAGACACTCGCAGCCAGAACACCCGTGCTTATCGCCGACACCGAATTACCTCCATTATTTGTTACATAGGCGTATGCGCCGCTAGGGGAAACAGCGACACTGGTAGGTTCGCTTAACCCAGTTATTGTTGCAGTCACCGTGTTTGAAGCGGTACTTATCACAGACACCGAATTGCTTCCATAATTTGTTACATACGCGTATGCACCGTTTGGCGTAATAGCAATGCCTTCAGGATTTGTTCCAACTGGAACAGTCGCCGTAACCGTGTTCAAAGATGTGCTTATCACCGAGACCGTACCGCTGCTGCCTTTACTTAAGACGTAGACGTATGCACCGTTAGGAGTTACTGCCACGCCATCAGGAACATTTAAACCGGTTACCGACGTCGTTACCGTATTAGACGATGTACTTATCAGCGAGACCGTACCGCTACCTTCGTTTGTAACATAGACGTAATCACCGTTGGGCGTTACAGCCACTCCAGCAGGGCCGTTTCCAACGTTTATTATCGTCGTCACCGCATTCGTAGCTGTACTTATAACCGACACCGTACCGCCTTGACTATTCGTCACATAGGCATATGCGCCGTTAGGCGTAATAGCAACATCCTCAGGAACAAGTCCAACGGTTATCGTCGCTATCACTGCGTTTGAAGATGTGCTTATAACCGACACTGAATCGCCAAATTCATTTATTACGTAGGCGTATGCGCCATTAGGGGTTAAAGCAACACCAGAAGGATTGCTTCCAACGGTTATCGTTGCCGTCGCTGTATTCTGAGCTTGAACTGGCTGAGACAATAATGAGACAGCGCAGAACAAGAAGAGGATGGCGAGAAGGAGGTAACCAACGCCCAATGTCTTTGTTGTCACTCGCTTCATTCTTTCGCCTCACTAGTAAGATAACTCCAGATTAGGGTGGGACTAAGTTCCGGATTTCCTGTGCCTGCACCGCTGTGAGACGGGTCCGAGCGGAACATTATCCAGTCGGCGTTAGCAACCGGAATCAAAACTAAACCGAAATGAGCACTTATAAAAATCGTCTTGCTTACCGTAAATAATCTATTCATGCGCCACCCTACCTCAAATACAAGAGCGGGTATGAGCCCAATTTTAATTTAAGCTTTGTGCTCAATTCGGTTTCTCTTCATCCGGCTCACAACAACTGCTGAAGATAATCCTGCAGCTGCAACTACAGTAACTATGAGAATGATTTCTACGTAAGGGATGTTAGACTGGGTGTTGGGCTGGCCCGGTTGAGGTGAACTTTGGGTGTTTGCGGCGGCTGAAGTTTGGTTCCACAAGTTCGTTTCTTCAGCAAGTGTCGCATTCATAGCTTGCAATCCGTTGGTTAAGGTGAAATTATCAAGAGTAGTAGCATTAAATAACGAAAGACTATCAGTTACGTAACTGATAGACGAAGAGAGCCCTAAGCCAGTAAGGACTTGAGTTTCAACTGGAGGGAGACCATTTTGTTGGATGTAATTCTCAGCAGATTGAATTGTTGTTGAGTTGACTGCAGGAAATTGAGCAGTTAAAAAATTAAGTTGGTTCTGAAAAGTTGTAAAGTATTGATTCCTTTCTGCGGTATAGTTCATTATTGCTTGAAGTTGCAGCTTAGCATAATTTTGGGAGTTTGCCCCTTCTGCACCTGAATATCTTATTATAGATTGTGTAAGTGCTTGTTGACAAGAGAGCATGTTTACCAACATGTAAACAAGGTTGCCATCATTTTCTGGAAGAGCCTGGATAATTGGAAGATTAGCGAACAGGGTTCCGTTTTCCAACATTATTGGGCTAGGCTGAGCAACATTCGTAAAATCTGAACTAGGATCAGAAGCTGCAATATAAGCCTGGTTTTGGATAGCAATCGTTAATGCTTGAGCAAGTAAGCATGTGGTACCTGCTGCGAGACCAACTCCTGACCAAGAAGTGAATATTAACCATTCAAGCCCCATTAGCGTTTCAGACCCTGCTACCGCTGCCATGGCAACGGTCCCGATGTAATCGAGCATCTTAGTTCCTGTACCGGGAACTTGAACTTGCTCAGAAATTGGTTCAATATTAGTGTTACCCCAGCTAAGCTCAAAGGCGAATTGTTCGTTGCTTATGAACCATTCATAATTTGCGAAGATGTTATGAAAGGTATCGAGTTGCTCTTCGGTATAAGCTGCACTTAGAACAGCGGGTATTGCACCAGTCGCAACAGCTAGTAAACCTGAGGCCGCCAAATATTCCCAGTTCCAAGGTTGAATCCAGTTCCAGTCGCTTGTGATTTCGAATATAAATGTGGCACTACCTTCTGGAGGTACTTCTTGAGAAGGTGGATTAATAACCTGAGATGCGGAGCAGCCGCCCATTCAGTCGGAAACTGAATGTACTGTAAAGCTTCCTGAACCGAGGATGGTAAGGACTCTGTCTTCAAGCCACCCTGCATTATTGAGGCTCCAGTCTGGCTTAATTCTAGATTGTAAGGTTCAGAAATGGAATTAGAGTTTTTGATAGTTATTCTAATGTCGTATGGTTGGTTTATGGTTGCAGATTGTATTATGTTCCCACTAAGGTCGGTCATTACATAGCTTTCGACTACAAGACCTGATTGAGTCTGTGATGATTTAGGCGTTGGCGTAGCTTCAGGTGTCGGAGTTGTTGTTGGTGTGGGGGTCAGTGAAGGCGCAAGTGTCGGGGTAGGAACAGGCGTTTGGTCGGGTTTAGGTGTTGGAGTTAGGAGAGCAGTTGGAGAAGGCGAAGGCGTCGGTTGCTGTGTAGGTGTAGCAGTGGGGGAAGGACTTGACGAAGGAGAAGGTGAAGACCCAGCAAGGGCAAATAGAGTATTACCATTCACTTGATAGAAATCTCCATTATTACCTGGAAAAACGCCAGCTGTATACTTGCATAATATAGCGCCAGTTGACCCACTTAGGCAATAAAGGAATTCGGGACCGTTTGGAGCATCCAAGTAAACATAACCGTTGACAACGTAAATGCTGGGGTAGTCACCCGAAAGGTCCTGAACATAACTGCTCCAAATCAATTGACCGGTGGAAGCATCAAGACAAAGTACGTTGCCACCATAGGAACCCTGTAGTGCCAAATAGACACAATTGTTCGTAACAAAAACATCATTTGCAATAGCCAAGGTTTCATCTGGATTGAGCGAACCACTTGGAACTGAGTAATTCCATATCGTTTTTCCAGTAGAGGAATCAAGACAATCAAGACTGTTGTTAAAGTAAAAATCGTTGACATATACGTAATTGCCATATGGAATTAAGGGATAACCAAGTGTTGAACTTTCCCAGATGGGAGGTGTGGTTGCAACGTTCCATATGTTAGTTTGGGTAGTGTCAAAGCAATATATACCACCTGTTGTTTGACCACCATTTTCCTCAATGCCCAATATATACACGTGATTAGCTGAGAAGACAGGATTTGTTGAGTCCAAACCGTTCCATGGGGCCCAACCTAGGGTTGTGCTGTTGTAGTTCCATATTTTGTTGCCTGTCGCAGAATCAAGGCAGGTAACCATACCATCGACACAGTAAACATAAAGATAGCCATTTTCCGAATCGATATAAAAAGTGGATCCGTAAGTACTTCCAAATAGGGGAGTGTTAACGCTAGAATGCCATAATGGCGTTCCCGTTGAGGCACTTATCGCACTGACATTACCATCTGAGAAAACAGAGTAAATTACACCATTAGCTAATTCTGATATCACAATAGCACTATCATCTGCGTTGTTTCCTTCTTCGTAAGTGCTGTTTAAGGTAGAGGTCCAAAGCGTTTCACCAGTAGAGGCATCAAGACAGTATGCATTATTTGAGTTATCTGTTACGAAAATGTCGCCATTATCAACTATAGAAAGATTAGTCGAATAATAATTACCATTAGTTATGACACCCATATTATTTGCATTCGGGAAAGTGTGATTCCATACCTGAGTTAGAGTGCCAAGTGGTATCGAATTGGTTAACGCACTTGCATAGGTTATATTAGAGCTTAATACCAAGTTGTTCTTTTGCGGCAACACAGAGAACATGCTGATAATCAAAATGGCAATAATTCCAATCGCCAATTTTCCCTTCAATTTGCTTCCCCTATGAATCTTTATGTGTTGGAATTTATTTATAAAATCTTGCATTAAAACATAGAAATAGAAAAAGCATTCATTGGTCTAATTCTTTCTGTCAAGAAAATTGAAAATAGCTATATTTGTAGTGAATCCTTAGAAATACCATATTTTTTCACTAACTGATATCACTTTTACCTGTTTCGTTCCAAGTCTCTCCTACAAAATTGGTAAAACGCCAGTGCCGACCTCTATGCCTCCACCATATGTTCCCCAAATTCTCTCTTCAATCGCATGTTCATTCTTAAAATTCTTCGGCTTATCTGGTGCCGCGTGATCTTGAATCTTGCAAGTTTAATTGCTAATTCCTTAGGTAGCAAACCAAGCGACACTGCTTCAAAAAACAACCTGATTTCTTGATCTTATCTCAATCCACATAAACCACACGCTCGATAACTGATTGCTCAAAATCGAAAACGGTTCTGATGCGCGCCGCGCCCCACCATAAGCATAGCAGGTCCCATTTTGTCTCTCTACATCTAACTTTTATAAGAAAGTGCCTGTATTCGACTGCAACGATAACGAGGAATATGCAGCGTGGTTGCTATGAAATGTGAAAAATGTATTTATGAAAACAAGCATACACAAAACTTTGGTTGTAAGTTTTAAACGTACGTCTAAAGCTATACGGCCCCCAATATCTATTTAATGACACGAGACATCAACAAAATAATGGAGCACTAAGCCACAATTGCTAACAATATTAGCGGTGAAGCGCAAGGTGTCGCCACAAGTACATTTTGGCGCTTTCGCTTTTTCATCTATTTTGGTCGTGAGAAGATCTGGTTGATTTTTTTACTGCCAACGCAACCGCAGAAATGGTCACTAGCGCCGGTACTAATAATAAAATAATCGCCGCCGCGGTGAACTCTGGAATAGTTGGGCTTGGAGACGAAGACGTGTCAGAAGAATCAGGTATAACAGATACTGTATCAGATAGAGAGTTGGCTACAAAGACCTCACCTTTAGCAGAATCATAGGCAATGTCAGATGGAAGGTTTCCAACAGTCAAGTTGGCAACCACAGAATTGCTGCTATCCGATATAACCGAGACAGTGTCATAACCAGAATTAGCGTTAAAAACGGTCATATAGATCTCGCCCTTGCTCAAATCATAAGCTAAGGTGTTGGGGTAGCCTCCTACATTTATCGTGTGGATTTCGCCGGCAGCATTCACCGCGTTGGCTACCGACACTGCAAGAATTAAAGCGATTAGAATTGAGATAGAGGCGATTCTCTTAAGGTTCTTCATAAAGATTCGTTAACTTCAATTATCTTATAAGTTTTTGCAACAGTTAGATGAAAAATTGTGACGCTTTTAGTTTTGTCTGAGATAGCCCGCAATAACGGGACAGGGCAGCTCGCTCATGACATGGCGTGAGCGCCTCTCGCATAAACACTTCCTATGGCATCGCGCCAACTAAATTCGTGATAGGTTGTTATCCGAAAAGTTAGCCGATTAACGGTAATAATTATTTTTTGTTGCTTGTGTCAGTTGTTTCTTGGCTGTTCATGTATTTTTTGCCTCTTAGAAGAGATGCGGCTGCTGCGACGCCTGTTAACCCAGCGCTCACATAGAATACGTTGTGTAAAGAAGCCACGAAGGGTTTGGCAATTGCAGTTGGGAACCAGTGTAGCCCTGTGAGTACGCTGGTTGTCTGCCCGCTCAGGGTTGCAGAAACGCTTTGCGGCAGCTGAGCAATAATTGACGCAACTGGATTATAGCCTAAGAAGGCGGAGAAAAGTGATCCTGTCGGAGAAAATGATGTGAAGTAGGGAATAAGCTGCGGTGCACCCGCCGCTGTTAGAGACGAAGCGAACGCTGATGGAAGCCCCTGCGAAAGCGAAAGCACGACGACGGCGAAAAAAGCTGCAATGCTAACCACCATCCCCGTGTTCTGCAACGTGGTTCTCATTCCAGAAGCTATTCCCCTGTTCTCTGGCGGAACCGAGTTCATAATCGAAGAAATGTTCGGCGAAGCGAACATCCCCATTCCCATACCCTGCACATATATCAGCGCCGCAAACTCAAGGTAAATGAAGTTATAGGGAAGAAACGCCAAGCCAAGAAATGTTGCGCATGTAATCGCCATACCGAGACTTGCCAGCCCCCTTGCGCCGTACTTATCCGACAACGTTCCGCTGATTGGCCCCATGGTAACGAAGCCAGCGGAAAGCGGAAGCAAGTAAACGCCAGCCCAGAACGGAGTATCCGTGTAGCTGATTCCATGCAGCGGAAGCCAAATGCCCTGCAGCAGGACGCTAAGCATAATCAACACTCCGCCCCTTGCTACAGCGGCAAAGAAATCCGCAAGCATACCTGCGGAAAAACTTCGAATCTTGAACAAGCTGAGCTTAATCATCGGAGACTTCACCACCCTTTCCACGAACGGAAACGCGAGGAGCAATGCACTTCCCGACGTCAAACCAGCTATTACCCATGGGTTAGACCAGCCCATCGTTGACGAGCCGTATGGAAGCAGCCCGTAGGTGAGGGAAACCAGCAGCACGGTAAGCCCTCCGGCGAAGGTTACGTTGCCCCAGATATCTATCTTCTCGCCTGTGGCTCTTTTGCCCATCTCTTTAAGCTTCAAGTAGGACCAAACTGCACCGAAGACGCTGATGGGGACGCTGACCAAAAAGACGAACCTCCAGTCAATCGTTGCTAGAGTGCCGCCGATAACGAGACCTATGAAGGAGCCTGCCAGAGCTGCAACTTGGTTTATGCCCAGAGCTTTGCCGCGCTCATTCGCCGGAAAAGCGTCAGTTAAAATGGCGGCGCTATTAGAGAACAGGAAGGCAGCGCCCACCGCCTGCACAATGCGAAAGAAAATCAGTTCCAATGCTCCAATGTCTCCCGTGTTAGGGGTGAGGAAAAGCAGGATGGAGCCAACGGCGAATATCGCGAATCCGATGTTGTAAAACCTGACTCTTCCGTGAATGTCCGAGATTCTTCCGAAGGAAACCAGAAGAGTCGCCGTAACAATGAGGTAGCCGAAGAGAATCCAGAGCAGATAGGGAAAGGAGGTCAGGGGATTCAGGTTTATTCCGCGGAATATGGCTGGAAGGGCAATCAGCACGATGGTGCCGTCTATCGCAGCTATCAGAGTGCCAAGAGTGGTGTTGGAGAGGGCAACCCATTTGTACTCAACCATAAGCTTAGCCGCCTCCAAACCAGCCGACGACAGTGCCGCCAAAACAACTGCAGAACGAAACTTGTTCACAACCTGTAGTTTTTTCGTTCCTCTTACAGAATGATTGGTTTTTTGTCATAATGCAGTCGTTCAGTAATGCCGCCAGCTACTGATAGGTGAGATACGTTTTATTGGCATGTGTTTCAAAGGCATATAAATATTGCGCGCTGGCTTTTCCCGATATTATGTTTTGAAGTATGTCGATGATAGCGCTTTGTCCAGCCTTCCGACGTTTTAAGCTGTTTATTCTATAACGTTTAATAGTAATATATTCCCTAAATATTTGATAAGTAATGGTGGGTTAGCGGTATGAGTGAAAATAGTGATTCAGAAGTTTTAGAAATCGAGATTGCCCCCCAAGCTCTAGATTATCTTAAGACAAACGGCAATGTTTTCATACTTACGCATGTCGAAAATCCACAGTACTCATACTACAAAATCAAGGGATCCGAGGGTAAAGCTAACCTTGTAATTAAATTTGTAGAGTTTGTTGAAATCTGCAAAAACTACGCTGATTCCCAAACTAACACAAGCGACCTGCAAACAGAATACGTTGCTAAAACCTTTGATGTGGCGTCACCTGCTCAGTCAAAGCATGATTTAAAATTTTATTTGGCGAAATCTGGGTTCTCAACAGTTGATGATTGGCTAAAAACATTAAACGCCGAAGATGAAATTCCCGAATGCTCAACTGGACAAAACAAAACCTTCTACCTTTACCACATTCAAACCACCGCTTAAAAAACACTAACCTTTTTTGTGCAAGTTGATTTTTGATTTTCAGCTGCGAAAATAGCTTTCCTAAAGGGTCACATTCATATTCTTTATGAGCCTAGCCAAAACTTCATCGCTCATCCATCCAGTCTTAAGGTATTGGCGAATTTGCGCAGCATTTAATCCAATGCGCTTGGCTTCTTGCACCGCGTATCGGTATGCTTCAATTTCTGTTGGTCTATCCACGTAATCGTAGTTCGGGTCAAAGAGGTCTCTGCCTTCCATGTGTTGCTTCACGTGGCAAAGTTCATGAATGACATCAAGATAAATGTCTTCTTTACTTCCGCTGTTCAAATAACGTTTGTTCACAAGCAAATGCCCCTCATTGTTGTCAACACCCATATAGCCGAACCAGATGAAATTCACTTTCAGGTTCTTCAGAACTGCCTCAGTTTCTTTCCCGAAAATTCCGCGAACGGCAAGATTTTTCTCGAAGCCCTTAAAGTACGCCATAAATGTCTGCGTCTCAGCAACCAAATGAAGAATCCCCGTCAAAGGTAACCTGGGAAACAAGCGGAAAACCCGCCCAGCAACATATTCCAACCCGCTTCGTGCAGACAAACAAACAACCTTCCTAAACTTGAAAGATACCCAACATCATTTATCTTTAGCATTATTTTAATTTATTTTGGAACGAACGGATAATTTTTTTACTCCTTCGGAGGGAGTTCGCTTTATATTTCTCTTCAGGCATTGCCCATTTAATCAAGCGTAAACAAGGGTTTCGATGGCACAACCCAGAATTAAGAGCAAAATGAAAGATTCAGTGTTGAGCGAAGAGAGTGTAGTGTCAAAGGTTTCGGAGCTGATGGAAACCCTTGACCACATTAAGAGATATAATGCTCTATCTCGTTCGCTTAAGAAATTCTTACTCATTGTTATCGGGTCAATTGTCGTCTCTCTTGCCGTTGGGATTTTGTTCACAATTTCTGGATTTGACTATTCATCAAAAAGCCTTCAAAGTTTTATTTTAGGTTTCGTTCTTCTTCTTATCCCATTAATAGGCTTAGCAACTGGTGTTTTTTACGTTAGAAGACAAGTGAATGCGACCAAGACGGGGGAATGGAAAGAGAAGCTTTCAGGCGGCTTTCCTTCGGCTTTGGAGATTTTGCTGGAGCTGGATTGGGATGAAACCCTTGATGAAATCTCCATGGGAAAACTCAGCTACACTATTTATGGACTAATGAAAACAGCCGCTTATTGGTTGGTGGCGTTTTTTGGTCTGCAACTGGTCGGTAACGGCGTGACACTTTATTTCTTGCACAGAGCAGTTTTTCTCAGCACTTTTGTTTCTGTAGCATTTGCTTTAATTCTTGTTCTTTCGCTGCTAGGCGGCGACCTTTTGAGACGTTACAAAGAGATTCATGCTTTAGATATGCTCCTTTTGGAGCTAAGGTGGTTTAGCCTTGAACTCAGCAGAGCCGAGCTCTAAACCTGACCTCTACGTCATCGCCCGAATCATCAAGGCGTTGAAAGAGAAAAACAGGATGAACAAGACCGCGCTTGCCACTTCTACGGGTTTGGCGTACGATAAGCTCGTTAAGTATTTGGCGTGGATGTCTGAGAAAGGCTTCGTTGTTGTTGACGAAAACGGTTTAGTTATCTTAACTAAGGAAGGCTCTGAGGCATATGATGAGTTAGTGGGTTGGATAATGAAGTATGTGGGGCAACTCAAGTTTCCAAGGCTACGCCTGCGAACATAATCTGCCATTTCTTTTGGCTTATTACTCCCTCAAGATGAGTTCGCTTTATAAGCAAGGGCGACCTGTTTGCACGGGAGATGAGATGAGCGTATGCCATTCAGCGATGTTCCCACAATTGAAGCGGTTAAGCTAACAAAACAATATGGTTCTTTTACTGCGCTTTCTGAATTGAACCTTAAAATTGAAGGCTCAAAATGCGTCGGTTTCCTTGGTCCAAACGGCGCAGGAAAAACCACCACTCTTAAAATGTTCACTGACTTAATCCGTCCAACTTCTGGAGCAGCTTTGATAAACGGCGTAAACGTTCATACTGACAAGAAAACAGCATTGGCATCCGTTGCAACGTTGATCGAGACACCCGAAATTTATCCGTCGTTAACCCCCCGCGAAGCCCTTTCTATGATCGCTGAATTCAGAGGGGTCCCAACTGCAGAGATTAAAAAGAGAATAGAAGAAGCCGTCACCGAGGTTCATATGGACGAGTGGATGGATAAGCGGGTCGGTAAGTTCTCGAAAGGAATGAAACAGAGAATTTGCATTGCCTCCGCACTTCTCAGTGACCCATGCATCCTTCTACTAGATGAGCCCACAACCGGACTTGATCCCAGAGGAATGAGCGAAGTTCGGGACATCGTCAAATCACTTAAGGGCAAGAAAAGATTGATTTTCATGAGTTCACATATTCTCAGCGAAGTTTCAGAGGTATGCGACGAAGTCGCTATGATTGACCATGGCAAACTGCTCGTTTACGATACCATTTCAAACGTCACCTCCAAATTTTCCGGCGGATCAAACGTGGTCGAAGTTGGCCTTCAGCATCCCATAGATCCTCAATTGATAACAAGAAACATAGCTAAAATTTCTGGTGTTAGCTCGGCGGAACAAATGAACGATATAACCCTGCGGATCAGGTTTATCGGAGGCTTGGATGTGCAGGAACAGATTCTCGTTCAGTTGATAAAATTGAATATTGGGGTAATAAGTTATAGACCTGCGGCCTCGGAGCTTGAAGACGTCTATCTTAATTTGATTAAGGATACGGTGTGATAAATATGAGCAAAACAGGAACACAATGTGGAAATAGAGTGCCCAGTAGCATGGCGCAAGTCCGAGTATCAATGAAGTATACGCTTTTAGAATACTTGAGGTCGCGTCGTTTCCTCATAATGCTGATTATTACTCTTTTAATAGCCGCGCTCCTTACCATCATAGTGGCTTGGCGGCGTCCAGCGGGTTTTGTAACTACAAATCTCGGGTTCTATTCCAGTTGGTGGGGAACAGCAGTAACCCTTGTAATTATACTGGCTGGAATTTTCTTCGGAGGAGATGCCATTTCAGGAGAGTTTCAGAATAAGACAGGTTACTTCGGAATCCCTAACCCTGTTAGAAGGTCTTCAATATACATTGGGAAGTATTTGTCGGCTTTCTTAGCAGCTACCGCAATAATGCTCATATTCGCCGTGATTACAATCGCCAACGGATTTTACTATTTTGGCTCAGCCGGTTTGCCCTACCAATTCGTTGAGTCTTTGCTTTTCGCATGGTTTTATCTCGCCGCGGTCTTAGGATTGGCGTTCTTTTTCAGTTCACTGTTTAAGAGCAGTTCCATGTCTATTCTTGTAACGGTTATACTCTTACTGTTCGGATTCACGCTGATTTCGACGCTGGTCTCAGACCTTGTCGGGATTGAACCGTGGTTTATTCTGACTTACGGGTCAGGGATAATAGGCAACATACTGCAATCGCCTTATCCCCTTCCCAAGGTCACGACAACTTCGTCGTTCGGGCCTCGTTCAATTACTACTACCACTTTCGCCGCATCGGTTCCTCAAGGACTCGCCATCATAGGAATATACTTCATCGTCACAGCAGTCTTAGGCCTCCTACTATTCGAAAGAAAAGAATTCAACTAAAAACAACTCCGAATCGTTTCCAGTAGGGTCATCGGTTCCAGTCCAGTGACCCTCATCTTTTTCATATTTTAAATGTTGAAACTTATTTTCTTAAATATCTGGCAGCGCCAAGACCCGAAAACGGAAAGTGTTGAGTTTTGTTATCGATTAAATTCAAATCGAAGCCAAATTTTGGTCACAGTAGCTTAACTGCAGCTATTTAGTTTGGTGGGAATAGGCTAAAATAGATTCATGTTAAAGTTAAGGTTAGCGGATGGCTCTTGGGGAAGTCTCAAAGCTTTGGGCAGTTACGTAAGAAAGCGCCTCAACTGATTTTTATAGCGATCGCCCTTGCCGCTGTCGTTTACATAATCTTCGATTTCTTCGAGGACGTTGTTATCGGGGGAGCCCCCGTTACAAGCGAGCCAATCATCAGCCTCGCTCTTACAATCACACAAAGCGTCATATCAATAGTGCAGGCTTGGGGCTACTCCGGCGTCTTCGTCTTGATGTTTTTTGAATCATGCTCGGTGCCTATTCCCAGCGAAGTGATTCTTCCCTTTGCCGGTTTTTTAGCTTTCACGGGGCACCTTAACTTTTGGTTAATCCTGTCAGTTTCAACCATCGCTGGAATACTTGGTTCACTGGTTGACTACTACATCGGGTACAAAGGCGTCCAAACCCTCATTAAACACAAAATCTTGGGAAAAGCCCTCTTATCAACCTCTCAGCTCCAAATCGCCGAAAAATGGTTCCTCAAACATGGCAGCGTAATGGTTTTCATAAGCCGCATAATTCCAGGTTTCAGGACAACTTTTTCGTTTCCAGCAGGCGCCGCAAAAATGAAGCTGAGCAAGTTTATTGTTTTTACAACTGCTGGGTGCCTCATGTGGAACGGAATCTTGGTTTGTCTTGGTTGGTACTTAGGGGGAAATTGGACAAAAGTTGTTGGCGTGACCCGATACTTAATTGTAGCTGCTGTGGCTGTCGTCGTTATAGTGATTGTCTTTTACTTGGTTCATATGAGACGCAGAAAAATGCAGGCGCCAAAAGAAAATGCTCAATAAATTGGGAATTAGCTAGCTAAAGGGTTGTTATCTCTGGTTTGGCTTCGCCTTTAACTCCGATGTCTATGGCTTCTTGAATCTGCAGCATACAATCAACATGGGCGGCTTCGTTGAATACCTTGTAGTCAATCATTTCCAGAAATGCAGCGTCAACTGAAACCGGCGAGTCAGAAGCAAAGATCCCCACATCCTTCATCAAAGCTTCGTCTGGATTAGGCAAACAGTCGCAGTTCGGAGTGATGTCTCTTGCGAAACTTACATACGAAACCTTGTTTGCATTGAAAGTGGACAGTACCCCGTTGGCGGCTGACGCGAGTGCCCTGCAAATATTTTCCTGGTGCGTGAAGCTTATGGCTTCCATGGGGCAGCCATGCTTGCACATTGGGCAACGCATGCACAAGTTTGAGGTGTTTCTTGCTTTTCCCTCAACGATTTCAGGCAGCGCGAGTTCGCAATTTTCTTTGCATTTTCCGCAGCCGACGCATTTGGACTTGTCTATTTCTAAGCCGACCGTTCTGTGCTGGCGAAGCTTTCCCGCTCGTGGCGTGCAGCCCATGCCGAGGTTTTTTATGGCGCCGCCGAACCCGCTGAGTTCATGACCCTTATCGTGGGAGACAACAATCATGGCGTCAGCCTCCGCAATGGCGCCTGAAACCTCAATTTTATCCAATATGCCCTTTGTGGGGACTGTTCGGTAGTTTTCGCCTCTGAGCCCATCTGCCACAATAAACGGCGACATGCTGAAGCCGTTCATCCACGCGTTAAGCATGTGGTCGTAGGCGTTGCTTCGATGCGCGTGATAGAGCGTGTTTGAGTCTGTTAGAAACGGCTTTCCGCCCT
This sequence comes from Candidatus Bathyarchaeota archaeon, assembly GCA_963828195.1. Lineage (GTDB taxonomy): Archaea > Thermoproteota > Bathyarchaeia > Bathyarchaeales > Bathycorpusculaceae > Bathycorpusculum. The sequence goes on from CAWHDT010000003.1 coordinate 241,327, forward strand.
TCTCCTTAACCCTGCGAGTTATGTCGTGGATAAAAAACGGCTGCACATAATATGGGTTTCCCAATTCGCCCACATGCAACTTGACTGCGACCAAGTCACCTTTTTCAACGCAGTCAAAAGTGCCTGCTTCATCATAGAGACGATTAGCCTCTTCAAGCAAGTTACGTTTTGGATCCCACGGAACTAAATAAACCACCATTTTCCGATGCCTCTTCAATTTCAATATCTTGACGGTTCTTATTTGTGTTTAGCTGGATGTTTTAGGGTCGGCTGTTTGGCTTGGTTTCCGTGCCATTTTTCCACAAAAACTCCTTGGCGGGTAAATTTGCCGAACATGAAATAGGTTTGGGGTCGCTGGCGCTTTAGTGCAGGTGCATTTGCGCAACCGCTTTAAGGCTTTTATGTGACGGCAGGAAATTCTGGTCAGACATTCTCTTGTTTTGCTTTTGAAAAGAAGTTGATGACGGAAATCAGTTGCTCCATTTTAATGGGCTTAGTAATGTAAGTATCTGCTCCTTCAAAAGTTGCTTTCTCGCTTGTTTTTACCGACGGATGACCTGTGAGTATGATCTTGATGGTTTTTTCCATTTCTTTTTTGGCTTTTTCGAGAAGGTCGGTGCCCTCCATGTCGGGAAGGCATACATCTATCAAAGCAACATCAAAAGAACATTCTTTTAGCTTCTCTAACGCTTTCTGTCCAGTTTCAGCGGTCGTCACTTCAAAGCCCCGTTGGGTTAGGACTTTCGAAAAAGAACTCAGAATATATGTATCATCATCAACTATCAGAATTTTCTTCATAAGCATACCTGTACTTTCTTGTTGTTGTGAAGGGGAGCGCTTTATTGCTATAAAAATATGCTGGTGGCATCCAACAATCACATTTAAGATTCTAAAGAACCTGGTTGCTGAGGTTCCTGCTGTCAACTAGCAATAAATGGGTGACAGGCATAAACAAGCCATGACCCTACAAAGACCCGATTAACAACCCAAATTGCATTAGCCGAATTTTATTCATAGCGTTATTTCTTAGAGATTAAATTTGTTTTGGGAATCAAGAAATAAAATAAAAGAAAAGCGCATAAAACAAGGAACAAGATGAATAATTCAGAAGCAAATTAAAATATAGAGAATTGATATTGTCATGTTTTCAGGTTATCGTTCATGGGCACGCTTGAATGCAATGGGTTAACAAAGGTTTACGAGGACCACCGCAAAGCTCTTGAAAACGTCACTTTTTCAGTGGAAACCAACGGGATTTTCGGTTTAATCGGCAGAAACGGCGCCGGAAAAACCACACTCATCAGAATCCTCGCCACAGAGCTTCAGGCAACCGCTGGGACCGCAAGCATTAACGGTTTTGACGTTTTAAGGCAGGAGGGCAAGCTGAGGGAGAAAATTGCGATCGTTCCGCAGGAAGCTCGAGCGGTAAGGTGGATGACAGCTAAACAAACTGTTTTTTCTTATCTTCTTTGGCGAGGCTGGGGCTACAATGACGCAAAGCGGCTTGCTGATGAGTCTCTTGCAAAGCTTGGTTTAGAAGAGTACGCTAACGTGTTGACCAGCAAACTTTCGGGCGGCACAAAAAGAAAAGTTCTCCTTGCCACCGTAACCGCCTCCGAAGCAGACATTATTTTTCTCGATGAACCCACAACAGGCTTGGACCCAATCTCAAGGCGGGAGCTATGGGAGATTCTTAGGGAGCTGGGCAAAGAACGGTTTCTTTTTCTTACAACTCACTATCTTGAAGAGGCAGAGCAACTTGCAGATAAAATCGGCATTCTTAAAGATGGAAAAATGGTTTCGTTCGGCACCCTTCCTGAACTGAGAAAAACCGTTAGGTACCAGTACAGCATCAAACTGCCGCCTAAGGTGCAGGTTCCACAGTTGAAAGATGCAGAAGTAACCACCGATAAAGGCGGCGTTACGCAGATAATGACTAATGAAGATGAAGCTTTCAGCTTAGCCAAAGCTTTTGCTGAGCAATCAGTCAAATTCTCAATTGCCCCAGTCACTTTAGATGATATTTTCTTTTATCTTGTTGGGCAAAAAGCGAGGGATGAATAACTGAAACGCAGTAAACTCAGCCAACTTCTCGCGGGAATTCTAGTAAATGCCATCTACGAAATGGTCAACTATCCTATCGTTTTGATAAGCGCCGTTATCGCGCCGTTTTCTATTCTGATTGTAATTACTTTCATATCTCATGGCAGTCTTTTCGGAACCGCGATTGAAGGCGGATTAATAATGACGTTTTTTTCTGCCGGAATTTCGCTTCAATCAGACCTTTCTCACTTAAAAAATGACTTTAAGCTTCAAGATATGATTGTTAGCTCTCCGACAAGTTCAACCTTGTACATGGCTGGAATGACTCTTGCAGAAATCGTTTACTCTATCCCCTCTTTAGCCATTCTCATAGCACTTGCGGGAGTTTACCTGCAGCATTCGCTTCTCCAAATAGGCATTTTATCCGCTGCACTGTTGCTGATATTCGCTATTTCAGTAGCTTTAGGGTTCATGCTGTCAACTTTCTCAAATGATGTGGTTCAAAGCTACGCTTTCTCTAGGCTGATCTCACTCTTGTTCACTACGTTGCCGCCCGTGTATTACCCGATAACATATGTTCCCGATGTGTACAGGTACGTCGCTTATCTTTCGCCGACGACGTATGTCGCGGAAATTATGCAGTCAGCAACAGGTTACCTCAAAATCTCAAATATCAATCTGATTTTTGATTGGGTGATCCTTTCGGCGGTGTGCGCCATAGTCTTGTTTATAGCGTATAAGAAGACAAGATGGAAAGACGTTTAGAAACCCAGTTCTTCCCAGTGCCCCCTATCCCGATAGCTCCGTAAAAAGCAAAAGTCGCAACTTTCATCAAACTAAAAAGTCGCAACCCACAAAGGTCCCGCCTGTAACCGACAATAACTTCAACATAGAGTCAACATGCAAAGTCGCAATCCGCCCATCCCAAAGTCGCAACGAAAAAGCAGAAACCAACCCTAAACCGAAAAACCAGCCCAAACCACAAACAGCTACACCTGAAAGTCGCAACTTACGCCACGGCAAAGTCGCAACTAAAAAATTCAGGCAAAACCCAACCTAAAAAGACGAAACTTAATATTTTTTTCCCAAAACAATCTTTTTCTGGATTTCCAAAACCTCAGCTTCATCATCAGCTAAGATGTTAAGCCACAGTTCAAACTCGGTTTTCGAAATCTCTTTTTGGATGACGCCTTTTTGGTCTCCTGAGAAAAATCGGGATGGTTCAGAAATGAAAAGTTTGACGTAGAAGATTCGGTCTGCAATTACAAGTTTGGAGCTGCAGCCGGCATGTTCTCCTGAAGTATAGTTAACTTCACAGCCCATTGTTTCGAGACCTTCGTTGAACAGCGTGTTTGTGTACTTAAATTTTCTGCCTAAACAATTTTTTTTGCTGCTGCCTCATGCAACGCAAAACTCTAAAAAGCAGAAACTCTGGCTCAGCGGAGAATTTGCCTGAAATATCGCAAAATAACCCCGAATAAATCGGCTCGACACTTTGCTGCGAAACAACTCTAACCTTTAGGAAGGTTACCGGCTTTTTCTTTTTTGGAAGATGGTTTTCTGCGTTCAAAAAGAAGGTACCCCGCCGCTAAAACGATAATTATTGAGGCTGCAACTCCGACAACAGTAATTGTTGGAAAGGGTTCTACGTTGAAATATACAGTTTTTGAACCTGTGTTACCCACTTCGTCGATAGCGTAAACGGTTAAACTGTGTGAACCATTAGATAACGCCGGTAAAGTTACATTTCCAAGTATGGTAACGTTTTGTTGTCCATCTAAACTGTAGGCTAACCAAGTGACTGTTTTATTGACCTCGAAAGACAGTTGGATGTCTGTGGATCCATAAGTTTGGTTTTGAGGAACCATAATCACGATGTTCGGCGGAATCGTATCTATAAAAAAGAACACTGGGCTCGAACTCCCCATGTTGCCTGAGCTATCGTTAGCATAAACAACTATGCTGTTTTCGCCTTCAGACAAATTATATAATTCGGTTTCACCCATCACGGTTACATTTACCCTGCTATCTAAACTGTAACCCGCCCACGCAGTATTTCTGTCAACCGTAAAATTCAAAGCTACTTCATTGTAAGTTTCGTTTTCAGGCGAAGTAACCTGAATAATCGGTGGAGCAGTCCCGTAGCCAATAGGAGTGAACTCCTCAACCGTGCTTAACCAGTTTTCGCCGTCAAATCCCCCGATTGCATATAAAACATCATTTACAACAGCAACACCCAAGTAAGCCCGAGCCGTAGGCATAGAGGCGCCGGTACTCCAAGAAGCATTGCTTGGATTGTAAACTTGAACGCGGCTGCTTATGGAATTCATATAATATCCACCGATAACGTATAACAATGGAGGAGCCATAAAGCCCGTAGTAGCTGCGGCAGCACCATAACTAACTACAGACGGCAAATTTGCAGCTAAACTCCATGTGTCGTTTTGGGGATTGTATACTTGTTGTGAATTAACATAAATGTCGCTTCCTTGCAAGCCTGAAGTCTGCGAACCCCCAATGACATGAATATCGCCATTTATCAAGGCCGATGCGTAACCAAAAACAGCTGACGGAATCGGTGCGCCGGCAGTCCATGTGTTGTTAGCTGGATCATAAATTTCGTTCACATTAGTTTCAGCATAGTAAGGGCTTGTGCTCGAATATACTTGGCCGCCGATTAAGTATATTTTATCGTTCACTACAGTTGCGCTTAAGTCGGCTCGAGGAGTAGGCATTGAAGCTTCTATTTGCCAAGTATTAGCGCCTGGATCGTACACTTCGTTGTTGCCAACATACTCATTACCAATTTCTCCGCCGATAACGTATATTTCGTTATCGAAAACTGCAATGGCAAAATCGCTTCTCGCAGTCGGCATAGGCGCTTCACTTGTCCATTCGTTTGTGCCCGGATTGTACATTTCATTAACGTTAAGGGCCAAACCGTTGTTGCCCAGGCCCCCAATTGCATAGATTTTCCCGTTAACCGTTGCAACCCCGAGTCCACCCCGCGCAGTAGGCATAGACGCCATTGAGGTCCATGAAGATTGATCTGTGACTGTCTGGGCTTTGGCGCAGGGAAAATTGAGAATTGGCAAAGTTAACGTTACAATAATAAGCATGGCTGCGAGAATCTGAATATGCTTATTTATTGTTGAACCCCCACATGCCTCTTTAGGGTATTAAATGCACTTTACCTTTATATTGTTTAAAGAAATTGATGAAAAAACAGTCCGAACTTTGAAAGTGCAAGTAAACTTCTGTAGATTCCATAAATGTTTTGAGTTGGGAAAAAGTTTAATGGTTGTTTTAAGAATTAACTTTGAGAGATGAATGTTTATGGCGATTGAAAACATTTTAGTGGGTGTTGACGGGTCTGAAAATTCTTTTAAGGCATTAGATTTCGCTTTAAATTTGGCTGAAAAATTTAATGCATCTGTCATGATTTTGAATGTTTCTGAGTCGCTGGTAATGGGCACGGTTACTGAAGAAGTAACTGGTTCTTCAGACGGCAACACCTCTACATTTGTTACGGATTTGAGGCAGATTCATAACGAAATTTTAAGCAGAAGTGTTGCTCATGCGAAAGCAGTGAAGCCTAATTTGTCAGTTTCGTCAATGCTGAAAGAAGGGGAGCCTGCCGCTGAAATTATTAATGCTGCTAAAGAGGGCGGTTTCGACGTTATTGTTGTTGGACATAGAGGCTTAAGTAAAATGAAAGAGCGTGTGTTGGGAAGTATAAGCGAGAAAGTTGCGAATTTAGCACCTTGCCCAGTTATAATAGTAAAATAAAACCATATTTTTTCTTTTTAGTCGGTTCTTAAGAAGCTGACTTAAATCTACGTGCAGCGGAAATGGAAAGTAAAAAGCTCATTGAGTTATCTTCATTTGCCATATTTATTCTGTTAAGTTTGCCTCTTCTCCATTTCTCCACTCTAATTCTGGCTAAGTTTTATATCCCAGAGGCAATAGGAAGTTGGTAAAGCTAAATGTGGATTCAACATAAATGGGGGATAAACCGTTCAGTTAAGAAAAATTCTGGCGTTGGTTCTAATCGTATTTATTGTCGCTGGCAGCATTGGAGTTGTTTTGATTTTGAGCAAAAACCCCTCGCCGCCGCCCAAAGTCTATACGACTGATATAGTGAATGGGACAGCCAATGTCAATGCGGACGAGTATGTAGATTACCCGTTCACTGTTCCCGTAAATTCATCGAACATTCATGTTTCAGGAAATTTTACGGTGCAAGGTGGGAGCGGCAACGGCGTCATAGTTTATGTTTTTGACATCACTAACTATGAAAATTATGCGAATGGGAGTTACTTCGGCGCGCTCTACCAAAGTTCACAAGCTAGAACGGCTTTAATTAGTTCCAACCTTGACGCAAGTGGAAATTACTTTCTTGTGATCGACAACACGTTATCTACGATTACTCAAACCGTGGATATACAAGCCAATGTTACCTACTCCGTGCCGTAGGGAAGGGACTAAGAAAAATCTTTTTGTTCTTAGCTGTATTTTACGCTGGCAAAGCAGAAGCGAAGCTACCTCGATGTTTTCCAATTCAAAAAGAGTAAGCTGTCCTGATTGACACAACGAAAAATAAACAATGACTAAAGTCTTAGCCAGCAGACGAAAGAGCGCTTGGGTAGTTCACTTGTCGCGGTAAAAGATGCTATAGCACCATTGAAGAACTGATGTTAACCTATCTTAAAGTCTAAAAATGGTTTAGCTGTGAATTTGCTGCGGACGTGCGCAGTAAAAGTTTCCATTTACCTTTGTGAAAGCTGGGCATTTGCCGTCATAACAATGTTCAAGCCACTGACAGGGGGACCTAACGTCATATACTCGGGGCATGTATCCTTGTGAACTAAAAGATTCATGGTTTTTTTGTCGTCTAGAAACTTTTTCCAAAATTGTTTCCATCAAAATTCCTTCAAAATTTCTAAGTTAAATTAATAGTGCCTTGTTCGAATTATTAAAAATGTGTGGCAGTCGCTAGGCAACAACAAAAGCATATAAGCTCTAACTTGCAAAGAAAAAAAGCGAGCGAAAGCATCCCAAAATGTTATTTAGCAGTTAACGGCTTCTTGTTTTTAGGTGGCCTTCAGATGGAATTCCAAGGAAGAGATATTGTATCCATAGAGGATTTTTCGCGCCAAGAAATCGAATATATCCTAAACGTTAGTCGCGCCATGGAGCCACTATCAGCTAAGGGCTCCGATATTCTTAAGGGAAAAATCCTTGCAACGTTATTTTATGAGCCCAGCACGCGAACCCGCTTAAGCTTTGAAGCCGCAATGCTGAAGCTCGGCGGATCAAACATCGGTTTTGCCGACGCGGAAGTTACCTCAGTTAAGAAAGGCGAGAACTTGGCGGATACGGTGAGGGTTGTTGAGAACTACGCTGATGCAATCGCGCTCAGGCACAGTTCGGAGGGCGCAGCTAGACTCGCCGCCGAGTTCGCGAAGGTTCCGATAATAAACGGTGGCACCGGTGCTGAGGAGCATCCCACGCAAGCGTTCACTGACTTGTACACCATGCGCAGGGAAAAGGGCGGTATAGACGGATTAAAAGTTGCGTTAGTCGGGGATTTACGATACGGACGCACCGTGCATTCGCTTGCCTATGCACTTGCGATGTACAACATTGAGTTGTTTTTGGTGTCTCCTGAAACTTTACGGATGCGCAAAGATGTTCTTCAAACGATAAAAAACAAGATTTCTGTAACCGAAGACGCCTCGCTGGAAGCTATAATGCCGCAAATCGACGTTTTATACGTTACCCGCATTCAGAAAGAACGGTTTCCTGACCCGACAGAGTACACGAAAGTTAAAGGCGCCTACAAAATAGACTTAAAAACCCTCAAAAACGCCAAGAAAGACATGATAATTATGCATCCGCTTCCTCGCGTAGACGAAATTGCTCCCGAAGTCGACAGCACCCCGCAGGCACGTTATTTTAGGCAGGTCTGCAACGGCGTCTTCGTGCGGATGGCACTTTTGGCTTTGGTACTTGGCGCAGTAAAATAAAGCTTCAAGTAGAATTGAAGCGGTCGAACGTTGCGAGATTGCTCATGGAGCCGCATGAGGGGCATTTGTGCAGTGTTCCAAACCAGCTTTTTTTGCAGTTGTCGCAGAGGCTGATTACTCGGTGGTAGGTGAAGAATTCTATGGATTGACTTTCAATTAAACGCCGGGTTAAATCCATCAGTGCTTCAGGCTTAAACTCGTTGGCCCACAACTCTATAATGCTTAAGGCACCGCCAGCGTTTAGCCCTCTCATTTTTTGCGTTGTCTCCACCATTTCAGATTGTAAGCTAAGTGGTTCACCGGCTTTAACCTGGAATCTTCTTGCGGTTGAGTAATAGGGTTTTTCTCGTGTGCCTGAGAATTTTACTTTGGCTACACCATACTTCTCAATATCTAATTGGGCAAGCCGCTCTGACGCTTCAAAATTGCTAAGTATTACAGGGTAAAGGCGTTTTCCGTGTTTTCTTCCGATTTTCTGCTTGAAAGCCAAAATGTTCTGAATTGTTTCCTCCGCAAACTTGCGGCCTTCTTCCGAGTTTAAGCTTTTTTCAGTAAAAGCCTCCACGGCTTCTTTGAACCCAGCTAAATTTACTATACGTGAACAATTTTCTAGCCTGAAGTAGGTATCTCCATTGGCGTTTTTTAGAAGGAAAGGCAATGAGTTTTTTCCGAATTGCTTAAGTGCAGTGTTTTTTATTCCTAAGGTTCGGGCGGCAATTTCAAAACGTTCTTTCACTAAATCGAAGAACTTGTTTTTGTCCTTCTCACTTTCTTGAACTATTCTTGGCAAATTAATTGTTACGCAACCAAGGCAGCCCGTGCGGAGGGTGTCGGTTTCCCAGTCGCCTGTAAAGTCAGGTGCAAGTTTAACTCCCGAACCAGAGAAAACCGTATTCTCAGTATCTTTCTTTGTGATGTTCGCAAAGTATGGTGTGCCCTTTTCAGCTGCTAACTGGTGGACTTTCAGGAAAAATGTTTTTGTGTTTTCATCAGTTAACGTGTCTTTGTCAACTTTTATAACCAGTTTAGGGTTAAGAAGCGGCTTTTGAGAACTCTCTTCCGTGAAGATTTCAATGATAAGTGAAGCTAAAAGTCGGCTTTCTATCATGAAATCACTGTATTTGCCGCATATTTTCCCTTGGGGGCCAATTGCTTCTTTTTCTGCGATTACTTTTGGAGTTGAAAGCTCAAGCCCCAACGTCGCTTCGGCATGTTGATTTAGGTTTAAAATGAATAAGCGGAGATTTTCCTTTATTCTTGCAGTTTCAGCGTCTCTTACGAAAGGCGCAAGAAAAATGTTGAAGTAATCGCATGTTTGCATCAGGTTGGTTTCTTTGCTGGCATGCAAGAGAACGTTGAAGGCAATTGACAACGCCGATTCAAAGTTAATCGGGGGCTCCATTGAAACCTGCATTGGATTATCAAGTTTGAGACCGTTTTGGAAGAAAAACCTCAGGTCATGGCTGATCTCGTCTGGTTTCAGTATCCATGTGCCTAAGTTGTCAATGTGGATGGCGCCTGAAAGGTGCGCGTCAGAGATGTCTCTTGGGAAAATGTTGAGCAAAGTATATTCACCAAGGACCGCTTGGCCTGCCTTTGCAAGTAATGTCGCTGAGTCAGCGGGTTCGTCCTTTGATTCCAGTGAATTTGTTACCTCGTGCACGGGCATGCCTACTCTTGTAAGTTTATGGCGGTACTCTTCATAGCCCTTTTCAACCAAAATGCCATTAACAATTTCCCTGATCAAGGGGGCTGTGAGGTATTTTGTTTTTGATTTAACTATGCGTTTCTCTGCTTCCTTAGCTGCTTTCTGCGCCAGTTCAGCCGGAACCTTTGCTTCTTTTATGAGCGAATTAGCTATTTTGTTCGCATCAAACTCTTCCACCGTTAAATGTGAAGTACGGACAAGCATGCCTCTAGGTTTAACCGCTTTCTTCTCCACGCGGTCAGCCACGTCAAGAACCATCTTACCGAGGTCAGTCAGGTAATACTTTTTTGCTTCTACATCTGCCTCAACCAAATCTGCTTTTAAGAGAAATTTTAAGTGGTAGGCGAACCTGCCTGCGTCTCGGCTGGGATTCATTTTTAACTGGTTCATCAGTTCGGTGTAGGCAAGGGCGCTTTTGTCGAATAGCAGGTTTAGAATTTGCAACCTGAGAGGTGAAGAAACGGCTTTAAGCACTTTTACGCCGCGTGCACGTTGCGGTGGCTGATTTACCATAACCCCTTGTCCCCTTTGACTCCCCGATTGGTGCTCTACCTATATTTCAAGGCAGACTTTAAAACTTAACTACATGTCAATTTAGTGGAAACTTCCAAGGGCGAACTCACATTGCGACTAACTTTACACGTTTTCTTCTAATTTTTCTATTTTAATTCATAGTCTGGTAATTATACAAGCTATTGAGGAAAGATTTTGAGCCAAGTTTTTTGAATAATTAAAATGTTTGGCTTCAGCAGGAAAAACAATGTTGTTGTGAGAATACAGTCACATTATTATTTATCATTCAAGCTGCATGTAAGTTTATAAGCACGCAGTGAGGATGAACCTGAAAGCGTGAGGGGTTAGCTTAGACGCAGACGGATATTCCCCTCTCTCTCTTCCTGAAATTTTTCGTTTGCGCCTAAGTTTTCCTATTTATCCGAATGTGCGATCGTTTTTAATTGGTTTTATCAAATAGAAAACATAGTGCTTTATTTCAAGCCATTTCTATTGCACATTAGGCAGTCAGGCTGGGCTTTTGGGTTTCGTTTTAGCTATTACAATATTTTATTCACATTTAGGAAGCAAACCTATTGCCTTAGAGCCCTGCTTAACATGACCGAGTAATATGGAAAAAAACGGGTTTTTTGATTGAAGGCAACATAACTATTTATTAGGTTAGAGTAGTGACAATAGTTAGTTTATTGGGGCTTAGAAAAATGAAGGCATTCATAATTCAGTTTCCGTATGGAGTAGCAGCTTTCGACGACAAAAACAATTTAGTTGAGAAAGTTCTGTTTCCGAAAAAACCTCAAGCAGCAGCAAGAAGCCTGCTTAAAACAGAAGCTGGGAAAATGTCCGACGAAGTTTTCTCGTTAATTTCCCTTCTGAAAAATGTGAGTTACGACATTTTTGTTTTTGAAAACGCCAACTTGGCAGAAGAAATCCAAAAGAAAATGGACGTAACTGTAGAAGTTGCGAAGCCTGCCGAAGCCGAAGTTCTCCGTTCACTAATGAATGAAGTTGCAGTTGAATCAGGCTTTGCAAAAGACAAGCAGGAACTAAGCCTTTGGAACCGCAACGTAAGCATGGAACTTGCTAAGTTAAGAATAAAAGGCGCATCTGAAAAACGGGATTTAATCATCGCTCAGGGCATTCAGACGCTGGATGATTTAGACCGCACAGTTAACCTCTTCATGGGCAGGCTAAGAGAATGGTACGGCGTATACTTCCCCGAACTTGACCGTTTAATCGAAAAACACGAAACATACTCCCGCCTGGTAATGAATTTAGGCGACAGAGAAAGCTACACAGCCGAAGCCTTGGAGAAAGAAAATGTTCCTAAAGAAAGGGCAGCTCTTGTTGCAAAAGCTGCTGAATCGTCGATGGGCGCAGACATCGCTGAACGCGATTTACAGCAGATACAAGAATTAGCTAAAAACGTGCTGTCATTCTACGAGCTGCGCAAGAACATGGATAACTACGTTGACAGAACCATGGAGGAAATGGCGCCTAACGTGCGAGCAGTCGCAGGGGCTCTTCTCGGAGCAAGGTTGATAGCTATTTCAGGCAGTTTGCAGAATTTAGCCATGAGGCCAGCAAGCACAATTCAGGTTTTAGGTGCAGAAAAAGCCCTTTTCCGCTCCTTAAAAACGGGTGCGAGGCCGCCCAAACACGGATTAATCTTCCAGCATACATTGCTGCATGATGCTAAACGCTGGCAGAGAGGAAAAATCGCGCGGGTAATCGCTGGGAAACTAGCAATCGCCGCCAGAGCCGATGCTTTCGGAGGTCATTTCATCGGCGAGAAACTGAAAGCTGACATTAACAAGCGTTTAGAAGAAATCCACGAGAAATACAAGGAACCGCCGCCACCTAAAGAACCTAAGCCGAGACCATCATTTGAACGGCAAGAACAAAGACCAGCGTTTGAACGCAGAGACCAAGGACCCCGACCCCCAATGCAGGGGCAATCGTTTAGGGAACGCGACCGGGGCAGAAGAAGACGCCGAAGCGGCCAGAATCGGAGTAGAGACAGACGTGCCCCTCAAGGTTAAACCCCACCCGAAATTCAAAGAAATCTACACAGCTACCCTTGAAGAAGGCTCACAACGGTTAGCCACACGCAACCTGACGCCTGGTTTAAATGTTTACGGCGAACGCCTCGTCAAGTTTAAAGGCGTTGAATACCGCATCTGGGACGCCTTCCGAAGCAAATTGGCAGCAGCTATCCTTAAAGGGGTACAAAACGTGCCCATAGAACCAGGCTCCAAGGTGCTTTATTTGGGTGCTGCCTCTGGTACAACCCCCAGCCACGTTTCAGACATCGTCGGCGAAGACGGGTACGTTTACTGCGTCGAATTTGCCCAGCGGTCAATTAGGGATTTAGTTAACAATGTTGCTGCTTATCGACCTAACATTTCACCTCTTCTTGAGGACGCTCGGATGCCCGAGAGATACGCTATGTTCATCTCGGGTAAAGTGGATGTAATTTATTGTGATGTGGCGCAGCCGGAGCAGGCTAAACTGCTGGCTGACAACGCTGACGTATTCCTTAAACCAGCCGGCTGGGTTATGATTGCGGTGAAAGCACAAAGCATCGATGTGACAATGGATCCCGAAGCGGTATATCGGCAAGAAGCCAATATTCTGCGTAAAAGAGGTTTTGATGTCAAGGAAGTTGTGAATTTGGAGCCTTTCGACAAGGCTCATGCTATGATAGTTGCGCAAAAAATGTAGGCAAAAAAAGTGATTTCAAAAAGCAACTTGGAATAAACGCTTACCAAAAAAATTCCTACCTGCAGGAGACCCTACTATTTGTGACAAAAATCCAGCCACAAAAAGCGAACAAAGGCAGTTAATGGCAGTTTTGTTTGTACCAATTCTTCATGTATAAATTCACTATGTCTCCGTGGTAGCAATCTCTAGCCGAGTTCAAAGTCAACAGTTGCTTATTCTTGTCATTTAAATTATAGTAGATAACTTCAGAAACCATAGTCTCTTTGTCTGTGGGTTCTTTGTTTCCATAACTTGCAAGCTTTGATGCTTCCTTGACAACGTCACCTTCCCAAATAACTTCGCTGACACCGCTACCTTTGTAGCCAGCCTTAACCACCAAAACTCTTCCATATGATATTCCGATTCCAATTACAATTTCTTGCATGTTATTATTCCTAAATTTATAATTCATAATATCAACAATTGATGAAATTTTTCCGCCAGTGGAAAAAATTTCGTCAACGTCCTCTGTCAATGGAGTATCAAAAAAACCTAACACAAAATCACCAGCTACATTTATTTCAGCACATTTTGGGCTGCCATTCATGACAGCAATAACCTCAGAAACGTAGCTTCTGTAAATTTTGGTGAGCACGCTATTTTTATGAAAATCTATTAATTCAGATGGTCCGCGAATTTCAACACAAAGTGCTGAACACTTAACATAAAAACCGTTAGTAAAAGTTAATTCACTGCGAGCGGGGATACTGTCCAGTTCCGCGTAAGTATTTTCCTTTGCTGTTATTATTTGATCGATTCTATTAACGCTGTCTTTAAAATTGTACTCTACATGGTCGCTTTTCATTTAATCCTCTCGACTCCAGCCACTCATCAAGATTAGTGCTCTTGCTTTAACTACAACTGGCGTAAACCGTATTGAATGTTTAACTAACTCATATTTACACTGAACAATCTTTGAAATTTGCCATGTCTGACGGAGAATCCGCGAGTTAAGCATAGCCTTATAATTCAAAAGTCCATCCAACTTTAACCTTGATTCTTCTTCTGCCGAATAAGCTAAATCAGCTAGCCTTATTCCGCTTGCAGCTTTTCTATTTTGGTTATTGTTAAGCAATTGAGGAAGCTCTCTCAACTAGATCGTTTACAGCGTTAGCCAACGCTTTACTTGCCACTTGTCTAACCTCTATCGAAGCATCGGTTTCCAGTTTCTCCAGCTTTTTGCGTAAACTTTCAACTTTCGCTATAATGTCCTGCTTCTTCATCTCATAACTGTCACGAAGCTTGCCTTGTTCAACAGTAAAATTCTGCTGTGCCATTTCTAACTCGTTCTTAGCAGCCTTCAGGTCCTGCCATGCTCGAGGAATCTTATCGTCAGTTTTCTTTTTGAGAATCTTTCGTTTGTTGTTATCTTCATCCTGGCCTTGCACTTCACGTTCCAATTCATGTATGCGATTTGTTATACGCTGAACTTCGTCATCTCGCTTGAGGCTTAGTTCCATAGCTTTTTCAACATATTCCTTATCCGTTTCAGCAAGCAAATAATCGCTGTCAGCTAAAGCCTTTGCAACCGCGCCGACATTTTGTTCATCAATTTTTATTTTGGAAAGTGCACCTTCAACATCAAGAAAAATCTGCGAACAATCCTTTACAAAATAGTCATCCGCCTTAATGGGCGAGTTTGCCTCAAAATCCAAAACTATCTGCTTCAGGTTAGCAAGCCAGTTATCAAAATTTTGATTATAGGGCGAAACTAAAAAAACCTGATTTCCCAGCTGGCTTGACTCTTTGAGAGTTTTCTCTGCAACCGCCCTTACATAAGCCAAATTCGTCGCATTAGACTTATCACGCGATGGCAACTGCGGTTCCTCCTCGCCCATTATAGCCTTTAGCGAGTTAATTTCCTCTTTTAAAGCGGCGATTTGGATTGCTAAAACATTCCCTTTAGCGTCAGCTAGCCGTTTGAGTTCTTCAACTTCGGCTATAAGGCTTAGTTTTTCAGCTTCCAACTTTTTTATTTTATCAACACTGCTCTTAATGATGCTCACTACGTTTCCCCTTTTCAAAAGGCACATTATCTTTTTTGCACTTAAAACTTTTGCAAAAAAGTTACATAACAGAAGTCAACTTGACTAAAAAGTAAAACGCAAATATCTGAAAAATAAATGCCAATGGTTTATTTCAAGTACTTTTGAGGATAAATTTCTCACCTCTTGAGCCTTCAACCATAAACAGCGACTTAGCTTATGCCTTTGAGGACGGGTGGCTGCTACAAAATTGCTCCAAACATGCATGCGCAACCTTCAGGTAGTCAACTGACCGCTTAGTAATTTTTCACTGTTATCTAAAAAACAAATAATCAATTTTACGATATATTTTTATTATTATAACATATTTTAAACGGAAATAAGTTTTAAATATGATTAATATTCTCTATCAATATTTAATACAAAAATAATTACCCTCTATTCTGCATAACAATATAAACAACCTAAGACAAGCTAAGCATTCAATCAGCGAGTATAATTCATTGAAAGGAGAAGTTCAAATGAAAATAGTGAAAAAACCGCTAAGTCAATTTGCGCCAGCTTTAACTATCAATTCCTCGTCCGGAGGAAAACGATGAAAAAATCCAAATTTCTAACAGCTATAATTATTACAATAATTTTCGTCCAATTATTTGCGTATGCAAGTCTTACCCAAGTAAAGGGTGACCTAACAGCTCCGGTTACGGCAAATGATCCCCAAAACAATTGTCTACTTACTTTTACCAGATGCATTGATGGGTACTGGCAGGGAATCTGCAACTGGCTCGGTTGGCATTCTGGATGCAATTCTATTGAAGCCATCACCATCGCTCCAGCAACCGCAACCATTGCTGCTGGTCAATCCCAATTATACTCAGCGACCGCCTACAACCAAAAAGGCAACAGCTGGATCATATCAACCAATCCAGATACAGTTTGGAGTATCAGTAGCGGCGCCGGAACCTACGTTTGGACAGGCAGTTCTGTGCAAGTCACTAAGGCTGGCACTTGGACTGTTACTGCAACTTACAAAGGCAAGTCAGATACGGCCTCTTTAACTGTTACTCACGCAAGCCTTAACGAATTGGCTGGCATCACAGTTTCTGTTAACCCGACGATTGTTGCTGCTCCCAATAGAGTCGTAGGCACAGCTACAGCATATGACATTTATGGAAACAGTTGGGACGTCAGCACTTTGGCGACTTGGAGTATTCCTGCTGGTAATGATGGCGGTTCTTGGGTTCAGAATGTTTATACTTCTCACACGGCTGGCACCTACACTGTGCAAGCTGCTTATGAAGGCAAGACAGCTACTACAAGTTTGACTGTTGCTCATTCGACAAACGAGGCACAGTTAGCCAGTCTGGCGATTAATCCTTCCACCTCGACAATTGCTGCGGGTTCAACTCAGCCTTATACGGCTACAGCCACTGACTCGTTTGGTAACTCTTGGGACGTGACTGCCGGCATTTCGGCTTCAAACGGTTGGAGCATAAGCTCTGGCGCAGGCGGTTCCTGGAGTGGAGCAACCTACACTTCAGAAAAAGCTGGCGAGTGGACAGTAACTGGAACCTACCTCGACAAGACCGCTACTGCTACTTTGACTGTCACCCACGCAACCGATGAAGCGCATCTCGCCTACATCACCGCCTCAATGAACCCAACCTCCGTTGCTACATCAAACACTTCCACGGGTACAGCGACAGCTTACGATTCATTTGGAAACAGCTGGGACATAAGTACTGTGGCGTCTTGGAGTATCCCTGCTGGAGGCGACGGCGGCTCTTGGTCTCAGAACGTTTATACTTCATTTTTAGCTGGCGCCTACATAGTGCAAGCAAGTTACGAAGGCAAAACTGCGACTACTTCCCTAGTCGTTACTCATGCAACAAGCACGAATAACTTAGATCATATAGTCATCGAACCCAGCCAGTCCACAGTTAATGTCGGTGTTTCTCAATCTTATACTGCTACTGCATACGACACATTCGGCAACAGTTGGAGCATTACGGCAGTTTACAGTTGCGTAAACTCCAATGTAGTTGTTTCTGGTAACTCAGTCTACTCTAACGTGGACGGCAGCTATACTATAACTGGAACCTACGACGGAAAATCTGATACAGCAACACTGAACGTTGTTGGGCATTTGTTGACTATCGTTTCCATTGCAGTGTCACCTAAAACAGCCTCAATTTCAGCTGGAAATTCCCAAGCTTTTACCGCCACCGCTTCAGATGGATACAATACATGGGACGTTACCAGCACAGTTACTTGGAGCATTAACACTACCGCCGGAGGCTCTTGGGATCAAAGCACCGGTATGTACACATCTGCCGCGGCAGGCACTTGGATGGTCAAGGCAACTCTGGGCACGCTATCAGATACAGCAACTTTGACCGTAAATGCCAATTCAGCGTTGCCTAGTTCCATAATCATTAGCCCAACTACATCGACAATTGCAGCAGGAACTTCACAAAACTACACCGTTACGGCGTATGACCAATATGGCAATAGTTTAGGCGATGTCACCTCATCAACGACTTTTAATGCTCCCGGCGCTTCAGTGACCGAAAACTCCGTTACATCAAATAACGTTGGTTCCTACACCGTCACCGCAACTTACAGTGGGTTAACTGACGCTGCAAGCTTAACAGTGACTGGTTACACAGTAACGTTCACTGAGAACGGTCTGCAAACTGGAACAAGTTGGAACATAACTTTCGGCGGACAAGAGTACTCCTCTTTAACCGACACAATAGCCATCAACGATGTTTCAGCACTAAGCTATTCATGGACCACTTCAAACAACATTCAAAATGGGCAAACAAGATACTTGGCCGCTCAAACTTCAGGCAGTCTTTCGATTCCAAGTCAATTAACCCAAAATATAGATTACTCAACGCAATACTTGGTTACCTATTCTTCAATTGGAAATGCCTTATCCGTTTCAGTTCCAACAGCCGAGTGGGTTAACACAGGCGCACAAGCTGACGGTTCATTCCCCACTCAGGTCATCAACGAGGCTCAAGATACTCGATGCAACTTCCTAAGCGATAACCGACCAGAAACGATCACGCAACCAACAATAATCATAGGCACCTACCAAACCCAATATTACTTAACAGTCACTTCACCATATAACACGGCAAGTGGAGCAGGCTGGTATAACGCGGGAAATGCAGCAACAGCTTCACTGGAAAGCGGGACAGCGTCAGGCTCAGTTGGAACGCAATATGTCTTTACAGCTTGGAGCGGCGACGCATCAGGTTCAAGTTTAACAAGCAATAACATCATAATGAACAGCCCCGAAACTGCCACAGCCACTTGGACAACACAATACTACCTCACAGTAAGCTCTCCCTACGGCAGTCCAAGCGGTGCAGGCTGGTATAACAGCGGATCACTAGCCACTGCAAGACTTTCAAGTGGAAAAGTTTCAGGCAGTAAAGGTGTTCAATATGTCTTTAACGACTGGAGTGGCGACGCATCGGAAGCGGCACTAACTTGCAGCGTATTAATGACTAGCCCAGAAACAGCTACTGCTTCATGGAATACACAATACCTGGTAACTTATGCTGCAGTTGGCAATGCTCTACCAATAACTGTTCCATCGAATGAATGGGTTAACTATGGAGCCGCTGCGCGAGGCAAATTCCTTCCCACAGTAGTAGACTCTGCCGACGATACCCAATGTCTCTTTCTAAGCGACAACCGAACACAAAGTATCACTCAACCCACAACAATAACAGGCGAATACCAGTCACAGTACAAAGTGACATTCAACCAAATAGGTATACTGTCGGATACAAAAGGAACAGTAGTAACAATCTTAAGCACCCCAGAATGCTGCTCTCAACTAGCGAATGTAACATGGGTTAATAATGGCACACAACTTACATTCATCTTTAAAGCCTCAGTTGCAAGCACAACAGCTAACAAAATGTACATTTTAAAAGGCGTAAACGCAGTTTCACCAATGATAATCGATAAACCAACAGTAATCCAAGGCACATACCAAGCTCAATACAGCACAAGCTTATACACAGTTTTAGAGTTCGCAATAATCATCTTCATCATTCTTTTAACTATAGCAGCATTACTTAGCTATCGCGGAAGAAAAAATAAAAACGAAAGAAGCCTTAGCACAACAGCCTAACGTCAACAGCTAACAAACGCAAGTTTTCTTTCTTTTTATTTGTTCAGGTTGTTTTCTTTTTTAAAAATAAGTTAAAGTCAGTAGGACTCAAGGGAGAACTCAACCTTTTTTTAAAATTCTATTTCTCCAATTATACCACAAATTACTGCAAAACTGTAACGGACTTAGAAAAGACTATTTTTTAGCAAGCACTTCAAAGTGGAGGCTATCGATCCATATACATGAAATGAATAAACATATAACCAAAGTAGGCTATCGCAAAGGCTGTCAATCCTATCTCTGAGGAAAGAATAACCCTGTTGCTTTCTACTCCCCTAAAATAACCGTTTTGAGCAATGCTCGTAAAAACGGTAGTCTGCAAAAACAATGCGCTGGCTATGCTGCTTAGACCTAAAACATGAACGAGCATTCTGAACTTTCTAGGTAAGTTTGACATTTTGGGCTCCTGTTATTTTCATGTGATAAGTCAATTAATGACCCTTGTTAATTGGAAATACATATTTTTAATAAACAAATCAAATCATTTTTAAATTTTCTGTACAAACTCAGCTAGTCTTCTATTTTGCTTAATTCTATCTTAACAAGCATAGTATTTTTGCATGATCAATTTACAAATCGCGTAAATTTAATTTTTTCAGCACAGGCGCGTTTTAGCCCCTTCTGTCATTTTGAATATTTTTTCGCCCAGAAAAATCACAGTCAACGCAGGAACGAAATTTGCTCTGGCGGGGTGCTTGTTTTTGATAGGCATATTTTAGCAAAGCATTATAGCTTAGTTCGCAAAAGCCATTCGTAATCAAGTGGTAAAATTTGAAAACTTTGATTGCGGGTGTTGACGAAGCTGGGCGCGGATGCGTCGTTGGACCCTTAGTTGTCGCTGGCGTTATGCTGAAAGCTGAGAACTTGCATCTTCTAGCCGAATTGGGAGTTAAAGATTCAAAACTTCTGACGCCTAAGAAGCGTGAAGAATTGTACCCTGAAATTATACGTTTAGCTGAAAAATACCAAACCATAAAAGTGCTTCCGTGCCAAATTGATGTGGCAGTTGAAAGTGCCAGAAAACTGCATAAATTAAATCGGCTTGAAGCGCAAACGATGGCGCAATTAATTGAAGCCTTAAAGCCCGATGAGGCCTATGTTGATGCGGCCGACACGGTTGAGAACCGCTTCGGAAACCACATAAAAGAATGCCTGAAAACCAAAACCCGAATTATTTCTAAACATAAAGCAGACAAAATTTTCCCTGTTGTATCAGCTGCATCCATCATAGCTAAAGTGGAGCGTGACAGAGAAATCGCAAGCTTAAAAGTGGAATACGGCGACTTCGGCAGCGGATACTTAACTGACGGGAAAACCATGGTGTTTTTGAGGGCGCTTCTGGAAAAAAATGATGATTATCCCTGTTTTGTTAGAAAATCGTGGAAGCCCGCCAAAAGAGCAAAAAGTGAAAAAGGCACGTTACAAAAAACACTTGTCTAAACTGTTTTACCATAAAAATGTTTTAGTTGTAGTCAAATGCTTCGACAAAAGGGCTACAAGCAAACGCTAATTATATAAATGTCGAGTTACACTTTTAGATTAGGAATGCGGGTTTTAAACGGCGGTTACTTGATTGAGCGAAAAAGATGTTACCAAGTTTTTGCAGATACTCGGGCTCTCAAAACGAGAGATCCAAGTTTACATGTTTCTTGCCAAAAGCGGTGTCCAATCAACCAGTTTTGTGGCTAAAAGGCTTAAAATGGAGCGTGTTCAAGCCTACCGCACATTTAAGAAACTTCAAGAGAAAGGTTTTATTGAAGCAACCTTGGAGAGGCCCACGCGCTTCACCATCGTTCCCTTCGAATCACTAGTTGACTCATTCATCAGCGCAAAAAAGACGGAGATTACAAGCCTAACTGACCAGAAACAGCCTCTTCTAACTGCTTGGCAATCGATAAGCGCTCCCGAATCAGAATATCCCGTAGCTAAGTTCTCTATCATCACGGGTAAGAAAAAAATTCATGCTAAAATGTTATCGATGATTGAAGAGTCCAGCAGTGAAGTTATAGTTTTAACGACGGCTTTAGGGTTAATTCAAGAGGATATCGCGGGCATTTTTGATGCGGCTTTTGTGTCTGCTCAAGAGCGGAACATACCTCTTCAAATAATAACGGAGATTTCCCATGAAAACCTCAAGGTTGCAGAGCGAATAGATAAAACTATTTCTGAAGAAAACTTAAACGTTAAACTTCATCACGTAAACATGAGTTCCAAATTTTTCCCGCGCTTTTTGATTAAAGACGAAGAAGAAGCCATCTTGTATGCGCCGTTTGGCAACGAAGCTTCCGTGCTTAATTTGGAAGATGAAGGCTTATGGATAAACGATAAAATGTTTATTTCAGTTCTGAAAGCTTTTTTTGTCCAAATGTGGCAAAGCGGAGTTGAAGCTTCAAGACGGATAGACGAGTTGAAGAGAGGAATACCGCTAAGTGAAACCGTCATCATAAAAGACCCTAAAGAAGCCTGGATGAGGGTGACTAAGGTTCTTGAATCAGCAAAAAAAGAAGTTGTGATAATCACATCATCACAAAGCATTAACAGTTTATCAGAAAATGATCCGTTGGCAAATTACCTTAAAAAAGGCTTAAAAGTTCAGTTGATGGCGTCTATCGACTTAGACAATCTTGAACCCGCCCAGCGGCTTTCAACCCGATATGAAATCAAGCATGTTCCAATCAGTTACCTAACGATGATGCTGGTTGACAACAAGCACCTGTTCATGTTTAAGACACCGCCGCTTAACGATGTTGTTGCCACTGAATCTGCATTTTACCTGGCTGACACATTTTACTCAAGCGACTCCAGCCAAATTGAAAGAGTAAGCGAAATGCTTGAAGATATTTGGAAGAGAGGCATTGACATCTCAGAAGTCAGCAATCAAGCAGGAACTAAACTTCCCTCAGTTGAGGTTTCAACAACTGACGCAGTGGCAAAACTTGTAGAAAAAATGATGCAAAACAACGTCAACTCAGTACTTATAACTGAAAATCATAAGCCAATTGGCGTAATAAACGACAGGGACCTGTTAAGAGAGATAGTTGAAGGGCATAAGGATCCAACGAAAACTTTGGCAAAAGACGTTGACTTTACGCCTCTTATAACTCTTCAAGGAGACGAATCCATGATTACAGCCATGAAGATTATGGAGGAAAAAGAGATTAAGCGAGCAGCCATGGTTAAAAACGGACAGCTCATCGGCATGCTAATGGAAAACGCAGCCAACGCCGCTAAAAGATCTGCCTTGCGAGTTAAAGCACCTGCACAATAACAAATTTTTAGGCTTAAGTTTCCTCTGCCAATTTTTTTGATGGGTAAATGATATTAATAAAATACGATAATCTGTAAGCGAGGAAACCATTTGAAACTAAAAACGCCTATAATTATCGTAAATTTTAAAACCTATTTAGAGGCAACAGGGCAAAAAGCCCTGGACCTTGCGAAAAGCGCCGAAAAAGCAAGTAAAGAAACGGGCGCGACCATTGTAGTAGCGCCGCAGTTGGTTGACATTGCAAGAGTCGCTGACGCTGTTGAAATTCCAGTGTTCGCTCAGCATATCGACCCCATAAAGCCCGGCAACAGTACAGGTCATGTTCTTGCGGAGTCCGTGGTGGAAGCAGGTGCAGTTGGAACTCTGATTAATCATTCGGAGATGCAGCTTAAGCTTTCAGACATCGATGCAATTATCGCTTTGGCTCGTGAAAAAAAATTAATTTCTTGCGTGTGCGCTAATAATCCCAGTGTAAGCGCCGCTGCTTCTTCTCTAAAGCCAGATATCATATCCATTGAGCCGCCTGAGCTTATTGGCATGGGAATCGCAGTTTCTAAAGCGCAGCCTCAAGTTGTCACAAACACAGTAAATCTTGTCCGCGAAATCAACGCTGACATCACTATCCTGTGCGGCGCAGGGATAAGTCAAAGCGAAGATGTTTCAGTAGCTTTGAAGCTGGGAACAAAAGGCGTGCTTGTCGCAAGCGGCATAGTGAAAGCGAAAGACCCATATAGTATCTTACGTGCTTTTGCCGACGCAACAAAACAGTAAATGCGTGAGCGCCCTTGAAAGTTGAAGCTGAATGTGAATCTTGCCTGCTTGCTCGGGGATCAACACAGATCTATCAAGCCACAACTAACCCTGCCCTGCGTTTCAGATGCCTCGCCGAAGTTGTAAAACTTTTAAATCGAGAATTCAAACCAACTTCGGTGGCTGCTAATTTAGGCACAAAAAGAGACCGAATAATTAAGCAGTTAACAAGCAACAAGGACCCGTATGTTCGCACTAAGAAGGCGGCTAACGAGAAAGCCATGAAACTGCTGCCTAAGGCAAAAAAACTCGTGGACGAAGGAAACAATCAGCAGGAACGCTTCAAAAAAGCCTGCTTATGCGCTATTGTTGGCAACATTATGGAGTTTGACATTCCAGGACACAAGTTCAACTTGAACGATCTTGCGAGTTGCATTCGGGAAGCATCTAAAGACTTAGCCATAGACGACATCGACAGGGCTTATGATTTGGCGAAGAAAGCAAGCCACGTGCTTTATCTGGCGGATAACGCTGGAGAAATCGTTTTTGACATGCTGCTTGTTGAGCAGCTAAAGAACATGGGGTTAAAAGTCACCTATGTCGTTAAAGGCGGACCCGTAATCAACGACGCCACAATGGAAGACGTAGCGTTCTCAGGCATGGATAAAATAGCCGACGAAATATTAACCACCGGAACCGACGCGGTGGGCTTGCAGAAAAAGGAGGTTTCGCCTGAATTCCTCAAAGTTTACGATGCAGCCGAGCTGATTTTCGCCAAAGGCATGGGGTACGCAGAAACCCTCACCGAGTACAAGTTAACGAAGCCTCATCTGCTGCTGTTCAGAACCAAATGTGTACCAGTAGCCAACTACTTCCGTGTTCCCCGCGACAAAAACATTGCCAAGCTGATGCCTTAAAAATGAAGATGCCCACAATAGCTTTTTCTCAAGAATCGTTCTCCCCTTTTGGCGAGGCTATACAGAAAGAGTGGCTTATAACCAACGGTTTAGGCGGCTACGCATCAAGCACCGTTTTAGGCATAAACACAAGAAAATATCATGGCTTACTGGTTGCCGCTTTAAATCCGCCTGGAGACCGCACCGTCTGCCTCTCAAAGCTAGATGAAGACGTCTCCGTCGGCAAAGATTTTTACCAGTTAGGCGCCAACGAGTTCCGCGACGTGATTTACCCGCAGGGCTACAAGCTGCTTAAAACCTTCACACTCGACCCTTTCCCCACCTACACCTATGGCTTCGGCGACGTGACAGTTCAAAAAACGGTTTTTACACCAAAAAACAAAAACGGCGTCGCAGTAATCTATAAAATTTCAAACAGCAACAGCTTCGACGCTAAATTCAGAATTTACCCGCTTTTAACCTGCAGACATTTCCACAACGTTTTAGACCAGTGGAGAAACCCCCTGTACTTCAGCCAAAAAACCAGCGGCGGCGCGTTTGAAGCGGCTTTTCAGAATCCAGAGGCTACGTTTCTGTGTCGCTCAACAGAGGGCGTGTTTAAAGAGAAAATTAACTGGGTGGACCATTTGTTTTACCGTGCTGAAGCCGCAAGAGGGGAAGCCAGCGTTGATGATTGTTTTCAGCCGGGAAGCTTTGAGCTGCCTGTTTTAGCTGGGGCAGAGAAGAGTTTTGCAGTAACCGCTTCTCTTAGCAGTGAAGCCGCCTCGGCGAAAGAGGCTCTTGAGGGCATCGGCGGCACAATTGATGAGGTCAACGCTTCGCTAAATCAGGAGTTAACGCTGAAAAACGGTTTGCTGGAGAATTTTTACAGTTTACACCCTGAGGTTCCGCAGAGCGATTGGCTAAACTGGATTCTTTTAGCCGCTGACTCATTTGTGGTGCAAAGTGCAGCGGGTGAAAAATCGGTTATTGCAGGTTACTTCTGGTTTGAGCCGTGGGGCAGAGACACCTTCATTTCGCTGCCTGGCTTAATGCTGGCGACAGGCAGATTTGCCGATGCAAAGAATATTTTGCAAAACTTCATTCACTACTGCAAAGCAGGGCTTATCCCAAACTACATTTCCGATAAGTCAGGGGAACCAACATACAACACTGTTGACGCCACATTCTGGTACGTTAACGCTGTCCTCCAATACCTAAAATACACTGGCGACTTCGTGTTTGTCGAAGAGGAGCTTTGGGATAGTCTGCAGGCGATAGTGGATTATCATGAACGGGGCACCCTCTTCGGCATAAGGCTGGACTACGATGGCTTGCTTATGCATGGGTCGCGGCTTACATGGATGGATGCTGCAGTCGGCGGCAAAGAAATTACGCCAAGAGTCGGCAAAGCCGTGGAGATCCAAGCGCTCTGGTACAATACGCTGCGGATCATGCAGTTTTTGGCAAACGACTTCGGCGACAACGCTTCCGCCCAGAAGTACGCTTCAATGGCTGATAAAACCAGCCGCAGCTTTAACGAGAAATTCTGGAACCCGAACGCAGACTGCCTCTTCGACGTCTTGGGCGCCGAGGGTGCGGATGCGTCTCTTCGCCCCAACCAGGTTTTCGCCGTCTCGCTCGATTTTACCATGTTGGACAAAGACAAAAGCGCGAAGGTTGTCAGCCTTGTTAATCGGGAGTTGGCGACGCCCTTTGGGCTGCGCACTTTGGCGTTGAGCGACCCAAAATTCGTGGGCAAATGCTTCGGCGACAGATTAAGCAGAGACGCCGCCTACCACAACGGAACCATCTGGCCCTGGCTGCTGGGGCCATTCATAACCGCGTACCTGAAAGTCAACGGCTACAGCCCTCAGTCACGTGAGTACGCATTGAAAAACTTTGTTTTACCCCTCTTAGGCAGCGGAATCAACCATGCGGGACTGGGCACCTTGAGCGAAATATACGACTGCGACTCGCCGAACACGCCCCGAGGCTGTATCTCCCAGGCGTGGAGCGTCGCCGAACCCCTAAGAACATACATAGAAGACGTGCTGCAGATTAAACCAAGATTCCAGTTTACCTAGATCTTGGCTTTTGTTCTAGTATTTTGTGGCTGGTTTCTGTTACTAATTTTTATTTTTAAAAGAACAACAACACCGTAAATTCAAATGTTGTTCTTCTCGGCAAGGTTTCTTCAAAAGAAGAAGACTAGAAAAATCGTTTTTCTTCTTCTTCCCAAATAAGCCTGGCTGCTTTAATAGAGCATTATGCCGACGAGGGTTCCTCTCTGGTTTTCAAACGCTCTCAGTGCAGACAAAGTCCAAAAAGAAGAGGCGAATTGCTGCGTTTTCTGATGTAAACGATTAATCCCGCGCAAACGACAGCCGCAACTGTCGCACCTGCAACGGCAACGGGTACAACTGGAAAAGGCTCTGGCTTCGCTACTGTAAAACTGATGGTTTGTGAAGACCCAACGCTTCCAGCTTCATCAGTTGCGTAAACCGTTACGTTATGGGCTCCATTAAATAACCCATGCAAGGTCAAGTTTCCCGAAGTAGTAATATTCTGGTGTCCGTCAAGGCTATAGGTGATTTGCGAAACCGTCTTGTTAACCGTGAAATCTAGCGGCACGTTAGACGCGTTGTAGACTTTAGTTTCTGGAGATAGGACCGAGATGTTTGGAGAGATAGAGTCAATGTTAAATGAAACTGTTGTGAAAACAGCCCAGCCATAAGGATAACTGTAAGATAACATGAATACGTCAGGTCTTATCCAGACTGTTACGTTGTGTTCTCCTTGGGACAAATCAGTCAACGTCGCATTGCCCACATAAAGATTCGCTGAACCGGTCAGAGTTGTGGAAACGTTGTCTGGGAGTGAATAAACCTGAGAGCTCATGATTGTATTAACAAGGTTAGCTGTGCTATAATCCAGAACGCAGCCATGCCTCAAAAAAAGGTCGTAAGGACCGCCCGAAAAATTCTCCATGGGTACAACGTAAGATTCTATTGTGAAGGCTAAGGTAACATTGTTTTTGTTATAGGTTTCATTTCGGGGGGACTGTATGGTGACTGTGGCGTTTGTGTTTCCTTCAACGATTGTGTTATTGCTAGAGGTTTGTTCAGCTTGAGCGATTGTTCCTACGCCATTTAGGGTTAACATTGCCCCAATTAACATGGATGCCAGAAGCGACAAGACGAGCGTTAACGCTATTGCTTTTTTACTCATGCCCATCCGCGGTCACCTGCTTGCGTTTCTTAAAGTGGACTAATAAACCAGCAATCGCAACAACAACCGCTGCTACTGAAACAATAGCGACGGTTACCGTTTGAAAAGGCTTTGAGTTCATTCCTGTTGGAACAGCAATTGTGAAATTCATTGTTTGTGAAGCACCCATATTGCCAATTGTATCATTAGCAAATATTGTTAAACTGTGCTGCCCTTCACTTAGTCCTGTTAATGTCGTGTTTCCGCTTATTGTTTCGTTGTTTTGGTTGTCTATGCTGTAGCCTATCCATGAGGTTGCCTCGTCAACGCTGAAATTCAGAGGTATTGAACCCAACGTTACATTCGTAATTTCATAGCTGTTGTTTTGGGGAGATAAGAGGCTGATTTTTGGTGGGGGAACATTGTAAACTGAAAAGTAAACGGGTGGAAGTGAGACGTTCCAAGGAAAAATTCCGTCATCATCAACATTGCAAGCTCCATCGGCGAATACCCTGAGTTCATGTATGCCATTGGCTAAACCCGAAATATCTGCTAAACCAGTTTCATTTACCGGAATAACGTCGAAACTACTCCAAAAAGTATAATCTCCCTCTGAAGAGGAAAATGATAGCGTAATTGCATTGTTGCCGTCTACGCTGTACCCAACTTCGTTTATGCCAAACCAAGGTATGGGACCGTTTTCGCTCAAATCTATTGTAAAATTCAAAGGCATATTTCCCGTGTAAGTGGTGTTGCTTTTTGGGCTTATCATTATTAATTTGCCATTAAGATTTGTGTAATCTGTGTCTGCTCTTACCCTAATAGGAAGCAATATAATGGACGCCATTAGGAAGACGAGAACAAGCACCAAAGCCAAACGTTTACGAAAGTCCATCCGCTGTCGCCCGTTTGCGTTTCTTGAAGTAAGTTAATAAACTAATAACCACTAGAACTGCTACCGCTATAGAGATAACAACAGTTTCGTTTGGGAAATTCGCCAGAGATACTTTGAAAGTGACGGTTTGCGAATAACCCATATTTCCATATGTGTCATTGGCGTAGACTGTGATGCTGTGCAAACCGTTTGCCATTTTGGCTATGGTGCTGTTGCCAGTTATTGTTATGTTTTGCTTCCCATCGAGGCTGTAACCCACCCAACTAACATCTTATCTGCTGAAAAAACCAAAGAAATGCTCGATTCATTGTACGTCTGGTTTAGCGGCGATAAGAGCGATATTTTGGGCGGAGTGGTTTCCAGTAAATATTTGGGGTCAGGTGTTCCAAACCCTGCGGGCGTATACTGCTCGTTTACAGAGGTTGGATTGGCATTTTCGGGTCCAGGATCATCGAAGGGAAAAGGGAAAACCTCAACAGTACCGCCGATAACGTATAGTGTGTCGTCGATGTCCGCAACACCGAAATCGGTACGCCCCGTAGGTATGTCAGCTCCAGAAGTCCAAGTATTACTTTCAGGATTGTAAATCTCCGTTGTGCCACCGCCGAACATGGAGTTCCACCCAGCGAATACATAGATTCGTTCGGGAGCCATTATTCCAACAGTTGCAACTGCAATTCCAGTTCCAAATTCGGGTGGCGGTGTCCCTAAACTCCAATTGTCAGTTTGAGGGTCATATATTTGGGTTAGTTGAAAAATGGTGTTTCCGCCGATGATGTATATTTTATTGTTGAAGACGGTTGAAGCGTAATTAGTCGTGGCATTAGGCATAGGTGCCTTGGTGGTCCAAGTGTCGGTAGCGGGGTCATAAGCCTCGTTTATTCCCGTGATGTTCCCGTCGCTATTCATCCCACCTATGCAATAGATTTTGCCGTTTACAACGTTAGCTTGCAGTCCAGATCTATCTGTCGGCATAGGCGTTTTGGTTTCCCAAGTATCCGTCGCTGGATCGTAAACTTCGTTTAGCCCGCCGCTTATGCAATAAATCTTATCTTGAAATACTGCGGTAGAAAAATAACTGCTTGGCGTAGGCATCGGTGCTCTGGAAGTCCAAACATCTGTTGCAGGATCATATTCTTCATTCGTCCCTACAACGCCGCCACCTTTGGATTCATCCAAATCAATTACTTCAGTGGAGCCGCCTATGGCATAGATTTTGTTGTCTACTACAGCGACGCCTAAGCCGCCTCTAGCTGTGGGCATCGGTGCCTTCTCTACCCACGAATCCCCACCTGCTGATTGCCCCGATACAGGTTTAGAAATCATTGTACACGATGTCATTAAGAAGATCAGAACAAGCAATAAGGCGAAACCTTTACTCATGTCCATCTACAGTCACCCGCTTTCGTTTTCTGAAGTAAACCAACAACCCAGCAACCACAACCAACAATGCTGCAGAAATGGCAACAACCAGTGCGGTTGGAAAAGGTGTGTCTACTGTGAAGTTGATGGTTTGGGAAGCGCTCATATCTCCAAAGGTGTCATTGGCGTAAAGCACAATAGTGTGTTCGCCGTTGGTCATCTCGGTTAGGGTTGTGTTGCCCGTTATGGTTACGTTTTGTTGTCCGTCAAGGCTGTAGCTTACCCAACTGACAAGTTTATTCACCGAGAACGATAAAGAAACATTAGAGTTGCTGTAGGTCTTGTCTAAAGGCGACAAAACCGAGAATTTCGGCGGCACAGTTTCCTGCTCATAATTTAGCAGAAAAGATGCGTTGAACGGGGTCATCAGTGGGTACTGGTCTTTATTCTGTGAATCAATTATGTATGACTGGTTCCCTATTCCCGTATTGCCTATCTCTGTAGCCTTGTAGTCGCTCCAGTAATTTCCGCCAGAAGGAAAGCCATCATCCCAAACATTAATTGACCCGGAATCTGCAGCTTGTCCCCCAATTGGACTATTCATAAAATTGTTGTGGTAAATAGTATTGTTCGAAGCATCATAATCAATTCCTACGCCGTTAATGGATAAGCCTTTGGAGGTTATGGTATTTCCAGCTATTAGATTATTATTTGTTCCTGAGAAATCCATGCCTTCAATGTTGTTTACCAAGTTATTTCCAGTTACTATGTTTGAACCTTCGCCCTCAACGTAGATTCCGGCAGTTTCTTGTCCATTCAATGCGTCAACGGTTCCAGTTCCGCTTATCGTATTATTCGAAAGAGTGACATTTGAGGAAGATTCTAAAACGATTCCTAAGACCAAAGACCAAGGATACAATGATGTAACTTGAAAGTTTTTCACCGTAACATTCGATTGATCACTTATTGTAATGGCTGCATATTCTCCATTGAATGTTCCACCATTCAATATTTGCCCGTTTCCATCAAGCACGATGTTGCTTCTTTCTATAGTTATGCTTCCATTTATCTCGCTTGTTAAAGTGTAGATATCTCCTGTTTGCTGAATGGGTGCGGTTGAGGGAGTTACGCTGCCGTCAGGATTCATAGTGATATCGCTCTGAGTTTGAGCCTTAACGGGTCGAACACAAACTATGCCTAAAGACATCAAGCACATGAGAATAAGAGCAAGGACAATAGTTTTTTTCATTCGTTTTTCAATTTGCTATTTTGTTGCTAAAGCGATAAAAGGTTATTCATCAAGGTTTCTTGACTAATAGAGAATTTTTCTTAGTCCAGATTTCTTGACTAACAATCTTGTCGGAGAGCAGGGTGTTCCGCAGAAAGAACAGCAAAAAAACGCTCACGCCGCTCTTGGATGGTTTTGGAAAATCAGGGATTTATTGCTTTTCTGAGGCTTTCGGCGGCGGTTTCAGGCGTAACCGTGTTGATGTATGTGCCCGTGCTTAACTCGAAGCCTGCCCAAATTGACAGTTTAGGGTAAACTTCTAGGTGCCAATGGAAATAGCCCCGCGCTTCAGGGTCGAGGGCTAAGTGGAAGCCGTAGTTGTAGGGCGGATCATTCACCAAGTCTTTTAGGGCTTTGAGGCTGCCTTTGAGGGTTCTGGCGAAAGCTGAAATTTCCTCGTCGCTTAGACTAAGGATGTTGGCGGCGTGTTTTCTAGGCATAACCCAGAATTCCATCGGGTTGATGCTTGCGTAAGGAGCAAAAACGAAGAAGTCTGAGTCTTCGCTGATGAGCCTTGGGCTTTTGGATTCCTTCTCGATTATGTCGCAGAAAACGCATCTGCGCTCTTTGTCGTAAAATGCTTTGGCTGCAACCTGTTCTTCCTGGATTGTTGTGGGAACGATGGGTGTTGCGATGATTTGGCTGTGCGCATGTGAGAGCGACGCGCCAGCTGCCTGCCCGTGGTTTCTGAAGATCGAGACGTATTTGACGTATGGTTTTGCGCTTAGCTCTTTGAGCCTGTCGATATAGGCGTGGATGACAAGTTCAAGCTGAGGCAGAGATGCGTCAGCGGGGTGGTCGCTGTGGTTTGGAGACTCCACTATAACCTCGTGATGCCCAACCGCGCTGCCGAAGCATTCGCTTTTTAAAATTTGGATTTCATCTTGGGGCTGCTTAGGCGGGCTGAAAGCTGGGTAGAGGTTTGGGATGCATCGGACAAGCCAGTTTTTGGGGCGTTCACCAACCAACGGGTCAGCAGCCTTCACAATTTCGCCGTTCTCCTGCAAATACAGCATCAAAGCGGGCGGCGTCATGGCTTCGTTGCCGACGCACATGGGGCAAACCACGGTTTGGGCAGACTCAGTTTTCGGTTTAGCAAAATCGGTGGGTCTGCGACCTCGCTCCGTCGCAATTACAACCCAACGGTTCAGCAAGTAATCTTTTCTAAGTTCATTGTAAGGCATCTGCTATGCACCCTGAAAACTAAGCCGCAGAAACATTTTAGCATTTCCCAAAGACAAACGCCATTTAGCTTTTTGCGTTGAGAGTTTTTGATTTCGTATTTATCGGAAGGTTTTATATCGGCTAATCCCTAGATTCAGCCATCGGGGGTTAAGGCGCTGGGAACTGTGATTGAGCAATCAGTTTCAGGGACGCGTTTAACCCAGTTAAAGGCGGGCTTGAACAAGTGGCGTCTTGCTTTTTTGGTTTTTGCCCTCTTCTACGCCGCCGTGCTCATTTTGACGCTGTCTAACATGCCCATGCAGTGGGATGAAGCTATCCAACTCAACACCGGATTATTTCTAAAAATGGGACTGTACCAACGGTTCATCGGCACCGCGTTTTATCCTCCACTTTTCGGCTCCCTCGCTTCGGTTTTCTTTCGTGTTTTTGGCGCAAGCTTGGTTTCTGGCAGGTTGGTTTCCGTCGTTTTCTCCGTTCTTTCGCTCTGGGCAGTTTTTGAACTTGCCTACAGCATGTACGGCGGCAAAGCAGGGTTGCTTTCAGCGGTTTTGCTGGGGATTATGCCGGGTTACTTTTGGTTTTCAGGCATGGCTTCGCTGGACATGATTCTTGTTTTCTTTTTTACGGTTTCGCTGTTTTTCTTTTTCCGCTGGCTCAGCAATCATCGGAATAAAATGTTGGTTTTCAGCGGTTTAGCTTTAGGTTTTGGCTTACTGGCGAACTATCAAATTCTTGCTGCAGGAGTAATAATGGTCGTTAGCCTACTGTTTTTGGGCGTAGGTCAGCTTAAACGGCTGTTTTCAAGATTTACCCTGATAATAATTACGGCTGCAATAGTGATTGTTCCTTGGGTTGTGGTTGCTTACCGTTTTTACGCGTCTCAAACTCTAAGCCAATGGGCGTATGTTCTCGAAGTCGGCAACTCCGCAAATTCGGTGTACAGCAGCCGTTTTCCCCTGCCAATCTACTATTTAGTGGAGATGACTTGGCCGTACAGCAGCATCCACCCGGTTTCGCTCTTACCCTACCTCTTGGGTTTAGCTGGCTTAGGCTTCTTTGCGTGGAGACGGAAAAAAGAGGACAAATTCGTTTTCATCTGGTTTATAACAGTCTACGTTTTCTTTACGCTAATCGAAAATAAGCAGTGGCGCTATATGCTTCCGCTGTTTCCGACCTTGGCAGTTTCCGCAGCGGCTTTTTCTTTATTCGTCTACTCAAAAGCTAAGAACACGTGGATTGGGCATGTAAGCTTAAACAGGAAACGCGCCGCTAAACTTGCCGCAGGATTATTAATAATATTTCTAGCGGTTGCAGTGGCTTACAGCGTCGCTGACACCAAGCTCATGACGGCGCAGGAAGATGCCCAGATCGATATTCAACAAGCCACAAACTACGCGGTCAGCCAAGACGCGGCGAACCAGTCGATCATGGTTCTTTGCCCATTCAACTACTTCAGCCAGGGCATGGTAAGCTTCTACCTGCTGGCGGAAGATCAAACCCAAATTCAAGTTTACCAGTACCCGACGGAGCCAGTAGACGTTTACACTCCAACCTTTAACATAACCGATTTCATCGGCCTGTGCCAGCAAAACAACGTGAAATTCGTTTTCATCTACGAATACGGCGGCTCAGTACCCTACTTCAACACGACACTTGACCTTATGGACATCTACGCGCAACTGTACGCTTCAGGCAACTTTACACACATGACGCCCCAAGCCACGTTCGGCGCAGACCCAAGAAGAATCTTTGTCTTGAACTTCACAGGCTAAAAACAAAGCTCTGCCAATTTATCTTAACTCGCGAGAAACTTCCCCTAAATTTAGCTTACTTTGGAAAAAGGGCCACTCGGCTCCAAAAGATTCTGGGTTTTCTTTGATGTTTCAGGACTAAAGTGTCCGTGCTGAAGGTAAAAGCATATATCTGTTAGCTTGTCCTTGTTATTTTCCGGTCTTAAGTCGAATTGGGCGGAAATATGGCGTTAGCTGATAAAATTCTGAAGCTTAAGCAAGAAAAGAAAGCCGTTATATTAGCTCATAACTACCAAAGGTCAGAAATTCAGGACATAGCTGACTACGTCGGCGACAGCATTGAGTTGAGCCGCAAAGCAGTCGAGGAAAAAGACGCTGAAATGATCGTTTTCTCCGCCGTAGATTTTATGGCTGAATCAGCCGCGATTCTTAACCCAACAAAAAAAGTGCTTTTGCCCTGTTTAGGTGCACGTTGCCCCATGGCGCAGATGCTTACCGTCAACGAGATAAAACATGCTAAAGCCCAGTATCCAAAGGCTCCAGTGGTGCTGTACGTGAACACTTTGGCTGTGTGCAAAGCCCAATGCGACGTCTGCTGCACCAGCGCCAACGCCGTGGAAGTCATAAAATCTCTTGACGCCGACACAATTCTGTTTGGTCCAGACCACAACCTAGCCGAATACGTCAGCGAAAAAACAGGCAAAACCCTGATTCCGATCCCTGAAAACGGTTTTTGCCCAACCCACCTGCTTTTCCAGCCCGAAGACGTAACCGTGCTCAAGATGCAGCATCCAGACGCAACCGTCATGGTTCACCCTGAATGCAGCTCAGAAATGCGCAAAGTAGCTGACTACGTTGGCAGCACGTCAAAGATGTGCCGTTTCGCAAAGGAATCCAGCGCCAAAGACTTTATCGTAGGCACCGAAGAGGGCATTCTGCACCGCCTAACCAAAGAGAACCCTGAGAAAAACTTTTATTTGGCGTATGAAGATGCAATTTGCCCAAACATGAAGCTCACCACGCTTGACCGCCTCTATGTTGCGTTGAAAGATGAGAAAAACGTGGTTAAGGTTCCTGAGGCAGTGGCGAGGAAGGCGCGGGCTTCGCTGGAACGCATGTTTGAAGTTTAAACGGTTACGATTGTGGTTTTGAGGATTTTTACGCCTCTTCTTGTGGTTAATTCGTCGCTTAGATGGTGGATTTCTGAGGCTTTGCCTTTAACGGCGATGGCTTCGAGGCAGTCTTTTTCGCTGATGTGGATGTGCATGGTTGACGTGATTATTTTTGAGTGTTCATGCTGTGTCTCGGTTAGTTCGCTGTCTAGGCCTTTTGCGTCGTGGTCGTAGACCATAAGTATTATGCCTGTTTGGATGGTGTCTGCTTCTTTGAGCCATTTGCGGTCGGAAACGAACAGTCTGACTGCGTCCTGGATGGCTTTGCTGCGGCTCTCGTAGCCCATTTTGCTTGTGATTTCGTCGAAGTCTTTGAGGAGTTCAGGCGGGAACGTTACGCCTATGCGGGTGACTTTTGACATGGATGTCTCCAAGGACTGTTGGTGTTTTGTGCCTAAAAACTTTTATATTTTAGTAACACGTTTCTTCAATTAAGTGTTACTGGAGACATTCTGAGTGACTCAAGAAACTGAAAAATGCGACAGATTAGGCTTAACATTCAAAGACAAAATAAAAATAGGCAGCATCTACGCCGTTTTAGCCATCTTAACAGTTGTTTTAATGCTAACAGCAATAATGATCGGGTACAAATACGCCGTTCTAGCTGGGGTAGGTCTTGTTTCTTATTTGCTTGGGCTGCGGCATGCAGTCAACGCTGACCACATCGCGGCAATCGACAACACCACCCGAAAACTATTGCAGCAAAACAAACGCCCCGTGACAGTGGGCATGTGGTTCTCACTTGGCCACTCAACCGTCGTGGTAGCGTTAACGGTTGCTTTAGTGCTTGCAACCCGAGCGGTTGTAAACGCGGTCCCGACGTTCGAAAGCGGAGGCGCCATAATTGGCACCGTGATTAGCGGAGTATTTCTATTCATCATTGGAATAGTCAACGTCCTCATTGTACTAGACGTGTACAAAACGTTCGCGGGCTTAAGAGACGGCAAGCTCACTGCAGCCCAGCTGGATGATGCCCTAAACAAAAATAGTTTCATGAGTAAAACTTTTGGAAAATTATTTAAAATTGTTAACGAGCCTTGGCAGATATATCCAGTGGGTGTTCTGTTCGGGTTAGGCTTTGATACAGCAACTCAGATTGCTCTGATCGCCATAACCATCGGTGTCAGCGGAAGCATACCCTTGTGGTATGTTCTTGTGCTGCCGCTTCTATTCACTGTAGGCATGGTTACAATTGACACTTCAGACGGCATTTCCATGCGGTGCGCGTACGGCTGGGCGTTCCTAAAGCCTATAAGAAAAATCTACTACAACCTTACAATCACCATAATTTCCGTTTTAGTAGCATTCGCCATCGGAGGAATTGAGTTAATTCAAGTATTTGCGAGTGAACTTGGTTGGACAAGTGGCTTCTGGGGTTTCCTATCCACTCTTGATTTTGAAACCATGGGGTACGCAATTATAGCGATTTTCCTTGTTTCCTGGCTCGTCGCCATGGCTTACTACCGATACAAAGGATACGAAAAAACCAGTTTCCCACCAAAAACGACCACTTGCCCCAGCGACGCCGCAGCCAAAGACATAGCCGTTTAATTAACACTAACGTAAGCGAGGCAGAATTAGGGCAAAATTCAATAAACTCTAACACCTGCTAGAAAGCGAAGGAAAATGCTTGAATCTAAAGAGTTCTCAGCAACAATTGAATTTGCCCGAAAGCTACACGGTCACGTGGGACCGTACTTGGTTATCGGCTTAAAGATGGGTGCTGCAGCCAAAAAAGCCCTAAGCATATCCGACACTGAACACATGCATCTGACCGCTGAAGCTGCTGTGCCCCTGCATCCGCCGTTTTCCTGCCTGCTGGACGGCATACAGGTCTCCACAACCTGCACAGTCGGCAACAGGAGACTCAAAATCAAGAGCTCAAAAAATATCCAAGCAACTTTCGGAAGCAAAAAGGACTCCAAGACAGTTAAAATTACTCTTGCCGATCACTTCAGTGAGCAACTGCAGCAAAAACTAAAACAACACGCATTAAACGAAGCCTTCGCTTGGGAACTTGCGGATTTGCCTGAAAGCCAGCTATTCCACATTGCACTTGAGTAGTTCAAGCTTAATTTTTGTTAGAATGCCCACCAGCCCAGCGCAAAAAAGACGGTGAAAAAGCACATTAACGCGGCTGACGCAAGCACTATAGCTATGTTGACGGCTTTTCGCTCTGTAAATAAGCCCATGAGCATGAACATTGGAAACATCGCCATCACGTAGCGGGGAACGCTGATCCACCATGACGTGGAAACGGCGAGTGCCCAGGTAAGGAACATATAAACTGTGTAGACTGGGCGCATGCGGCGCCAAATCGCTACTCCAACCATAGCCAACCCGAAAACTGCGAAGACCAGCGGCGCCAACCCGATAGTGAGGTTGTCTGGGTAAGAGGCGTTTCTCGCCCACCAGTAAGCAGCCTCTAAACCCGCCTTAGGATCCAGCCTGTTAAACCAGTGTGTCGCCTCCACCGTCAAGAACGTGAAGGGGTTTCCCGTGACCTGATAGTTTATGCCTAGATAAATTAGGAAACCAGCTAAAGCCAGAAATGGCCAGAGAACTCTGAGGTCGGTTTTTTTGGGGTTCCAGCCTTTCTGATGAAAATACTCCACCAGAAGCACGGGCAAAAGCAGAACCCCCTCCAGACGAGTTAAGGCGGCGCCTAAGCTGATTAATCCTGCAAGTTGCCATTTTCCCAGCCGTGCATAGTAGATGCTGGCGATAACTAACGCGAAAAATAGCCCTTCCGTGTATGGGACTGACAGAAAATAGGCTGTGGGGAAGACGCTGAGGAAAAGCACGGCTTTCATGGCGACGGTTTCGTTGAATTCAAGTTTTGCAAGCTTGTAGAGGTAGAAGAAGGCTACTAGGCTGCTGGCGTTTGAGATTACTAGTGCGGAGAGGTTGATGTAGTTAAAGTCGTTGAAGGTGAATACACGGATGAGGATGGGGTATAGCGGAAAAAACACGATGAAGTTTGCTGCGTTGCCTGTGTTGACGTACCAGTTTTTTGCGATCGCTACGTAGTTGGAGGCGTCCCAGCGGTAAAACATGTTCATGACAATTGTTAAAGGCGGGGCAGGTCCGCTGGTGAGAAGCGCTACTGCATAGCCAATTGTGAAAACCAGAATCTTCGCTAATACAACAAACAGAACTGCTAATTTTGCTGAGCGAGGAACCTTTTGAATCAGGGCTTTAAAGTTGAGGTCCACGGCTTATTACCTTTTCGCGCTTTAACTTCTTATTCTTGGCAAACCAAATAATAAAGGCACAGATTTTTTGTGCAGATTTTCACGAACGATTTATATCAAACAAAACTTAGACTTATATTAGCATTAAAGGAGTTAAAAACAAATGAGTATTGAACCTTTCCACGTAACAGACGCAAACTTTGAAGAAACCCTCAAGAAGAACAAACTGGTTTTTGTGGATTTCTGGGCTAATTGGTGTGGACCCTGCCGAGCTTTGGCCCCAACGGTTGTGGAACTATCAAAAGAGTACAGTGGCAAAATCTTAATCGGCAAACTTGATGTAGACGAGAACCCCGCGACGGCTGAGCGCTTCCAAGTTTTCAGCATACCCACCATGATAATTTTCAAAGACGGCACAGAAGCGGAAAGACTCGTTGGCTTATGCCCGAAAAATAAAATCGCGGAAACTCTAAAGAAACATTCAGAGTAGCTTAAGCGCTTTTCATTTTTTCATACATTTTCTCAAAAGTCCAGCGGATGCTCGACTTAAGCTCTTTAAGCCGTTCCTCATCTACATTTTTGATTATTATTTCGCGTATCAAGTCGCCCTCACGCACAATGTTGTAGGAGAACATTTTATCCGCCGCCAACTGCTTTGCCTTAACTAACTCGACGTCTTTCTCCTGCATTTTAGCGAAGACTTTTTCAACAAGAAAATTGGTGAAAGGCGGCGTGTTTACGCTGAAGTTTTTGCTTTCATCAGGCATCACATGCATGCCCTGTTTGTCAAAAATGATGAGCGCCAACGGTTCATCAGCCATGGTTTTGAGGGGGATGACGCTTTCCTGCTCGGGCATATGCTGCGTAGCAGGTTTGGGTGTTTCAGGCGGGTATTGAATGACAACTTTTTGGGGTTCAGGCTCAGCTTTTGGCAAAACCACCTCTTTAGGCACGGAAGCCTCAGAGATTTCTTTGATGTCCCCGCGCCTGAAGCCTTTGTCAAGCAAAATAGCGTTAACTGTGTCTAATGCAGCTTGGATCTCTTTGGATTCAGCGGTTAATTTTTCCAGCTGCTCTTCCATCCGCTTCTTAAATGCGATAAGGGACTTAATTTTTTCTTGGTCTTGAGCCAACATGATTCACGCCCGCCTAACTATTTAGCGCTTTATGCTTATCAGTTTTAGCTTTTCCGTTTAAGCTTAACTCTTCGCAAGCAACTTCTTTGGAGCTTAAGCTGGCGGGGTACCGAAGACGTCAAGGTTGAGTTCGTAATGGTTGATGTTTCTGTTGGCGG
The DNA here is from genome assembly GCA_963828195.1 of Candidatus Bathyarchaeota archaeon. Taxonomy (GTDB): domain Archaea; phylum Thermoproteota; class Bathyarchaeia; order Bathyarchaeales; family Bathycorpusculaceae; genus Bathycorpusculum. Next base: position 280,825 of record CAWHDT010000003.1, read on the forward strand.
TTGACATCCAGATTTCGACAGAACCCGTTTCCCCACTGTTTAGGCCAATATACGCGGTAAGAAACGGACCCACAAACGGGTTCGTGGGGCTAACATCGTTTGCTTTGATAGTGCTATTTTGGGTATAGAGGGTTGCAGTCAGAAAAATATAGGCGTAACTGTCTTGGGATAGCGGCAGAGGATTTTCTGGGCTGTAATCGTTTCTTAATGTGGCGTTTACTATGAAAATCGGGTCGCCTTTGCTGATTTCGTTGCCCCCGGCAGGGTTAGGCGACTTGATAGTCTGGTTAGCGTACCCGTAATAAGTGGTTGCGGATACCAAAAAGATTCTTGTTGCTGACTCAAAAACTGTTCCCGCACCTGTATTTGAGATGGTTTGATAAACATATCCTGGCAGATACTGGGGGCTTAACTGCTCCACATTGGTTGCTGGCGCAGGCGGGGTAGTGTGAGGTGGCTCCAGTTTACTCTGCAAAATGGGAAACCAGAATATTCCGCTAACTGCAATCGCTGCAATCAAGACAACCGCTGCGATTATTTTTTGATTTTTATTCATGCAATCACAGCTGTCTTGGAAAGAGTGTTTAGACGTCTTATTATTTAATTCTAAGCTTTAGAACACGAATTTGCCGGTTAAGTTGCTGAAGGAAGACTTCTTTCAAACTGAAACTTGCTATGGCCTTAAAGACGTATGGACGGTTGACCAATCCATAGCTAAAGATTGTTCAGGCATGTTGCTAAACCCTTGTTTGCATCAAACAATTTTTAAACAACATAAGATACAATAACCATGAAATGAAATCTCTTGAACAGGTAAAATCGCAGATAGAAGCCCTTAAACCGGTACTTCAAGAACGCTTCAACGTTAAAACCATAGAAATCTTCGGCTCCTACGCACGAAACGAGGCGTCAGAGAAAAGTGACATTGACCTTCTTATAACTTATTTAACGAATGACTACGACCATTCTGTTGTGTTCGCGTTGAAAAGTTACCTTAGGAGAAAACTCGGTCTCAAAGTAGATGTTATATCAAAAGAATTTCTTAATCCCAATATAAAAGATCAGGTACTGAAAGAAGCCGTCATGGTATGAGTAAAACCGCTGTAAGAGACCCTAAATTATACGTCAAAGAAATAATTGAGCATACGGGGTACATCGAAGAATATACCCGAGGTTTTACATATGAAGGATTCATCAAAGATAGAAAAACCATTGATGCGGTAGATAAAAACTTGGAAATAATCGGAGAAGCGATGAACAAACTATCAAAAACAAAGGACATACGAGCCAAACTGTATTATTATCGTATAAACTGGAAAATGTTAAAAGATTTACGCAATAGCCTTAGCCATGAATATTTTAGCCGAGACATAACTGACATTTGGAGAACGGCAACTTCCGTGTTACCTGCCCTAAAGCCTCAATTTCAAAAGCTTTTAGAAGATCTGAAATAAAATAAAACTGGGTTAACACTTATTCTTGTATCCTATCTACGCCTGCGGTGCCTCGCTGATTTTCTTTAGCTGTGCACGATACATCTCAACAATCTCTTTAGAGGTAGTGGCGTCTTCGGGAGCTTTGTCGGTTCGGTATTTGCCCGTGAAACGTGGAAAACGAATCGCCAAGCCCGCGCCCTTGCGTATTGAATCCATGGCGCACATATGAATGGGGCTCAGGGTGACTTCGGCGCCTAAAATCTCAAGCACCAAGTTTGGTTCAAACCACACGTCTGCCTCCAGCATCGATTGGACGCGGGAGTTTTTGCGGGGGATTACATGTTTCTGAAGCGTTTCATGCAGGGTTGCGAGGTCTTTGTCGGTGAAGCCTGTGCCGCACTTGGTGACGGTTTCAAAAGTGTCCTTCTCAGCGTTGTAGGTGGCCAGTAGCAATGCGCCGTATGCCCCTGCCCGTTTTCCTCTTCCATGAAAAGCGCCGACCACGACTAGGTCAACGGTGTCGGTCATTTCGCTTTTGTAGTCCCGCTTGTATTTTATCCATAGCCACCCGCGGCTTCCCGCCTGGTAAACTGATTCTTTGCTGATGGATTTGCACATTAAGCCTTCGCAGCCTTCCGCTATGGCTTGCTCAAAGAAGTCCTCGAGCGCTTTTTGGTTGCTGACAACTTTTTGGATGGCGGGTGTCACTCGGTCGGTTTTTTTAATTATTTTTTCCAGTTCTTTTCGTCTCTGGGGTAAAGGTTCAAGGGTTAAGTCTCTGCCGTCAACGTAGAGCAGGTCAAAGGGGAAAAGCGAAATCGGGTACTGCTCAATCGCTGCTTCTACGCCGTATTTGCGTCGGCGATGCATCAGCTCTTGGAAAGGACGCATATCGCCTGTTTCCAGATCCATCGCCACGCATTCAGCCTCCAAAATCACTTCTTTCGCCGAGATTTTTTCTTTGATTAAATCCACTGCGTCAGGGTATTGGCTGGAAATGTTTTCTAAACGCCTGGAAAAAAGCACTACTTTGCCGTCTTTCTTGTGCGCCTGCACCCGTTCCCCGTCATACTTGTACTCTGCGGCGCATTTGCCGCCTAACTTCGCCAAAATCTCATCAGGAGAAGGCAACCGCTCAGCCAGCATCGGTCGAATCGGCTCAAAAACCACAACTTGAAACTTTTTTATTCCCTCCAACCCCTTCTCCACAACTACATCTGCGACTCTGCCCAGATCCGAAGAAATGCTGTAAGCGCGCTCAACAAGTTCCCGAGCTTCTTTTCCGCCGCCGTACGCTATCGCTAAGGCGTCGAGAACAGTCATGTCCGCGATGCCAAGCCTCAGGTTGCTTGTCACGATGCGGATTATCCATTTTGCCTCGTTTGGCGAAGCATCTGTTAGGAGGCTGCAGAGAAGCGCCATTTTGGTGTCCACAGCGCCGGAGCCTGAGGTTTTAGCCATCTTATCAAGCGTCTCATAAACGTGCTCAACCGTCAGCTTCTTCGTGAAGAACGTGGATTGTTTCCGTTTAGCCAAAAGTTTCTCGGATGTTTTGCCGATGTCCCCGCTACTCTGCAGCTCCGACAGAATAACGCTTTCGCTTTGTCCAGACGCTCGGGCTAACGCTTTTACAGCAAGTTTCTCGGCGATACCCATCTCCACACCCACGAAATCAGGGTACAATTTGCCCTGCGTCAAATAAACCACTTTTGCAATGGCATCTTTAGGGGTTTTCTTAAGCAACTCAACAAGTAAATCCGTCATTTCTAACCGTTTGGTTGTTGCTTCAATTTTCTCATAAGCATCAGCGATAACAGCATAATCCATAATTTCCGCTCAAAATAATAGATAATAAATGTCTTATTAAAATTAATCAAGCGTAGATTTACCAGAGCAGCATTGTTGTCAGAGTACAGTTTTTAGAAAAAGGTTTAGCCGGGAGCAGGAGAATTTACTTTTCTCTTGCGAGCAAGAACTAACACCGCAATTACCAATGCTATTATGATACCTATTGACGTTAGCAAAGCTATTTGTGTCCAGTTTAAGCTTAGCTGATTTTTAGTTTGTGTGACGACTTGATTTGGGGTTGCTGAGGGGCTTTGTGGAGACGGCGAAGGTGTATAATATGTGTATGATGGGGAAGTTGTTGGCTGGGGTGTGGGTTGTGGTGTTGGCAAGGCGATAGATGTTGGTAGGGGAGCGGTTAGGTCAGGCATTGCCTGTGTGTTCGGGGCTGTTAAGAAGGGAACGAATGTGACTGTGCCTAAATTGTAGTTGTCTTTGGAGTCATGGATTGTTTGGTTGATTGCTTGCTGGTCAATTGTTCCCCACCAGTTGTATGAAGCATTGATGTCGCCGCCACTTTGTAAGTAAACGCTGTTCTGAGTGTTGTTTTCGATGTTGTTGTAGCTAAAATTTGTAGGCGGTTGATAAAGTCCCACGCTATTGTTTGAAACTGTGTTATTCTGAAAAACCACGTTATTGTATTGAATCTGCATGCCATACTGGTTGTTGGTGATTAAATTATTTTCAATAAATAAGTTTGTCTCAACAGGCAAAACATTATTTATTTCATTAAAAATATTGCCGTTCTCAGTTGTCAAGATGCCGACCGTTGAACCAGAAATAATATTGTTCTCAATCACACAATTACCGCCTCCTGAGGGAACAACAATTCCGTTGGTTCCACCTTCAATGGTATTACCGGAAATCGTGCCACTTCCTCCTGTAAGGATGATTCCGCCGGCAACGGAATTATCAAGGATGTCAGATCCACCGTAAATCCCCGTAGCAATGCTGTTGTTGGAAATTGTCGCCGAAGCTGGTATGCCCGTGGTTGAGGCAATTTGAACTCCATAATATATTTTGGAGTTCCCTTCGCCCTGAAATGCTGCACCATAAGTGTTACTGGTTGTTATTGTGTTGCCCGAAATAATTGGCGAGCCCCCTTGAACACTAATTACGCCAGTAATTAAATTCCCTGAAATTACAGGTGAGTCATAACCATTAATGAAAACGCTTCCGTTAATTGTGTTGTCTGAAATTAAAGGGGCGCTGCCGAATATTTCAATCCCCGATATGACATCATTCTCAAATTGCGGACTGCCGCCATAAACTTGCAGTCCAATTGTCGAAATAATTGCGTTCTCAATAATTCCGCCAGAACCTGTTTCGTTTGAACTATCAATGGCATTTAGCACAAGTGACGCGTAAACAGAGGAGACTGCGTTGATGTAAATGGGATTATTGTTTGTTCCCTGAGCCATTAATGTGCCGTTTACCGTCAGACAATAAGTGCCGATGTTCACAGTTACGCCGGCATCAATCGTCAGGGTTACACCTGTTGCCACGCCTACTGGTCCCGTGAGCGTGTAGGGGCTTCCCGCAAGGTTCCATGTGGTATCTTGGCTTATTATGTAGCTGGGAACGTTTGTGCCTGAACCCTGCGCCTTGCACAAGTAAACATTGCTCACCGATGCAATTGAAAAGGTGATTAAAAATATCAAGAGAAAACTCAGTAGCCATAACTTACTCATTTTTCTCATCCCAACCTACAAGAAGTGATGGGCTTGCTCTCGTTTAATAAGTTTTCAGTTAAAATATTTTGACTGACCTTAGTCAACATTTCTTTACTAACTTAAGATTGAGAATATAAGTCTCCAATCAGGAAAATGAAAATTTATAAATTTAAAAATCGCTAATTGATGTATTCTAACTGTTTAGAGTTGCTTCAATTTTCTCGTACGACTCAGCGATTACGGCGTAATCCATGTTTTCCACTCAAAAGAAATACTGATTGTGGAAGTTATTAAAATTATGTTGAATCTGTAAACAGCTTAACCTTTTCAGCGGGGATAGTGAATTCAAATTGTGCCCCTTGACCTGGTTGACCATTTTCTTTAACTGTCCAACCGTAAACTTCACAGATCTTGTTTATCAAGTACAATCCGAATCCCGTGCCTTTTCCAAACCCTCTTTCAAATAGATGCTGCTTAGAATTCTCATCTATGCCAACGCCATCATCTTTGAAAAACAATTTAAATGATTTTTCGTTTAATTTTTGTGCATATATGCGGATTGTGCTTATTTTTTCGCCGTATTTTAAAGAGTTGTCAATAAGATTGTAGAAAACCTGTGTAAGCAAAGAGTCCGCGATCACTTCGAACCCGACGCAGCGGTTCTCAACTTTTACGCCTTTAAGATCCGAAAAAAGATAAACCGCATTTTGCACCATGCAACTGATGTCAACGGGAACTAATTCTTCAACGCCGATCATTTCATAGTTTTTTGCAAAATCAAAAATATCACAAATGTTTTTGATGGAATCATCAATGTTGCCGAGGTACTTCTTTAAGTTGGGCTCAATTTCACATTTTTTCCTCGCCAAATACAAATTGCCCTGAATTAAACCAAGTTTGTTTCTAACATCATGCCTTGTAAAACCGCCTAAAACCACGATTTTTTCGTTTAGCAATTCTGCCTTTGAAAGAGCATTAGCTAACACGTTCTGAACTATGGTCAAGTTAGAAATATTTAGGTAAGCCACAAAAAACCCGATTATTTTGCCTTCAACTATTAGGGGTCCACCGGATAAACTGACGTCAATGACGGTGCCGTCACGTTTTTTTCGTTTTGAATTAAAGGTTACCTGACCTTTCTTAATTAGCCCCTCTATGGTCTGTGACTCTTTTTTAAGCTCCTCAGGAACAATAACATCCATGATTTTCTGGCCCTTGATATCTTCAAGGGTGAATCCGAAAAGCTCAGTAAAGCTACTGTTGGCGTCCGTTACGCGAAAAGTCTTATCAGTGAAAACAATCGCTTCTGGATTATACGCAAAAAGCGCTTTCAGCGTCTGCTGGCTTTCCTCTAACAGTTTTTCTTGCCTTTTACGTTCACTGACATCCCGAACAATGCTTACTCCAAACCATTGTCCATTCTCAATAAAAGCGGAGAAGGAAAGCTCGACGGTGGTGGCTGTTTTGCCAGATGTGTTTTTGAGGGCAAGTTCAACTGTTTTTCCAGTCATTAACAAGTTGCCATCTGCTAATTGTTTAAAGCCGTCTTGCATGTTTTTTTCATAGGTTGACGCGAATTGCCTGTTAAAATGCTTGTTTAATGCCTGAGCAATTTGATCCTTGGCATAATCTAACATTTCTTTTACTGCTTTGTTAGTATATACAATTTCTCCATTATCGTTAAGAACTAAGATTGCATCGATGCAAGAATCAAAAATTGCCTTAAACCTTTTTTCTCGCGCCTTAAGCATCGCTTGGGCTCTATTGTAACGTGATGCCTGAAGAATACATGATGCCAATTCAGCGTAGGTCGCATCTAGGGCGCCACGCTTATCCACGTACCTAAAAGCGCCAGAATTTAACGCTTTTACTGCAACCTCATCGCGTCCCTTGCCGGAAAATAAAATGAAGGGCGTCGCATTTCCAGTAGATTTTAGCTCATCCAAAAATTCTAAACCGTCTTTCCCACTCATCTGATAATCTGAAACTATTACATCAAATTTCTTTGTTTTCAGCATTTCAAATGCTTCTTTAACCGACTGGGCCGAATCAACTTCAATCTCCCCCTGCATCTCCAAACATTGTTTTGCCATACACAAGAAAGCGGCGTCGTCATCTACATGCATTACACGTATGGGATTGTTGGAGATTACTGTAACTTTTGCTTCTTTTAAAGCGGTTTCAAACATGTTCTCGCCGTTTAGCAGTACTGGGCAATGCACTCTACTCTTTCTTCTATAAAATGGCTTACGAATTGGAACTTAAAATTAAGAATAGTTATGTGAAAGATAGATTTGTGATTAACAACAAATAAGAATAATATTATGCATTTACTGAGCAGGTGTCTGGTATGGAAAATATTCTAGTGGTGGACGACGACCAAAAAATGCAGGAAATGCTCTCTGAAATTTTGACTGACAAAGGCTACTCCGTCACATGTGTCGCAACCGGCAAGAAAGCTGTTGCTGAAAGCTTCAAACAACTCTACAATTTAGCTTTCATAGATATACTTTTACCAGACATGAACGGAACAGAATTGATAAGTAAGCTTCGAAAAACAGAGCCTGGTATGATTAAGATAATCATAACTGGAAACGCCACCTTAGACAATTCTATTGAAGCGACAAATCACGGAATAGACGGTTACATCGTGAAACCGTTTGATCCCAAGAAACTACTAAATCTAGTAGAGGTTAAGTTGAAAGAACAGCAGAAGAAAATACAATTCGACGAGAAAAAAGTAGCCGAATACATTGAGCTAAGACATGAATGGATGGCAAACGCTAACCTCAAAAAATAATAGGAAAAATTTTGTTTTCCTAATAATTCAAGTTTAAAATAAAAAATTTATTTTTTATATTTCGGACGCCGCTTTGTCCCTAAATTATGTGTTGAAGTAAGTTGGTGATACTGCCTTTTCATATCTGCCGATCCTCTCAGCGTGCGCGGGAAAAACTCACTCCAACAATGCCATGCCAGAATAGCGTAATGCTAGCGCGTTGCCTCCATTTTTTCTAGCGCTGACTTGCGGTGGTCATTGCGCGATTACCGTGCTACAGTCAAGCTTCTCATTCTTTGTTGGATGAAGATAGGAAGTTTACGCCTATGGCTATCATCCAAATAAGTTGTGGATAAATTATCATTCTTTCCATACCGCCCACGCCAATTCCCAGGTAGCTTGGACGTGTACCAAAATAAAGCACGAGAGCGACAAGCGATGCAACACCTAATATTACGGAAAAATACTTGAAAGGACCCCTGATTATTTTGTACGAGGCAATTGCGGCTATGCTCCAAAAGACAAAAACCATGAACGCGCCGATGGTGTGAATGATTGGGGTTCCATGAACAATAAATGTGTTTTCAGGAAAAATACCCGCTAAAAGGTAGCCTAAACTTGCCAGAAAAATGGAAGCTGTGATTGCCCGATTCTTGAATTCACGGTGAATAAAATATACGCTTATTAGAGCCAATAAGCTTAGCAAGATTGTCGATGGGTCCTCAATTATGGCAGAGGGTTTACCCCATACGCCTAGGTCGCTTATGTAGTTCAAAGATGTGCTGTAATTTGGATAAACTGCTTGTGCGAGTAAAATTGCTATGGTATGCTGTGCAGCGGCAACAAAAAGTAAGGCTCCAGCCAGTGTCTTGTTGCTATAATTCATAACGCGATGGTAAACTGCTTAATATTTAAACCTTGATAATGATTAAAAAGCGGCGCGCCATTGCCTGTCATCAGTAACCTCGCCACTCATTTGGGTTTTGATATTTGGTGATGGGAGTTGCTTCTTTGGCGTCTTCAACACTCTTGATCATCTGGACATATTCGTTTGTCTTATCTGAGAGGATTTTTTTGAGCATCTCCAGCATTTCCGCTATATTCACAGGCTTCAATAAGTAGCCGTCGGCTTTCTCATTCACTGACTTCACAGCGTTTTCAATCGAGGGATGACCCGTAACAATTATCTTTACCATCTTGGGCTGAAGCTGCCTCAGTACTTTGAGGAGTTCAACACCTTTAATGTCAGGTAACTCGATATCAATTAGGGCAATATCAAACGGTCCGTTTTTACATGCTTTAACAGCTGATTTACCGTTTTCTGCAGTTTCAACTAAATATCCTGCATCAGTCAAAACAGTAGAAAACAAGTTTCTTGTTCCTTCATCATCATCAATAACCAAAACATTAGATAACATAGACATCGCCCCTACCTTTTCCAATCATGTCTTACACACTGAAGATATGAATAATAAAAATTATGAAGCCTAAAACTGAATCCGCACACCATATTATCAATCAACTTCAATGTGCATTTCCCGAAAATTTTTCAGACCAGCCACAGCTACAGCAATGTTTGCCCGCTGACTGTTCGGCAAGTGAAGACAGCGCGCAAATCGCCGCCGCTTCAATCTAGTTCTTTTACAAAGACCCTATTGATGCTAAAAAACAAAAAAGACAGATAACGAAATGGGGAACCCATTGACAGAAAACGGCTTTGTTAGAAAGCATTTATGAAAGTTAAGCGTTAAAAATACTTTGAAGGAACCCCGATGTCAGAACAAATAAGAAGCTTCATCGCTTTTGACATGCAAAACGAGCAGGTGCTAAGCCGACTTGCTGAGGCACAGAAACTTCTGGTTGAATCAGGCGCAGACCTCAGACCGGTAGCGCCGCAAAACATCCATATAACCACCAGATTTTTGGGCGACATCAGCCCCGCCATGGTTGACAAAGTTTTCGAGGCGATGAAAAACGTCAAGTTTACCCCTTTCAACATCAAACTCTGCGGACTTGGCGTTTTTCCCAGCCTCAGTTATCCCCGCGTCGTTTGGGCAGGAATGACCGACGGCGTGGACCAACTTAAAAGCATTTTCACTCAGCTGGAACCTCAGATTCGGGCTTTAGGGTTTGCGGCGGATGCATACGGGTTCAGCCCCCACTTAACCATCGCGCGGGTAAGGTCTGGCAGAAACAAGGATGCCCTAGCTGAGTTGGTGACAAAAAAAGCTGATTACGAGTTTGGCATCATCAAAGCGGACTGCCTTCGGCTGAAAAGAAGCCAGTTGTCTCCTAAAGGTCCAACTTACTCAACGCTAAGAGAAGTCTGCCCGCCAATGGAGCAGAAATGATAGCTATGCAGGAAATTAGAGAGCAGGTTCTCCAGAAAATTACGCCCAGCAAAGAGGACCGCGAAAAAGTTGAGGCTATAACCCGCGAGCTGGAGAAGAAAGTATCGTTGGCTTGCAAACAAGAAGGCGTTTCCGCAATTGTGCGTGTTGAAGGCTCAGTTGCCAAAGACACTTGGCTTAGGGAAAACCCAGACATCGACATTTTCATGCGGCTCCCAACCTCGATTCCGAGAAAAAACCTCGGCGACATCGGTTTAAAAATCGCCAAGAAAGCAGGCGGTGCATACGAGCAGGTTGAGCGTTTCGCTGAGCACCCTTACCTTGAAGTATTCGTTGAAGGCTACCGAGTGGACATTGTCCCATGTTACGACGCTAAGCCTGGCGAGTGGCAAAGCGCCACAGATAGAACACCCTATCACACAGACTACATCAAAAAACGCTTGAGCGTGGAGATGCTGGGGGAGGTTCGGCTGCTGAAGAGGTTCATGCAGGGTACAGGCGTTTATGGGGCTGAAATAAAGGTCGGCGGATTCAGCGGGTACCTCTGTGAACTGCTGATAATGAAGTACCGTTCCTTTGCCCAAACACTGCAGGCTTTTGCTCTGTACAATAAGCGTGTCGTAATAGACATCGAAAACTTCTATGCTGACAGACAAAACGAGCTTCCCCTGCTTTTCCCAGAATCGTTAGTGATTGTTGACCCAGTGGATAGGGGGAGAAACGTTGCTTCAGCCGTGCAGCCTGAGAAGCTTTACGTTTTTGTAGGCGCCGCCAGAGCCTTCCTTGAAAGACCCGATGCAGCCTTCTTTTACCCGCCAAAAACTCAAGCGCTGCCTGTTAAAAACTTAAAGAGCCAGCTTGAAAAGCGCGGTTCAGCCACTGTATTTCTGGCTATAGACCAAGTGAGCGCTGTTCCCGACGTGCTTTGGGGGCAACTATATAGAACAAAACGTTCGCTGCATAAACTATTAGAATTAGCCGATTACAAAGTCCTGCGGGACACCGTTTGGAGCAACGAAAAAAACCTCAGCATCTTCGTCTTTGAACTTGAAGGGCAATTTTTGCCAAACATCAAAAAACACCTCGGACCGCCTCTTGAACGAGAAGAAGAAAGCGAGAATTTCCTAGCTAAATACGCTGACAACCCCCAAGTATTAGCTGGACCCTACATCGAGGCTGGACGCTGGATCGTCGAGGTGCAACGCAAAAACACTGATTCAGTTGCACTTTTACGGGAAAAACTTGCAGGCGGAGGCAAAAACGCAGGCGTACCTGAACTGATTGCTAAATCAATTCTTAAAAAACATAAAATTCTGGTTCACGACGAAATTGTCGGGTTGTACGTTGAGAACGACGATTTCGCCGTGTTCTTAACGGATTTTCTTGAGGGGAAACCGTTTTGGCTAAAAGCCAAATAACCCATCTGTGACGACTGCACCTAATTACAGATGAAAAGCAGAAACTTGGCAACGGAGTTGCTGCGAAAGAAATAAGAATTACCAATACTAGTTGAAATATGGTAATTTTTATGGAAAATTATAAGCAGCAAGCAGTGGAATTATTTAAAAGTGGGGAAACTGGGGATAATGGACCGCTTTCTCACATCAACCCAGATAAATTTGTTCAGCACAACCTTACATTGAAAGACGGCCTTCAAGGACTAATGGAGCGCAGGGCAATTAATCAAAAAATCTCGTTTAAAGCCAATCCAGTACGTGCCTTCCAAGATGGAAATTTCGTATTATTGCACTCAGAATTCAACGTGCCAAACGTTTCTTTGATCGGCTTTGACATCTACCGATTTGAAGATGGAAAGATTGTGGAGCACTGGGATAACTTTCAGCCTAAAGCTGAGAAACCGAGTCCGAGCGGGCACACCATGACCGATGGACCTACATTTGCCTGGGGGCTTGATAAGACGGAAGCGAATAAAGAGCTTATGCGAACTTACATGGATGACCTGCTTAATGACCGCAAAGAAAAGTTCGCAGGCTATTTTGACGGCGATAACTATATTCAACATAATCCTTTGGTTGCGGATAATCTAACGGGGCTGTTTGCTGGATTGCAGGCTTTAGCGGCAAAGGGGCTAGCTGTGAAGTACACCAAGGTCCACATGATTTTAGGAGAAGGAAACTTTGTACTCGTCGTTTCGGAGGGCAACTTCGGCGACAAGCCTTCAGCCTATTACGACCTGTACAGAGTCAAAAATGGAAAAATCGCTGAACACTGGGACACCATTCAAGCAATACCTCCGCGTGAAGAATGGAAAAATTCAAACGGCAAGTTTTAACGGGCATCTTTAACATTTTTACCGCATATAGGAATAGCGCCTTACCGAATTGTTCATTTCACTCTTTTCCATATCAGGACTCCGGTTTGCTGCTTACCGCCAAAAATCATCGGCGCCGTGGTCAGCATCAGTTTATCTTCTTCGAACTTGTAGAAGCGTTCCAGTTTTTCGCCTACCCAATTCGGAATTAAGCTCACTTCTACAAGATGTATCACCTTATCTTCAGTGACTTCATACTTACCGCAATATGAGATGTAGGCCCTTGCCGCGGCTATCATTTCTTCTGCTGGGATGCTCATCGGGTCTGGAGACGAAAATCTTCGTCTCTTTGAAGCCATAATTGCTACTGCCATGAATCCATCACGGTTGTACATGATATAGCCTACGGGGTCATTTCCGAAGGGGTAGGTCACTTGGTCGCCTGACCGATTTTCGTAGGACACGAGCTTCCATGTTCCTATAAATTTTTCAGACATAAATCCCACTTGCTCAAAAGAAGCCCTTTCTTTCTGAAAAATCTTGTGTTGATATGCTTTTTACTTATTCACACTATTCCAGAGTTTTGTTAAGATTATGATGAAACAGCTAGATGGAAAAATAGCAAAATTGCGACCTGAATTCTCTGTCAACTCCTAGTTCCTTCAGGAATCAATCTAAATCTTAGAACTAACATGTTATATTTTGAATGAATTAGGTGATAATTGGAGCCTAGCCATGTCAAATAATGATTATTGGGAAAGCGCTTATACAAGCGGGGAATACAAGCATTGGGAGTTCAGTTACCCCTCGCCTGAGCTTATCGCCCTTGCAGCCGCCAACGTGCCAAAGAGAAATGCGCGGGTTCTCGACGTTGGATCGGGCGGTGGAACCGATGCGGTCTTTATGGCTCAACGCGGATTCAGAGTCACAGGTATAGATATCAGTGCAGTTGCGCTTAAAATCGCGGGGAAAAGAGCAAAAAAAGCTCGTGTTAAAGTGGATTGGCTCAGAGGGAGCGTTTTTGAGCTGCCGATTGCAGCTGAATCAGTAGATTTCTTGATTGACCGTGGTCTATTCCACCTCATAGAAGACGTTGATCGACCCAGATACGCCTCCGAACTTTTTCGGGTATTAAAAAACGATGGGCAAGCCCTGATAAGAGGCGCCAGCGGCGAATCACCTCACGACCAATTCAACCCCGTAACCGAAGAAGCCATCGACAGATACTTTTCCAAATCAAAATTCAAAAGAGGTCCAGTGCTGCCGATTCCGCTCTTCTCAGTTGAGGGCGCAATGGGTGCTAGGATTGTAATGCTCCAGAAAATGGGGAAAGCTTAACCACTTATTGTGTTACTGAGTGGTACCAGCTGATTATGTATTCGGGCAGGTTCAGCCCTCTTTGTCCCAGGCGTTCAGCCAGCTTTACTGGGATTGGGCTAAGCACGTAGGCTGCTCGGGTGTAGAAGCGTCTTGGCGTTTGTGGCTTGGCTTCTTCGGGGAGTATGATTTTTAGGTCTGCTTTTTTTGCCAGAGTTGAGTCGGGAGAGGTTGTTATTGCAAATACTGTTCCAGCGAACTTTTTGATTACGTCAGCCCATATAATGACGGGTCTGGTTTCGCCCGAGTACGATAAGAGAATTTCAAGGTCGCCAGCTCTTGGATGCGGAGTATTAACGCCTCTAGTTATGTAGACGTTGTCGCCCAAGAAGCTTTTGATGTGGAAAAGTCTTACGCCCGTCATCTTCGCAATCTCGTTGCCAGTGCCTTTTCCGCCCAAAAACACGTTTGTTCGTTTTTCAAGCAAGTCAACAAGCCGCGTATAAGTTTCAGAGCTAACGTTTGAATCTATCATTTCGCCGATTTTCTCGAATTCTTCAACGCAAAACCGAAAAACATCGTCAACCTCAAGGTTACGGAAAACCGCCTCCACCATGCTGTTCATAAGCTCAAGAGTACCTAACTCGAAAATGTCGCCCATCATACCCGTTTCGCTGTACTCAGTTCCCGGCTTAGATTTCCCGCGCCCCTTAAGCTCAACCACGTTCCCGTACTTGCCAACTACATCAGCCAAAGGCGACTCAGTAGCGGAGGTGAAAAGCCCCATGGTGAACTTGTTTGATTTTTTTTCTTCAATGTACTTGGCTAGGTCCTGAGCCATAACTAGCGGGTCGTCGGAGTAGCCGCTGCCTGAATTTATCAAAAGCAACGTTTTTTTGTAGCGCCTTCCAAGGTCGGCAGCCGCATCATACATGCTTTTGCCTGGGAAACCTGGGTCATCAGGAGTTAAAACCACCTTGTTTCTCCAACCTGCTTGGCTCAACGCAATCTGGCTTAAAGCAGCATTTAAAGAGTAAAGAGATCTGCCTGATCCTCCGCAGATTACGCAGTCAGCCGCTTTCAATTCATCAAATAACGGGGAGAGTTCTTTTCGCTTGATGCTTAAAATGTTCTCTTGGATTTTGTTGACGTATCCGATGCTGCTGATTTTGCTTTTGATTCCAACCGCACCTTCAGTGTCAAGATGATTTACTGAATCTCTATATTATCCTTGCGCTTGCCAGCAAGCAAAAACGCCAACGCTCAATCAACTCCGTTAACTGCTCCGGCACTTTTACACAGGTTCCTGCGAGGCTACGCTAAATGTTTATATCAAAAGAAACCCTCACGCAAGAAGCCAGTGTGAAAAATATGCCCTCCCCAAGTGAAGCAGAAAAATACCAGTTTCTAGTAAAGCTTGCGTTGGATAACGGTGCCGCCGACGCCAAAATTATCTCAGCAGACAAAGTGGTTGTTGAAGACCGCGTGGTTCTTAAATGCAAAGTCGGCTGCAACCATTACGGCAAAACGTTGGCTTGTCCCCCCTACACCCCGTCAGCTGAAGAGTTTAGAAAAATAGTTCGCGAATACCGCTATGCCATGTTTATGAAGTTCAAGTCCAAAGCCCAAGCTGACCCCGAAGTGTATAAGCAGCTTTCAGTGGCCGAAACAGACCCCGCCGTCCCAAAGGAAATCAAGGAAAAAGCAGCGCAGTTTTGGGCAGACTGGAAAGACGACAAGAAAAAAATGCTCCAATCCGTCGTAGACTTGGAAAAAGCAGCCATGAGCAAAGGCTACTCCCTCGCCATATCGTTTGTTTCAGGAACCTGCCAGCTGTGCGAAAAATGCAATACAGAAACAAAAATTTGCGTCCACCCCAATCTGGCGCGCTGGTCAGAGGACGCCGTCGGAGTAAACGTGAGAAAAACCGCGGCAAACGCTGGAATCGAGGTTATCTTTCCGTTTGCGAAAAACCCCGAATCGTTCGCATTGCTCCTCATAGATTAACCCCTCGTCATGGGGAAGAAACTAAAAAACGCCTTGCCCAGCCTTCATGTGTGTCTGCGCGGGGGAAAATGTTGCTGAAGTAGGAGATCTTCACTTTGAAGGCTTCCATAAGGCCTTATTGCGATTCATGAGCCGACTGACTGCAGCAAACGCCGAAATTCCTAGTGAGCTAACAAACAATAAATGCTGATTACGTTAAACTACGCCGAGGCTATACTGCCGCTTTTGGGGTTTTTGGTTTTCTTGGTCGCCATGTTAAAGCACTATAGATCGTAAACGCTAAGAGAGCCACAAACACTGCTGCTTTGATGGCTGTGAAGTCTACGATGGCTGAGTAAAGGGCGAATGCTGCGGGGAATCCTCCGATGTATACTGAGAAAAATATTGCTGTGGGCAGTTTGTAGTTGTATTTGTAGTCTTTGAATATGCGTCTGCCAAAGTACAAGGCTGCCAAGCGCCCCATGCCATGAGTGCATTTTATGCAATTGTAGCATGGACGTAGGCAACCCAGAATGTGAAGTACACCATAAACCAAGATAAGGGTTAGAATAAAAAACACAATACCTGCTACCAAATCATATAGCAGAAAAGCCACTGAATCAAGAACAATCCACAGGAAAAGCGCTAGGTTACCAAAGAGAACCAGATTTTCTGGGAAGAAAATTGGTCAACCGTTTTTTGGTTCCGTCATGACAGCCTCTTCGCGCGCCTTACTCTTCTTTGCTTTCGAATTCAACTGTTACGGGCGTCGGATTCTTGAAGATTAAGAGTACCGGGCAGTTTGCTTCGGTTCGTCTCCATGCTGCTTCCACGAGTGCTTTCCGTGCTTTTGAAACTACGTTGACCTTCATAGTTAAGTTTGATACATTAGGACCGTCAGGAGCTTTGTCTGCTTCAACTGTTATCTCCACTTTGCTTGGTTGGATGTTACTCTTTTTGCAAACATCGGCGAAAATTGTGACTCCGCAATCTGCCAGAGCCATCATGCTGAGCTCAAGTGCTGATGGACCACTATCCGTTCCGCCGGCAGCAGTTCCCATATCGCAGACTACGCTGTGGGTTCGTTGGTTGTCCACTATTGTGCGAACATTTTCAACCCAAGTCGCTTTAGCTTTGATTTTTGCCATTTGTTTCACCTCTTGTTTGGTTAATGCGAATGTTCATGGTGGTGCGCGTGTTCGCATCCACTGGCGAGTTCGGTAAGTTTGCCTGCTTTAAAGGAATCAATCGTTGCCTTGACCGTAGCGTCCTGTGCCTTGAGTACTGTTACCCCTGCATTTTGGAAGCTTTGTAATGCTCCTGGGCCCATTGCAAAGGCAACGATAACATCAGGCTTCAATGAAAGAATTGTTTCATGCGGGTGACCAGCTCCTCCGACATGTTCTCCTGTATTAGGCTCAGTTTTGACCGTTTGAATTTGACCCTTTTCGTCAATATCCACGATTGCAAAGTAGGGTGCTCTTCCGAAATGTTGCGCTACCGCAGCATTCAAATCTGCCTCATCTTCTACAGGTACAACCAATCTTTTCGTCATTTTTTTCAACCTTAATCAATTATCTGATAGAGTTTAATAGATAAATAATATTAATAACTATCGTTTATAAAATAAACTCGGTTGAGAGCACTATGGATGACGTTGATAGGAAAATAATGGCAAAACTGCAGGTGGACGGAAGAGCACCATTAAACGAAATTTCAAAAGACATTGGTTATACAAGCATGGGGACAAAGAAAAGATTGGAAAAAATGCTTAAAAAGGGAACAATCAAGGTATCTGCCCTTCTAAACCCAGATGCACTTGGCTTGCATCCAGCCATAGTGATGCTTGAAATGGACAGTGCAGAAGCTATGCAGAACTTGCTCGATCGCTTCAAAGATTGCCCGCGTGTGGTTCAAATCTTCAAAACCGTAGGTGGATTCAACCTCATAGCCTTAGTTTATGCAGAAAATAATGAAACGCTTGAAAGCATATCGATGGAAAAATGCTCAATGCGGAGCGCCCCTGGAATCCGCAGATCAGAGTTCTACCCCATTAGCGATACTTTCTTCTCACCTTACTTGCAGATTAGAGAAACGTTGGCACACAAAGGAACAACGGTTGCTCCGTGCAGTGTTAATTGTGATCCTTGTGTGCGATACAAAGCTGGAAAATGCGTCGGTTGCCCAGCAACTAACAAATACAAAGGAACAGTGTAAACAGGAATATTGAAAAGCAAACTATGCCTAACAGACCTTGTTTATTTCTTAGTAAACCCTTCAAACCAATCTTGATGGATTTCGCATAAGCAATTGAGAGTAAGTCAATGCAAAATCATAACGAACGCGCCAGGTTCACCGCCGTCTGCATGGCTCAACGTTGAAAGTTGCAAGGTGAGATCTGAAGATAACATAGATCGAGAATTAATGTTATTTAAGCGTTGTTTATTGCTACAGGGTTCTTTGGGTTCATTTTCCATTGCCTCATATTTAGTACCGAGCCGACTGCTGTCACTATGTTAGTAAGAATTATTACGTAGGTTACAATGTTCAGGAAGGTGTTT
Organism: Candidatus Bathyarchaeota archaeon; assembly: GCA_963828195.1. Lineage (GTDB taxonomy): Archaea > Thermoproteota > Bathyarchaeia > Bathyarchaeales > Bathycorpusculaceae > Bathycorpusculum. The sequence goes on from CAWHDT010000003.1 coordinate 299,045, forward strand.
GCATGTGGCAACTGTAGACCTACAGCGAGAACAGCAAGTGTGGCAGGCGTCAGACCCATAGCACATGTGAGCAAAATCTGGCTTCTTTCTTTGTTCAGTTCAGATTTGAAAGTTGAGATTTTCACGGCTACAAACCGAGTTGCAAGAAGCATCACAAGAATCAGAAGACCTATTGACAAGTTGCTGACGATTAGAGATGGAGTAATCACGAAAATCAAGCCTAGAAAAAAAGCGAACATAGCGTTGAGCAGAAATGAAATCTCTTCTTGAAAGCTTTTAAGTTGTTTCTCGAGAAAATCCATGCTTATCTGTCTTCTGAAAAATTTGCTAACGAGATGATAGTTGCCAAGAATTATGCCGAAGACGAGTACGGCAAGAATGCCATTGCCACCAAGCACAGTGGTCAAGGAGTATGTAATCAGCACAAAACCTAAGGTCAAAACGTAAGTGAACCTTTGCGTCTGAAAACGATATAACACGAAAACCCATGCTAAACTCAGAATAACCCCCAGCACTATTCCAATGGAAAACTGAGCGGTAATATTGGAAGCGATGGAAAGCCAACCGGTTCCGCCGTTAGTGTAGATGCCAACGAAAGCAAAGAAAAACACGACAGAAAAAATGGAGTTCATCGCAGATTCTAGCGTAAGAAATGTTACAGTTCCATCTGAAAGCCTCATCATTCTAGACAGAGGCACAACTACTGCAGCCGTGGTTTCTCCCCCTATAATGGACGCAAATATGAATGATGACAGTACGTTCCATTTCAAGATGAAAATTCCAATAAGCCCAAGAAACACCATGCTCGAACTCACGTAGATTATTGTCTGAATGAAAGCTCGACCGCCGTTTGCAAGAACTGAGCCAAAATTTAAGTCCAATCCTCCATAAAAGAGAACCATAAGCAAGGTTAATTCTGCGAAAATAGCTAGAACAGGAATTAGCAACTGGCTTGAGAAGACGTTTAGAACGGGTCCAAGAATGATACCTGCAAGTATGAGAAAAATGAAAAGGGGTATTCCGGTTTTCTTGAAAAATAATTGTCCTACAAAACCAATAACAATGATTCCGGCAACCAAGGTAAAAACAGCGGATGCTTCCATCAGTTTACATCTTCTTTTTTCTTTCCCAAAAGAATAAACTGTTTACATCCAGTCCCTTCTCGATTAAAATTGCTCCCGCTGTTGTGACTATGTTGGTTAGAATGATTACGTAGGTTACGATGTTTACGAAAGTGTTTGCATGCGGCAATTGGAGGCTTACGGCGAGAATGGCGAGTGTTGCTGGGGTAAGTCCTTGAGCGCACATGAGAAGTATCTTCCTTTTCTCGTTCGCGAACTGTGAATTATAAGTTGAGGTTCGTGTAGCTACAAATCTGGTTGCAAGAAGCAACAAAAGAATCACGATGGCAATTGATAAGTTAGTTGGAATACGTGACGGGGTAATTGCGAAAGTCAAACCTAAAGAGACGAATAAAAGAGTTGTGAGTAGAAATGAAATTTCCTGTTGAAAGGCTCCAAGCTGACTTTGAAGGGAATCCAGGTTCATTTGTGTTCTGAAAAGTTTATTCACGAGGTAATAGTTTCCAAAGACGATGCCGAAGACAAGCACAGCCAGTATGCCGTTGCCCCCAAGCTCGGTTGTCAAGGAGTATGTGATTAGGATTAGCCCTAAAGTCAGGACGTAGGTGAATTTTTGTTTTTGAAGACGGTAAAGTGTATAGATCCATGCCAGACTCAAGATGGCGCCTAGCACTATTCCAACGGAAAATTGTGATGCGACACTAGAAAAGGCTGCGAACAAATTAATTCCCGGGGTAGTGTAGACTCCGACGAAAGCATAGAACAGGACGATGAGAAAAATAGAGTTTATTTCAGCTTCTATTGTCAGGAAAGATGATGTGGCTTCTGACATTTTCATCCATCTTGAGACTGGTAAAAGTAATGCGGCGGTGGTTTCGCCAGATACCATGGATGCGAAGATGAAGGATGGCAACACGCCCCATTTCATTACGTAAATGCCTATCGCTCCAATCAGGATAGCGCTTAACCCAACGTAAATGGCCGCTTGAACAAATGCTCTTTCGCCTCCCGCTATTATCGCAGTGGACTTCAAGCCTAATCCATTGTAAAATAGAACCATAAGAAGTGTCAGCACTGCCAATGGTCCAAGCACCGAAATTATCGACTGTCTTGGAAAGATGTTTAGAAGTGGCCCTAGAATGATGCCTGTGATTATAAGAAATATGAAGATGGGTATGCCTGTTTTCTTGAAGAACAATTCACCTGCAAAACCGATAAAGATAATTCCTGCAACAACTGCAAAAATAACAGTGGCATCCATTTTATCCACTACTTTTTAATAACTCGTTTTAAGTATTTTTGCTTTTGCTACTTGGCAAAAAAATGTTCTGCTCAGGTCGAAATATTATTAGGGCCAAATGTGGTTTGGTTCGGAAAGAGCAAAGGTCAAGTGGATTTTTTGCCCTACTTGTTGAACGTTGTTTATCATTCCGGTAACCTGCACTTGGAAGACACGGGGTTTTGCCTCAAAAGAGAAAAGAATGTAGGCTACTTGGGTACGCTGCTCATTCAGCGTCAACTAAGGGAGATGTTGCATCCGTAAACCCGTTTTTGTCCTGCCGATGAGCGGAAGAGACCAAAAAACGCCCGCGGCTGCTTTCATGCATTAGCTCCAACCCGCCCATAACCGACAGTGCCGTCTGCATGGCTTCAATGTTGAAAGTCGCAGGGTGCCCATCTCAAAGTCGCAACCCGCAAACGCCTCCTAGCCCCAAACAACCCAAGCACCCCAAAACGCAGAGACCCACAGCGGAAAGTCGCAACTTACGCCCGGGCGAAGTCGCAACTTGAAAAAACAGCAAAAAACAAAAGCTCAAATAAGCTCTATGCGAAAGAAGATGAGCGATTCAAATGAAGATTCTGCTTGATGAAATGTATGCTGGTTTGAAAGAGTATTTTGAGGCTTTAGGTTACGAGGTTCTGACGGCTCAGGAATCAGGTTTGAAGAGCGCCAAAGATCGGGACATCGTAGAGTATGCGGGCAAAAACAATTTGATTCTTGTAACACAGGACCAAAAAGCCGCGGAGCTGGCTGAACTTCTCGGGGTCAAATGCGTCTTTATTTCCAATTTAATGATTGCAAAGTTGGTTGATGAAAAAATCAAGCAGCTGACACGTTAAATCCAGATGTGCCTTAGGTACTTATTCCACAGATAAGCTGATGCGTAACCCGCCACAATGCCCGTTGCTGGTCCCATGAACAATACAAGCGCATCAAGCATGGGGCTTCTTTGAATAAATAAGCCGGCGCCTGCACCTGCAAACTGGGGAACCATCGAGAACGCAGAGTAACTAATTACTCCAATCAACATCGTGCTTATAGCCATCGCAACAATCAATCTGTTGCGGTTTACTCCTTCACGCGTACCCTTTACTCTAAAAATAAACAAAAACGCATCCACTAAAACCCCGAAGAGAAAAGTGAAGAGAAAAGTAAAGGGACCCAAAGCTGGGCTTCCCAGCGCCGTCAGTAACCCTCCAACCGCGCCTACGTAGGTGGCGCCGAATTTTTTGATGAAGAGGCTGCTTATGGAAAGAAGAACAGCTTCAACAACGATCAGGACGTAGTTTAGGGGGGCTGGTAGAAAGACGTTGACGACAAAAATGATTGAGCCGAATAGAGCGATTAGGAATAATTGGCTTAGTCTCTGCGTTTTATGCCCCCTTTATGTAGCTGTTTACGTTGCTGTCTAAAAAGTTTAATGTAAACGTTGTGGTTTTGTAAGATTTATGCGGTTTTGATGGGTGTTGATTATTTTAAACAGAAAAGAATAAATCTGCAAGATACAATAATAAATAAACAACATATATTTGACTTATAAGTGTGAAAGGGGATACAGTAAAAATGAGCACTCACGCAGAAGATTTAAAACTTCGCCTAATGACCATCGAGCTGTTAAGAACAGCGAAATACAAGCGAAACATCACCTATCGGGAATTAGCTTCAAAAACCGATTTGCCAGTCACTGTGCTGAGCCGCTACGCAAAAGGGCATGTGCTGCCAAACACGACAAGAGCCAAACAGCTTTGGCGAGTTCTAAACAAGATCGTCGGTTTAGAAGCTGAGTTGCGCAGCAGAATTAAATTTGACGATGCAGGCTACTTCGATAACACTGAAATCGTAGGTGACTACAACATTTTGCAGCAAGCCGCAAACCATGCACTCGCAAATTTCGCTGGTAAACGAGTTACAAAAGTTTTGACAGCAGCTGTTGACGGCATACCCTTAGCCACTATGGTTGCCAACGCTTTAGGAGTTAATCTTATCGTTGCAAAACGCAACAAGGAAGTCGGCGTCAAAGCATTCATAGATGAAACATACATTTTAGGGCGAGATTCAGGCGTAACCGTGACGCTCTACATCCCCAAAGAAGCAATCAAAAAACGCGACAGCGTCCTCATCGTTGACGACATGATAAAGAGCGGCGAAACACAAGAAGCGCTCGTAACCCTCGTGAAGAAGTCCAAAGCTGAAGTTTCAGGCATATTCTCGCTCATCTCAGTCGGAGAAGAATGGAAAAAACGGTTAAAATCAGGCGAAGACTCCCCAGTGGAAGTTGTCACAGCCCTAAAATCGCCCTTTGACCATTCAGCTTAAACTCAATCAAGCTTAAGCAAACATTTTTCTTTCCGTTTTTCCAATTTGCCGTTAGGAGTAAACTTAAATGAAGATAGACCACATCACAATTCTCGTCAAAGACCAGGATGAAGCAGCAAAATTTTACGTTGAAAAGCTTGGATTCAAAAAACAACAAGACACTGTTTTTTGGGGAGACATGCGCTGGATCACTGTTTCAGCTCAGAGACCAACCGGACCTCGAGTTAACCCTTGTTAAGGCAGACACGGAAGACAAGCTTAAAGCGGTGGGGAAGCAGGCGGGAGACCACGTGTTTCTAACTTTGGAGACTGACGATTGCCAAAGAGACTACCATGCGATGAAGGCGAAAGGTGTCAAGTTTTATGGGGAACCAACAGAGCAGCTACGGTGTAGAAGTTGTTTTTGAAGATCTCTACGGTAACCTAATTGACCTGATTCAACGAAGCAAACATTGATTTTTATTATTTTTTATATTTTTGGGAAGACTCGCGCGGGATAATATATTCTGAATATTGCTCCACTACTATGATTGGTATTATGTAGATGACCCATTAGAGTAGTGCCGTAAGTATTGCTTGAAGCCAACCTGTTTGGAAAATAGCTTTGAAAACCTTGATGAAAGCTATTAGCGCTAGTATGTAGCCATACTGCATTGAGAAAGAACCCCACCGGAAACGAAACTGTGAAATAAACGTTTGGCCTAGCCAAAGTTGCAATCAGTACATTTCAAAAAGTCCCTCAATTAATTTTGCTAAAGGTTTAAAGTTTCCTAATCAACAATTTAGAAAACGTTTAATTAATTCATTTGATAAAGATTGATTAGTGTTTTTTATGGTTAAATATAAAGTTGAAGTTGATTTGAAAACGTGTGTTTCAACTGCGGCATGTTACGCGACTGATAGAATGCATTTTAAAGCGGGTAAAAATCAGCAGTCCAACGTGGTTGGCGGTCAAACAGATGAAACAAAATCCACCAATGTATTCGACGATGATAAAATAGGTGATGCTCAAGACGCGGCTAAAGCATGCCCAGTATCCGCCATAACTGTAACACAACAATGAGCTGCTGATTTCATTTAGGTTGAGGCTTTGAAGCTAATCTGTAAAGTAATTTCGCTTTTAATTTCAGCTTGGGTTTTTCCGCCAAGTTGAGTAACAAATGGCTGTTATTTGTTCATTGGAGCGCTTCTCTGCTTCAGATTTGCTGTTGTTTTCTTCATGCATGAATTTTTCGCATCTGGAAATAAAATCTCTTTCAGATTCATTTGCTTTAGGTTTTGGTGCTGGCATAAAAAATCACAAATAAAATCCTCTCAAAAACACATTTAACGTTTCGGCTTTATCTGGAAGTTCAACCGAAGAATTTTGCGGAAGCATCTGATTCAATTTACAGTTTTGTTTTTTAAAGTTGTGCGAATATTCTGAGGTAGTCTTTTAAGTCGTTGATTATTAAAAAGTTGCTTTTCACGTGTTCCTTCCCGCTAATTCCCATTTGTGTGGCTTCTTCTTTGTGGTTTAAAAGGTAAAGGGTTTTTTCGGCTGCTTCTTCGACGCTTTCTACAAGATAACCATTTGATCCATTGATGACTTGAAGTGGGATTCCACCAACGTTTCTTCCAATCACTGGTATGCCTTTCCAGAGAGCTTCGGTTACGCTTAGACCAAACCCTTCACGCGTTGACATTTGAAGGATAACTTGTGAAGCCCTTTGAAACGCGTTAACCTCAAGGTCTCTCACGCCTTTAAAATCTGTTAAGAAATGGATGTCACCGTCATCATCTGCGTGCCGGGCGGTCTTCTCAAAATAAATCCATCCTTCAGGGTCATCAGTCGCCATGCCCGCTATGAGAAGCAATTGGACCTGAGGAACTTCTTTCTTTACAAGTCTGTAGACGTCGATTACGCCTAATGGATCCTTCCAAGGATCAAAACGCCCGACTTGCGTGATGATTGGTTTTTCAGGATTTACTCCATATTTTTTCAAAACCTCAGAAATCTCGTCTGCCGAAATTTCCTTGTTTTTGTCGCTTAAAGGGTCGATTGATGGTGGTCTTATGAATATTTTCGGACCGTTGAGGCTCGGCATTACATATTTTTGAGAAGTGAAAACTGCGGCGTCGTATCGACTTACATAGGGCTCAAGAAAATTCCAAACGGCAAGATTGGGCGTGGATAAGTCTATGTGGCATCGCCATATCCACCTGTCGTTCTTTGCGGGAAGAAACTGAATCATGGCGGCGGGTTGATTATCGTGAATGATGACAAAATCAGTGTTTAAAATTGTCGATTCACTGTTCATCCTATTATACTCCAAGTAAGTTCGCACATCCTCGTCTGAGAGATCCAAACTCATTCCTTGAAGAGCATTATGTATTTTTTTAGTTACATTGAAGAAATCTACCGAGCCCTTGATAACTTCCCAATGAACATCTAGCCCTACATCCTTCATTATCGGCACCAAATTCTCAAGCAACTCTGCTACCCCCCCTCCGAAAGATGTAGAATTGACGTGAGTGACCGATTTGCCTTTTAATTGCTCGGCTAAAGCTTTAACCGAATCGACTTCTTCCTGTCCAACGATCGGAACGTAATCGTCAATTTTGATTTTTCTCAACTGCTCCACCCGCAACATAAAATCACCTTCAAAAATGGCTCGACAAACTAATGCGACAAATTAATATTCGTGCCAGAGAATAATAATGTTTGTCCAGCTTTTAGAATCAGCGACCGAAAAATCATTATTTGTTTCAAACTAAGTTTAATTGATTAGCTTCTCATGCATTGCTTCGGCTTAAGTTGAACGGCGATGATGCAGGCAGGATTATTAAGCAATTTGTGAACGAAAATGAGAATTGGAGCAAGTTATTCTAAAGATAGTAGCGAATTTGTAGTTTGGGCTCCGGATCAAAATGATGTCTCGCTGGTTTTGCCTCAACGAAATCGAATTCAAAAAATGGAGCGATTAGACGATGGCTATTGGCGATTAGAGGCTGAGGGAATAAAACCTGGCACCCTTTATCGGTTTCGTCTTAATGATAAAATAGACCGGCCTGACCCAGCTTCTCATTTTCAACCCGAAGGCGTTTTTGGTCCATCAGCTGTAGTGGATCATTCTTCTTTCGCTTGGAAAGACCACGAGTGGAAAGGAGTAAACTTGAGAGACATGATTATGTATGAATTGCATGTTGGAACGTTCAGTCGGGAAGGCACTTTTGATGGGGCAAAGAGCAAAGCTTTGGAGCTCTCGCGAATAGGAATTAACGCGGTTGAGCTTATGCCGGTTTCGCAATTCTCGGGTGCAAGAAACTGGGGTTACGACGCGGTTTTTCCTTTCGCAGTGCAAAACACTTACGGTGGACCGGATGAGTTAAAAAAGTTGGTTGAAGAGTTCCATGCCAATGGAATCGCCGTGATTCTTGACGTTATCTATAATCATCTGGGTCCAGAAGGCAATTTTCTGAAGGATTATGGACCGTATTTTCTTTTCAACCGTAAGACTCCGTGGGGCGCAGCAATAAACTTTGACGGCGACTTTAGCGGTCATGTGAGAAATTTTTTTCTTGAAAACGCTCTTTCCTGGTTCAAAAACTATCACGTTGACGGTTTAAGGTTAGATGCTGTTTTTACGATAATTGATAGTAGCCCCAAACATTTTTTGAAAGAGTTATCGGAAACTATCGAAATTTTTTCGAAAACAGTTCCCAGAAAACTTTTTCTTATTGCGGAAAATGACCGGGTTGACCCTAAAATAATACAATCCAGAAAAACAGGAGGATATGGGCTGGATGCACTTTGGCACGACAACTTGCATCATTCACTGCATGCGCTTTTGACGGGAGAACGAAACTGGTATTACTCCTCATTCGGATCCTTAGGGAAAGTCGTGCAAGCTTTAGATCAAAGTATTACTGATCAAACATTAACTTCAAGTAAAGGAACTTCGGGAAATTCAGCGACAAACATTAAACCAAGCAAACTTGTAGTTTTCTCCCAAAATCACGACCAAGTCGGAAACAGACCCTTAGGCGAACGGCTAATAACAATTGCGGGTCTTGAAGCAGCAAAACTTGCAGCGGGAATCATTATACTGTCTCCATTCACTCCACTACTGTTTATGGGGGAAGAGCACGGGGAAAACGCGCCTTTTCTATTCTTCACAGACTACACAGATGAAGCTTTGAGAAAAAAAGTTCAGCTGGGAAGAAAATTAGAGCTTAAGAAAAACGGCTGGAAAAATCAGCCGCCAGACCCTCAAAACGCTGAAACATTTTTGCGTTCAAAGGTAGATTGGCAGCAAAGGTCTGCTGAAAACGGGTGTAGAATCTTGGATTATTATAGGAAACTCGTGAGTCTCAGAAAAGTCCTCTGCAACAGCAACTTTGATAAGCGCCAGGTCACAAAGTTTTTTGTGTTCGAGGATCAGTCGCTTTTGATAATTCAAAAACGTTTCTCAGGCTCTTTTATGGTTACTGTTGCCAATTTTGGCAAACTAAAAGGTAGTTATCAGTTCCCCTGCAACGGAAAAACCTGCCTGAAAGTGCTGGATTCTGCAGATAAGGTTTGGGGTGGTCCTGGATCTGCCCTGCCAGGCACAGCAAAACTCGGAGATCGACTTGATATCAGTCCGTTGAGCATGGCAGTTTATTTAAATTTAAAAGGCGAAAAAAATGACTGAAAAATATATTTGCATACACGGACATTTTTATCAGCCTCCACGGGAAAACCCATGGCTTGAAGAAGTCGAGTTTGAAGAGTCTGCTCAGCCATACCATGATTGGAACGCTAGGATAACAGCTGAATGCTATGCCCCTAATTCTGTTGCTCGAATAATGGATTCTCAGTGGCGCATAATCGGCAAGGTCAACAACTATTCAAAAATAAGCTTCAACTTCGGCCCACGCTTCTCTACTGGATTGCAAGTCATGAACCTAAGCTTTACGAGTCAATACTTGAATCTGACAAAGAAAGTGCTAAAAGCTATTCAGGACACGGTTCCGCGATTGCTCAGGTCTACAATCACATGATTATGCCGCTTGCGAACAAGAGAGACAAAGAGACGCAGGTCAAGTGGGGAATAAGAGACTTTGAAACCCGATTTGGAAGGTACCCCGAAGGCATGTGGCTTCCCGAGACAGCCGTTGACATCGAAACCCTTGAAGCCTTAGCAGAAAACAACATCAAATTCACCTTACTTGCCCCTCATCAGGCTCTTAGAACCCGCAAAATAGGCGAAAAAGATTGGACAGATGTGAGCGGAGCAAAAATTGATCCTAGAAGAGCTTATGTTTGCAAGTTGCCTTCGGGAAAAACCGTAAACCTGTTTTTCTTTGACAAACTAATAGCTTCGGGAACAGCTTTTGGAGAGTTGCTGTCAAGCGGCGAGGTCTTCGACAGCAAACTAATGGAGGGCTTCAAAGGCTCAGAAGAAATGGCAGATGCACTGGTGAACTTGGCTACTGATGGCGAAACCTACGGGCATCATCACCTTCACGGCGACATGACATTAGCCTACTGCCTCTACATCATAGAAACAAAGAAACAAGCAAAACTAGCAAACTACAGCGAATTCTTGGCGCAGCATCCCCCGGAATTTGAAGTAGAAATCCAAGAAAACACCTCATGGAGTTGTTCACACGGCATCGAAAGGTGGCGAAGCGACTGCGGCGACAAGACGGGCAGAGAAGATTGGAAGCAGGCATGGCGGAAACCGCTGCGGGAAGCCATGGATTGGTTGCGAGATGAACTTGCGCCAAAGTTCGAATCTGAAGCAGCCAAATATCTTAAGGATCCTTGGAATGCAAGGAACAGCTACGTAAACGTCGTTCTTGACAGGTCAAGAGAAAACGTTGAGCGGTTTCTAGCTGAAGTAAGAAGCAGGGAACTCGGTGAAGATGAAAAGCGAAAGGTACTGAAGCTTCTTGAAATGCAGAGGCAAGCAATGCTGATGTTTACAAGTTGCGGCTGGTTCTTTGACGAAATTTCTGGAATCGAATCTGTGCAGGTCATGTTGTACGCGGCTAGAGTGATGCAGCTTGCTAAAGAAGTTCTGGGATTAGAACTTGAAAACAATTATATCAAAATACTTGAAAATGCACCGAGCAATATTCCTGAATTTGGAAATGGAGCAAAAACCTACAACATCCTCGTTAAGCCAGAAGTCATCGATCTACAGAAAATAAGCGCGCAAGGAATCATTCTTCAATTGTTCTCAAACGAAAAATCAGAGGCTTCCAAAGAAAAACAGCAGTATGGCTGCTGCTTCAACATAAATTATGAGGAACTGGAGAAACACGAAACTGGAAAATTCCGCCTTGTGTTCAGCCGCGCTGTTGTCCAATCGCAGATCACTTTGGATGAAGCGAAAATAGATTGCGCTGCAGTATGGCTTGGAGACCACAACGTCTCCTGCGGAGTCAAAATGGATACAGATGAGGAAATATTTGAGAAAATCAAAGGAGAAATCTTGGAGCTATTCAATAAGGGCGAAATAAACGAGACTATACTGCTTATGCCGAAATATTTTGGAAATCAAACTTATTCACTTAAAGACCTCTTCAAAGACGATCAAGTTCGCATTCTAGACATTATTCTTCAGGAAGCCGTTAAAAAAGCAACAGATCTAAACGAGATCGTCTACAAAGACAACTCCGCCTTAATCAGTTTTATGAGGGAAATCAACCTTACCCCACCGAAACCTTTCCAATATGCCACAGAGATCGTTTTGAACGCTGAAGTAAGAAAAGCCATAGTAGCTAAAGATGTAAACGTTGAATCATTAAACAAACTAGTTTCAGACGCCAAAAAGTTGCCTGGCGATTTCGAATGGAGCAGCATATCGTTGGATGCAAACAAAAAAATCGTTAATGAACTGCTGAAAATAAGAGATTCGCCGCCTGACACAAAAAAGCTTGAAGACGAAGCAAAACTTGTTGCAGCACTGATTCAAATGCCGATTAAACTTGAACTTTGGCAGGCGCAAAACATAGCTTTTGAAATCGCCCAAAAAATCTATAACCCGATGAAGGAGAAAAACGATGAGTTCTCTAAATCGTGGGTTTCAGCTTTTCAGCAACTGTGCAAATCGATCGGAATAAGGTTGGATTAAAATCTGAAGCCAACATCAACCTACAGAGTTCAATTGAATAAACAGTTCGACTTCAACAAACTCAAAGCTACTCTTCCCTATTTGTCTGAACTGGGCATATCGCACGTTTACGCTTCCCCAATTTTCACGGCTCGACCAGGAAGCACGCACGGCTATGACGCAACCGACACCAACCAAATCAACGATGCACTGGGTGGATCCGGGGCTTTCGACGCTTTGCTTAGGGTGGCTGCCGACCTTGGACTTGAGTGGATTCAAGACATCGTTCCCAACCATATCGCTTACTGGCCGCAAAGCACCATGGTTTCAGACGTGATGAAGTTCGGCTCCAACTCTGCCTACCAGGGCTTCTTAGATGTTGATTGGAACCATCCGTCTCCGAGGCTGCAGGGAAAAATTTTGGCTCCCTTCCTTGCGGAACCCTACGAAACATGCCTGCGGCAAAGGCAGATATGCCTAGCATATCATGATGGCTTTCAAATAAGATATGGCGATCTTGAGTTTCCAGTCAGAATCAGTTCCTACCGAACGATTTTGTCCCAGTCAACCCATATTTTAGACCTTCCATTTCAAGACGAAAAAAACTTTGCTTCTAGCATCCAAAAGAATTACAGTTCAGATGAATTTTTGAGGTCTGAAATCGAAAAGGCTTTAAATCGTCACAACGGAGACACTGATCTTCTTGACGCCTTGCTATCAGAGCAAGTTTATGCCCTTGCCTACTGGAAGACAGCCTTTGAAGAAATTAACTACCGCAGATTCTTCGACATAATTGATTTAATTTGTCTGCGCATGGAAGAAAAAGACGCATTTGAAACCACTCACCAGCTGATACTGAAGCTTGTTTCCGAAGGAAAGGCAACGGGGCTCAGGGTTGACCACGTGGATGGTTTATTTGATCCAGAGCAATACCTCAAATGGCTAAGGGAAGCCGCGCCGCAAACATACATAATTGTTGAGAAGATTCTGTTCTGCGACGAAAAGCTGCCAGAGTCGTGGCCTGTGCAAGGGACCACCGGGTACGATTTTCTTAACGAACTAAACGGGCTTTTCGTAGAAAAAAAGAACAAAGCAACAATGAGCGCCGTCTACAGGGAATTTTCGGGAAACAAAAAATCATTCAGAGACCTCTTGATTGATTGCAAAAAGTCTGTAATCCGAAATTACTTCGGAGGCGACTTAGACAACTTAACTCGGCAGCTGCATCAAGTTCTCAAAAGTAGACCTTACGGCGAAAAATGCACTATGCAGAGCCTTCGCGAAGCTGTGATTGAGATGCTTTCTGCTTTCTCCGTTTACAGAACATACATCAGCAACGACAATGTCGCTGACAAACAAAGGGCAGCTTTCAAATATTGTTTGCAGGCTGCAAAGAAACAAAACAGGAAAACCGCGTCAGACTTAGCGACAATCGAGACTTTGCTGGGTGACGCTACTTCGTCAGCGGATGCGTTGCAGTTTTTTATGCGGCTTCAACAATTCAGTGGCCCGATAATGGCTAAAGGGCTCGAAGGATACGGCGCTCTACATTTACACTCGCCTGCTGTCCCTCAATGAAGTCGGCGGCGAACCTGAAAAATTCGGTGCGACCAAAAGCGATTTCGATTTCTTCCTGAAGCGTCGGCAGACAAGTTGGCACCTGTCTTTGAACGCCACCAGCACCCATGACACGAAAAGAGGAGAAGACGCCCGGGCAAAAATAAACGTGTTAAGCGAGGTTCCCGCGGAATTTTACGCCGAAATTAAAAAATGGAGCAGGTTAAATCTCAGCAAAAAGAAAACGTTGGACGGCAACCTTGCGCCAAACGGAAACGAGGAATACTATATTTACCAAACCTTGCTTGGTTCTTTTCCCTTTGATCAAAATGAGTTGCCGGAGTTTACAGACAGGCTGACGATTCATGTAACGAAGGCTCTGCGAGAAGCCAAAGTGAACACCAACTGGGTCTCGCCTAACTTGCCGTATGAAGAAGCAGCAACTTCCTTCGTCAAGGCTCTTCTTGAGCAAAAAGAAACAAACGCCTTCTTGCAGGAGTTTACATCATTCCACAAAAAAATCGCTTTTTGCGGTTTCATCAATTCCCTCTCCCAAACATTAATCAAGATAACCAGCCCTGGAATCCCCGACTTCTATCAGGGCACGGAACTGTGGGACCTGAACCTTGTCGACCCCGACAACCGGCGCCAAGTAGACTTTCAAAAGCGGCAAAGATACCTAGACGAGATAAAAAACTTGAAACCCAGCGGCGTTCAGGGGCTTCTAAGCAGTTTTGAAGATGGAAAAATAAAAATTTTTGAAATAACTAAGGCGCTGGAAGCTCGCAACAAAAACATTGACCTTTTCCAACAGGGAGACTACATTCCCTTAAGAGTTAAAGGCTCACTAAGTCGCCATATCATTGCGTTTTGCAGAAAAAAAGAAACAGCGTATGCCGTCGTCGTTGCGCCCCGTTTTCTGGTCAGCCTAACAGGGATGCAGCGTCTGCCTCTTGGCGATGTTTGGAAAGATACGTTGGTTTGTCTTCCAAAGGGGGCTTCTGTTCGGTGGAGAGAAATTTTCACGGAAGAAGCTGTCTTTTCAAAAAAGATCGGCAGTGATAAAGGCTTCTGCTTGTCGGAGTTGTTGCAGTGTTTCCCTGTTGCGCTGCTTTTATCAGAGGAGTCAGCCACATGAAATTAACCCAAAGAGCAAGCGGGGTTCTCCTCCACGTAACTTCTCTGCCTTCAGATTTCGGCATCGGCGACTTGGGACCGTGGAGTTACCGTTTCGCAGATTTGCTTGCACGTGCCAACCAGCGTTACTGGAGCATCCTTCCCCTCACGCCGACAAGCGCCAGATATGGAAACTCCCCCTATCAAGCAGCCTCTGCATTTGCAGGCAACACCTTGCTTTTAAGCCCAGAATTGCTCCAAAAAGACAGGCTGCTGACGGAAGAAAACGTCAAAGATCTAATGCTGCCGCCTGGGCCAGTGGATTTCAAAGCGGTAACAGCGAAAAAAAAGCTTATGGTAAAGAAAGCATACCGCAGCCTTACAAGAAACGGCAATAGAATGTTGAAACCTGGCAAATGCGATTTTGAACAGTTCTGTTCAGATTGTGCAAACTGGCTTGACGACTATGCGCTTTACGTGGCAATTCAAGAGTCCACAAAAAAACCGTGGTACATGTGGCCGCCGCCTGAACGTGACAGAGAACCCCGCGCCGTCGCCAAAAGACAGATTGAGTTGAAAGAGTTTATTGAAGAGGAAAAGTTTGCGCAGTTCCTTTTTGCGAGGCAGTGGGATCTGCTGAAACAGTATTGCCGAGCCAAGCAGTTGTCTGTGATGGGCGATTTGCCTTTTTACATGAGCTATGACAGCGCAGATGTCTGGGCGCATCCAGAATTATTTAAGCTGGACGCCCAAAAACAGCCGATATTCGTAGGCGGTGTGCCCCCAGACTATTTCAGCGAAACAGGGCAGCTGTGGGGAAACCCAGTGTACAATTGGCGAGAAAATAAAAAGACCTGTTTCCAATGGTGGATGGATAGGCTGCGGTGCAATTTGAAGCTGTGCGATTATATGCGGCTGGACCATTTTCGGGGTTTCACGGCTTATTGGCAAATATCTGCATCGTCGAAAACGGCGAAAGTGGGCAAGTGGGTTAAGGCTCATTCAAAGAGTTTTTTTGACGCCTTGAAAGGCTACTTTCCCAACTTGCCGTTTATAGCGGAGGATCTTGGGTTAATCACAAACAACGTAAGAAACAACCTGCAGCATCTTGGAATCCCTGGGATGCGAGTGCTGATTTTTGCTTTCGGCGGGTCAAAAGACAACCCCAACTTACCCTCAAATTACCCAGAAAACTCCGTAGTCTACACTGGAACACACGACACCAACACGGCGAGGGGCTGGTTCACTGAGGAAGCAACCCCCAAAGAAAAAATGCAGCTTTTCAAGTGTCTGGGCAAAAAAGTTTCAGAGACACAGGTAAGCCGCGAATTCATAAAGTTAGCGCTAGAATCCAGGGCTGATCTAAATATAATTCCGCTGCAAGACGTTCTTGGTTTGAGTTCTGAAGCCCGAATGAATCACCCTGCAGGGAAACTTCATAATTGGGAGTGGAGAGTAAAAAGTGAACAACTTTCAAGTGAAAACTTTGAGTGGCTTGCAGAATTGACAGCGTGTTCAGGCAGATGCAGTCTCTGACTTTTTGGTACAAGACAAATCCAAGCGCTGCAGCTACCAATCCAACTGTTAAGAAAATGATTGCCGCTATGACATAAATTTGGCATAGAATGTGGGAATACTGTTTGGAAATTAATTTGTTAAGACCTTGAACTGTTATTTAAGCCGATTGCATCTTTTTGATTGGCAAATTTACTGTAAATGTTGATCCCTTGCCGGGAATACTGTTGACGTCAATGATTCCACCATGTGCTTCCACAAAGCGTTTGCATATTGGCAGACCCAAACCCATTCCTTTTGCCTTCGTTGTGAAAAGCGGGGTCCAAAGTTTCTTCAAAGTATCCTCGCTCATTCCCTCACCTGTATCTGCAAAACTGAAGACTACACTGTTCTCGATGTTTTCACTTTTGATTGTTAATGTTCCGCCTTTGGGCATGGCTTCGATGGCGTTTTTGATCAAGTTAACGAAAACTCTGTTTATCTTGTCTTTATCTACAGCGAACTTCGGATCTTTTTTGGTTGTGTTCACAACGATGATGTTTTCGGGAACTGCAAGCAAAGTCAAGGTCTCTACCAAAAGCGAGTTTGGATCGGTTTCGCTCAGATTCAGATTTATTTCCTTGGAGTATTCAAGAAGGTCGCTTATTATTTTGTTTGAATTATTCACCGACTTCTCGATTGTTGCGATCATTTCTTTTTCTTTTTCGGTTAAGTCGGTTTTCTTTTTAAGATAATAGACGGCGCCAGCTATGCTAGTGAGCGGGTTCCTTAAATCATGTCCCACCATTCCTGCTAATTGCCCAATGGTAGCCATTCTCTCTGATTTTCGCAGCTCCAGGGTCTTTTCCTCGACTGTCTTTTCTAAATTTTTCGAATGCTTCTCAAGTTCCTGTTGAAGTTCGATGTTTTTTGTTAAGTCTTGAAAGCTTTTTCGGCGGTAGATCTGTAGTTGCCATGACCCTGATAAAGCAAGGACGTAGGCTAGAATTAAACCGAGGAATACTGTGAAAATGATGGTTATGGAAGAAGGCTGCAGAACCCATATTACAATTGCGGCTTCACCTACCGCCGCGATTGATGCTAAGAAAATTTGGTTTATAAACCGATTAGGAGTAACCATGCATACGACAAATAAGGCAATAATGGTTATTATGACCTGCGCAACAAAATTCTGCGGTCTCGTCGCATTTATGATTCCGCTACAAATTAAAACGATCAGAGTATAAGCAGAAATTGATCTGTCGTACTTCCTAAAACTTGCCGTTTTCTCTATTTGGATAAACACCACAATAGTATATAATAAAACACCCAACCTGATTGCTACAAGGCCGTAGAATTCCTGGGATAATCCAAAAAACTGGTAATCATTAAAGGCAAAAGCAATCAAAGGAACCGTAAACAGCAATATGGCTATTCTAGCTTGCTTTATGTCTTTGCGAAGGTGAAATTCTCTATATTTATCCTCTTGGTCACCGGTCAACTCAAGCTGCGGTCTGCCGAACATGTCTTGGATTTTCCCCAGCCCAGTCATATGTTCCTGCGCAATATTAATCAATTACGTTAAAAAAATGCTTTACCTACATTGAATGCATTAATATTTCCATTAAAACCGCACAGAAGAAAAAGAAATCTATAAAATCTATATAGTTGTTGATTTATTTTTTCGCTGTCCTTTAAGGTTTTTCTAGGTTAAATCTGAGCAGAATATGGGGTGCTAAATTTTAGGGATTTTCTTTCCAAACTTGCGGTGTTAATCGGAACTTTTTCCGAAATCTTAAACAGAATCGTTCCTGACTTAACATTACAAATCAGTTCGAGGCATATTAGAATGCGGATGATAAAGTGGTGCGACGGAACGGTCATTACAGTTGACCAGACCAAACTTCCCCTCCAAGAAGTCACTTTAGAAATCAAAACGGTTGAGCAGATGGCTGAAGCCATAAAAACCCTCCGCGTCAGAGGCGCCCCACTTTTGGGTGCAGCAGCCGCCTTCGGAGTTGCATTAGCCGCTTACCACTCAAAAGCGCCGACCAAAGAAAAATTGCTATTTGAACTGGAGAACGCAGGCACGATAATTAAGCATCAGCGACCCACTGCGGTAAACCTGTTTTGGGGCGTAGACCGGGTTCTGGATAGGGCACGTGGTTTTTCGGGAAATGTGGGCGAAATGAAAGTTTTGGTGGTTGAGGAGGCGCAGAAAATTGCGGATGAAGATGCATTGCAGAACCGCGCAATCGGCAAAAACGGCGCCGTGCTCATCGACGACGGCGACACCATTTTGACGCATTGCAACGCTGGCGAGTTGGCAACAGTCGAGTACGGCACTGCCTTGGGGGTTATCCGCGCCGCTTGGGAAGAGGGCAAAAAAGTCAAAGTTATCGCCGACGAAACTCGCCCGCTGCTTCAAGGTGCGAGGCTTACGGTTTATGAGCTGAAGCGCGATGGGATACCTGTCACTTTGATAACGGATAACATGGCGGGCTACGTCATGAGCAAGGGGCTTGTTGACAAGGTCATCGTAGGCGCCGACCGCATCGTCCAAGACGCCGTCGTTAACAAAATCGGCACTTACTCGGTAGCGGTGCTGGCACATGAGCACGGCATACCGTTTTATGTTGCAGCGCCAAAATCCACCTTCGACCTGCAGCACAAAGCTTCTGACGTAATTATTGAGGAGCGCAGACCCGAAGAAGTCACCTGCATCGGCTCAGTGCAAATTGCTCCTGAAGGCGTCAACGTTATGAACCCTGCCTTCGACATCACGCCGCTCAAATACGTGTCAGCAATCATATGTGAAACCCAAGTTTACTACAGCAAAGACTTCAGCAAATTCAAGAAAACGGCGTTAAATAAATAAAACCAGAAAAACGTCAAAGTCCTCGCGATTCTCTTATTCCCATTTTAGTGTGTTTTGTACCTTAAGAGAGCGGCAAAACCGCTTAAAGCGGTAAGCTTTGCTTTTTCCTGTGACTCTGTAGATATGACTTCAACCAGCCCGTTTGTTTGCGCAGCCAAATCCTCTAAAACATCCACTATATCCTTCTCCTCCACCGAGTAATCAACGGCTTTGCATCTCTCGCATGGATGCGATATCATTTCTCGAACAGCCTGAGCCTTCTCTTTCACATTTACTATGTTCGTCTTTGATAACTCGCATTTCTTGCACATTACAACGATTTCAATCATATCCGTTTTGTCTGTCACCAAGGCAACTTCCACTTCGCCTTTTTCAAGTGCGTTCAAAACTGGATCTAACCCGTAAATAGCCAACCCATCAGGCTTGGCAGTTTCCGCCAAAAGACGCTGCACAACCAGCTTCTCCTCCGGCGCACACATATTGTTGATTGTTTCAGACGATTTAGCAAGCACCTCTCGTACGCCTTCTTTGCCCGCGGATTGGCTATCAACTGTGCCTATTAGCGCATTTTTTAGTTCGCAATGGAGGTAATCGCCGCTTAAGAAATCCTCTTTGGTGTGGCCGGGTCCTCCAACTAGCAGCGCCGTGACTTTGTGGTTCTCAAGAAATTCTTTTGCTGCGTGCTCAGCAATCCTGTGGAAAAAGTATGTAACTTCCATGTCTCGTTCTCGCTCGTATCGTCTTTGGCTTGACCCGCCTTTTCCAGATTTTCCCGGAATCCCAGATGTAATGTTTTCAAGTAATTCAAGGCGTTCACCATTAAGTATCCCGAAGCTCGCCTCCTTTGAATCCAACGAGATAAGCCCCACAACATGCTGATTTCTCAGCATTTCCCTCAGCGGATCTAGATGG
The DNA here is from genome assembly GCA_963828195.1 of Candidatus Bathyarchaeota archaeon. Taxonomy (GTDB): domain Archaea; phylum Thermoproteota; class Bathyarchaeia; order Bathyarchaeales; family Bathycorpusculaceae; genus Bathycorpusculum. The sequence continues at coordinate 318,767 of CAWHDT010000003.1, forward strand.
AAATGATTATCAACGTTGTAGAAGTAGGCGGTAATCGGCTCTGGCGGAACAACTTCTTCAACGTGTAAAGCGTCGCTTTCCAACTCGTTCGCAGCGAAAGTTCCAGCAAATAAGGCAAGCCCGTTTCCCGGATTTTCCTTCTGCAGCTTTAGATGCTGGATCAGATTTTTGAGGCCTTCTTGTAGGCGGTTTTTCTCGCTTTCAGATTTCGCGGCGGCAGAGTCCGATTCACACTTGAGAAATGCGGCCAGCTCATCCACTGATTTCTCCCGAGGAATATAGAGCGAGATGAACTCCATTCCCCGTCCCTCCTTATCAGACAGATACGCAATAAGCTTTCTGAGTTTATGCTGCTTCACTGAATTGCTGGTCGCCATCTGGCACCCGTGAAAATGCGCTAACTTTTCTGAAACCAAACTCTACACCTAATTATTAAACTACGTAGATACAAATTTATCAGTTTCTCAGAATTATAGCCAACCCGTATTGGTATCACGATGCGTTGGGACGAGCTGTTTACGTTCTTTGCATCATTGGAAATTTGTAATTCGTTTTTTTGCCAATAAAGTAGCCAATGAAACCGCCTGTTATCCAAGAAAGAATAAGGGTGATTCCAGCAAAATAATCGGCAGTTAAGTCTGTCATCCCCCACCTAAACCCGCTTGCATTTGAAATCAACATAATTATAGCCCAAAAAGCAAAACCAAGTAGAGATGCTCCAACAATCACGTAAATTTCTTTGCCAAGCTTAACTCCGCTTTTCCCAAACTTCTGTCTGTAGCTGTCTAATTCAAGTTCTGGGAAAGCAATCATTTCATCTAAAACAAAATGACCCTTATCCGTAAGTGAAAATTGTGAATCTGCTTGTTCAGATATTAAATGCTCTTCATCAATTGTTAATTTTTCAAGAGTGTTTAATTGATATGTAAGCTCTTGAGCGTCGTCAATCTTTAAATTAGTCATTAAATCGTCAAAAGTTAAATGTCCATGTTCGCCAAGTTGCAGTAATATTTTTTGGCGCAGAGGCTCTTTTAAAATTTCATGCAACTGAACAAGCTTTTCATCGTTCATGCAATCTGCTTCAATTTATAGCAATATTAGCTTTTCCGAGAAGCTATCTATCATCAATACTGGTAGCTCGAGTTGAATATTGGTCGAACTCATTTGGTTTTTGGGAGACATGACGCATAAAGCCGAACTCAAAGAGAGCGGAGCAAATCAGAACCCAAGAATTTGTTTTTGTTTAAGCATAATGTTAAAGAGTTAACAAAACCAAAAGAAGCCTATTACGGTTGATTACTGATGAGCGAGACCAAAAAAACGCAGACTCCCGAATTCAGAACCTGCGGCACGTTGGCGAAAAAAGGCGTTGTGGTAGCTGAGCAAAGCAGTATAGACGCGTTGACCTCACGCGGCTACGGCACATTAGAGGATAAGGTTTTCACGCTTACATTTTTTGAGGCCCTGTATCTATTGGATAAGGGCATGTTGGAAGTTAAAGGCGAAGAGGGCAAAGCTGCGGATTTCCAAACGCTACTGCACTGCTACGAAACCCAAAACGAGAACGGGTGGGTCAGCTATCTTGTTTACCGCGACCTGAGAAGCCGCGGCTATGTGGCGCGGGAAGGATTCGGCGCTGGAATTGACTTTCGCATCTATGAGCGGGGCGCATACGGCAAGGATACGGCGCCTTACTTGGTTTTGAGCACTCAAGAGGGGAAACCGTTGGGTATAGACGAGTTAGCAGATGCCCTGCAGCAGTGCCAGAGCCAAAAGAAAGAAATGATTTTGGCAGTTATGAACCGCCGAGGCGAAATAGTCTACTACTCAGTCTCACAGTTAACGTTCAAATAAGCCCGTGGAAAAACATGGCAAACCCAAGTTATAACTGGAACGCGGCGGACTACGCAAAAAACAGCCAAAACCAGCAACAGTGGGCACGGGAGCTTATTCCCAAACTAAAACTGCGCGGAAACGAGGCTTTGCTGGACATCGGCTGCGGCGACGGAAAAATCACGGCAGAACTTGCACGGCACCTGCCTGAGGGCTGGGCAGTGGGAGTTGACAGTTCAGAAAAAATGATAAATCTGGCACAAAACTCTTTTCCGCAAAAAGATTACCCGAACCTGACTTTCCAAGTTATGGATGCAAGGAAACTGGCTTTCCAATCGCAATTCGACATAGCATTTTCTAACGCGGCGCTGCACTGGATTGTTGACCAAAAATCCGTTCTTGCGGGCGTGCAAAGAAGCCTTAAGCCAGGCGGCAGACTGCTGTTTCAGATGGCGGGCAAAGGCAACGCCAAAGACGTACTCAGCATCATATACGAGTTGGCGGATGAAGACCCTTGGACACAGTATTTCCACAAAATGGCGTTCCCCTATGGCTTCTATGACCCTGAAGAATACAGAGGTTTCCTTAAACAGGCAGGTTTGGCGGCTGAGCGGGTTGAGCTTTTTCCCAGAGACATGAAATTTAACGGCGCAGAGGGCTTAGCAGGATGGATAAGAACCACGTGGCTGCCCTTCACAGACAAGCTACCCGCAGAGCTTAGACAGAAATTCGTTGAGCAAATCGTCAACCGCTACCTCAAAAATCACCCCTCAGACGCTGAGGGCACGGTTCACGTTTGCATGATACGCATAGAAGCAGAAGCTTACAAATCGTAAAGAATATTAATGGACCTTAGATAACCCCCGCTTTTTCTCTGCGATTAATCTGAGCAACCTTAAGAATAGAAGCAAAATAATCCAAGTCCTCGTCTGGAACCTGCCAACGATTCTTGTTAACCGATGAATCAATCGCTTGGCCCTCTATGATGCCTGTTTGTCTTAGGTCATCAAGACTAGCTTTTACATCGACGTCATATATCAATTCCAAAGTCTGATTCGCCTCCATTAGCACTTTTACGAAAAGCCAACGTGGAAAAAAAATCAAGTTAGACCTTTCCGATGCGTGGGTGTACTCTCCCAGTCTTCAATCTCTTCCTCGTTCTAATTTTTAGAACAATTGTTCTAAGAAGAAGGCATAAGAGCGATTGCAATAAGTCATTCTATGGATAACCATGAAGAAAATACTCTTGGTCACAGTTGCAGTTATACTTACAATAATTCTTGCTCTTAGTTATTTTATCATTATCACGCCAGTTGAGAAAGCTGAAAAGCCTGATGCAAGTGATGCTTCACATATTCCTGCTAGTGACCCTGTTCCAAATCTCGTTTTCACAGTGAGCTCGGAAGTGCTTAACAGCCCAATGATTGACAATAAGCTTGCTTTGCCACCACCAAATTATTACACTAATGTTACTCAGGGAAGTGACCTAAAAATCAATGTAACAATTACGTCAACCGGACTTGAAGAAGTAGTCAACGTTACGAGCGTTGATGTATGGTGGTATAATCCCCAAGTTAATTTGTACACATGGTATGAGCCACCTAACACAGGTAATGAAAGCAGTGTAATTCAGGCAAGTGCTTTTAACTATTCTTCAAGCCCTAACCCTGTCAGCCTACAACCATCCACGTCCAATTCCACCATTATCACACTTAACATAGCAAAAGATGCACCTACGGGTCAATATTCGATGTACATAAATCTGGAGGCTGAACTCAAGCAATCAAATGAAAATGAAACCTCAGAATTTAACGTACTGGAACAGGCATATTGGTTTTCGATGATAATAAATCCTGGTCCAACTGCTTAACACAATAGCATGCGCAGTTCGGGTGTACGTTGCAGGCGAAGGTATCATCGGCGACAAATTCACCGTAGGGAAAGAGAGAGCGCTAAGCCATCATTTCAGTATGTATCGTAGCAGTTGGAATAACCTGCCTATTGCCCGTAATATTTACCCCACAAATTTCTGGGCGTCGATTTGCATATAATTGGACCTCCTTGCGAATAAGCAAATTTTAAATAAAGGCGCAGTTTAAGAAGATAGATAGATAAACCTGAAAATCGGGTAGAAAAAATTTTCTAAACAAAATTGTATCCCATTGAAGGTTAACCCATGGTCTCAAAGATTTCCAAAGGAACAGGAACAAAATTCTCCAGATATGCCATTATACTTGCCATAGTGATGATTGTGAACGTCGTGATAATCATCCTTTTGACTCCAATTGGCTTTGAGACCCGCCCGACATCCGCCTTGAAGACGCTCGGCTACATTGCGATTACTACTATTTTTGTCGGTCTCGCACTGGACTTGACGTCAATTGTCCTTCTGTTGAAGAGAATCAGAGTCAGATTAGCTTCGAGTCTTGTGATCATCAGCTCGGTCGCATTCCTCTTGGTCATTTTGGTAGATCGAACCGGGTCCTTCTTCTCGGTACCAACCCCTCCTGCAATTAACCACCTCGAATACATCTTCGCCGCCGTATTGATCGTGACCCTCATTATTGCGTCATTGGTCTACAGAGAGAGTAAGCACACTTCAAGCCATTGACTTCTGTCGAACTCCAGACACAGAATCCGGAAAGCTTTCGACAGTTGTTGCATTATTTCCAGCTTTCACACTCATGCAACTTCAAGCATTTTGAAAATCTGACTGCTTAACACAGGAGCATGCGCAGTTCGGGTGAACGTTGCAAGCAAAGGTTTCATCGGCTACGAATTCGCCCCACGGAAAAATATCCTTCAGATCGTCAGGGTCATCCAGCTCGTACTCGCCGCCGTCGTAATCTGCGCATTTTGCGAATGTGTTAGGGTTTTTGGAGTTGTAGAAGCGCCAGGTAGAGAATTTTATGTTAGGATCCACAACAGCAGCTTCAAAGCTTTTGACAGCGATAACGGCGATGACCGCCTCCTGATATATCTCCAGCACAAGGCTTCCTCTTTTTCCGTTCATTGATGCTTAGTTAAGAAACTTTGACATAACAACGAAATTCTACCTCAAGAAAGTTTGACGAATAACCTTTTATCGGTCTTGCTGCCCAACAACTTATTGAAACCAAGAGGGTGAATAACAATTGCCTGACATGAGAGCTCCCTCAAGAAGAAAAGTTATACTGTTGGGTTTGTTAGCTATTCTTATAATATTCATGGGCTATGTCATTTATGTAGACGTTGATAATGCGATAAAAAGTTCTAATCCATCGCCTACAACTAAGCCCGTGATTGAACAGCTAATTCCCCCTGCCTACCCAAATAATCCTTCTAATTACTCGCTTGTGAGTAACTACTCAATAACTATCCCCGAAATATACACTGGTGGCGACATTCCAGTGTATTACGTTTCTATGAAATTTATAGCGCCATTATCTAGTCTTCAAAGCGAAGAAAATTGGACTATTACAAATTACACCGTCCTTAGGGTGCCATTTCCTTTTACCACTTGGGCAAGCAACACAAGCACGTCTTCAAGCCCGTACTCAATTGCCCAAATTCTTCCAGCAGTCTTTAACGGAACAACAATAGCAGTTAAAGTTGATGTATATGGATACAACGGCTTTGGTGTCCAGTTTGAAACTTCCAAAGAATGGAATGTAACGGAATATGTTTACAGTTAGTGCACCACATCTTTTCTCCAAACAGGTGTAAACGGTAACTCTTAAGTCGAGAAACTACTTGCGGTATCTATATCCTTTGCAGTTATGGTGTCAAAGCAGTCAAGGCAAGGCTCGCACAAGATACGCAGCCCCATTACCCGCCTTAACCGACTTCGCAGGCAACTTACTATGAACCTTTCTCGATTAACTTGAACTTTCAGAGTGCTGTTCTTCTGGCTGTCCGAACGTCTCTGGTTGCATTGTTGCTGCGGCTTCAAATCACCCCTATTTGCCTCTAGCATTCCAAGTTCGGCAAAGGCTTCTTTTCACTAAAATGTGTCAATCACTTTAAGCCGTATTCTTCGGCAAAACTTTTTATCTTTATAAATTTGCCGCGTCTACAAGTTTCTCAATTTCTTTGACGAACTCTGGCTTTAGTTCGTGACCATTTACTTCGGTGGTATCTAGATAAACTTGAATGACTTCGTTGATTCCATTCATCACTTCATCAAGAGTTTTTCCCTGAATGTGACAGCCTGGTAAACTCAGGAACAGAAGCTACATAATATCCATCCTTATCCTTTTCAACGACTATACCCAATTTCACTTTATCACTAGGCATTACACTGAAATGAGATAACCATTACTAAAGCCTTTTTTCAATGCTAACTTGCGTGTTTAGCGGATTTTGAGTCGGATAGATTCAAACTCTGTGCGAGAGTTTAAAAGAATAATTGCTGCATCTTAAGCAAAGGAGAAAACGCTATGCCAACGTTCCAAACTGTCCGCGGAATGCGGGATTTACTCGGTGAAGAAGCGCAGACCTTCACACACATAATCGCCAAAGCCCGAGAGACCGCTGCGCTCTACGGCTACAAAGAAGCTATAACGCCAGTGGTTGAGCCGCTTGAGCTACTCAGCGCGAAGTCCGGTGAAGAAATCCGCCAGCGCATGTTCATATTCAAGGATTTGGGCGAGCGTCAAGTGGCGCTACGTCCAGAATTCACCGCTTCAATCGCGCGGCTAGCCACAACAGCCCTCAAAAACGAACCCAAACCCCTTCGGCTTTTCTCAGTGGGCAGCGTTTACCGTTATGATGAGCCGCAGCGTGGGCGGTATCGGGAGTTTTGGCAGTCAAACTTCGAACTCATGGGCTCAGGCAGACCTGAGGCAGACGCCGAAATCGTCTTGCTGACAAACAGCTTGATGATGGGGTTGGGTTTGCATGGTTACGCCTTCAAAATCGGCCATATCGGCGTGATACGGGGGATACTCAGCCAAGAGGGCGTGGAAGAAAAGACCCAGAACGCAATTCTGCAGCGCATGGATAAGAAAGAATACGAGGAAGCGTTCAAGCTGGCGCCCACGGAGAAGTGCCGCGTTATGCTTGAAGGGCTGCTCGAGTTGAAGGGAGGCGACTGTTTTGAAACGGTCGAAAAAATCAAGAGCTATGTGGCTGGCTGCGATAAAGCTAAGGCTGCAGCAGAAAACCTGTGCGAAATCCTCAAGCTCATTGTTGAGAGCGGCTGTCCAATTCAAACAGTTGAGCCCGCGTTCGCAAGGGGCTTGGAGTATTACACGGGCATGATTTTTGAAATCTATATTCCCGAACTGGACATTGCATTGGGCGGCGGAGGCAGATATGACAGACTTATCGAATTATTCGGCGGGGAACCCACGCCAGCGGTTGGCTGCGCTCACGGGATTGACAGGGTCGCGCTTGCGTTGCAAACCCAGAAAGCAACAGTTGCAGGCAAAGCTGGACCCCGCGTGCTTGTTCTCGCCGTGAACGAGGCGCTCAAGGCTGAAGCATTAAAAATTGCGCAGATGCTTCGAGGCTTGGGGGTTGTTGTGGAGTTTGAAATTATGGGCAGGAAGATGGGGAAGGCTTTGGAGGATGCGGATAAGCGGAAAGCTGATTTCGCGGTGATTGTCGGTGAACGTGAACTCAAGGACGGCGCTGTAATGCTTAGGAATCTATCTAGGCGGGAGCAAACGACTGTTCAAATTAAAGAGTTGGCTGAAAAAATCAGAAGCTAAACTTCAACACCCTTTCTATGTTAAAATGCACTTTTCTGCGTGCAAAGTGCGCGGCTTTCACTCGTTGCACGCCTATGTTGAATCATGTTTTGAGCCTAATTGACGCATTCATACGACTAGAGAGTAGCCCACACAAAAGCGCTCTGCCTAAGAGGATACCTACTATTTGCGCCAAAAAACCGCCACAAATATGGAAGGCGGAAGAAGAAGAAAAATTGTTTTCACCAGCTTCTTCTTCTTTAAAAATTTTGCCAAGAAGAAGAACAACAGTTGCTCTTCAGGTGTTGTTGTTCTTTCAAAAATTAAAATTCTACCAAAATCCAGCCACAAAAAATGGAGAATAACAAGCGAGCTCACGTTGAAATTAAAAAATTCAGCAGCGGAAAACTGTATGCTACTTTATGGCTAAAGAAGCGGCAGAATAACCAGACCCATGATTAATCCGCCCGCTAACCCCAGCATGATTGGGAAAGGCAAACCTGGAAAGATCCCTTTCTTTTCAAGTATGAAAAAAGTTATGATTGAACCCGCCATGATGCCCACGATTGAAACTAAGCATGGAAGTATTCCTAAGGGATAGCTGACTGAGTTGATGTAGGTGAAGAACATGGAGCCGGTTAACATGGAGTAGAATACTAAGTCGCCGAGCCCCATCTGAATGTCTTTAAAGGAGAAGCTTAAGCCTTGAAGCTGATCCATTCCTCCTGACGACTGAGCAATTTTTCCTACGGGACCACGATAAACCGCAAATACATCGTACACTGCCAGAAACGCTAGAATTAACACTGCACTCCACAGCGGGATTGCCCATCCGAAGAAAATGCCCAAGGCGCCGCCGATGCCTACAACAGCTACGTTGCGCGGTATGTTGCCCAGTCGGAAGATGGCGAGGTCAAACAGCACCATAATAACAACGGACACCGCGATGAGCAAATACAGGTTTTCAAGGATTGGGAAATCGGCGAAAAGTGCATTGAGGTAAACAAGGGCTAAGAGCAGAGAAGCGGCGGACATGGCAACGACGATTAAGCCTTTGATGATATTTTTGCTTCGTCGTTTAAGCAGGAGATAAAATATGGTTGCGCTGATTGCGATGAGGACAACGAAGTATAATGCGTTGCCAAAGGGGGCTGAAGCGCTGTTGCCGCTTATAGGCGTAATAGGTGGAGCTGTTGACTGAGGCTGAGGCTTGAGCAAGTAAGCGCAGCCTAAACCGAAAACGAGGCTTGCCAGTATCGGAAGCAAATAGACAGTTTGAAACTTGAATTTGTCCAGCTTATCTTGTTCGGTCACGTTGCTTACCCTAAATTGCTAATAGCTAATGCCGCTTGCAAATAACACTGGTCACACAATAAGCTTTGCTTTTTATCCGTATCAAAAATAGAGTTGGAAAAATGCATAACGCATAAACTTCGAGGGCAATGCTGCAGACCCAACGTGTGACCTAATTCGTGAATTGACTCCTTTAAGACTCGCGATGCAAAAACGGTTGAGCCAGCGTTTTCTCCATAAAACTGGGACTTAAGCCGCCACAGTGAAATCAAAGCGGCTCGTCCAGGAGTGTATGCTTCACCAAACACATAGTTCAACTCGGGCACAAAAATGTCAACATCAACAACGCCCAAAACCCTGTGAAACGTCTCGTTTTTGGATCCAAAAGCTTTTACCTCATTAAGAATCACGCTTGAATTGTATTGGTTGCGTTTTTTATCAAAAGCCAACTTGGAAACAGGCAGGGCTTTCTTAATAATCGTGCAGGCTACGTCAGGAAAAGTTTTCACTAAACCCTGCTCAATCCCGGTTAGCACATCAGGGGATACTTCGCCAATAGCCAAAATACCTATCTTCATAATAACAGCCTATATCTCGTAGGTTTCTCCAGTCCTCGGCGCCACAGCATCCAACCCTAACTCGGCCTTCGCCCAATTCGCCAAAAGCTCGCAGTTGCCTTCGGCGCCGTGGACACAGAAAACTTTGGGTTTGCCGCCAAGCCGACGCAGCCCCTCTTTGAGCTGACTAGCGCCGCAGTGGGAGGAGAAATCAAAATGGCGGTACTGTGCCTTAACCTTGCTTACTTTTCCATCTATCGTGGTGACACCCTTGTCCATCAGTTGTTTTCCAGGTGTTCCAGGAATCTGGTAACTGACCAGAAAAATAGAATTCGTTGCTTTCTTTGCTATTTTGGAGAGATAAAACTGTGATGGACCACCTTTCAGCATGCCTGCAGGCGAGATAACTAGCCCCGGGTCCTTCGCGGCTCTTCGCCGATCACGCCATCCATCAACCCAATCCAGCGAGTGTATTGCATTCACAAAAAGCCTTGGATCCCTAAGGAACTCTTTGTGATCCATGATTATTCGGCTAGCTTCCCGAGCCATCCCATCTAAAACAACAGGAAACTCAAAGTGATTTGCTGCTAAAACGCAGGCGATTTCCTGAGCGCGCCCCACACCGAACGCGGGCACCAGAACTGTTCCGCCTCGCTCAACCACTTCAGTCGCCGCCTCAACAAAATTCTTCTCAAGCTCAGGGCGCGGGGTATGATCCTCACTTGCATAGGTGCTTTCGGTGACAACGGCATCTAAATCTCCATAATCCATCGTTGCGCCTTTAAGCAGTTTGCTGTCTTCCATATTGTAGTCGCCAGTGAAAAGAATCTTCTTTCCGTCCGCTTCAACAAGCACCTGGGCGCTACCGGGCGTATGACCTGCATCAAACAGTTTAATCTTCATGTCGCCGATGGTTTCTTCAACCCCAAAATCCAAATGCCTGTTGTTATGCATCATGGCGTCAAGCTCAAGATATTCAAAAGGCAAATAGTAACCGGACAAATGAATAAAATCCTGAATAAGAACCTGCGTTAACTCTAAATTAAGCCTATTCGTGTACAGCGGCTTCTTATCGTTAATATAAAACATCGGCACAGCGCCCGAGTGGTCAAGATGGCTGTGAGTTAAAACCACTGCGTTAACTTCTTTTGGCGGAACATGCATTGGGAAACCCGGTTCATGATCAAGCATGACGCCGTAATCTAACACAACTTTACTTTTCTCTGACTTAACAGTTATACCGATTCTGCCAACTTCTCTTGCGCCGCCCAAAAATCCAACTTGCAAGCAAACCAATCCTTGTCGTAAATTCGTTTAATGTTTAAAAAGGAACTGTGCTGTTTTAAATATGTATTGACCCTCTTGATGCCTGAGCTGATACGGAACCCTTCTTGATTGCCTTCAAAACGGCGTCAACATCAAACGAAGCCTCAATTTTTGTGCAGACACTGAACAGCTCTGACAGTTGATGCGCGTCGCTGCCCGCTGTTCCAGGCAAACCCATACTCTTAGCAAGCTCCTTCGCCTCGCTGTTCGCCGCAGCCGTGGACCCGCCATTTAAAACTTCAATAGCGTCAACTTTGTAGTTTCTCGCTGAATCGCCCATGCCGTACTGGCGAAAAGGATGCGCCACAATCGAAACCGCACCGATGCTTTTGGCGTAGTCAACCACAGCTTCAGGTGTCCATGGTCTAGGCGGCAACTCCTCGGTGCCCAAAACCAGCATATCCCCATTTTGAGTGCTGATTTCAACGCCGGGAATAATTAAGATGTCAGGATAAGCCGAAGCCAACTCAACTGTAGCTCGGCAGCCTCTTACGCTGTCGTGGTCTGTTACGGCTGCAACCTTAATGAAGCTGTGAGCTGCAAGCTGGTCAACCAAAGTTTTGGGTTGAATCAGAGAATCACTGGAATAAACTGTGTGAATATGCAAATCAGCTTGAATCAAGGTTGTTCGCTCAGCTGTCTGCGCAGAATGTTCTCTAAACGAACTAAAATCTCTTTGCTTCCTGCCACTTCGGCATCAACAGAATCAAACGCGAGCCCCTTTGCTTTGCATGTTGACTTGCAGGCTTTTTTAACGGTGTCTTTCCAAAGTTTCGGGTCGTTGAGCAAAACAACACCCATGTACGATGTGCGTTTGATGTATTCGCTGGTTTGATTTGCAACGTAGCTTATGGTTTCTAGGTCAAGGGGCAAAGCAGCTTCATGTTGGCTGAGCGGGTAAACCTCGTCAAGCTCCAGCGGAACCACCCCAAACGGCGCAGAGTAGACGCAAATGTGAATTTTCGAAGCCAATTCGTCGCCTAAGACGCGGAGAAGGTGCCTAATCTTCTTAAACTCAGGCGCGCTATGGAAGGGTTTATTCCTTGTTTGCGGCACCAGAAAAAGAACCTTCGCGGCAGCGGGCGGGTCATATTGGGCGTTTAATCGTTTGCGGTAATGGGTTATTTCGGGACGCACAAGACCCACTGAATCAAAGTAGAAGAAGCCGTTGCCTTTCACGGTTGGACTGTACTTTTCAAGAAAATCGTCATGTCCCCGCAATCTTTTAAGAGCTGAAAGCAACGCTGGATGTCCATGAACCCGCATTTCCGTATGCTCCCAAAGCCTGCCGTTTCGTATCGCTTGCTTGATGCGTTTAAGCTCGGCTTGGCAAACGTAGAGGTTATGTTCAGCTAGGAAAACTTCTTTTTCGCCCTTCGATTTTTTCTCCAGTTCCTTCGGGGTATCCGCGGCGCATCTGGGGCAGCAGCATGGAAAATAATCCATTTCTTCAAGGCGCCACGTGCCATTCTCAGTCATGTAGCGGTTTTCCCTTGCATACAATGCGTAAGCTGCTGAATCAAATAGGTCACATCCTAACGCCGTCGCCAACGAGAACATGGCTGGGTGCCCAGCGCCAAACAGGTGCAGGGGGCGCTCAATCGGTAAGCCTTTTTTAGCCGTTAAAATCATGTCGGCTAAAACATCGTAGCGGTAGCTCTGCATGACTTCCGTTGGGCTTCCCAGCGCGTGGATTTGGAACGGTAGCTTTCCCATTTCAAGCGCTGATTTTGCCACAAGGTCCAAGTGCCTGCCGCCCTGAATCGGTCCAACCCATAAAATGTCGTCTCGTCTTTTGGTTTCGAAAAAAGCTTTTGCTCTATGCAAGGTTTCAGCTACAGTTCCTTCTGCTTGCTCTTTAGTTATTTTCCAGCCTGTGGGGATGTCAAGCATGGTGGCGATGTCGCTGCCGATGCCTTCTTGGTAAGCAACGATTTCCGCTTGGCTGACATCTACTTCCCCGTAAACGAGGATTTGGTAGGCTCCTGAATCCGTCATTACTGCGCCGTCGAAGTCCAGAAATTTATGCAAGCCTTCATGAACGGGTTTTTCGTCGTACCGTTTTTTGAGTATGTATGCGTTGGTTATGATTGCTTCAAAACCGAAGGTTTCCTTCAGCTTCTTTGGCGGAACCAGCTGGATGCTGGGGTTGATTACTGGGAATAAGAGGGGTGTTTCCACTGTTCCACTTTTAGTTTTTAGTTTGCCGATTCTGCCAAGCAAATCTTTTTCTTTTATTTCGAAACTCAACGCTGAAGCCTAAACAAGAATCACAGGTCAATTATAAAAAACACTAGCCTGCAAAATCGCTTAACGGCAACGACGGATTGATGCTGCACCTTTAATTCGGCAACCTTATATCGTATTGATTTGTCTAATAGCGACAACGGAGATGCCACTCATGGTTTGCTCAATAGACATAAGTGAAAGACCCCAACTGAACAATCCGATTCTAATTGAAGGGTTGCCTGGAATAGGATTTGTAGCAAACATTGCAGCACTACATTTAATTCGGGAGCTGAAAGCTAAACGGTTCGTCCAGATTTTTTCCTCCTCATTTCAAGATTTTGCGGTAACAACCGAAGAGGGCGGCGCACTTTCACCTATAAATGAGCTCTATTACGTGAAGCGGGAAGACAGCGGACGAGACTTAATTATCTGGTATGGAAACACGCAGGCACTGACCACCGTTGGGCAATACGAGCTTGTCGGCAAAGTGCTCGATTTAGCTCAGGAGTTTGGCTGCCGATTTGTAATATCCGTCGGAGGATTCAAGAAAGATGAGGTGCAGCCGATACCCGCGATTTACAGTACAGCCACGGATTTGGATACGATGCAGGAAGCGCTTGATTTAGGCACTAAAGTGATGGTTGGGCACGTCTTCGGCATCGCCGGCTTATCCGTTGGTTTAGCAGGGATTAAAGACATGAAGGGTTTCTCTTTGTTGGTTGATACGCCGGGAATGGACCCCGACGTGAACGCTGCAAAGTACGCTTTGACTACGCTTGGTAAATACCTGAAGCTTAACGTTGACTTATTCAAGCTTGAAGAAAGCGGCTGCGAAATAAAGAAAGTTTTAGAGTCCTTTGGTATTGTCAGAACGATTACAGAAGAAAAGAAGAAAGAGGAAGAGCAACTGCGCTGGTTTATTTAGGCTTTGACTTCGCTCATGAATTGTTCGTATACTTTTTGCACTCGGTCAGCGGCTGGACCTGAACCTTCAACAACGCCTTTTTCGGTTAGTTTCACTTTGTCCATTACCCATATGAAGCCTTTGTCTTCGTACAGTTTAACCATGGTTGGGAAGACTTTTTCAAGTCTGTTCAGCTAGGGCTTTTAGGTCGAAGGGTTTTTCTGCGCTTGATATTTGAGCAACCACGTTTCCATTTAGGAAAACTCGGTGAAGCAAGGTTCCAATTTCGTCTTTTGCATCAGCGAGACATAGGCTCATGTTGTCCTGGTTGATGCCGATGAGTGTGCCGTTGAATATTTTTCCAGTAGTTGTCGCTACAGATATAGTTTTATCTGCTAAGGCTGCGACTTCGGTGAAATACTTTCTTTGTGCTACAGACAAGTTTATTTCTCCTTTAAAGCAACGATATTGCACTACCACTATTTATCTTTAAGCGCCTTCCCCGAAAACGACTATTAAACCATGAGTCATTTTTGTAAGAAATTAATTTTACATTTTTCTATACGACAGAAAGAAAAAATAAGTGTTCATTGCAGCGAAGCCAAGTATCCATAGTGCTTTCGCATAAAGCATAAGGTCAAAGTAGGCAGGCACACAACCGAAGCCTAAAAGTATAAGACCACAAAAACCCACGGTTTCCTTTTTTAAGCCCAAACTTTTTGACATCAACAGCTTTCAAGCTCTACAATAATCTTTGCGGGATATAACGGAAATAAAGCTTATCGACCGAAAATATACATACTAAATAGATTGGCGGTTTTTCTATGTTGGTTGTCTACGAATTTGATAATCTGTGCGTTGATTTCTGACGTGCTTGTTAAAAGAGTCAAGTTTTGATTTTATTGTTTATCGCCGAAGATTTCAAAGAAGCCCTGCATTTTCCAGTAAGTATCCAGGAATTCCAAGCCGCGTGGGGTGGCAAAATAGAGGGTTTGTTGGTCGGCTGTGAGTTTTCTCACTAAGCCGTAGTCTGACAGGGACTCAAGTATTTTTCGTAGGCGGTCGATGGGTGTTCCTACTCCATAGGAGATGCGGGTTATTTTTCCGCCTTCAGGGTAACGAATAAGCACCTCCAAGACTTGAGCGTAGAGATCAGTTTTGGAACGCTTAACACTATGCTCTCTCATGGACGGTTCCCCAGGCAATTCCTTCAAAGGAGCGGATTTGGCAACTCCTCAACTTTTTTTGCAGGTTCACTTACCGCTGCTCCAAAGTCAACTTTTAGTTCGTCGGTGTAGGTTATTTGTGTTGCAGCGGAACCCTGTTCCAACGTTGCCTTGTGAGCAAAAACGTGGCCCGCTCTACACATTGCGCCGATCACCACTTCTGAAGCGTAAATATCCCCAACCATAGTTCCTGCTCCCGCCGCCGCCAAATTACTCCACCAACCACCAAAACTCAAATCAGCGTTTTTACCTATCTCAACGCGCTCACCAACTAAGAAGCCGTCTAATCGAGTTCCACTGCGTACGCTAACGACTTTAGCTTTCAGTCCCTGCTTAACATCTATTTTGCCGCTGATATCTGCCTCTTCCCGAACAACAATCTTGTTTGCAGAAAATTTACCGCTCACTCGCAAGTGTTCGCTTTCAAAATCATGGGCTACTTCTGTTACGCCATTGCCCTCAAATCGGTCGGAGACCACGAGTGAGCCAGCCACCCAAAGTCTTCCGACTAACTCAATTTTCTGCGCTTTGCAGTCGCCATGTATTTCGATGACGCCCCCCGCCTGAATATACTCGCAGGTTAGGTCTCCGTCAACCTCAAGTTTGCCTAGAGTTGATATCTTGCGTCCTTTGCAGCCTGCGGGTAAATTGCCTTTGCCGTAGACCAGCAGTTCCCCAAATTCCAAAGGCTTGGTGCTTCTGAATTTTCCACCGACCCGAATGTTTCCCAGGATGGATCCTCCGCCTACGTCGGCTTCGCCCCCAACGTCAAGGTCACCTATTTTGACTACTCCGAGAGCAACTACTTTGCCGCCAACTCGAACACTTGACGCTTCAAAGGTACCTTGTATGTCTACGCGTCCACCTACTCGAATTCTGTCGCATTTGATGGCTCCAGCCTCTACTTTTCCGCCCACATCAATGTCTGATGCGTTGATTGCGCCGATGGCTTTCACTGAGTGACTTACACTGAGTTGCTTATGAACTGTCAAGTTGCCGTTTACCTCGAGCTTACCAACGTATCGGCCTGTCAAGTCAAGCCTTGCTCTTTGACCGCCCGCGCTAATTTCCCCATGTTTAGACAGGAATAGTCCAGATTCTATAGTGTCGCATTCAAGGTCACAGTTCACATAAGCTTTGCCTTCAAGGTAAACGCCGCCGGAGACGACGACGTTTTTGCCGTTGATAGCTTGGATGGTTGCGTTGTTGCCGACTTTGAGGTCGCCCTCCACTTTATCAAGGGTCACGGTTTGTCCACGCGGTATATGTAAGTCTGACATGATTTCTAGTTTACCTCCAGCGCTTTTAAGGGTAATTCACTTTGTGTTATTCCAACCGTATAGTAAGTCTCCTTTTATTCTGCCTTTAAGGCATTTCGTGCGATCAAATATCCAATTGCTGCAAGGACTACAGCGAAGACGGCTAGGTACAGCATGTTTCCAGCTAGAGTTGACAGTTGCCCTGAGGAGAGATTGCCGTTCACTATGAGCAGCCTGGCGGTTTCGCAAGCCGTTGTGATTGGGTTAACTTCAGCGATTCCTTTGAGCCATGATGGGAAGTTTCCCAAGGGAAATATGGCGCTGCTCATAAAAACCAATGGAAAGGCCAGAAAATTAACTATCGCAACTAGCGAATCAACTTGCTTTACTGAGTAGGCAAGTGCGGTGAAGAGACAGCCGAATCCGAACGTCAAGAGTCCAAAAGCAACAAAAATGCCGATAAAGTTAAGCACTCCGAAACCCGTGCCAACTTGTAACCCGTTTGGAAGAAGAAACCCAACCACGAACGTCAGCAAAGCTATGAACATGGCTTTCACAAAGTTCTGCATTACGCCGGAAAAAAATATTGATGCTCTGGATATAGGTGCGCTCAGTAGAGAGTTAAGGTAGCCTAGTTGTCTATCAAGTACTAAGTCGATTCCGCCGTAGGCAGCATTGATTATAACTACAAATGAGATTACGCCCGCTGTGAGGAAAGTTATGTAGTTTGCTGTACCGCCAAACACAGAAGCAATCGCAGCTCTAATCTGTACCACCAAAACAGGTGACAACGCGGTGCCCCCGATTTGTGTGGGAACAAGATTGGCGGGGTTAAATGAACTTCCAAACAGCGCTAGCCAAAAGACAGCCATGAATAATCCAGGCATCATGGCGGCGGGGTTTCGTATCCATTTTTTTAGGAAACGATTTGTCAAAGCTATAGTGTCGCCGAACATTTTACTTCATCCTCTCAATTAAAACGCGTTGTCCATACGAGTCGCCGTTTGCTGCACCATCTCGCATTGTGTTGCCTGTGATTTGCAGGAAAACTTGGTCCAGTGTGGGCTTAGCTAAAGTGATGTCTGAAATTTTGAGCCCTTTCTTATTCACGGTTTCAACTATGTTTGGGAGAGCGGTTTCGGTTCTTGTGAGCTTGATTTTGTATGTGTCGCCTTCTTTAGTTACGTCGGTAACGTCGTCTACTCCTTTGAGCAGGGTGGATATGTCAGCAGTGCCTGTTAATTGCAGAGTCAGAATAGTGCCGCCAAGTTTAGCTTTTAACTCCGAAGGCGAACCCGACAGCTTAATTACTCCGCCATCTATGATTGCGATTCTATCGCATAGGGAGTCGGCTTCCTCCAAGTAATGAGTAGTCATAAACACAGTGATGCCTTTTTTGCGGTTAAGGTCTCGAATGTAGGTCCACATGTTCTGTCTTGTTTGGATATCCAACCCCAATGTTGGCTCATCTAGAAACAGGATTTTAGGTTCGTGAATAAGTCCCATCGCAAGTTGCAGACGCCTCCGCATACCGCCCGAATAAGTTTTAACTTGCCTTTGCGCAGCGCCTTCAAGCTCCAAAAGCTCAAACAACTCCTTCGCCTTTCTACGCGCTTGGTCATTTGTAACGTGGTGGAGCTTTGCCGAGAGCAACAGGTTTTCTGAGCCTTTCAATTCGTCGTCTGCCGTTAGTTCTTGAGGTACAACCCCAATGATTTTTCGGATTGCATCAGGGTTTTTGGCTACGTCGTAGCCTCCTACTGAAGCCTTGCCTTCGGTTACAGAAGCCAAGGTTGTGAGCATTTTGATTGTGGTGGTTTTTCCTGCCCCATTGGGTCCTATAAAACCGAATAGTTCGCCTTCTTCCACAGAAAAAGAAATGTGGTCAACGGCTTTGACGGTTTTTTTGTAAGTTTTAGCGAGGTTTATAGCCTCAATTATGTTGTTTTTCATGTTTATCCCGTTCCTTAATTTGGACGTTGCCTGCGGACGATAAATAGTCAGTTCACTTTGGGTAATCACAAAAAGTCATCACAATAAGATACTAAATGAAATTCACACAAACACTAAATCTTGTAAATCAAAACTTTAACCGCTTCTGATACTGGAAAAGAAAAATGGGTTGGCAAACCGTTAATAAAATAATTTAGGTTAAAAGTTAAAACAAAAAATATATTAAGTTAACTGTTTTATGGTTGTTTGCCCGTGAATTCATGAAAACACTAGTCATCTGTTTTTCTTATCATCATAAAAACACTGCGAAAATAGCGCTGGCGATTGCAGGTCCCCTTAACGCAGAAATCAAAACACCATCAGAAGTTGACCCAAATGGCCTCTCAGAATATGACCTTGTCGGCTTCGGGTCCGGAGTCTATTATGGAAAACTCGATAAGTCCCTGCTTGAACTTACCGACAAGCTGCCTCAGGTAACTGACAAGAAAGCATTCATATTCTCAACAAGCGGCCGAACTGGAAATGCACCTAAATTTCATAAGCAACTCAGAGAAAAACTTCAAGCAAAAGGATTCAACATTGTCAACGAGTTTAACTGCGCAGGGTTTGACACTTTTGGGCCTCTGAAATTAGTTGGAGGCACAAATAAGGAACGACCCAACCCAGACGATATCAAGCAAGCAGAAGCCTTCGCCCAAAGCCTAAACCAACCAGCGTCAGTGAAAAGCTAAGTTTATGCATTTTAAGTGTCTTCAGCGCTGCGCGCGATTAATGTGCTTCGATTTGTTAGCATTTCGCGTGCTTGCTTGTCCATTAGGGATCCTATAGATGCACTTATTTGGATCATATAGTAAACCGGAAGGCTAATCCTGAAACGCCAACTTCTAACGGACCTGCTTGTGTTTTATTCCGTTTTTTTGGCTAGTGACTCTACCCATTCGCGTTTTTCCCAAAGGGCGCAGCCTTGTATTTCTTTGAGTTCTGCGTGGTTTTCACGTATAGTTTTGAGCATTTTGGATTGCAGGGCTTCTCTTAGGGGGATGTTTTTGAGGTTGGTGTCTGAGTAGGCGATGAAGGGGCATGGTTCAACGTTTCCTTCCGAGCTGACATGGATGAATCCGCGTCCCGCAGAGAGGCATCCGCCGATTTCCTCCTCATCCCAGGGCAAGGCAATGAACATCGCTGGAAATTTTTTGCGGAAACCATTTCGGATCGCTATGACTTTTGATTTCTGCTCTGCTGAGAGGACCCAATCTTCCGTTCCAGCGATTACGGGAGTGTATTCAACCATCATGAAGAGTTTGCATCCCGAATCGACCAGTTGCTTGATGAAGGCTTCGTCTGTGACTTCTGAAAAGTTAGTTCTTGTCAGGGTCAAGGTTGTTCCCCAAAAGAGACCTTTGTTTTTTAGCTTGTCAATTGATTTGAGCAGTTGATCGTATACTCCTGTGCCTCGTCTGCCGTCTGTGTCAATTTGGTATCCTTCGAGGCTTAGAAGCGGAACAATATTTTTGGCTGATGCTATTTGCTTAAGCACTTGTTCGTTTAGCAGCAGCCCGTTTGTGAACATCAAAAACATTATTTCAGGCGTCTGCTTAGAGATGTCTAATATGTTTGGGCGCATGAGGGGTTCTCCGCCTGCGAGCACAATAAAAGAGATACCACGTTCTTTTGCTTCGTCCACGAGGCGCTCGATACGCTCATCACTCATTTCAGCATCGGGTTTGTTTCTTAATGCTTGATGATAGCAACCCGCACAATGCAGGTTACATTTGCTGGTGACGCTTATGACTAAGATGGGCGGAACATGCAGTCCCTCTAGTTCCAGCTTCTGCCTTGTCTTAGCCGCTCTATTTTGCCACCGATACGTGCGCAAAAAGAAAACCGACTGCGAAGGACTGGTGAGGGCAATTCTCACGGCATCTTTAAAGAAGACTCGCAGCGCATCGTTAACTATTTTGTTAATGTTCAAGTTTAGATTGTCGTCTGGGCGGGATGTTTGGCTCATTTATACCACTTTGAGGAGCACGCAAGAATCTATTATACTTATGCATTTTATGCTATTTAGAAAAAAATAGGAATATTTATATTTCTTGAATCAAAAAGGGAAAAGGCTATTCGAGTATTATTCTGGCGTCAACTGTTTTTGCGCCTTTCTCGTAAGCCATCACGGGGTTAAGGTCAAGCTCTTTGATTTCTGGGTTATCCATGACGAGGCGTGAAGTGGCAAACAATATGTTCACTAAGGCTTCGATGTCTGCGGGCGGCGAATTTCTGTACCCTTTCAGGAGCGGGTAAGCTTTAAGTTCTGTAATCATATCCCTTGCATCATCCATGGTTAGGGGCGCTATTTTGAAGTTTACGTCTTTGAGGATTTCAACAAAAATTCCGCCTAAACCAAACATCAATGTTTGACCGAACTGGGGGTCTTTGATGGCTCCCACAATAACTTCTGTTGACTGCGGCGCCATTTCCTGCACTAAAAGCCCCACGATTTTTGCGTTGGCATTGTATTTTTTTACGTTTTCCAAAATTTTCCTGTAAGCTGCCTTGACTTCATCCGCGGTTCTCAAGTTAACCATAACGCCGCCAGCATCAGACTTATGAATTACATCAGGCGAAACAATCTTCAAAACAACTGGGTACCCAATTTCATCAGCAAAATCCGCCGCCTCATCTTCATTTAACGCAACTTTAAATTTAGTAACAGGAATACCGTACTCCAAACAAACGACTTTGGCTTCCGGTTCAAGAAGCGCCTTTCTGCCCTCTTTTTTAGCTTGACTAATAATTTTCGAAGTCTGATTCATCTTAAGCAACTCCCATAGACATTTGAGCTTATGACATACACTATTGCTTTAAAATTCTTTTGATAGGCTGAAAGCATTTGGATGATGCTGCTTGCTTGGTGTAGATGTGTTCAACACCCCAACATTACAATATATTGAGACATAAGACTTAATAAGTGTTGGGGTGAACCTAAATACGATTAACAATGCAAAAGCCAAGCCTCAAACAAAAACTCAAAGAATCAACCTCCAAGCTACTGCACCCCAAAAACAAAAACAAATCACCCAACAAAAAAACTGCTGAAACCAAAGCTTCCACAGAAAGCAAACCAAACACCAACAAAAGATTCAAGCTCCCGAAAATCAATTTCGCCTCAAAAAAGAAAAAACCGGAACCAGAACTGCCTTCAGTAGCCAAATCGCTACCGAAAGGGATCAAAATTGCCGACAAATACCCATTGTACGAGCCGTTCTCGCAGGTTGTAATAGTTCAGGACCCTAAAACGGGAGAGTTCAAGTACGTTCTTGATGAGTTGCAGCTTGATCCAATGGAACGGGGAATATATAATCGCATCTTAGAAATGTTGCTTGCCGAAATTGAGTCGCCAAAAGGGCAAATAAAGGATCCCAGAAAATTTTTTGCTCAAGAAGCAAAAAAGATAGTGGACAAATACCGCATCAGCCTCGGCTGGTTGCCAGATGTTTCATGGTACAAAATCATCTATCATGCAGAACGTGACCTTGTCGGTTTCGGCTTAATCGATTCATTAATGCGTGACCCAAACATAGAAGACATTTCATGCGACGGAGTAAACAGGCCAGTTTACATTTGGCACCGCGTCTTCGAAAGCATAGAAACCAACGTTCAATTTGAAAGCGACGAAGTCCTCGATAACATGGTGGTTAAACTTGTTCACATGGCTGGAAAACACGTCAGCTCCGCTTTCCCAATAGTTGATGCTTCTCTCCCAGGAAAACACAGATTGGCAGTGTGTTACAGAAGAGAAATCACGCCTTTTGGAACAGCTTTCACGATCCGAAAGTTCCGAGATGATCCATATTCAATAATCGATTTAATCAACATAGGTACATTCACGGAAGAACTTGCAGCTTACCTGTGGATTTGTTTAGAAAACCGTGCTTCCATCATGATTCTGGGCGGAACAGCTGCTGGCAAAACCACCGCGTTAAACGCAATGGCATGCCTGATTAAGCCTGGAAGCAAAATCATCACGATAGAAGAAACTGCTGAGTTAAACTTATCTGCTGAAAACTGGGTTTCATTGATTTCTCGTCAAAGCTACGGTTTAGGCGGAAGCAGCGTTGGCGAAGTACCGCTCTTTGACCTAGTAAAAGCTTCAATGCGTCACCGCCCCGACATGTTAATTGTAGGAGAAATTAGAGGTCAAGAAGCATACGTTCTATTTCAAGCCTTAGCTACCGGCCACGGCGGCATGGCAACAATGCACGCTGAAAATGTGGATACAGCAGTTAAACGGTTAACGCAGAAACCCATGGAAATTTCTCCAGCTTATATCCCATTAATGAACGTAATCATATCCGTTCAGCGTGTGCACCTCGTCAAGAACGGCGTAAAAAAGGCTTACAGGCGTATACTTGCCACTAGTGAAATTGTCGGCTTTGAAAATTATCTAAAAATCTTCCAATGGGATCCAAACGCTGACGTGCAAAATCCGTATTTTGAAAACAGCGAGTTATTATCGTCGATAGCAAAACGTTCGGGTATAACAAGGGAAGAGTTGCTTGAAGAAATGAAAAGACGCAGTAATGTTCTGCGTTGGATGCGGCAACAAAAAATCAGAAGCTACAAGGAAGTAGCATCAATAATCGCAGAATACTACGCAAGACCGAAAGAATTTTACCAAAAAATCCACGTAAACGAGGAGGTAAAACCAGTTGCCGTTTCTAGAGAAATTTGAGGCCCTTTCTTACCGCCTTTTCGGTCGTTTCACACCGTACTTTTTGACAAATGTTTTTCCAACTGTTAAAGGTTCTTTGGAGAAGGGACGGGTAAAAATTTACCCTCAAACTTACATTTCTATGATGTTCTTCATAGCTATTTTGACTCTTCCTGTCTCAGTGTTGGGTGTATTTCTTGTTTTGATTACTCGGTTTTTACCGCTCCTTGCTTTGGTACCGCTCCCGCTTTTTGTAATCGGCGGGTTCTTGCTTGTTCCCTCAAATAATGCCAGCGACCGAGCGACAAACTTGGAGCGTGAAATACCGTTTGCGGCAGCATATATCAGCGTCATGGCATCAGGCGGCATTGCACCCTACACCAGCTTCAAACGTCTATCAGAAGTTGATCTTATGCCAGCTATGCGTAAAGAAGCACAGGATTTAATGAAAGACGTCGAAGTTTTTGGCGTTGACCCACTATCGGCCCTGGAGCAAGCTGCAAAAAAAGTCCCGCTGGACATATTCAAAGATTTTCTGAGCGGTTACGCTTCAACAGTTATTATCGGCGGCGACATAGGACATTTCCTTGAACGCAAAGCAGAAGACATATTCAAAACCCGTGCGCTGCGCGTTAAAGCCGCTGCTGAACGTCTTGGAATGCTACTTGAAACCTTCATTATTGTTATGGTTATGATGTCACTTTGTTTCTACATACTCTTCGCTGTCCAGCAAATTCAGACAGGGACCAACACAGCAACCAACTTGTCCACGTTCTCAGGCATACTGATGTACACTTACCTTTTCTCGCCACTGCTCGCAGTAGTATTCGTTTATCTAGCTCACAGTATGCAGCCCAAAACGCCGATAGTAGAAATGCGTCCCTACAAAATTTTTGGAATATGCAGCGTAATAGGCATATTTGTATTCTTGCTGCTCACAAACTTCATGGGAGCAACTCAACTTCCTCTCTTCACCAACCTGATAGCCATGGGTCTTGATTTGCCTATAGCTCTAACGGTAGCCTTGTTTATCACTGCTGCTCCGGCAGCCTTAGTTCACATAAAATTGGCCAAAGCTAAAGAAAGCATGGAAGCGGGAATCACGAGTTTTCTCAGAGACCTCACGGAAGTGAGGAAAACAGGTCTGTCTCCAGAAAAATGCATCGAAAGCCTATCCACCCGAGACTATGGCTCTTTCAGCAAGGAACTTCGTAAAATCAGCGCCGACATTTCCTGGGGGATCCCGCTCAAAAAGGTCATGATGGATTTCCTTCGCCGCACGCGCAGTTGGATGGTGCAGATAGTCATGTTTCTGCTAGTTGAAACTATAGATGTTGGCGGCGGCACCATCGCCATGATTGAATCCTTGGCACGCTTTAACAGTTTGACAGCCGAAGTGGATAAAGAAAAGAAAATGTCCGTTCGCCCCTACGTGATGATGCCCTATTTGGCGTCAATCTTGCTTGTCGCAACCACCGTCATGATGATGAGCTTTACCACAGGCTTTGGCGCAACAACTACAACCGTCACCGCGGCATCTGCAGCAAGCAAAAGCCTGATGCAAACGATATTCATGACCGCGGTTATCTTCAACAGTTATGTCATCGGAATAGTTGCTGGAAAAATAAGTGAAGAATCAATCTCAGCTGGATTCAAACATGCTGCAATCCTTGTTATAATCGCCTGTTTAGCTGCAAAACTCATACCCATGTTCGTGAAAATCTAGAAAGGAACAAAAAACATGTTGTCTACTAAAGCCCCAAAAAACATGCGAAGAAATGAACAGGCAATAAGCCCAGCTATTTCTACCGTTATCATGACAGCGGCTCTTGTGGTTCTAGTTTTCGTGGCTTTGAGCTTTGCAGACACCAGCCTAAACACTCAGCTGGCTGGAGACGAGTTTAATGCAAACAAGCAGTTCATGCAATCCACTGGCCAGCAGATAGATGACGTGGCATGGACAATTGGGAGAACCGAAACAGTTGATTATACAGCCAAATACGGGCAAGTGGCATTTGAACCTAACGTTATTAACTATACTATTGAAATTAACACAGGAAGTTTAGGGCAGCCTCATTGGCAGACCATTTACAACTTTACAACCGGCATGGTCGTGTTCAACATGCCAGTAAGTGACTACAGTTTAGGCAACAATTACTTTACCCGAATAATACCTTCCGACAACGGTTCATTTTTGCAATGGAACGCTTCTGCGCCAGTTTGCCAAGTATTTGCTAGGCAAGTGGCACCCATGCAGGATGGAAGTTACGCGAGAATAGTTGCAGTTCCCACAGTTAGAGCATTAAATTCGACCCTGAATACAGGGAACGGGAACTTGAATTGCTATACGTTTTACTTGCCACAGCTTTTCAGCACCTCAAATCCATATCTTTCGCAATCTGTCACGTTAACTGGAGTAGGTTTGACTAGCTTAACTCCAAGTGGTACTATTTCTCAAGTTCGCATAAACGGAACGGCCTTGGCAGCGCCGTCAACTCCCCCAGGGTTCAATACTGCGTTCTTCAACTTTGACCACACTTCAGAAACTGTTTCAATTACTTCTTCGGGGTCTCTTTCCTCATTAATTGAATTTTACATAGGCTCAGTAGAAGTCTCGATAGGGATGGCATCTTAATGCTGAAGAGGTGTGAAATGTGGCAAATATAACCATTGAGTACATGATTTTGATTCCAATTTTAATCTTACAAATATTCCTGTTGCCATACGCTACGGGCATTTTCATGAGTTACTGGACAACATCAAGCGACACGCTTGCCCTCAACAACGCTTGCACTCATATAAGTGCCTCAATAGGGCAACTCTACTTGTTCTTAAACAACCCTTCTGTTTCATCTGGAACAGTAACGAACAATCTTGGCATTTCTACATACATCGGAAACTATGCTTACAGTGGAAACGCGACTTTGAACTCCTCTTCTGGCTCTGGCTCGGGGGCAGTCTTAGAATTAACCCTGACTTTGATAGGGAGTTCAATTTCGACTACCGCGCCAGTTACTTTGGGGAACAATGTTCAATGGGTGAACTCTACTCTTGTGAGTAACTCAAATCTCAATTGCGTTATTGGACAAAAAGAAAGCAACAACACAATTTTGCTATCTTTTGGGACTTAGGAGGAAATGAAGTGTCAGGTGTAACTATTGATCATCTCGTTTCAGTTGTGGTGCTTGTAGCTGCCGTGCTGCTTTTTATTGCTCTCTTTAATAACACACTTTCTGTCGCGGTGGATTATCAGCGCAATACTTCAACCGCAGGAGAGTGTAGTGATCTCTTAGATTCAATATTGCTGACGCCGGGAATTCCAACAATTGGCACCCCGGTGGAGTTTGGGCTACAAGATCCATCGTTGACACAATATCAACTTAATGCCTTTGCGTTGATGCGTCTAGATTCATCATCTGGGACAGCTGTAAGCTATCAGAAAACAAGCCTTACCTATAGCAATATTACTAGCCCTAACAGTTATTTGCTTTATCCATACAGCGACATGGTTAATTATTCTACGGCATTGTCGTTGCTTGGAATAAACGGCACTTACGGATTTCAGCTGTCTTTGACCCCAACAGTGGCTGTATCTATAACTCCAACCAGCACCATCAACAATCCTTTGAACTTAACGATAAACGTGAGAGGAACCGGTTTTCCACTCGGCTACGCTGACATTAACTACATTCTGGTTCCGGTGTCTCTTGCCAGCACTTACCCAATTTTTGAAACTCTAAGCGATCAAGCTGGAACGGTAGAAACTAATAGCTTAGGCTCGGCTTCTGTGACATTTTCCGATTTCTCGCCGAACCCAAATTTGACTTACGCGTTTGTAGCTTATGCCTACCTTGACGGAGTCACAGGCGTAGGATACTATGTGCCTGCTCCATTGGGAGATCAAAGCATTGTTCCATTCATTAATCCGCTTTCTACTGAAAGTGTAACTTTGGCAAATAGCGCTGACGTTCCCGACACCTCCAATACTGCAAGTGCTTTGAATTACAATGCAACTTTCATTTTAGAAGGCGAAAACTACGCCATTCAAGAGACTTCGCTTGGAAGTTCTAATCCATCTGGCTCGGTAACCTCGGGCTCAGGATATCCATCTATTACCCTCTCAATGGGTTCTTACAGTCCTGGCATTCTTGTAATAGCATACAGTAACTCTGACAACAGCGGCGTCACTCTTGTGCCCTGGGGATTTGGTTCTTTAGGTTTTCCCATGACGTTTGGAGGAAGCCCGATAAATCAAGGGTGGGTTGCAACGGACTTGCGTCAAGTGCAAATCAGCGGGATTTCTTACCAGGCCAAGCTTTCCATTTGGAGCGAACAAAGCTATTCGGAGGCAGGCTAATTATGATGCGAACAGTTGAAGTTGTGCTGGTCATATTGCTTTTGGGCGGGGCATATGTAGCTGTCTCAAGCTATATTACGCTTCCATCTCCAAGCAGTGTTTCTCCAGTCAACTTGAATCAGCTTGCTTACACTACTCTGCAAGAATTGGACTCACGTTATGATTTGAGCTCAGTTGCCTTCCAAAATAGTAGTAGTCCTCAATGGGGTCTGCTTCAAATTGCGCTTCAGGCATCGTTGCCGCCAAACATGGTTTACAACCTTACGGTATACAACGTAAACACCGCCTCAAACGGAGCACCCTTATACTCAAGCATATCTTCAATTTCCGACGCGGCCAATCTGCCAACTTCAGATTCGGTTTCATCACTAGAAGCCTCCTCCAATGTAACCTACATATCAACACCGCAACAAATTTCTGCAGATGGCGCTCCAGTAACGCTTTACATTTTAGATTGCAGCGACACAAACGGCTGGTGGATCACCGGCTATACTCCTCAAAGCCTAGCTCAAACAGTCTACAGCCTTCTTTCCCCTTACTTTAAAAACACTATCATGGTTCAAAATACGAATCAATTAAATCAGTTACTAAGTGGACAGTCGCTTCAAGGAGAAACCGTCAACAACGCTATTGTCATCAATACTTGCGGTGAAGCTGTACCAATTCCTACGAGTTTTAGCAGTCCTACTGGTCTCAATTATACCCAAGGCTACAACTCTACCGAAAATTCGTTTGCACCATACGATTACACTTTAGGTAAAGTTACAGAGGACTACAATTGGACTTGGGTTAGCATAGTGGGCTGGCCCTTCTATTACGTCACCAATACAGGTTCCCTAAGCAGTTCTCAAAACACTTGGGGTATATACGGAATGAACATGGTCGGTTCAGAGGGACTAAGCGCTTTTCTTGAAGGATTGGATAACCAACCCTACTCCTACACCGCCTCTTCCGTAGGTCAACCCGGAGTCGTGTCTTTATCAAGCCAGACTCAAAGCTTATGTAACTATTATGGGCTTTACCCCTCTGTTAATCAGACTTCGACACGCGCATTATCTAGCTCAATAACAACGCAATACAATTTGACAGTCACAACCTCTCTATTCAGTCCTGTCAGTAACTGTAATCCTGGTGCTGTCTACGAACACCATTGGACTACCAATGGCGTTACGAACTATCAGGGTGGCTTTTTTGCGCTAGGAATGACTAGGATTCCCGATATTAGACTGACTGCTTTAGGTATCCTATGTGATTATCAGCCAACTAGGTATGGTTCTTTGTATACGGCTGCAGGAAGCAACCGACTTGTGGTGCTTCAATTGGGAACTGTTGGGGGCGGATAAATGGACAATAAGGGACAGTTCACTATTATTGCGGCTTTACTTGTGGCGATAGTTCTTGCGGGTACATTGATAGCGGTGTATGCGACAATCCGCTATGATTCAAGTCAAAGTCAAACGCCTCAGACACTAACATCGACCGATGAAACAAACTCAGCAATCCTGAAAGCCTTAGGCTTTACCGTAGGCTATTACGGCTCAATTCTTCAGGTAACAGGCAATCAAACGTATGCTCTTGGTCAATCGAAGACTTACATGGAAAGCGCTTTGCAATACATAGAAAACATGAACCCATCATTGGGCGAATCGATAAACATGACAAGCCTCAACCTTGGCACAACTTGGTTTTCAAACCCAAGCATCAGCACAGGTACGCTTTCAGTTGTTTATAACTTAGCTGACCTCGGCATCTACGGCGTAAATTACACGACTTCTTGCAGTTTAGGCGTTCAAATATTTAATTCACCAAACAGCAATCAAGTATGCCTAAATGTGACCCAGGACTTAAATGAACCTTTAACCAGTTTAGGGCAACAGAACTTTGATTTCTACTTTTACAATTACACAGCTAGCGATTGGCAGCTAATAAATTCAAATTCAAATCCAACGATTTTCACTAATGGCACATATTTAATCAACATTCCTTCAGAGGTAACATCTTCTTCATTTATGGTTCAAGTGACTGATTCACGGGGAATAATGGTTGAGGCATCTTCATTCAACAGTTACAACATAAACTTCGGGTTTTCTTCTCAAAGCTCCTCAGCACCCACCTTAGTTGAGTTATTGCAGAACGGCACTATGCTGTGGTCTGGGCAAGACCTATTAAATACAACTCAAGCCCAACCAATCCCGCCGGTTCCAGTAATGGCCCTTAATTTATGTCAAAACGGCGCGACTTCAGATATTCCATTTCAAGTGGAAGATTGGGCATCAGGATATATGATTCCGTTAGGTCTAAGTAGCAATTATACTATCTTTAGCAGCGACCAAATGCTCGTTTTTGAAGTAAGTCCCTCAATGTCACAATTGACGTTATGGTGGAACGGAAGTGACACAGCAGTGCAGTCCTCTGCAGCCTATGTAGACACTTGTTTCACTGTTGGCAGCTCAACAATTCCCTCCCTTTCAAATGGAAACATGACGCTACAATTCAGCTATCCAGAAGACAGTGCAGGAGACAGCATCTTTCAGGTAACATCGAATGTAAACGGTGTGACTAGCACCACAAATTTCATGCGCATCAACAGGGACAATAGCACGTATGGATCGGGTTCGCCTGCCTTCATAATAGAATATGGCGTAGTTAGAGATATTGTTCAGGAAGAAGGCGAATGGGGCAACGAGGGGCCTACTAACTGCTCGGATGTTTACTCGCAAATCGCGCTTACATTTCCAGCGAATGCAACATACTTTACATATCAGCTTAGACTAATTTTCGTAAACGCTTCTACGGCGCCTACGGCCAGCAATATCAGCGATATCAGTCTAATTCGGCTGACGACTTCAGCAACTCAGCCCCAACAAGCTATAACTGAGAATGGAATTACAAACGGGATTCTAAATGTCACACTCGGCCCCGGAATCTTTAACGACAGCACAGGGAATAGCCATGATTGGAGTGAACTAATTAATAGCGCATCGCAAGGAGCGGGGATAATGTTCACAGATAGCGAGAATCAACAGCTCTATGCTTTTGATAATCTGGCTAATAATGAGCCTACAGGGGCAATTAACATAACTGGTTCTATTATTGAACTTGATCCTGTTACTTGTTTCGCTCCAGTTTTAAATTTCAATTCAGCTTTGGACTTAACTTGGTACGGGGACGTGGCTACTTTTAACGGCGTAAACCCCATTTATAACAGCAGCGGAAACTCTGGTATCTGGCCTCTTGTGGCGCAACCGCCCTCGGTGACCATTAATCCGCAATCTGCAGCTTCGACGTCGATAACCATTTCTCCTTCGATTGGTTCAGGAAATAACAATGTTGTAGTATCAGGCGGCGGATTCATACCTGACTCTCAGATAACAATTACGGTCAACGGGAACACAACTACCACGATAAAGGCAACTGCTTACGGCGAAATTCCGTTAGGAACCACCGTTTTCATTTCAGCTACTGCGCCGGGGGGCTACACAATCGCTGCTACTGACACAAGTTCTGATTCAGCTTCAGCAAACTACATAATACCGCCAGTTGAAACCATTAATTTCCAAGTCAGCGGAATCGGCAGTGACGCAGGTTCCTCGACAATTCTAACAATCGATTCAGTGAATTATACGTACTCCACTCTTCCAGCCCAGTTCAGCTGGCCAGCAGAATCGACGCATACTATAACTGCGTCCGGAGTCGTTGCTGCAGGAGCTGGCAAGCAATACGTATGGGCATCATGGATTGATGGCGGAGCCCAAACACACACCTACATTGTTCCCAGCGCTAACACTACTGTTACAGCCAGCTTTGGGACTCAGTGGCAGGTTACCTTTAGCTCGCCTGGTTTAGATGCTTCAACGGCTTCAGGGACAGTTTTGACGGTTAACGGCACTAACGTTGCATATTCAGGTTTGCCATACAATGTTTGGGTGAATAACGATGACGGGCTAGTTTACACTTACAATGCCTCTGTTTCAAGCACGACGGCAGGCAAACAATTTATTTTGGGGAGTGTGAGTCCCGTTTCTCCTTTAGTTGGAATCACTAGTGCGCTGGCAGTTACGGGCAGCTACACAACACAATACCAATTAACCCTGACTAGCAACTTTGGTACAACGATCCCTGCTGGAGGAAGCACTTGGTACAATGCCGGCTCCACCGTAACAATTTCAGCAACTGCACCAAATGCAGGGGCTGGTGAGCAGTACAGCTGGAACGGTTGGGCGGGAACGGGCTCAGGAAGCTACACGGGCACAAATAATCCCGCCGCAAACGCAGTCACCATGAATGCAGCCGTTACTGAAGCTGCCTCGTGGATTCATCAGTACCAAGTTACCGTGACAGCTAGCCCCAGCGGAGCAATCGGTGGAACATTTTTGGTTACCTATACAATGAGTGGAACCACACATACAAACGAGCAACATACTACGCCTTGGACTCAATGGATAGATGCTTCTAAAACGGTTACTTTAAGCAGTCCTCAAAGTTCCTTCAGCGGCTACACATTCGGCAGTTACACAAGTAACCCAGTTACGGTTAACTCGGCTCAAACAATAAGCTTGATGTATTATGGACCTTTAGATCACTTCGCCTTTAACACTATCACCACTCCTCAAACTGCCGGTACAACTTTCAGCATAACGATTACAGCTATGGACGCCTATGGCAACGTCGTTGCGAATTATGCTGGATCCAACTCTTTGAGTGTTTCAACAGGAACTATTAACCCAACTACCACTGGCACCTTTTCGAGTGGTGTTTGGACTGGTTCCGTTACGGTGACTGGAGCAGGTTCAGGAGTCACGATCTCAACGTCTGGTTCCAGCAAGTCAGGAACAAGCGGCAGCTTCACAGTCAATCCTGGAGCTCTTGACCACTTCGCATTCACAAGCATCAGCAGTCCCCAAACCGCCGGCACAGCAATCACAGGCATCACAATTACAGCAATGGACGCAAATAACAACATCGTCACAAGCTACGCAAGCTCAACAAGCATAACTGAAACTAACGGCGGTTCAGGAGGAACTGTTAGCCCCGCCTCGGTGACCTTCAGCGGCGGTCAGTGGTCTGGCTCTTTAACGTTAACTGCATCCGGTACGGGCGCAACAATAACTGCTTCAGGTGGCGGCAAAACTGGAACAAGCAGCTCTTTCACGGTTAACTCTGGTCCACTTGACCACTTTATCTTCAACACCATAGCTAGCCCCCAGACGGTCAATTCAGCCTTCAGCATAACCATAAAGGCGGTTGACGTAAACTTAAACACAGTCACAAGCTACACAAGCACCAACACTCTATCTGCCTCCGTTGGAACCATTAGCCCGGCCACTACGACGGCTTTCGCAGCGGGCGTCTGGACAGGTTCAGTAACTCTTAACACCGTAGGCAGCAGCGTTTCCATAAGCACATCTGACGGCACCCAAACTGGAACAAGCAACACTTTCACAGTAAGCACTGCACCGCCGGCATTAGATGGCGAGGCATCAACAAACACTATAAGTAGTGGTATTATGACAATAAGTCTCAAAACCACCAAAGCTAATGATGTGTTATACCTCTCGTTCGTTGGAGGCGGCAGCACAGACATAAACTACATCAATTCCACTGGCACTTCAGCGTGGACTCAAAGAGGATACGTACAAACTGAAGACTCAACCCATCACTTATCCACATGGTATGCGACATGGACCTCAAGCGGAACAATAACAATCACAATCACCCTGAAAGGAACCAACACTCATTGTGCGGCAGTTGTATTTGGAATTAACGGAGCCAACATGACTGCCCCGTTTGATGGCAATGCAACAACAAATTACGGCAACTCTGCAACAGCCAGCGTCGGCATAACTACGACCCACTCAAATGACCTTATCATCGGGTCTTTAGGAATTGGTATAACAACAGCACCTACAAACGGGAGCGGTTACACTTCCATCGCAACTGAATCTGTGTCCAGCAGCCGTGAAACATCAGATGAATATTGTATAGCATCAGCAACAGGAACGTACACTCCAACCTACACCTTCAGCTCAAATCCCTGGGGTATAATTGCAGATGCAATAAAATCCTCGTAACACAAAACTAAGGAACACTCATATGAAAAAAATAAAATGGTTGCCCTCAAAAAACTCTCAGAATTCAAGTTGGACAAACGCTAGGTAGGAAGATAGAATGAAAAATCAAAAAATAATAAAATTAGTGACTTGCCTCGTACTCGTCGCGTTAGTTTCGGCAATTTTTACCTTTACTCCGCAGGCTAAAGCAGATTCTGAGGGAGTCTATATTTGGATTGACCCGAGTCAAGGTTGCGGAAGCGTTACTCAAAATTTAGTAAATAACTATACTACTTTCAATTTGACTGTTGACATTTCAAACGCCACAAATCAAAATGACAATTGCAAGATAAGATTGTCCACAGATTCCTCAGAAAGCGTGGCAATTTACTGGGAGACCGACACTATCGACGCTCAATCAACATATTTCGCTCAAACCCTATCAGTATGTAATGCCACGGACACCACTGAAATAGATTGCAACACAACAACGTTTGCGCCGAATCTGGTTTGGGATGGAAACACGATATATTGGTACGGTAATGATTCTAACTTGTTGCTGGGAAGCATGGATACTTCTGCTTATTTTTCAAACGTGTCTATGACTTTCATAGATGCAACTATGTCATTTGATTCTGGAAGCGTCAACATAAATATCGAAACTATGAGCGCGCCGACGCCAACTCCATCTCCATCGCCAACGCCTTCTCCAACTCCAACATCAACGCCGACTCCGACCTCCACTCCAGCCCCAACCGCAACACCAACGCCCACACCCTCACCAACACCCACTCTGATCCCTACATCAACCCCTACTCCAACATCGTCATCAACACCCACATCTTCCCCAAATCCAACACCAACTGCGTCCCCGGGCCCATTACCATCGCCAACGCCGACCCCTGTACCAACAACTCAAACTGACCTCACGGTTCCAGAATTCCCTGCTCAATTGCTAACAATTACCTTAGTTGCGTCTATGATTATCGTCTTGTCTGCGGTTATTGTTGCAAAGAAAAAAATACTTGAAAAATCCCGCGGATCACAAACAATCGCCAACTCCGTCAGCGCTTAAACCCTTTTTCGCTCCAAACTTCATCTAAGGAAACGAAGCATGACAACCACGATAATTTTATAGTGGAAAACTCTTTTCTCTGTATTGATACTTATTTTTGATAAGTATTTGCTATTCATATTCAATAAATAGTAATAGGGCGTTTTTATCGAGTGGAAAGGTGAAGACAAGTCAAGATAAAGTCAGCAGGTAGCATCCTTTTCTTATGTTCAGTTCAGGCAATTACGCCACATTTTATTAGTGCGATGGGCAATCATAAGAAAAACAATAAGGGATTACATTGAACTTCCAAGCAGTTCTCATTGCGGCGCAAGTGGTGGTTTCAGCAGCTTTGCTTACTTATGCCTCATGGAGTGACTACAAAACTCGCGAAGTAAGCAACCGAGTCTGGGCGGTCTATGCACCTATAGCAATCGTGCTTTCCCTCGCAGAGTTTTTGCTCTATGATCCCTCAAAACTTGCTCTATTCGGCATCAGCGCAGGATTTACCGTCGGGTTAGCGTTTCTTTTGTTTTATTCTGGTGCATTTGGCGGCGCGGACTCAAAAGCACTCATGTGCATCGCCTTCGCCATGCCTTTCGCCCCGATAACACTATTTACACCCATCTTAGCCGGCGGGTTATCCCCAATCTCACAGGTCATATTTCCATTAACTATATTCAGCAACGCCGTTCTTTTCGCAGCAGCAAGCGGCATCTACATGATACTGCGCAATTTGGTTTGGCACAAAAAAAACGGAAGAAAAATGTTTACGGGAACACTTGCAAATGAATCTCTGTGGAAAAAAATAGTTATACTGATAACAGGTTACAAGGTGACGGTTGCAAAATTAAGGGAGAAATGGCATGTTTTTCCTATGGAAGATGTAGATGAAGGCGAGAACACGTTACAGAGAAAGCTAGTTGTTATTCCAAGTGATGAGGGACGCGATAAAATTGTGGAACGCTTGTCTAACGCCGTTCAAGGAGGAAAAATCGATACTTACGTTTGGGCGACTCCGGGTTTACCCATGCTCATATTCATAACTTTAGGATTAATTGTAGCCTTATTAGGTGGAGATCTGGTTTGGTTGCTAGTCAGATTTATCCTTCGATGAAAAATCAAAATCTTCACTAAACATGTTTTTGCCACGTTTTGAGTATGAAACAGATGCGGTTACAGTGAGGACTGACCCAAAACTTACCAATACAAGAGCGTAGCCGTGATATGGATATGTCCAGTTTAGATTAAAATTTGAGCCGCCTGCCTGATAAGAATAAAAGAAGACGCCTATTGCGAACAACAATAGCGCAAGCGACAGCAAACAAACTTCCGTTTTGAACTTCATACCCCTATACTCCTCCGTATTCCCAAGACTCTATCTTAATCAAAAGGTATTTTAGCTTTTTGGAAATACACCTACTAGAGCATTCTGATGTACGATAATGAATGCAGAAAAGAACTGCTAAGCCTTCTGAGCGAAAAACCGAAAGATTGCAGAGTCGTCGTTCTACCTGATTTCTTTCTTGACAGACTCATTAATTTGAATTGGAGCCCCTTAGAGTTTTCATCACTGATTTCAGATGTTGCCAATCGGAAGGGCGGCAGTATCGACGGGATCCCTCAGACTGACATGCGAGGCGGAAACGCCATCAACGTAGCGTCAGCTTTAGCCAGATTGGGCGCTAAGATAACTCCAATCGTTTGTACGAGCGAATATGGCTTGCAACAAATAAAATACTACTTCAGGGACGCTCCAGTAGATACAACGCATATTAAAATTCGGAAAAAAGCCTCAGTTACAACCGCTTTAGAGTTCAAAAACAAAGAAGAGAAAACAAACGTTATGATACGCGACTTGGGGTCGCTGGCAGATTTTGGTCCCGAAGATTTGGATGAAGATGATTACTCGTTAATTGAGGATGCCGATTATACGTGCCTTTTCAATTGGGCGGGCACATTAAAATTTGGGACCCCGCTTGCCCAAGCCGTTTTCAGCACGGCAAAAAAGAAACGCAAAGGCAAAACTTACTTTGATACAGCAGATCCTACGCCAAATCAGCTGGCAATCCCTCAATTGATGGAAACAGTTTTAAAATCCAACCAGTTGGATATTTTGAGCCTAAATGAGAATGAGGCAATTATGTACGCGTCATTGTTGGACAAGACTTTGTACGATAGGAAAAGCGATTTAGATTTCACTGAGTTGGCGATGGAGGCAGCACGAGTGCTGGCAAAGCATTTTCGATCTAGAATTGACTTGCATACCACGGCTTTTTCAGCGACCTTAAAGGACAAAACTGAGACGACGGTTCCTGCCTTTAATGTTAAAGTTTTGCGTGCGACTGGAGCTGGTGATGCTTGGACGGCAGGAAACATCTTGGGCGATAGAAATGGTCTTTCAGACAAATGCCGTTTAGCGTTAGCG
Organism: Candidatus Bathyarchaeota archaeon; assembly: GCA_963828195.1. Classification (GTDB taxonomy): domain Archaea; phylum Thermoproteota; class Bathyarchaeia; order Bathyarchaeales; family Bathycorpusculaceae; genus Bathycorpusculum. Next base: position 355,616 of record CAWHDT010000003.1, read on the forward strand.
AACGCCGTTGCAGCTTGTTACCTTTCGGGCCCAGCGGGTCTCCATCCTTCAAGGCGTGAGCTAACCACATTCATTGAGCGCAGATTAAAAGAATAATCTGTTTGCTTAGGCGACTGTACTTTTTCGTTTATTTATTGAGTCTATTTTTTAAGTTATGGTTAAACAATGCTGAGTAACTCGTTGAGTCGCTGAATTGTGAAGTCTGGTTTAATTTTTCTTTTTCCTTTTTCATTTAATCTGCGTCTATCCATCAGCACCGTCACCATTCCACATTGATTTCCGCCTAAAATGTCTCGTTCCAAATTGTCGCCTACCACAACGGTTTCTGATGGGTCAGTTTTAAGTTGAACTGAGGCTTCTTTAAAGATTTTAGGGTCAGGTTTTTCCACGCCAACTTCTTCCGAAACAACAATTACGTCGAAGAATTCTCTAATTGCGAGTCTTAAAAGTATCTCATAGGTTGTGTCTGTCGATCCGTCTGTTATGACTCCAAGTTTGTAACCCTTGGCTTTCAGAGCTGACAACGTTTGAATAACAGTTGAAGACGGCAAAATAATAGAAATTATGAAGTCGCGGTAAATGATGTGGGCGCTTTTTATGACCATCGGATCTGCTTTGATGCTTAACTCTTCAAAAAATTTTGAAAAGAAAAAATCATTTAAAAATAATCTGTCGGCATGTGGCTTAGCATATTTTTGGATTACTTTCTCAAAAAGCCTGTCAGCTTCATCAACATCCTTTATCGGTATGTTCTGGTCAATCAGTTTTTCAATCGTCATTCTGCGGGCGAAACACGTGTAGCTTGTAAGATCAAACAAAGTGTCCCCTAAATCGAACAGAATCGCCGAGATTTTAGTTTCTTGCTTTTTCATATTTTCTCAACTTTTTTGTGTAATTCGATGAATTCTGAAAGTTTTTGGCAAAGTAAGTCTTTATGCCAATACATCGCTGTTTTTTGGAACGACATGCTTCCTTCAATTTCGGCTTTTGCTTTTTTCCAAAAGAGAACTGAGAAGACCGCTGCTAACAAAATCTGTGCTAGATCAAGGTTTGAGTTCGGTTTATAAGATAGGAAATGGGAAAAGCTTGGACTTGAAATGGAAAGCGCAAGAAATAAAATATATCCAAGAAGTACAATGCTGCAGTTTGCGTACAGATAAAAAGTAGACGCATAAATTCTTTGTCGTTCCCTTACGGGCTCAGAAACCTCAGAGTAGGAAAAATTGCCCCAGAAATCGGCATAAAACTTGTTGGGTTTTAACGAGTTAAGGTTTGGATATTTATCCTTTTGAGCATTTGCGATTTTCAGCATCGTCTCGATTTTTTCATCTTCATTTATCGTCAGCATGCTGGCAAGTTTTGGCTTGAAAACAGGTATTTTCTTTTCTAGTCGCATTCCATATAGAGCTATGCCTAATCCTACTCCGCCGACTAATGCTAAAGCGATTCCTGTGTTGCCGGCAAATATTGAGGGATATAATGTGTACACTAAGAAAAGTGCGAAATAGCCAGGGATCACTATTCTAAATGTTTCGTTAATGCTTTCTTGTCCAAGGCTTGGTAACTGCGCCATATTGTTTATTTTACTGCGAATCTAGAATAAAAATTGCGTGCTTGCCTCGGAATTGCAACGACCAAATTTTTGGCAATCCAGTTAAGGGTCTGTTTGAAATATTTAATATCGAATAGTTTATTTTAACGCTAACTTCAATATTAGAGTAAACATTTGGAGGACACCAAACTGACCAATTCAGTTGCATCAGACTTAGACAACATTTTCAGAGCCTACGATATAAGAGGAATTTTCGGCAAAAACCTCACTCAAGAAACAGCATCCGTCTTCGGATTAGCTTTCTCCACTTTTATGGGGGAAGGAACTGAGGTTGCCGTCGGACGCGATATCCGACTAAGCGGCGACGCTCTCAAGGAGGCACTGCTGTCAGGGTTGCTCTCCAAATGCGACGTCACCGATGTCGGAGTAGTTTCAACGCCCATGCTATATTTTGCAACAAACCATCTGAAGAAGAAATCAGGAATAATGATAACTGCCTCTCATAACCCGCCTGAATGGAACGGATTTAAACTCTTCAAGCAAAATGGATGCGTCCACGGGGAAGAAATGTATCAAATAAAACAGATAGCAAAAAACTCGCCAACTAAACCGACTGCACAAATGGGAAAAGCGAAACAATATCCTGGGATTTTTCAGGACTATACCCATTTTGTATTTGAAAAAATCAAAATTAAGAGAAAACTAAACGTGGTTGTTGACACGGGCAACGGGGTCTGCGGGTTATTTGTTCCATCTCTCTTCAAACAGGGTGGATGCAGTGTTCTAACTTTAAACGAAAAACCAGACGGAAGATTTCCAGCGCACCGTCCTGAACCAACCGAAGAAACATTGGGGGAACTGGAGCAAAAAGTGCTGGAGACCCAAGCTGATTTTGGAGTAGGCTACGATGGAGATGGTGACAGAGCAGTTTTTGTTGACAATAAAGGCCGTCTGATTCCAGGTGATCTGACTCTGATGATATTTGCCAAGAATGTTCTTCAAAAAAATAAGGGTGCCTCAATAGTTTACGAGTTAAGCTGCTCCATGGCTGTCGAGGAATTCGTAAGAAAATACGGCGGAAACCCAATAGTTGAACGGGTTGGTCACACGTATATTATGGATCGGATGCTCTCCGAAAAGGCTTCGCTGGGCGGAGAAAAAAGCAGCCACTTTTATTTTTCCGAGACCAACGGCGGAGACGACGCAATTTTTGCAAGCTTGAAAATGGCCGAAATTTTATCCAGCACAACAGAAACCCTTTCAGATATCTTTGATTCTTTGCCGAAATACCCGTCGATATTTGAAGAAAACTTTAAGGTTTCTGACGAACAAAAATTCGCCTTGATTGAAAAATTGAAAATCAACTTTAAGAAGTATTCGCTGAAGACTCTTGAGGCGGACGGAGTGAAACTGCTGTACGAAGACGGATGGGTTCTTTTGAGGGCATCTAACACTGAACCAATCATCAGGGTCTCTGCTGAAGCAAGGACTAAAAAAAGACTTGACGAAATCTATACGTTTGCGGTAAACGAGCTAAAACAGGCAATGAAGGAGAGCTAAATGCAGGCTGTATTGCTGGCTGGTGGCGCGGGAAAAAGGGTTTTTCCTTTATCGGCAAATAAGCCGAAACCAATGTTCAAGATCGTTGGAAAACCACTTATCGAACATGTTATCGAAAGAATGAAGACAGCTGGACTAACCGACTTCGTCGTTATTGTTGGACCTAATGGAGCGCAAATTAAAGAGTTTTTAGGAGACGGCGGCGCCCTTGGTGTCCACATCTCTTACGGTTTTCAAAAAGAACCTTTGGGCATGGCAAACGCGCTTGAATCTGCCAAAGAACTGCTTGAAGACAACTTTTTTGTTGTCAACGCCGACGACATTTTCGAAAACGCGCTCATAAAACAGATGTTTGAAACATTCAGGAAAAGTGATGCAGAAATCTTGCTTTCATGCCAGCCAGTCAAAGAAACTTGGAAGTTCGGGATAATCAAAAAGGAAAATGACAAAGTCACATGTCTTGTTGAGAAACCGCCGAAGGGTCAAGAACCAAGCAACCTTGCGGTCATAGGCGTTTACCTGATGACGAAAAAAATCTTAAGTTACTATGGGAAAGTGGGGGTTTCTGACCACCAGTACGAAGATGCAATTCAAGCTTTCATAGAAGACAAAAATGTTGTGAAGGCAGTTAGCTACGACGGATTCTTTGCGGGCTACAAGTATCCATGGGATCTTTTCGCGATAAATCAACATTTAATGAATGAACTCATAACAAAACAAACCGTGGAGAAAGACGTGGAAATTTCAGAGCGCGCTGAGGTTGATGGAAACGTCTGGGTAAGAAAAAACACCAAAATAATGCCGGGCGCCGTCATAAAAGGACCTGCCTACATTGGACCAAACAGCATCATCGGAAATAACAGTTTAATAAGAAACTGCTCATCCATCGGCGCTAATTGTGTAGTGGGGTTTTCCAGCGAAATCAAGCGTTCGCTGATAGGTGACAACTGCTTTTTCCACATGAACTTCATCGGGGATTCAATAATATCTGACGGCTGCCTGTTCGGAGCGGGATGCATAACAGCCAACTTCCGATTTGACGAACAAGCAGTCAGTTTAACTGTTGACGCCAAAAAGGTCTCTTCTGGAGACAACAAAATAGGCGCCATCGTGGGCGAGAACAGTAAAGCAGGCGTTAACTCAACCCTTGGACCAGGCGTCAAAATTGGCCCCCAAAGCATCGTTGGACCAGGAGTTTTTCTTCAAAAAGACCTTGCGCCCGGCACGGCCATCTTTTTGAAAAGCGAAAACTATGTTTCCCAAGCGAATAGGCTGTCTTGTTCGGAAGATAAAAAAGCAAACGATAAGCATCAATGATCCCGCAGCTTCCCCAACTCTTTGTCTCTCTTCACAGCTTCCACTTGGTTCACTATTTGAACCCGATGAGTCTGCGTGAAAACCTGCGATAAGCCCAACAAATAAGCATCTTGGCTTAAATGCTCTGTTACCACGATCGGTTTGTTATATTACTGCTTAGATGATTTTGGAAGAAGAAGAAGAAAAATTGTTTTTCTAGGCTTCTTCTTCTTTTGGAAAAAAATTATGCCGCAGAATTTTCGCGCAGTCTCAATAACGCACTAAACAGAATTCAACATAGACGCAAGGCCCCGCACCTTCAACATAGAAACGTCTTTTTGCTTGAGAAATACGCTGTTTTTCGATTGTTTTTTGAAGGAAAAAAAAATTGCAAATATTGAAAAGGGAAAATGACTTGAAGGACTTTTCAGATGAATTAAGATGCCTTAAGAGTATTTTTCTGTTCTTTGGTCTAATTGAATATCAATACAACATATCTAACAACTTTGGAATGTGAAGACTTTTCCGCCATTGGACATTTTTGGCTGGTTAGTTTTTATTCGTTTGAATTCCGAATCTATGTTTTCGTGTTTTACACCGTTCTTATTTATAACTTGGCAGATTAATAGTTGGAGGTTAATATTTTCATAACCTTCGGAAGGCACGATGATGGCTGACACTTACGCCTCAATAATCTTGCATATTTTACAGGACAAAGTAGCTGTGCCTGAATTGGTTAAACCAAAAAAAGACCCATTTGAAACTTTAGTTATAACGATTATTTCTCAAAACACCGCTGACCGCAACACTGAGAGGGCCTTCGAAAACCTTTCGAATCAATTCGAAATAACGCCTCAAGCACTATCACAGGTTGAAACAAGCAAGATTGAAGCTTGCCTTCACGTTGGCGGACTCTACAAAAACAAAGCCAAAACAATACAAGCCGTCTCAAAAATAATATTGGAAAAATTTCATGGCTCACTGAAACCCATTTTATCGTTGCCTTTTGAGGAGGCTAGACAAGCACTTATTGAGTTGCCTGGAGTTGGGCCGAAAACTGCGGATGTTGTCTTGCTTTTCGCAGCGAATCAGCCCACTATTCCCGTGGATACGCATGTTAATCGGGTGTCGAAGCGGCTTGGGTTAGCGCCTGCAAACGGCGGTTACGAGGAGGTGCGTTTGAGTCTTCAGTCACTTTTTGACCCGAAAGATTATCTGGCGGTTCATTTGATGTTGATTGCGCACGGAAGGAAATACTGCAAGGCAAGGCAGCCGCTTTGCCCAAAGTGCCCAGTGAGGACTTATTGCCCTTCTAAGTGTTTAGGAGATAAAAAATGACAATTAAGCTGCCATCGGCGGTTGAAAAGTATTTTCCATATCAAAGCGTGCGTCCGCATCAAGATGAATTTATCTCCACAGTTTATAACGCCGTGCATGAGAGACGTTCAGTTCTCATCGAAGGAAGTAACGGTTTAGGAAAAACCATCTCAGCTCTTTCTGCCTGCCTACCGGTAGCAATGGAGAAAGATTTGAAGATACTTTATGTCGCTAGAACCCATCGGCAACACGACCGAGTTATAGAAGAATTAAAAGCTATACATAGAAAACAACCCGTTGCTGGGGTTTCTATTCGTGGGCGCAATGAAATGTGCCTTAACGCTTTTGCCACCGGAGGAGCTTTTGACTCAAAATCAATGATGGAAGTTTGCGAACTGCTGAAGAACAAAAGCAGGTGCCCATTTTACCAAAACGTTGTTAAGCGAACGTCAGATTTTATTCAAATTTCTGCCGCAGTTGCCGCTCGACCGTATTTGGCATCTGATATCCTGTCGATTTGCCTAAGAAAAGAGTTGTGCCCGTATGAGTTGGTGAAGTCGGCGGTTTCAGAAGCCAGAGTAATTGCTTTAAGCTACTTGTATGTTTTTGACCCTAATATTCGAAATGCTTTTCTGAAAAACTTAGAGCAGGAACTATCAAAGATCATATTAATTGTGGACGAGGCGCATAATCTGCCTGAGACAGCCATTGACATCTCGAGCACAAGTTTATCTTCTTTTGCTGTTCGGCAGGCGGAGTCGGAAGCCGACAAATTTGGAAATAAGGAAGTTGAGAGATTTGCTCATTTCTTGAAGGATACGATTGAAACCTTAACTGATGGCGAAAGTCGAGAAAAGATAATTCCATCCAGTGAAATAATCGAAAGTATCAAAAAATCTTCAAGTATCGATGACCTAAATGGATTCTTTGAGCGCATGGTGGAAGCTGGCAACGCGATTAAGAAACGTTTGTTGGTGGAGGGGAAAAATCCGCGGTCATATGTCCATTCAATGGGGGATTTCTTGCTTAGACTGCTCGATACCGCTGATGATGATTCCTTCATAAACGTGGCTAGTTGCTATCTTAACAGAGAAAGAAACAAAACGGCGAAGTTGGAAATTGTTGCGTTGGATCCTTCAAAAATTACAAAGCCAGTTTTTTCTTCGACTTATGCCAATGTGATAATGTCGGGGACACTTCAGCCGATGGAAGCTTATGAGCAAATAACAAAGCCGCCTGTAAACACTGTGGAATTCATTGTTCCGTCGCCGTTCCCAAAGGAACACGTGTTCTCAGTTGTGGTTTCAGGAGTAACCACAGCGATGGAAAAAAGAACCCCGACCATGTACCAAACCATCATCGAACGAATAAACGAGGTGGCGGATAATACGCCGACAAACACAGGTGTTTTTGCTGCTTCATTCCAAGTATTAAACTCAATCCTTTCGGAGGGATTAGAAGATGCTCTGGCAAAACCTCTTTTTTACGAAAAAAGAGAAATGACCTCGGAGCAAAATGAAAAAATGGTATCAAATTTTAAAGAATGCGGCAGCAAAAAAGGCGCCGTGTTCCTCGGCGTGCAAGGCGGAAGAACCTCTGAAGGAGTGGATTTTCCAGGCAACCAAATGAACTCAGTGGTAGTTGTCGGCATTCCGTATGCTGAGCCGACGCCGAGGGTGAAAGCGCAGATTGAGTATTACGAGAAATGTTTTCCTGGGTTTGGTCGGGAATATGGTTATGTTTTGCCCGCTATGAAAAAGGCTTCTCAGGCGGCGGGCAGACCAATCAGGACGCTGGATGACCGGGGAGCCATAGTCTTTATGGACTCTCGCTTTGGAACGAGTTACTGCAGAGGTTTCCTTCCCGTTTGGATAACCAATGGAATGAAAACTTTGCCTGACGAAAAAGATGCTTTGGCATGGGAAATCAGCAATTTCTTTAAAATTTAGTCTTGAATTTCCTGCAACTTCTCGTTAAGAAAGACTTTTCCGAAAACAAGCCTCTTAGGCTTAGCTGAAACTGCGGTTTGAACTTTTAAGGCTCTTCTCACATGGTTAATTTCACGCAAAACTCCGATTCCTAAAAATTTGCTTTTAGAACCGTATAACCCCACAAGAAGTCCCTTCTCTGGCTCTTGATATTTTGGAAGAGCATATCTGGGTTCAATCGTCACATAACCTATTGGGTAGTTACGGAGCCTCGCGTTTTTCATATATCGTGCATAAGTCATTTCGCGTAGGCTTCTGCGTTTTTCGGCACTTCGTTGATTAAGAAAAGAAGAAGGCTCGACAATAATTGGTGGATTGTCATCTAAGTAAGCAATAAGAGACCTAAGTTCATCTTCAACTTGCACGGCGACTATAACGTCTGGTTTTAGTTCTTTGATTAATTGCGTTTTGTAGCTTACAGCAATATCGCCTGTCACCCAGCCATCGGTATTAACTATCACAAAATCTACTGGCCTTTCTAAAATCTCAGCCTTCATAGCGGCTAAGCCTTCGACCGTTTTTGCTATTGCCATTATCGGTGAGGTAACGCCCATGAAAAAAGCGTTCTGAAGCTTCAAATTGTACAATTCTGTAATTGGCTTGGAAATTATCGCGTAACCCACAGTTCCTGAGGGTCCAATGTCTGATTGACCTAAATCGCCGTCTAAAAGAGCAACCCTGCATTTTCCGTCAACCAACTTATTTACTAAATAAGTGCAGTAGCTGCTTTTTCCAGAATCAATTTTTCCCAAAAGCAAAACAACAACTGGCTTCTTCTGCATACTCAAAATTGCTTCAAGAGGTGTATTCCATGACACTGGAATCGTGTTACCTTCAACTTCTTCAACGCATGCGTTTGGTCCTAACGAAACGTCAAGAACCGTTTTTTCAAGAGCAAAAAATGGCAGACGCTTTCCTTCACGAACCAGGATTTTCACAGCTTGCTTTAATTGATAGCCGAACATTTCAGCCTTGCCAGAAACAACGCATACAGATGCGGGACCATCCACGAGCAATGTCTTATTGGATTCAACTGTTTGCTGCAATCATTTTCCTCCTCCTTGGAAAAATATAGCCTGTTCTTGCAGCAATCCGTATCGCTGAAGAAATATGCCTGATTCTTCGGCTACGCCTGTTATTTTTTAGGGGTAAGTTGGTTCCCGCCTCATTCACAACTTCCAGCACGATGTCTGGTGGCAAAGCATCATCTAAGGCTTCAACTAAATCTTTGTAAACAGGAACACCATTCCCAATTTTTACGGAAACACTTGTCACTTTGGAATTAACAATTCTTATCGTTTTGATTATGCTGTTAATTACCTCTTGCGTGCTAAAGCAGTTATTTTCTTCGATAACTTTTCCATCGGCAATTGCTGCCAACCCAATCGCTGCACCTGGGTCAATGCCGATTGAGATTTTTTCGTAGGCTTCTTTTCCCTGAAGTATGCGCTTTACCTCGTTAACCAAATTGTCCAGTTCACTTTCGCTTGCTAAGATTAGTATGTTTTCATTTTTCACTAAATGCTTCTCACGCTCGGTTGTTATTACCGCTTTTACTTCTGCAGGCACAAACTGTCCTGGAACTAAACTTATGAAGGGAACACCTTGCTCCCTCAGCCCGTTTACGATTAGAAAGTAAGCTTTACCCTCAACTGTGGCTACTGCAACTTTTTCCTTCAATAAATCAACCTTAATAGTATACGTTTAAGTGCAAAACACATTATTAGTTTCAAGTTTATAATCTTGACGCGAAAAAGGGTAAAACATGATTACAATCAACACTGGGTCCCAATGTATCGACAGCAACATCGGCGGGGGCATTTCACCTGAAAGTGTCACTTTAATTTATGGCGAACCCGAAACTGGAAAAACAACTTTAGCAATACAATGCACTGTTAGTTGTGCATTACAAAACTACAAAACACTCTTTGTAGACTGCGATAACACTTTCTCAACAAAAAGGCTCTCACAACTCTCCGCTGATAAATTCGACCAAATCGCTGAACAAGTCATTTTAATTAAACCTAAGGATTTCCGTGAACAAATGGCAGTTATAGATTGCATTCAAGATTACACATCAAAAAATTTCGGGCTAATAATAGTTGACACCTTCACATCTTTATACGGAGCAAAAGTTGCTGAGTCCTCTGGGAAAGCTTTCAGCGTTAACCGTGAATTAAACAGACAATTAGCAATATTGGCGCAAACAGCAAAAATCCGAAAAATCCCGGTTATTATCGTTAGTCAAGTGAGAAGCGTTTTTGATGACCCAAACGTCAGTGTCGCACCCGTTGCAAACAGAGTTTTAAAATTCTGGGCTGACACAATAATCGCCATGAAACCCATCGATTACCCCCAAACAATCAAAGTTAACCTTGAAACACGGAGCAACAAGCAAGAAGTTACTTGTTATCTACAAATAGGTGAAACAGGAATAAAAGATACTGAATTCCGCGAATGATGGTTGACCTCATGGAAATAACCCAATTAATTGTTGAAGCGCTGAAATTTATTTTCCCAGCGTACTGCGCCAACGCCACTCCCGTGCTTGCCGGAGGAGGAACACGAATGGATTTCGGAAAGAATTTCTTCGATGGAAAGCGAATCTTTGGAAACAACAAAACTTTCAGAGGCTTCTTCTTCGGCTTGGCAGTCGGCATACTTGTTGGGTTGATGGAGTGTGTTGTCTTCCGTTTTCCGATCTTATTTGCGGTGTTGATTCCTTTAGGAGCGCTGTTGGGCGATTTGACAGGGGCTTTTTTGAAGCGGCGGATCGGAATTGCTCCTGGAGGTTTACTTCCTGTAATTGATCAAATTGACTTTGTAGTTGGAGCAGTCGTGTTTTCGGTTCCTTTAGCCATAATAAACTGGGAATTGGCAGTTACAGTTTTGCTTATTACTCCGCCTATTCACTTGTTCACTAATTTCTTAGCGTACAAAATGAAACTAAAAAGACACCCGTGGTAAAAAGAAAAAAACTATAGAAAAAAGGAAAAAAGCTGGGTCAAGCTCCGCCAGACGTCTTGAAGGCGATTGCGCCTTCTAAGAATATGTACGAAATGAGTAGAAATGCTACGCCAATGATTAGCATCAGGTAGGCTTGCCTTGGGTTATATGCATTTTTGGTGCTTTGGTAAATGGCAAACAGTCCAAGGAAACCAAAGCCATAAAGTATTACCGCGATCACGGTGTCAGATATGAATTGTGAACTAATACTTGGATAGAGGAAATAGAAGTTATTGTTAACGTAGGCTGATGGAAGAGGACGCGTAATAAGAGTAAACAAGCCACCGCCGAAAAGAAAGATGCAGTAACCAATTCCTACAATGGTTATTAAGAGTGATGAAGGTGTAGTTGTTGAAATTCTGTGGAACCAGCGGCTCATCGAAAAGGACATGTTCGACGTGCGCTTCTTTAGTTTATTTGACATTGTATTCTCTCCCTTTAATCAGTGTTTTTACTACATCTTTAGCCCATTATCAGGTTAATGAATTTTTCTGATTCCCAACTAAAAAAACAATCCAAATCCTGCCAGAAGCGTCCTTTCTTAGCTCACCCAACCAAGTTAAGTCATTTTCCTCAGTTGCAAGTTCCTTTTGAGGGGCAATCGGGATTCAGGCATGATTTCCAAGTCCTTTTCCCTTTCATGTATATACGCAACATTGGGTACCCACAATTTTTGCAAGTGACTTTTAGGGGTTTTACTCCGCCAGTTTGAGGCAGCGGAAATGTCACGTTGCATTTTCCTTTGAAATAGTTTGTGCAGCCGACAAAACGTTTACCTGTTTTTTTGGAACGTAAAATAACTAGTTTTCCATCAGCACACTTTGGGCATGCACCAACTGTTCTTTCTTCAAGACGACCTTTATTCAAAGCTTGGCTAATTTGAATTCCTATAATGGACTCTTTTTCCTTAAGCTCAGCTAAAACTGGTTTCAAGATTTTAACAGCATTTTGCACCACAACTTCTCTTGTTTCTTTGCCTTGCTGAATTTCATTCATCTTCTCTTCAAGCTTTCTAGTTAGTTCAGGTGAGATAACAGCTGGACAATACTTTGATAGGATTTCGATGACTTCAACGCCAAGGTCAGAAACCGCGAGACTCTTGGTTCCGTTTAGATATTTTCGGGCATACAACGTTTGTATGGTTGCTGCCCTCGTTGCTTTAGTGCCGATTTCCTCATTTTCCATTTTTAAAAGTAAAGTGCGAGGGTTGTATCTAGCAGGCGGTCTCGTAAAATTGTTTTTCACAGTTACTCTTTTAACTGAGACTTTTTGTCCCCGAATTAAGTTGGGCAAAGCTACGTCATTCAGTTGGGCATAAGGTTTGTAAAATTGAAGCCACCCGTCACTTAGCGTTCGAACGCCATTTAAACGAAAAAGGTTCCCGCAGATACTAATATCTGCTTTCGTCCTTTGGCGGATGGCAGGCTCAGCGAAAACGGATAGGAACCTGCGAACAATAAGATCGAAAACGTTTCTTTCGCTTGCGCCAAGAGGTTTTTCTGGAAGGTTTCCAGTCGGGTAAATGGCTGGATGCGCAGAATCGGCTTTTTCCCCTTCATTGGGCTTCAAAACTGGCTGAGCGAGCAAGTAAGATGCAAATTTCTCGCAACCGGGCAGTTTAGTTAGTTTTCTTAATATGTTTCGGTAGTCGATTGTGGGCGGGAGTTTTTGGCTGCTTGTTCTGGGATACGAGATTAATGCATCCAAGTACAGGTGCTGAGCTATGTTTGAAGTACGAATCGGCATAAAGTGGAAATTTCTGTAAGCTTCACTTTGTAAAGTTCCCAAGTCAAAAGGCACCGGAGGTTTCTGCTCAAACTCTTCCACAACTGTCGTTTCTATTTGACCTTCTTTGCTTTTGCAGGCGTCTTTTACTGCCGTTGCTTCTTGGCTGCTTCTGAGGATTTTTTCATATTCAGCTTCGTATGTTGTGTCGTTTATGATTATTTTTGCGGTTATGCTCCAGAAAGGAGTGGGAACGAAACACTTTATGGTTTTTTCTCGATCTTCTAAAAATTTAAGGGTTGGCCCTTGTACTCAACCGGTGCTCAGTGTAGCGTATTGTCCGCTGCTTCTTTTCACAGCCATTGTTAAGGCTCTAGACAGGTTTATTCCGTAAAGCCAATCTACCTCATGCCTTGTCAATCCAGCTTCTACAAGAGCAAAATCCAAATGCGGCAACAAGTGAGCGTAAGATTGCTGCAGTTCCTCTTTTGTAAGTGTAGAGTATTTCATGCGTTTAGCGGTTTTTTCTTTGCTGCCGCAAGCATACCTAAGTATGCAGTACCCTATGATGCTGCCTTCAATGTCAAAGTCGCATGCATCCACAAACTCCTCAGCGTTTTCTGCTAACTTTGCAATTACGTTTAACCAAACACGGATCTTCGATGCACTCCGTTCAGCAAGGTACCTTGGAACCCATTGATAGTCGAAAACTGGATAATCACGTTTAATTTTTTCTTTACTTGCAACGGTGTAAAGATGCCCAAGGGATGGCACAACAACGACATCGCTCTCTCTGTATGCTTTATAGTATGGAACGCCGTTCTCAACTATTTTTTGAGCTTTTCCATCTGCGTCCAAAGCCATAGCTATTCTTTTGGCGGCATCGGGTTTTTCAGTTACAATTAATGTGTACTTCCCCAAAGGCGATTAACCACACACTTTAACATTCCAATAGACCCACTTAAAATAAACTTTGCAGTTAACTAAGTGCATTATTTAGGAACCAATAAATATGCCATAGCATGTTATTATCGGGGGATTTGGGATGCCGCAGCGAGTTATTTGCCATGGATGCAATTATGTTTTATATGAAGGCAGCGAACTTAAACCACCAGACGAAATTATTTCGCAAAATGGCGGAAACTGCCCAAAATGCCATAGGAAACTTTCATTGTTACCCATAGACGTTGAAGTCAAACCCATATTTAAGCGACGATAAATAAAGTCGCTCCAAAGCTTCGATAACTGATCCTGCAAGAGAGCATTAGAAAAGCGACTTAGCGAGAGTATTACAAAAGTAAGTTTATGCTTTGTCTGCCCAAAACAGGGTTCAAAGCTAAAAATTCTTTTAATATTCTACATTGACTTTTTTGGCCTAACTGGATTTTTTGTTGATTTTAGCTTATTTCGGTTAAAAAATATCTATATAGTTTAGCTATTGGGTTATATTGCAATATATTTAAATTACTTTAATCACCAAACTATGTTAGTTCATTTTGGGGTTCTGGTAACTTCATGGGTGATAAATCTACCTGTTAAGAATCGGGTGATAAATCCGCTGTTTTCTGTCTCTCGGAAAAGACCTGTTAATCTTCGGGTGATGACAAGGCTTAAGTCAAGAATCACATAATAAACGATTGGGGAATGAAAGAACTGTCTCAAAATATTGGAGAGAAAGCGGTTAATTATGTCTTAAATTATCTTAAAGAAACAGAGCACAAAGAAGCAAGGCGATGCAAAAAAGGCAAGAATGGTGAAGGTGCAGACATAATTTCTGCCGAAGGCAAATACATTGAAGTCAAAGGATGCGACAAAAAAGAAACCAATTTGCGAATTGCACGACAATCATTAGAAAAGATTTCTAAAGCAGGTAAACTAAAACAAGATTCTTACTTCATCTACTATGTTTACAACATGGAGAAAGAACCCACTTTAATGATATTCGATTATGACACTTATAACAAGAACAAATTTGAAGAGACCAAATTATTAATACAACCGTTTAAAATTGAGAAAGAAACGGGCAAACCTGAGAGAATAAAACTAAAGAAGATGACTAGCTCATAAATTTTTTGCTCGCATTTTCTATGATGGTTTTCCACTTGTCATTTCCTTCAATGATTATTCCGCAAGCCTCGGCGGGAGTTTTGCCGTCTAACGCCTCATGAGGTCGAACATAATTATGATAAAGCTGATAGCCCTTGAGAGTAGCCGTATCGTCTTTCTTTAAGCCTCTCATGACTTTTTCACGGTCTCTTACCTCGCCGTTCATGCGCTCCATCTTGTTATTGTTCATATCACCTCTTAGTTTTATGGCGTTAATATGCTCTGTTCTTGGAGCTTTTATGGTAAAAAACTCTTTTTTGTAAGCGTCATGATAAGCTGGAAGACCATCGGTTATGAAGGTCATGGGCTTTTTACCCATCAGTTCCTTAGACATTCTGAGTAGGTTGCGTGCGTCATGCTTATCTTTTGATTGCGCTACCTCTTGAGCAATCCAAAACCGTGTCTCATCATCCATCATAGCAAACAGATACTTCATGTTGCCATTGATTTTAACGTATAACTCATCGGCTCTCCAAGTGTCACTAACGTTAGGCTTCATCTTCTCAAGATAATCAGTCATTAAAGCCGTGTACTTTGTTATCCACTTCAAAATTGAAACATGACTAATGGTTACGCCTTGTAGCTTTAGGAATTTCTGAACGTTCCTTAGTGACTCACCTGTGAAGTACAGTTGCATCGCAGAGGTTATGACTTGAGGCGAAGCTTTCATATTCTCAAAACCAACATTGACGCTAAAGCGTTTGCCACATGCCTTGCACTTGTACCGCTGAAGATCATACTTTTTGTTGTGGCGAACGGCATCTTTCACTATTTCTTCAGAGCCACAGTAAACGCATTTTGAAGTGTTCAAGGGCTGAATAACTACGTTGCGTTTGACTTGCTCCTTCATTTTGATGCTTACTTCTACCGCCACAATGTGCTTGCATTTTAAGTGTCGATAGGTGTGGTCTGGACATTCACAGTGCCATTCACCATCAACCTGAAAAATCGCATACTCGCCATTTCCAGATTGTGATTTTACGGTGTAAAAGTTCTCTTCTATACTGATAACTTGACTCTCTTTGGATTGAGCAATTACTAATCCTCTTTCTTCACGGACTTTTTCAAGTGTTTCAAGGCTCATCATATTATATTACCTTCTTGTTTACCCACAATATTACCATATGTCTTACTAACTTATAAACATGATGGTAATACGGTAGGTAAACTAAACAAACTTTAAGGTAAACTTATATACCACAATCAAGCCATTTACCATATTGAAGGTAAATAAGATGGGCGAATTAACTACCCTTTCAGTAGCAACATCAAAAAAAGAATCTCTCAGAACAACCGTTCCAATGAGTATCCTAAAGCAGTTCAAACTATGTTCAGGTGATAAACTTGAATGGGAACTAGAAGCACGAAATAACGAATTGATTATTCTAGTAAAACCTGTTAAAAATTCAGAGTCCAAAGTGAACTCTGATTCTAAAAATTCCACTGAAAATATACGTTAGTAATTGCCGTAAAACCTTTGAAAAAAGAAAAGTAGTAGAAGAACATATATAGAACTAATAAAAACCCGAAAGGAAAAATGTAAAAGAAATGAGTCAATTTACCCGCCCCTTAGAATCTGCAACGAGAAAAGAGATAGACTTAGTTCTAAATAGCCTCGGATGGATTACTGACGAAACAAAACCAACTTGCAACGTTTTTACTGAAAGAGCAAAAACACTAAATCAAAATGCTAGCTTCAAGGGGAATAATCCTGACTATGTTCTTTATAAATCAGGCACAGAAGACGACCCAATAGCAATTATTGAAGCGAAAAGGAAAGGTCAAAGTTTAGAAAAGGCTTTAGAACAAGCGATAGAAAAATATGCAAAACCGCTTGGTGTTTCCTTAGTTTTTGTTTACGATGCCACTTTTATAAGAACATTTGATTTAAGAAGTAAAAAGGAACTTACAATAGATGGAAATAGCTTAAAGCAGTTAGTTTCCGAAGCAAAACTGCTTCGTTTTCTGAAAACAGGTTCAAATATTGACGAAACTGCCCCTGAAGTAAAACACACTAGAGAAGAATTAATACGAATTTTTAAATGGGTGGAAGAACTTCTAAGGCAAGAAGGTTTAAGAAACCTTGACAGGTTTGTTGAGTTTTCTAACTTATTATTCATAAAAATCATAAGCGAAATCGAAGACGACCGAGAAAAGAAAGGATTGCCTAGACGGTTAGCTAAAGACATATGTTGGGATAGCTTCTGTGATGAAAAAGACCCCAAAAAAATGCTCAACTACATTAACGATACTGTATTGAAGCAAGGTCTAGCTAAAGAGTATAATCATACTGACGATATTTTCCAAGAGAAATTAAAAATCCAAAATCCCCAAACAGTTAAAGAAATAGTAAATAAACTATCCACCTTAACCCTACTCAACACTGAATCAGAGATTAAGGGTGATGCATTTGAGTATTTCCTAAAAAGCATAGCATCTGGAAACGATTTAGGCGAATACTTCACCCCACGACATATCGTAAAGCTAATTGTGTCTTTGGTTAACCCAAAGTACGGAAACACCGTTTTAGACCCATTTTGTGGAACAGGTGGATTTTTAATCGAAGCGTTTAGGCACCTAAAATCAAACGTAGACGAAAAAGACGAAAACATAGTGAAAGCACTAAAAGAAAAAACCATTTTTGGGATTGAACTAACAGACACTTACAAAATAGCAAAAATGAATATGATAATCACTGGTGATGGGCACAACAACATAGTACAAGATGACGCTGCTAAAAACATTTTTTGGGACAAAATTATCGGTAGTTATAAAGAAAAAGACATAATCGAGGCTTTACAGGTCATAAAAGCTAAGGGGTTCGATGTAGTTTTCTCAAATATTCCCTATGGGCAACCAACAATTTTCGGAAATACTTATCCCATCCCATCAAATCAGGGCGATAGTGTCTTCATTCAATTCATAATTAAAATGTTAGGAAAAGATGGGCGATGCGGAGTGATAGTTCCAGAAGGATTACTATTCAGGTCGGAACACAAGAGTTTAAGAGAATATTTGATGCAAGAATGCGACTTAGAAGCTATCATTTCGTTGCCAAGCGGAGTGTTTTATCCCTATGCAGGTGTAAAAACAGACATTCTAATCTTTAAAAAGGGTAACTCAACTGAAAAAGTTTGGTTTTACAACGTAGAAAATGATGGATTTGAGCTATCTGCTAAAAGGAAAAAAATTCCAAAAGATGATTTGCCCGATGTTTTAGCCAAATTTCCATTGAGAGAAAACTCCGCTAAAAGTTTTAGTGTCCTGAAAAAAACTATAGAAAATAACGAGTTTAGACTCAATTTAACAAGTTACATTGAGAATAAAACAGGGGAATTGACTTTCAAGTCTCCAATGCAAGTACTTGACGAAATCAATAAAATAGAACTAGAAATCAATAAAGAACTTGAAGTCTTAAACAAGATGATGCAATGACTGACTTTGTAGGAATCATTGACGTATGCGAAATTAATCCATCAAAAAAAATAGCAAAACTAAACACAAACGAGCAAGTTAGTTTTGTAGAAATGTCCTCAGTCTCCGAAGATGGCAAAATAATCAACGAGCAAACGTGTCTCTTGAAAAATGTAGCGAAAGGTTTTACATATTTTGTCAAAGGCGACATAATCTTAGCCAAAATAACCCCTTGTTTTGAAAATGGAAAGAGAGCATATGTCAATAACATAAAGAACACAATTGGGTTTGGAAGCACTGAATTTCTCGTTTTACGACCTAACGAAAAGATTGTACCTGAATACCTATATTATATGGTTAGCAGAAAAAAGTTTAGAGAAGATTTAACGCCTCTATTGGTTGGAACCGCAGGTCAAAAAAGGTTACATAAAGACGTTTTAGCAAATTATCTAATTCCTCTTCCATCTAAGCAGAAACAATTTGATATAGTCAACAAGCTAAAACAGATTGAAAAAATAAAGAAGTTAAGGATTACACAAAATGAGGCTTTTGACGAATTGATAAAAAGTAAGTTTTTGGCTTTGTTTGGAAACCCCTCGCAAAGTGATTTTTCACTTGTGGAGCTTCGTACCGTTGCTAAGTTGAATATGGGTGGAACACCATCAACCCAAAAACCTGAGTATTATGTTAATGGTGACATTAATTGGATGAAGTCGGGAGACATTAAGTCCGATTTTGTCAAGATTATTCCGAACAAAATAACTAAGTTAGGATTAAAAAATTCCAATGCTAAAATGTATTCTATCGGTGACGTGGTTATCGCTTTAAACGGACAGGGTAAAACCAGAGCGACAACTGGAATTTTGAAGATAGAAACTGCAAGCAATCAGTCAGTAGCTTCAATATCTCCAAATTTGGATGTATTGCTTCCCGATTATTTGCATTTTGATTTGAAATATAGGTATCAAGAACTACGAAATTTAACGGGTGATAAGCAAAGAAGTGGTCTCAATTTGAATATATTGAGACAATTGGAAATTCCCTTGCCTCCACGGGAATTACAAAGTCAATTTGGCGATTTTGTAAGACAAGTGGAAATTATGAGAGAAAAACAAAATTCTTCTAAGATTGAAGCTGAACAACTATTTGAATCCGTTTTGAATGAACTATATGTTCCCAACGTTTCAAATTGAAAAGCATTTTATCTTGTTAAGAAATTGAAATTTAACTACTATTTTTTCTAATCCAAGATTTTATCACTCTGTCACCCGTTTATTTACATGTACATTTCAAAGGCTTAATCCGTCACCCGAAAACTAACAGAGAAAACCATCGCCTATGAAGTTAACAGAACCCATTTTGGAAAGCCATAAATAAACCTCCAATGTGTATAAATTAAGAATTAACCGATAAAGATACAATTAACACATGGAGAGATGGCTTAAAGTGGGGGAAGGAATTAAAGATCGGCTAAGTAAAAGACTAGCACCATTACGCATCGAGCTAAGTCACGGACAAATAATAGCGTATTCTGCGTTAGCTGTAATATTGTTCGTCGCATTTATCGTCAGAATTTTGCCTTTACGCTGGGAAAACCTCTCCGGAGGAACATCTCTTCTTAACGAGTTTGACCCTTACTATCAATTCAGCATCACGCAATACATGGTAAATCACGGTTTGATTTCACCTTTTTATCCCACGCACTGGATCAACAATCAACTGTGGTATCCTTTCGGACTTGACATGTCCACTGCCTTGCCATCAATTCCTATAACGGGTGCAGTGGTCTATGATGTCATCGCAGGTTTAGGCGCAAGCGTTAATTTGATGACCCTTTGCGCAATGATTCCGCCTGTGGTTGGTGTCATTTCGGTTTTGGTGATTTATTTCTTAGGCAAAGACATTGGTGGAAGAACAGTTGGCTTATTATCTGCGTTGTTCTTGGCGTTAGAGCCCTCTATCATTGAAAGAACATCTCTGGGGTTCTTTGATACACAGGTCCCAGGAACTATTGGTCTTATCTTATTCGTATTCTTATTCTTGAGGTCTATCGACAACAATAGGTCCCTACGTCAATCAATCTTTTACGCGTTAGGTTCCGCCGGCGCCCTAGCTTATTTCATAGCAGGCTGGGGTGGAGCATACTACATGATTGACATGACTGTTCTGTTCGTTTTTGTTATGGTTCTGTTTAAGAGGTACAATCAACGGCTTCTGATTAGCTACAGCATATCGTTTGGTTTAGCATTATACATTTCAGCAATAGTGCCCTATCTGGGACTCACCTACTTAACTTCAGGGGCAGTAATTCCTGTAGCTGGCGGATTCGTTTTACTTCTCATCGCGGAACTTTTACGAAACAACATATCCTTAAGAAGCAAATTACTTATAGCAATTACTTCGCTTGTCATAATTGTTGGCGGTTTTTCCACATTATATGCCGTTGGATTCATCAGTGGCAGTGGTCTTCAAGGTAAATTCAGCACAGTTTTGGATCCCTTTATCAGAGCAACTTCGCCCATTATCAATTCAGTAGCTGAACAACAAATTACAGCTTGGGGAAACATATACATTGAACTAGGCGTAGGCATCCTATTCTTCCTCATCGGCTTCTACTTTGTACTGAAAAATCCAACGAACAGAAACATCTTCCTAGTAGTTTTCGCCATAACATCGCTTTTCTTCGCTGCTTCAATGATTCGTTTACTGGCAATCTTTGCCCCAGCGTTCTGCATCATAGCGGGCGTGGGCATTCTGGGTCTCATAAAACCGTTTTACACTTTACTTAAAGAAGCGCCGCACAACCTCGCAAAAACAAAACGTAGAATGTCGCGAGTAAGCAAGGAATACAGCGGCATCGCAATCTTTCTGATATTCCTAATACTGGTAACTGACGTAGCTTTCTCACCGCAAACTGGCGGAATACCAAGAGCCATCGACCAATCTTACGTGCCCACAGCGATAAGCGCATCGAGCCTTCCCATAGGCGGCGCAAGCCTAAGTCAACCAGTAGGCGCATGGCTTGACGCGCTAAGCTGGATGAAAAGCAATGTTCCCGCAAATAATGCTATGGTTGCTTGGTGGGACTATGGCGACTGGTTAACCAACCTTGGAAACGTAACAACTCTGTGCGACAACACCACGTACAATACTACGCAAATCGAAAACGTAGGCTACATAATGATGGGCAACGAAAACCAGTCAATGCAAATGCTAAACAACTATGAAAACTACCACAATCCTGGGCTGGTCAACTACATCCTCGTCTTCACCGTTCTGCAAATATCTCAGTCAAGCAGCGGCTCAGGATACACCGTGAGTCCTGCTGGATACGGAGATGAAGGGAAATGGGTGTGGATGGCGAGAATTTCAGGAACAGCAGAGTCATGGTACGAACAAAATAACTACATGAATGCAACGACATCAACAGTATGGTCAAATGAAAACGCCTTCGGCAACACCGATAACCAAACAGGGCAGTGGGATTGGAACCTGCAAGGAGATAACTGCACAATCTATGAATTGATGAACTATGCAGAAGTGCAATATTGCAACCAATGGACTGCCGCCTCAGGAACTACGTTCACGCCAAGTACGACAACAACAACGCCGACATACTTCGTAAATCCCTACATCGCTGGCGAAGACACATCACCATTCGAATACGGCGGATTAGTGCCGTTAGTTGCTATCTACCAAATCGACTACCAAGCATACTATAACGCGACGGGCGCAACAGGCACAGGCGGCACAGGCTAAAACGATGCAAAAGAGCAGGGAAGCCACGATTGTTTCCAAAGGTTCCAGACCAGCATAAAGTTGGACACCCCTTAATTCCAAACGGTCTAGGCGTAATCTACGTCCTATTCACAACCGTTTACCTTTTTCTCCTCTACTTTCTAAAAATAGCTGGAAACCCATCGAATGTTTCAGCGCCATTTACCCTGGCTGTATGCGTTCTTTTCGGCGGCTTCATGGGACTGCTTGACGACTGGATAGATTTGAAGTGGCGTTACAAAGCGTTCATGCCCTTAATCGCCGCGTTACCCCTCATATACTACGCCCAAGAGACTGGTGCAAGAACAACTTTGCTGCTGCCATACATTGCAACGCTCCATCTTGGCTCCATCTATTTTTACATCATTATTCCAGTGATTGTCATGATAGTTACCAACGCTGTGAACATGCTCGGCGGGTTGAACGGTTTAGAAACAATATGCCCAGCCATAGTTATCTTGGGGTTAATGGCTGTTTCGCCGTCATACATTTTAATGGTTGGCCCCATTTTATTTTGGCTAGTTTTAGCTTACTTCAACTTTAACGGCAAAGTTTTCGTGGGAAATTCAGGCTCCTTCGCCATAGGGATGACGATAGCGTCGTTCGCTGTGATTTCAGACTTAAAATTAAGCTTGCTTGTTATGCTTCTGCCGTACATTTTCAATTCTGCATTAATACTTTTGATGGTTTACTTTACACGCAAAAAAGCCAGTGTTTCGTTTGACGGAGAAAAGCTTTCGTCGGACCATAGAAGAAGTCTAATTACGTTGATAACTTACCATCGACCTTTAACTGAGAAGCAAGTGGTTAGAATAATAGCTTTAACAGTTGCACTATTCACGCTATTTGGCGTAATTATTCAGCTAATATAATTAGGCGAGGAACCGTTCAAGTTTAGTTAAGCCGATGATTTCGTCAAAGCTCAAGCCTAAAGCATCCAAAACCTGGTCAAAAGTAGAGTGCAAATAAGCAACGTACTTGTCAACATCCACCTCGTTTCTTGATGTCAACTCGACGGGTTTCACATGCGGCTCACGAATAACTTTAACAAAACTGATTAAATCGCCCGTATGCAGCTCTTTTCCATTTTCCTGCAGAATCCGCGCAGCTTTCACATGCTGAGGTGTAGTTTTAGTGTAACTTGAAAGTTCATCGCCTAAAGCTACATGAAAAGCCAGTTCGCTAATGTCACCCCACTCTCTGCGTTTTAGCCGCGTGTACCTTTCACGGATTATTTCAGCGATTTCTTTTCTTGCCTTCTCGAAGTCGGATGGATTTTTAACTCTTGCAAGGGATTCTTTCATTTTGTTAAAAGCATCTTTGATAAAGACTGGAATGTGTTTTTTCTTGCCCGTTAAACCCTTCACATCCACAGTTCCGTCTTCCAAAACACCGAGATAATTCTTTTTGCGTGAACTAAATACGGCGTACCTGTAAACTTTGTCTACGTCGATACCCATGTTCAATTCGTGTTCCGTGTAGTGGACTAATTCTTCAATTTGCTCTTTAGAAGGGTTTTTCAAAAATAAGCTGTCTGTGTCGCCGTAAAGAACCTGTATGCCCACTGACTCGGCGTGCGTGAGTATTTGTGTAATAGAGTACCTGCCGATGGCTGCCGTTGCTTCAGCTACAGGAGGGCAATATAGGTCGAAGCTGTCAGCGCCAAAGACTCCGTAGCTGGCATTTAAAATAACTTTAAGCGCTCCCTGCGTGGTGTTGTACCAGCTTCTAAGCTCAGGCGGCAAGGTTTTGTCTTTTGCGCGCTGCTTATACCATTTAACCCTTAGATCCCGCAGTGAACCAATCAATAAGCTTTCCAGCGCTCGTTTCTCGCTGCATACCCAATGTTGAGTGTCAGGTATCATGCGGCGTCTGCATTCGCTATGTTGGCAATCAATTGACTGGTAACCCAGGTTCCAAACTTTAATTATTGAGGGGTACAGACTGGGAAAATCCATAACTGAAACGTTAAAGTGAACGCCAGGCGTGGGTTCAACAACTATGGCGCCTTTATATTTTTTTCCTTTTATTGTAGCTGTCGACGAAGTTTTTCCTTTCTTTGTCAAAATGTCCTCTGCGTTGGGGATCAGCATGTTTTTTCTTCGGTGCTCGCGGTGCATAAAGTTGCGTATCCAACGGCTTACGCCTTGTCGGCTTACGTCTTCCATGGGCATGCTGGCAATTCGTGCAAGGACAAGAATCAACTTCATTGCGGAGTCGTTGTCAAAACTGGTTAGTTTGTAGGTGATTTCTGAGTCTCGGAGGCAATAAGCTGCGAGTTCAGAATATGTTAAGTCGCCGAAGGTTTTTTCGAGGTGAATTTTTTCAACGCCGATTAATGCGTTGCCAACATCTTCTAAACTTACGTCTTTATAGCGGCCGCCGTAGGCGTAGATTTGGACGGATCTGTTGAAGAAGAACTTGTAGAGATCAATGTGTATGCCATACTTCAGCAAACAAACCCGTTTGCCTACCTCTATGGGAACCTCGCTTCTTCTAAATCCCAAGTTCATTGCTCGATGGGTTAAATAGCGGAGGTCGAAGTCGTCGCCGTTGAAAGTTAAAATAAACGGATATTCAAGCAGCACATCAAAGGTTTTCTTAAGCAGCTCCTCCTCGGTTTCGCAGAACTCTACCGTAATATCTGCTGCTAAGTGATGATTTCCTTCCCGTACGCCTTCGCGTCTGAGAACAAGCACTTTTTTTTCGCCGTCTGAACTGTAAATTGACACGGCGATCACGGGGCAGGCGCCTTCCCGTGCATCTGGCATTCTTGTGGATAACGGCGAGTAAACTTCTATGTCGATGGCTGCTCTGCGAAATTTTGGGGCAGGGTACTCGAGGAGTTTTGCCCACATCTCTGCGTATTCACGTTCTTCAGCCGTGCAGTCTGTAAAGAGACGCTTTATCTGGTTCAGGTTCTCGGTAGCTTCCTCAAGAACTTTAGGCACCAAGTCGCCGTTTTTAACCTCATAAATCATGCCTGGCAAAAGCTGGCGGTCATAAATGTATGATTGATAATACTTTATTTTTGACTCCCAAACTTTAGTGTCGCTGTCCTCGATTCTGCATCCGCAAACACGGGGGTAATCTTCAGGAATTATGTCTCTAATCGTGCCCGCTGGTCTCCCACCGATGGCTAACGGGTCTTTTGTCACTATTTTGATCAGATTTACATCTTTGTTTTCCAAGGGGTCAAACTTTTTCTGCTCTTCAAAAGCGAAGAAGCCATCATGTCCCGTTATGCGGTCGAATTTTTCCAGTTTCTCCCGAGTCAAGTTGGTTAAACAGTAGGGTTTATGGTTCGTATTGTCATACCAAAAATAGATTTGCTCTGATTCGGGCTCGTAGAGTTTGATAACTGCTTTTTTCTGGCGGCCATCGTAGGATGCTGAAACAAAATAGGATGCAGGCAGGTTTTGGGGAGCCACTGGCGGAAAGGCAAGGGGTCTTTTCTTTTTTGGTCGTTTAGCTTCTTCTGGTTTCATTTCTTCGTTGTTTATGAGTGGCTGGGGCGTGGCTTTCGCTTTTGCTTCTTCTTTTGGCAGGGGTTTAGTTTGTTCGCTGCCACAGTAATCTAAGAGTGTTCGCGCCATCCCCAATGATACCTTAGCCTCCATATGGTACATTGAGACTAAAATCTTTGCTTACTAAAAACCGGCAATCTGCCTTAAGATTAAAGTGATCAAAATAACATGCGAAAAGCAGAAGAAACCTGAAATCGGTTTAATTTTGAGACAAATTTCACGAAGCGGCTTAGAACAATTCATGCAGCACATTGAGGTGGCTATCGACTTCTTTTTTGGAATTGAAGATTTGACCACACTCAGAACACATATATTGCCCCGCTTTGGTTTGTGAGTTGCTTTTACGTTTGATCACTTGACTCATTGTTTACTTCTCTTGCTTAAAGAAGACGAAAGTGGCATAAACTGATTTGTGCAAGCAATTTTGCTACACACTTATTGATTAGAAAAGGAGGTGTGTGTGTTTCTGTAGGAGTTGGTTTTGGGTTGCTTTTTTGGTTTAGAGCTTGGATCTTCGTGCTGGGTGGCTCTGAATAAGGTTTTGTTTTTGAAAGAACAACAACACCCGAAAAACAACTGTTGTTCTTCTATTGATCCAGATTTAAGGCAGCCATCTAAAAAATAAAATTAAAAGAAGAAGAAGCTTCAAAAAACAATTTTTCTTCTTCTTCTTCTTCCATGCGCACTTTTTCAAAAGAACAACAACACTTGGGAAACAACTGTTGTTCTTCTTGCTTTGTTTTGAATTCTTATTTAGAAGAGCTGCATCTTCTTTAGGCGTGAACTAGTTTGCTTAAGGATGCTTGGACAATCGCAATTGAAACCCTAAGCTGGATGGAGATGGAGAAACTAAGCGAGCGCCTTGCTCTGGCAAGAACAATCAAGCAGCTGGGCGCAAACGACCCCAACGCCATCCGCTACGCATACGGCTTAGTCGTCGAAACCACACGACGCCGAAACCTCATCGACAAACTCATCAACACCACAGTTGCCCCCAAAAAAATCGGCGAATACAACCTCGGCATCCAATCATTCTTAAGACTTTACGTTTACCAAACGCGCGTGGCTAAGAACTGGGTTAAAATCAATTTGCAAGAAGCCCAAAGCATCGCAGGTCTTGGCAGATCCATTTTGGGCTGGGAAACCATGCGTGAAGTTGAGCCAATTTTAGGTCTTCTGTTAACGCGCCCGCTTGAGCCAATCCTGAAGGCGGCAAACGATGTGGAGCGGGTTAGCTTGCAAACGTTTCATCCCTCATGGTTCGTCAGGTACTGTTTCAGGCTTTTTGGACGAAGCGAAGCCATCAACTTCTTGGAAGGCAGCGTAAATCCACCGCCCACCTACATCCGAGTCAACACTCTTGCGGCAACGGAAGAGGCAATAGTTCAGAAGCTTGAAGCGGAAGGCGTTAAACTAGAAAAAGCTGAACCGTTAAAGTTCACTTACAAAATTGGCGAAATGAAAAAACCCCTAAACACCTTGGTGAGCTACAAAGACGGGTTATTTTACATTCAGGATAAAGCAAGCTGCTTCGTCGCACAAGCCGCAGACCCCAAACCCGGGAACGTGGTTTTCGACGTTTGCGCCGCGCCCGGAGCAAAAACGACGTTTTTGGCTCAGCTTATGCGTAACGAAGGCAGCATAGCCTCGGTTGATTTCTCAAATAGGCGTATGAAAGTTTGGAAAAAAGAAGTCGCCCGTATGGGAACCACCATTGCGGAACCACTGATTGCCGACGCATGCGCCCCCTTGCCTTTCAACGTGCAAGCGGACTTGGTGATTTTGGATCCGCCCTGCACCAGCACAGGCGTCTTCGCCAAGCAGCCCTCAGCCAAATGGCGCCTCAGACCCAAATCGATTGAGAAAATGGCGGCTATCCAGTGGAAAATGATTAACAGCTGCGCCGAAAAAGTCGCCGATGGCGGAGCATTAACCTACTCTACATGCAGCATAACAGTAGAAGAGAACGAAATGATAATTGAGCGTTTCCTAAAGTGGCACCCAGAATTCACCTTGACGGAGATAACGCCCAAAGTAGGTTTGCCCGGGCTTCGGGAACTAACTAAATGCCAAAGACTCTACCCGCAACTTCACCAGTGCAACGGCTTTTTCATAGCAAAACTGCAAAAAGAAAATAGAAGTTGAGTTCTCAATTTATTTTTCTATTGCGCCATTAATTCTTTATCCACGAACTCTCTGAAAGACGAATCAAACCAGGTTGGCACCGGTGAACTCTGCCATTGTTCTTTTATCATTCGCCATTGGAAAACATTTTTCATCATTTTAAACCAGCCTTCCCATTGGTAGTCTTTAAGTAATTTTCTCTGCCTCATTTGGTAAACCTTGGAGGAAAAAGAAATTATTTTGTATGCTAGTATTGATTGCGAGATTGAAATTGGGGAGTTATCGTATATAGTTTGTATTGCTTCAGGATTTGAAATAATAATATCAAATAAACTTGCGTTTTCCTCGTCTAAGTACGTTTGGATTCTCATTTCTGAGTCCCTTTCAGATCTTCGCAGTTGTTGCCAAGAAAAATAAAACGTTACTGCCAAGCTTGTCAAACTTGCAATGATTGCAACTGTCTGCCAAAAGAGTAAGATACCCGTGTTAGCAACAAGAAACATTGTATCACCTCCGTACTTGAAGAACAGAGGGATCTATAAATAAAAAAACGCGTTAAAGCTAAGCTCCGAAATCTTCAAGCGTTCTCCGCGGGCTCTCTTTTGTAAACATGGGTAGGTTATTTTTGTTGCTTTTGACTTGTGTAGTTTAGTTGGACTCTGCCCAGCTTCCTTAAACTAGCCTACTTGAGCCATAAAGTTAGCAAGATATTTGGGCTTTCAAAGGTTCGCGAGGTCTAGGCTGGCTTTGGGTTGAGGATTTTTGTGCTGGTAACCTCTTTTGCGCTGTTGCAGAGTTTTTGGTCTGCGGTGTATAGTGTGCCGTTTATTTTTTCTGCGGCGGCAATGTAGAGGGCGTCGTATATGCTTACGTCGAGTTTTAATGCTATCTGCACTGATTCGCCAGTTAGTTCACGGGCTGAGATGACGTTTAAGCCGTCGTATACTCTGGTGAGGTCTTCTATCGTGGAGTTTACCTCACCTAACTTTAGGTCCTTGAGCAACATGGCATGCTTCCAGATGACGTTTAAGCACTCGATTAAGGCAAGGTCAACTGTGTAGAGGGCAACCCCTTTTTTTAGGGAGGCGGCGATGGTGCTTCGGGCTTCTTTTGAGCCGGGTTCGCTGATGATTAGTTTTGAGATGATGTTTGAATCGAGGATTAGGTTTGTCGTTCTCTGTCCTCCCGTATCAGGACTGTTGAGTCAAATTTTGTTTTTCTCTTGTCTGCCCGTTTCTCGATTTCTTCGAGGGTTTGGAGCATTTCAACCTGTTTAACTCTTGCTTCTATGAAGGTTCGGACTTCTCGGCTCCATTTCGCAGGCGTTTTATCCATTTTCTCTTTAAGTTCTTTGGGAATGCGAATTGTAATTGTTGTGGACATAGCCAACCCTATTGATGAGGGCGGGAATAAGCTTAAAAGGGTTGTGTCACAAAAAGTGCACAAAATGTGATACTAAAAGTGCACTATTTATCCTGAATCAAAGTCTCCCAGCGTTCGCTGGGGAGTTTCTTTGGTGAACAATGGGTATGTAATTTGATTTCCCTCTACATGCGCCATCTCGTTTAGCTGATGGTTGAGGCAGCTGGTTGCGCTTATGATATGCTGCACTTTAATGTGCCGTACCACCAGCGCATCGGAGATGAGGCTTCGGTGGCATCGCCAAGGCAGCGCTTCAGCGCACATCAGCGCTAGGCGGTTTTCCCGAGCAAGAGCGAGGATTTTTAGAAGGTTGTCGGTGAACTCTTTGGTCTGCATGTAATCTGCGTAGCCGCGAAAGCCCATGTTTTTCCATGCCAAGTTTACGGAGTCATGTTTGGGATGGCGTAAGCCGCCGATTTCGGGCATGTGAATGTATTTTATGCCGTAGGGTTTAAGCGTGTTTGGCAAGGTTTCCTTGTTGAACTGGGGGTTATGTCTGCTACGGGGAACCGTGCGCACGTCCACAACTAAGTTGATACGGAAATTTTTTAGCAACCCAACGAATTCATCTATGGTTCTGGTTGAGTGCCCGATTGTGAAGACAGTTAATTCATGTTCCTTAGCCAAAGAAGCTACCCTTCGACATTTTGAATTTTCTCAATCCTATCGTTTGAACCCCGAGTTCTTTTCTCCGCCGGAAATAACTCATAAACGTCTGGATTTACAAAAACCTCTGTCGTTACAGTTTGAACGCCCAAAGAAGCTAACACATCGATTATTTCAATAGCTGACGCACTTGGAACAATTACGCAGCTATCGCTGATTTTAGTTCCTCCAGCCTTTGCTACTTCGCCTTTACCGCCCCTTGAATAAAGAAAATATGAAGCCTTCATTTTGTCAGCGTAATCCAAGTTTCGCATGTCATATGTGATTAAGGTGAAAGGGTCCAAGGTGATGGGTGATAAATAAACTTCGAGGGGCATTTTGGCAAATAGCACTTTTCCAGAACTGCGCAATTCATCTAAAAACACGGGGTTTGCTTCTTTTAGCTCATCAAGTGTTTCGGGAATGGCATGCAGGTTCATTTTTAGGTTCCCAACAACCTGGAAAAGTCTATCCCAACTTTCCCACATTACACGTTTATTTTCGAACAGAACCAGCAAGTCATAATCGGAAAACTCATCATAGTCCCCTCTTGCTTGACTACCAAATAGGACAATGCCTACGACACCCTGAATCGTTGAGACTAAATTGACGAAGTCATTTAAGATTAACTTTTGCTGCTCTTTCAATTTCATCAAAAACACGCTCCATTGCAGCGATAGCCCTCTCGGCTCTTTCCCCATTTAAGCCCTCGTAACCCAGAGCACCATAGGCTCCCCATAACTCGTCCAAATCTTTCGATACTGAGGGAAGTTTTTCTTTTATCCAAATGATTCGGTTCCTATGTGCGCTTCTTGGCGTCGTATGGAAGTGCTTTCCCTCCGAAGCAGCTAGAACCTCTATCGCCTGTTCAACAGCCTTAATGGCTAAATCGCCTACTACGCTGTTTCTTTTTTTCGCATATTCGTCCAACGCTGCTAACCTTTTTTCTTGGGCAGCCTTGAGGTGGAATTTCAGATCATCGGACATGTCGTTTCTCTGCTTTCCTGTGATATGTAATGTTTTTATTACATATAAGACTTTCAACTATACCCTGATGTATTTCTTGATGTTTCCAGCTGGCACAGCATTTCGCATATTACTTTTGCAGCTGCAATCGCCGATATGCCTTGATCATAAATCGGCACAACCTCCACGACGTCAAAACCGAGCACGCGGTTGTCGCATAGGGAGCAAGCGAGGTCTATCAGCTGGGATGTGGTGATTCCTTCAGGCTCAGGGTTCTGGACCGCCGGGGCAAAGGCTGGGTCAAGAACATCCATGTCCACCGTCAAATACAGGTTATCGTATGGCAGGAGCTTCTCTTTGAGCTGTTCCCCGATGAGCAGCGACCCCTGCTTAAGGATTTCCTGCGAAGTGAAAAATTCCACGCCTGCCTTCTTCGCGTACGCAAGCTCCTCCTTGGAGGCACCGCGCGTGCCAACCTCAACTATCTTCGCGGGCTTCACTTGCTCGCTTATCAGCTGCATAAAGGTGGTGTGGGAAAGCGTTGAACCAAGAAATTCGCAGCGCAAATCCAAATGCGCATCAAAACTCACAACCGCGGTTTTAGCCGCCCTGTCGCCTAAACCCTTCGCAGCTCCAAGCGTAACTGTGTGTTCCCCGCCTAAAGCCACAGGCACCTTGCCCGCAGCCAAAATTTCGTCTACGACAAGACGGGTCATGTCAACGGTTTTCTCGGCTTCCAAAGACACATCCAGGTCGCCCGCATCATGCAAAGCTAAATCTTCCACATCGACGCCGCTGCGGAAACTGTACGTTTCAAGGTTCAAAGAAGCCTGCCTAATCGCTTGGGGAGCAAACCTTGCGCCGTTGCGATAAGTGCTGGTTGCATCAAACGGTACCCCGAAAACCACGTATTTCGCCTGCTCAAAAGGTTTCTGGACGCCGCTGAAAACGTTCGTTTGAGACGTGAACAATTCAAGATAACTCATCGTAAATTCAATCCTCTTCCAATTTGTACTCGCCTAAGCCTACTCTAAACTCTTTCGCTCAGCGTAAACGGGCATTTATCTGTGGCGAACCGCAGCGTTGATTGGCGCCTTTTTAGTTAAGTCTGCAGTTGAATGCCCGCATAAACCCACTTTTTATGCACAGCGCTCCTAATGATGCGGTTTCTGCGTATTTACAAAATACTTAATAGCTTGCGAAGCCGTTTTTCATCACTAAAAAGTCGGTGAACCCAACTGTGAAGGCTCGCATTGCACTTGTAAATCCACCCTATCCGGCTGATGCGCCGCAAGCAATCTTCATTCCGCTTGGCATAAGCTATTTGTCTGCGGTGCTTGAGGAAAAAGGGTACGAAGTCAACGTGGTGGATTGCCAATTTTCCCGACCCAGCCAAAAAGAGTTGGAGGACAAGTTCAAAAGCTTAAGCCCCGATATCGTCGGCGTCACATCCGCGACGTTAACTTATTTGCCCGCAGTGGAAATTTTGAAAGCCGCCAAATCCGCACTTCCGAACTGCGTAACCCTTATGGGCGGTTCACACGTCACCGTCATGGATGAGCAAACCCTCACTGGAAACCCTTCGGCGGACATCGTTGTGCGGGGCGAGGGCGAGCAAACTATGCTTGAGCTTGCAGGTTTAGTATCAGGCGGCGACCTGAAAAAACTAAGCGAAGTTGCAGGCGTAACCTTTAGAAAGAACGGGCAGATTTTCCGAACACCAGACAGGCAGTTTATGCAAGATATTGATTCTCTCCCATATCCAGCTCACAAACATTTTGACGTTGGCAGGTACAAGGTTTTTGGGAAAGTCTACATGCCGATCATAACTAGCAGAGGCTGCCCCAGTCAATGTGCTTTCTGTTTGGCTTCTAAAATGTGCGGAAAAGCTTTCAGGGCAAGAAGCCCAAGCAAAGTTGTCGACGAGCTCGAAGTGGCTAAGAGACACCTTCGGGGCTGAAGCCTTCGCCTTCTACGACGACACATTCACTTTCGACGTGAAACGGGCAATTGCAATCTGCGACGAAATGAAGAAAAGAAAAATTGAGCTCCCGTGGGATTGTCGAACAAGAGTGGACAGAGTATCTAAAGAACTTTTAAGTAAACTGAAGAGCACAAACTGCCAGCTTATCCACTTCGGCGTCGAATCAGGCAGCCAACAAATCTTAAACACCATGCATAAAGGCACAACAGTCGAGCAAAATGCCCAAGCCATAAAATGGACCAAAGACGCAGGAATATCCGTAGCCATATCCCTAATTATCGGCTACCCAGGCGAAACCCCTGAAATGCTACAGCAAACCGTAGATTTTATCCACAGAACCAAGCCTGATTACGTTTACATGTGCGAGGCAGTTCCTTACCCCGGCACAGAACTCTTCGACCGAGTCAAAGCGCTAGACCTGGAAATGTCCACGAACTGGACCCTTTACCACGAGGACATGCAGGTTTTCAAAAACGCCCTTTTGCCACTTGAAAAGCTGGAGGCGACCAAAAAAGCAGTCTACGACAGCCTCTTTACCCCAACATATTATCTGCAGAAGAGAATCAAAGGCGACTTTCATAGCAAGATTATGGCTCGGATGGCGCTGAATCATCTTGTGTGGAAATACAGATTTTCAAAATGGGCTTTTAGGCAACTGAGCAAAGTTAGACAACCCAAAAAGAGCCCAGGCGGACACAGCACGCCAAGCAAAGATCAGCAAGAATAAACTAAACTAAAGTGAGAACTGGGTTTATGCGACATTTTTTTCTGACTGGTTAACATCAGGACTGCTGGATTCGGTGTTAATCGTGAGAAATTTAATGCAGCCAATTAAGGCTAAGGCACTTGCAGATTTGAGGGGTATTTGTGAAAGGATTTGGAAATGTCCATGAACTGGACCCTTTACCACGAGGACATGCAGTTGAACCAGACAAAGTGAATTAAATTATAACCAAGGTAGCGCTCGGACACTTGCGAAAGACGTATAAGATAATTGCCTCAGAATAAACTTTATGAAGAATCTGAATAAACTTTCTTCAATCTTACTTTTATTAACTCTAGTTCTTGCTTTTTCAGCGGCTAATGCTGTTCACGCCTTAGGGGGAGTCAACAGTATAGTACAGGTGGGGAGTGAACCGGAAGGTTTAGCGTATGATTCTGCCAAAGGCGAGGTATTTGTGGCAAATGCTGCTTCCAGCTCGGTCTCGGTCATTTCTGACGGCAACAATAGCGTGGTTGCAACCATAAACCTCCCGACATCTGCAGGTCCAATCGTTTATGATTCTGGCAAAGGCGAAATATTCGCTGGCGGCTACGCAACCCCGAGTGCAGTCTATGTGATATCAGATGCCAATAATAGTGTGGTTGCAACGGTGCCTTTAGAAGCCGCCCCCATGGCTATAACTTACGATTCGGGCAAAGGCGA
Source organism: Candidatus Bathyarchaeota archaeon (assembly GCA_963828195.1). Lineage (GTDB taxonomy): Archaea > Thermoproteota > Bathyarchaeia > Bathyarchaeales > Bathycorpusculaceae > Bathycorpusculum. The sequence goes on from CAWHDT010000003.1 coordinate 389,451, forward strand.
AATATTCTTAGCTAATTTTGGTAACAGTTCGGTCTCAGTCATCTCAGATAGCAATGACACTGTGATCGCAACGATCCCAGTTGGATATGACCCATCTGGCATAACTTATGATCCTAATACGGGCGAAATCTACGTAACTGACCTCGTTTTGACCAATAACACTACACATGTTCCTAATTCGGTTTCAATCATATCGGACAGCACAAACACCGTGGTTTCAAACGTGTATGCCGGATTTGGCGACGGCGGCGTAGTTTACGACTCCGGAAAGGGCGAGATATTCGCAGCCAGTTCTCAAAACGCATCTGTCGAAGTCATATCTGAAAACGATAATGCGGTAGTTGCCAATATAACCCTTGACTCCAACCCATTTTACTTAGGATATGATTCGGGTCAGGGCGAAATATTCGTATGCGGCGCCGTCTCCTCCAACGTCGTCTATATAATATCTGACGTCAATAACTCACTAGTTTCAACTATAACCATGGAAAGCCCATCGGATTTTGCATATGATTCCGTCAAGTGCGAAATGTTCGTAAGCAATTGGTACGAAAGCTCAGTTTCGGTAATTTCAGATTCATCTACCCTGCCTCCGCCCTCAACCCCAGCCCCGTCGCCGACCCCGGGGTTAATTCCGACGCCAATCACGACACTGCCCCCTCCAATCGTTAACGCTTCTACAACTTCAACCATCCAAGCAACAACCCGCAATGGCTCAACAGTCAACCTAACAATTAACGGAAACATCAACAGTTCACAGATGTCCAACATTACCATAGCAACAAATCAAACAGCTGCCACAACCACTTTATCCTTCACTTTGACCGGGCAAAGCGGCACTACAGGCTTTAGCACTATAACCATCCCAAAAAGCGACGTGCCCTGTGGAACCACACCGGCAATCTACATCGACGGCCAACTTGCTCCAGACCAAAGCTACTCCCAAGATGCAAACAACTATTACATATTTTACTCAACCCACTTTAGCACACACCAAATATCCATTGTCTTTGCCACACCGCCTTCGATTGTCCCTACTACGCCGCCCGACTGGGGATCAACGGCACAAACCAGCCTAATTCAAGTAGCTTACGGAGTGGCGGCTGCAGCAGCCATAGTGGTGATAATTATAGTTGTTCTAAAATTAACAATAAATGGTAAGCCACGCAAAACCTCAGCTTGAAAAACAAATCAAATCAACAGCCCCAAGTTCCAATTTTTCAACTTTAATGTGCAAAGCTGAAATAAGTGTGCGCCAAATTATTGTGTAGAAAGCTGTTTCTAGAAGGTTAGATTTTGGGAAAAAATATAGGCGACGATTTTCAAACAGGGACAAAGTATGCTCGTAGCAAAGGTCTCGGGGGCAACTTGGACTGGGCAAACAAGCCGGAAACCTACAAGAGCTACCCCTCTAGGCAGAACTGTTCAGCTGCCAACCCAGATGCAAGAACCAGCAGTCAGCTTTTCTGAGGTTCTAAAAAGACGCAAAAGCATCCGAGCCTTCTCCGCCCAGCCGTTGAGCAAGGCAGACTTAGGTTTTCTTCTTTGGGCATCCACAGGCATCCAGCGAGTGGAGCACGGCTACGAGTTCCGTACCGCCCCATCCGCTGGCGCATTATACCCCATCGAAACGTACGTGGCTACAAACAACGTTCAAGACGTGGAGTGCGGCATTTACCACTACAACATAAAAAAACATTTGCTAGAAGAAATAAAAACTGGAAATTTCGGCGACGCCTTAGCTCACGCAGCCCTGGACCAGAAAATGTGTGCGACCGCATCCGCTGCCTTCGTCTGGACAGCTATTTTTAGTAGGTCCAAGTGGAAGTACAAGCAGAGAGCCTACAGATACATCTATTTGGATGCGGGACATGTAGCGGAGAATCTGGCGCTGTCGGCGGCAAGCATCAATTGTGGATCCTGCCAAGTTGGAGCTTTCTTCGACGACGAAATTAACGCGATGGTGGATATAGACGGAACAGATGAAAGCGCCATTTGCCTTAGCGTAGTTGGCCATCCGAAATAACCTCAAACGGCTAACTAATGCATCTTAAGCAAGGCGTAAAGGCGGGTTCTAAGGAGGCAACGGCGCTGCAGAAATTGGTTCAAGGCTAAGGCGAAAAAATGTCATATCGATTAAAAGAAATTAATAACAGAATGGAAGAAAAAGTAAATTTGATACTTTTTTTTGGTTCCCATCGATGGAACTTTGGGGGAAATGGTTAAATATTTACTTCATAAAAGTTAGATTTGATGTGGTATGGACTTTTTGAATCAGACTGTAACTTTCAAGTGTTCTGACGGTGTCGAAATGGCAACTTATATTGCCGCTCCTAAATCGGAAGGCAAACATCCAGCAATCCTCGTTATCCACGAAGCATGGGGTCTCAACGGGCAGATAAAAGGCGTCGCGAACAGATTTGCCCAACAAGGCTTCGTCAGCATAGCTCCCCATCTTTTCAGTCGAGAAAAAGATCTAACCGAACAAGCCATCGAAAAAGCTATGACGCGGATGTGGCAAATTCCCCCGGAAAAACGCAGCGACCCAGCGGCAATACAAAGCCTAATGGAGAGTCTTCCAGAAAACGAACGAAAAATAATGACTTTTTTCTTCACAGGACGAGAAAACGCAGAAAAAACAATGGCGCAGGACCTTCTCTGCTGCATAAACTATGCCAAAAACTTAGAATCAGTGAACGGGGAGAGACTTGGAATCACTGGTTTTTGTTTAGGCGGCGGGCTAACTTATCAGCTTGCAACCCAATACCCCTTCGACGCGGCTGTTCCTTTTTACGGCGCAAATCCCCAGCCGCTTGAATCAGTCGCCAAAATCGAATGCCCAGTATTTGGGATTTACGCAGGCGAAGATCTAAGAATAACCAGCGGAGTTCCAGCTTTAGTGGAGAGTATGATTGGGCACAAGAAAACATTTCAAATGAAAATCTATCAAGCCACTCAACACGCATTCTTCAACGAAACAAGACCGTCATACAACAAAGAAGCTGCGGAAGACGCGTGGAACATGACTTTAGCTTTCTTCAATAAGTACCTCAAGGCGACCCGATGAGCAAAAGCCAAAGCCAAAACGGCTCAAGTCTACTCTGGGACTGCTTCACTAACTGGTCGTTGACACTGGAAAAAACCGCAGAACGAAAAAAACCCGAAGAAAATGGCGAAAAAAGAAGGGTTTTGACTCCTAATGCTTCGGGAAAATAGGAAACTTATGTTACCTGAAAAACTAATGTTCTTTGAGGTGCCATGAAAGATAAAGCCGCTAAAACAAAAAACCAAAGATAGCTTAGCAGTCATAGGCGTTTTAGCTCTAGAATCGCTTTTTATTTTTGGCGCAATAAGCAATTTTTACAGGTACCTATTCCTAAAAATATCTCTCGATATATTCCTCGCTGTCCCCTCAACTATTGGATCTGCAATTTTACTCATATTTATAATAGCGATTCTCATAAGCTATCTCGATAAACGGAAAGTCTTAAAGGAGATTTCAAAAATAAACTCCCGCAGCCGCCTAAATCAAAAATAGTAGTCGCAAAAAAACTCCAAGGTTCTTTTTCGAAAAAACGTGTTTATTTTTTGATTCATATTTTTGATCCATAAGCCTTATTTTCATCCAACAACGAATTATTGAAGAACTGAAAGCTTTCAGCGCTGAATCAGCGGTATCGAAAAAATTAGCTGTGACGTTAAAATGAAAGATGACAAAATTGTTGAAAAATGCAGAGTTTGCGCGAAACGCAGCACGTGTGATTTGGAAGATTGCGATTTTGAGGAATTCCCTTCCGCTTTCTACCGGGATTCTGATTAAAAATGAATGGAACTATTAAGCGCGGTTGCAGAACATGCGCAGAGTACAACGCAAGTTACAGTATCTGCAATGACGTTGATGTCGGTGGCGGAAAAAGCTCATTTTTAACTCATGAGACCTGTCCCAAATGGCATAAGCTTGAGCTATAAACCCTAAAGATAGTTACGACGCAAATCATTATTCCCATAAACAAAACGCATAGAATTCAATTAAACAATAGAAAAACTGTGCTTTGTTTTTTGAACACGACTAACGCCACGGATGCTTGCCTAGTTTCTTTTGTTTCGCATCCAATTTTATCTTTACCGTCTAACTATTTAAATTGCAGGCACCTCTGCCTAAACTAGTTCACTGCGCCATGTATAATTGATTAAATACATGGGTTCCAATTTTGGAATATTCCGAATTTGGTAATACGCAAAGATATTGCAGAAATCCATTACACGTATGGGAAAGGAGACGCAAAGCATGAGGACGTTACTGAGCAGAGACACGTTTAAGATGCCTGCCTTCAACTCAAGATGGTTCGCCTACTCCTACGCCTTCTTAGTTTTTGCGGAGTTTTTAGATGGTTTGACAACGAAGATCGGCTTGGATTTGGGGCTTGTTGAAGTCGGAACTTATGCAAAGGGCGTTTTGGGCAACTATGGCTTTTGGGGTTTGATGGCTTGGAAATACAGCGTTGTTGCTGCTGCGGGAGGGCTGCTTTTCCTGTTTTATTATTCAGTTAAAAGATTTGCTCCCAAACGTTTGAAGTATGTCGGGATCATTTTGACCGTCGGCTGCCTAATTGCAGGTGTAGCTTCACTCCAAGTAGTGATCAACAATATCGGGCAGATCGAGCTTGCCTTACATCCTTAACATACGATGCATCTTTATTCAAGAGCCCCTAATCTTGAGCTAAAATAAACGTCTCCGTCGTAGTTCCCTTCTGAAAGCGTCACAAAGAACTTGATAAAATAAATGTACGTTGTGTTTTTGGAATCTTGTTTTCCTGGCTTTGCGGCGCAATGTATTTAAATTCCAACGATAGGTATAGACAAACATAACGTGTGAAGCGTAGAAAAAGTTTGGAGAATCGTTATGATACGTGCATTTGTTATGCTTAACGTCGAGACCGGCGCAGAAGAAAAAGTGTTAACACGCCTCAAGGCCATGGATATGGTAGAGGAAGCTTATGTATCCTATGGCGTTTATGACCTTATTATAAAGATCAAAGCAGATTCCATGGAAGAATTAAAAGAGGCCGTAATACGTAAAATAAGATCTACCGATCAAGTGCAATCCACACTGACATTGGTGTTGACTGAAGCAACGGCTAATCCCGCATAATTTTGAAATCAACGTAAGTGCGGTTTTAAGATTGATATGCAATTATGGTTTTTATTATTAATAGCATCAAGATTTCCTCTTCTAATCGCTGTCCAGTAGCTTTTTTATGGTCAACCATATGCGCTTTTATGGCTTTGTCCATTTCAATTAAGTCGGGGATGACCAAAATATTGGCTCCACATGAACATTTGAAGATTGGCATTTTACCAATTTTTTTAATTCTCATACCAGAATTTTTTATCTGAATTTTAGCTGGCTCATTAGCCTCCATCTTATCACCTTAACATGTGGGGTCTGAAGTATTCTGTATTGAGATTATGTTTACCAGCTGGGATAACGGTTTTTGAAAAGTCTGGTTCGCCAATTTAGTGAAGATGCCTTTGCAAGAAAGCGAAGTCAACTTGACAAATTTTTGTTATGCCTGCTAAAGTATTTTTGTGCACAGTGGCAGGGGTTTTAGGCTTCAGTGTGCTGTTTAGACCTAAAATTACAGGTTGACACTCATAAGAACGGTGCCGTTGCAGAGTTAACATGAGTCGTAAATTGCTCAACATATCAAGGCATGAGCGTCCATTCCCTCTCTGTTCAAAGACCTGTAATAATGCCGATTATTGTTATGCCAACCGTTATCAAAAACAGCACTCCTGTAGCGAGGGCGGCGTTGCGGAGCTTTTTCTTGTTTATTGTAAGATTCTTCAGTTGGGAAGACGAGGAAAGTTCGGCTATAATCAGGAGTACGATTGCTCCGACTGCAAGCAGAAAGGTAAGGTCAGAAAATGCTATGGGAGGGAGCTGCATGTTTATTCCTCAAGTATTCGGTATTCTATTCTTGTGGTTTTGGTTTCTTGGTTGTGGGTTTCGTTTTGGATAGTTACGGGTTTTCCTGCAGCTTTGGCTAAGGCACAGGCGATGGCGCTGCTGAGAAGACAGCCGACTTGCTTATGGGTTTTTGGTTTGGAATCGGTTTGTCGGCAAGCTTCGTCTAATATGCTTCCCGTTATTTCCGTGGCAACTGTGTCATTTTGGATTTGCATCTCGACATTTTCCGCAAGTTCCAGGTCTACGACCAGTATTTTTGGGAGTTTGACCTGAAGCTGGTTGAGGTCGATTTTTGTGAATGAAGACCTTAGTTCATCTTCGAAGAGACGTGAGAGAGCCGCTCCAGGCGGAGTGATTAACGCTCCAGTTTTCCCATTTGTAAGTAGCTTTTCGTATGTTTCTTCAGAGGTAGGCATTGGGGTTTCGTTGGTTTTCGGGATGAATACGAGGCTGGATTCGATGTCGCTGAGGTTTTTGGGAGGCAAGTAGACTCCTTTCTCGGTTAGGTTTAGCTCCAAGATTACCCGTTCGATGTTTGCTGTGGCTGCTTCGGCAGAAGCGTTTAGCAGCGTTAAGGGCACATGCTTGGTAGGAGTAATGTAGAGAAGTATGGCTCCAAAGAAGATAATTGCCACGCCCATTATGGCTAAAAAAGACGAAACGAAAAAAGATGAAACCACAACTAACGCAACGCCGAGCGATAACATAGCAATGACGATTATCTGGTTAAAGGTCGTTCTTTTTTGTCGAGACATTCTAAGGTCACTTTGAATTGGAATCTACTTTATCACATGATAACGACTTATTTAAAAAACAAGGTTCTTTTAATAGAATAATTGATTGGCTCAATTAATGGTAACAAAAATTAGACGTTCTATCTTAGCCCTATGAATTTTTAATCTATTTTTTATTCTTTAATGTTCTAGAAAACAAGTTTTTGTTTTTCTTCTTACTTTTTATGCTAGATGGAGCTCAGTTTACTTCAGAGATCGATGGTTCCTCTGTGTCGGCAGTGAAAAACGGAAAACAGAAAAGGTGAGGTATTTTTGAAAAAAAGCTTTAAGTGGAATAAGCGTTACGGGCACCAATTAGAACTGTACTTATGTTGTTCATTTGTGAAGATTGCTTTGTGCAACAACACAGTTTATTAAATCGTAAATCTTCAGATATTAATTTGTTCAGAAAAAAACGAATAAACAAGCCAAGAAATACCGCGAGGAAGCAAAACGAAAAACCAGTTCTTAGCCGCCCTTGCAGTCGTCATCGTTTTGATAGCACTCTCCATAAGCTCGAGCACCGCATCTCCCCAAACCTCCATTAATATTCAGTCGAACGGAGCTGTACAAGAACCTTCACCTTCACCAATGCCCACTCCAACACCAACTCCAACGGAAACCTATTCCTATATCATAAGCGTCTCAGGCTCTAATTACCAAATGACAGATGGAACCACAGAACAAATGGTATTTCAAAGCACAAATTCCAGTCAAGTGTTCAGTAATGTAGTTGGAAATTGCTCTGTTGGATCCAGCATTGATGTTGAAAGCGGCGTTTACGCGGTAAATACGGTGTGGACTATGATGAACGTCAACAACCTCACTTTAAATTTTGAGGAAGGTGCGACGCTTTTCGCTGGAAACAACCTTGATTCCCCAGTTCTCTTCCTAAACAACACCAATAATTGTTTGTTAACAGGTGTAAATATTAATGGCAACTCTGCAAATCAAGCAACAGAGTCATACCCCTATTGGTCCTCTGGACTTTTAATTTTCGGTTCAAACGATCAAGTTAGCAATGCATACATTTACGATTGCCGCGTTATGGGCGTTGAAATTGCGGTTGGCGGAAACGTATCTTCTTCTTCCGCTGATAAAGTTGTGAATAGTACAATATTTGGTTGCGGATGGAACGGCATTGGCATAGGAAACCCGAATATTGTAAACACCATCATTTCAAACAACGATATTAGCGGTTGTAGCGACGTTGGTATAAGCACTTATGGTACTGGTACTCAGATAATTGGGAATTATGTTCATGACTTGAACGGCACCATAGGTGGGGGAGGCAATGCAGAGTGGGGCATCGCTGTTGAGGGAGGAAGCAACGCCACAATAACCCAGAACACCGTTCAAAACTGTTCAATTGGAATAGAGGATAGCGGGATGGATTACTGTGTTATTTCAAACAATCTCGTGGTTGGCGCAAGTCAAGCCAGGCCTCAATATGGGATTGTATTGTCAGATGGTTACGGTACAAATGGCTGTTATTATAATTCTGTTACTGACAATAATGTTACGGGAATATATTGTAATACAACTTTATATTTGGGCGGTATCGGAATATTTCTTCAGGGTGCAACTTTCAATTTTGTAGGTGGAAACTACGTTTCTCAGTGCGGGAGCGACGGAATCTACCTTGACTCACCCAGCAATAATAACAATGTGACCCAGAATACATTTTCTGACCAAACTGTAGGTCAATACTATACTATGGCGATAGGTGGAAGCGGGATAGAAATAGCTGGAACCAGCAATTACATAAGTCAAAACCAGGCTTTTGACGATCGCTCGGGTTCTTCCAGAACGCAGCAATATGGCTTAGCTCTGGATTTGGGTGCAGCTAACAATAATCTGACTGGAAATAATGTGTACGGCAACGTAGTGGCGCAGATTTATGATGTTAATGTTCCTGAGAACATGATGGTAAGCAATGTTGGTTATAATCCGGTTGGTTCTATTGTGAAGCCGATTTCGGGTAACACGGCGTACCTTGTGGATTCCGGAAGCAACTCCACCTGGATAAGCGGAAAAGTGTATACGAACTCTGGCTCGCCTAAAGAACTGATTATTACTGGCGGAACAGTTTCCGCCGTCGCCAAAAATGGGGTGACCCTTTTCACAGCGACAGGATGCACGGTGACTCTACAGCCAGAAGACACTTTCAGCATAACCTTCAGTCAAGCCCCAACCATCAGCGTCAGTGGAGAGTAAGTCGGTTTTTTTTAACAGAATTATTCCCGCGATTATCAGGGCTATTAATACAGGATTTTGTGCAGAACGAGTCATTTTCATCTATCGCGTTACCACATTTAGTGCAGCAAGGCATAACCAAACTCTTGCGTACAAGCGGTTACGGTGTTTCAAATATTAAAAATTAAGTACTGGGCACGAAATGGCCGTTACAAGGCACTATTTGTAGTTAATCATCCGTTGCCGTCCGTGTAACTCTGAGCTATCATCTGGTGTCTAGCTAATGCCTTCTCATCATCCGGCAAGAACCATTTAGCGCCGCAAAGATAAAAGAGTATAGATGCCGATTCATTTTTAGATAAGAACGCTTTTATTTTTCGGTTGAAACCTTATTTTAAATGGAGAAAATCACCATGAATTTTGTTGGTAGTCAAACAGAAAAAAACGTGTTGGCGGCGTTTGCAGGCGAGTCTCAGGCAAGAAACAGATATACTTTTTTCGCGAGTGTAGCCCGAAAAGAAGGGTACGAGCAAATCGGCGCCATTTTCGAGGAAACATCCGCTAACGAGAAAGAGCATGCAGAACTATTCTTTAAACATCTTAAGGGCGGCATGGTTGAAATCAAAGCTTCTTACCCAGCCGGCGTCATCGCATCAACCGCTGAAAACCTGAAAGCTTCTGCAGCTGGAGAGAAGCTTGAGTGGGGAACACTTTACCCCGACTTTTCAGAAGTTGCTGACAGAGAAGGCTTCTCAGATGTCGCGAATACATTTCGGGCAATCGCAAAAGTAGAAGCGTACCATGAAAGAAGATACAATAAACTTCTTGAAACCATGCAGAAGGGCCAAGTGTTCAAGAAAGATCAGCAGGTTAAATGGAAATGTCGGAACTGCGGTTTCGTCTTTGAAGGAAAAGAACCACCTGAAAAATGTCCTGTATGCGCTCATCCAAGAGCATACTTTGAAGTCTGGGTTGAAAACTATTGATTTATTAGAAGTTAGTTACAACCCCAAACTCTTTTTTGCTTAATTGTAATGACGCCTCCCAGTCTAACCGCCCGAAAATTTTTCCGTTATGCCCCACCTAACCAAAATTATATTAATAAAAAAACCATAATAGCGAAAGGGCGAGAAAATGCTGACTCAGGGTGTTAGCGTGGGGAGCAATTGTAATGTCATTAATGTTCGAAATAGGTTTCCTCTTTGTATTAACTTTTGTTGGAACACAAGCTAATTATCTTACGTTGATTTTAATCATCGTTGGAGCTATGTCCATAACTGGTTTTTTGTTCCCGTATAACCGGATTATTAAAGCCAATGCAGCGTACTGCGTTGACAAATCCTTGGACGCCATACAATACTTAAGAAAATTCAAAGGGGCATCCTTCTCGTTTGCTTCTTTTTTTCTAACAGGCGGTTTTGCGGCAGCTTTCCTTATTCTGGCACCGTTTTGTTTTTTACCAATCCATTGATTAGCTGTTGAGGGCTTAATTTGGGAAAAGAGTTTGAAGTATTCAAAAAACCAAGCATGGAAACAAAAATTTGGCGTTACATGGATTTTACTAAATTTGTGTCTATACTGAGCAAAAGCGCACTGTATTTTACCAGAATGGACTTATTAGACGACACATTTGAAGGCTCTATTCCTAAATATTTTCATTCCAAAAAGTCAGCAGAAGCCAAGAGGCAACTCAAAGGGATATTTCCTGAAGATTACAACAAGCGCTATAAAGAGATGCTGAACGCAGAAAAGAAACTCGACCGACTCTTTTATAAGTTCAATAAAGCCAAAAGAAAATTGGCGTTTATAAACAGTTGGCACGTTAACGAATCTGAGTCTGCCGCAATGTGGCGATTATACCTTAAAAGCCCAGAGGGCGTTGTTTTTCAATCGACGTTCAACAGATTAAGTGACTCTTTTATTCAAAAAGGAAACGTCATTTTTGGCATGATATATTACGTGGACGATTATAACAAAGAGTCCAAAGACTTCAGCGACATCAACTTTTACCTTCATTCCTTCCCATTCATGTTTAAAAGAAAATGCTTTGAGTACGAAAAAGAGCTTAGAGCCGTAATCTTGACAGAACCAGTAACTGAAAAAGCAAAGAAGCAGTATTTAACGAAACTGGGCATAAAAGGTATGCCGGAAGGTTTAGATGAGCAAGTCGATTTGCACAAATTAGTTGAAAAAATCTATGTGTCTCCAACCGCTGGAGCGTGGTTTGAAGAGTTGGTCCGGTCTGTTGTGGATAAATATGGCTTTAATTTAGAGATTACGCGATCTTCGTTAGCAGATAACCCAACTTTTTGACAGCAATTATTTCTTAGAAACATTTGCTTAAATAAAAATGATCTAAAATCAGAAAATGTCTACATTAATGGAAAAGCTGCAAAAGAATAGCTATAACCACTAAAGAAACAGCAAAATACGGTGAACGGGCTACAGACTTTAAGGTATCAGTGGGCGTGACGACGGTTATCATTAAAGATAATTCGGACATTGGGTATTCCTTTTCACCCCTTCCTGTTTTGATATTTTTTAACGCTGTTAACGCATCTCTAAGATCCTCTTTGCGTTGCACTCTCCCCAAAGACTTGAGGAAGAGTTGAATTTGATCCGTAACTACGACCAGCCCTTCATCTTTTCCTGCCAGAAATTCGCAGCAAAGTATCTTGCTATATTCGTTTAAACCCTCAAGACTGACAGGGACGAGCATTGAACGATTGAGATAGTCATTATATGCTTTTAATCCAGTATCAAAAAGACTTGTTAAGCTCTTTATTATTTTCTTTCTTTCCAGATCATCCTGTGTATGTGTTAGATTTATTGCTTTAACTAAGGCCAATTTAATGTAAATACGAGCCTTCCTGAATCTCGTTAAAGAGCCGAATAGCAAAAAAATCATTATAAACAGTAATGCAATCGTAATATTGAGAGAATAATCAGCTAAAGAAAAAAATTCTCCGTTATTTTTGACCCACTGAGGAAAATAAACGCTCAATGACAAGGAAGCAGCAAACAATAATACGAAAATCGACATTAGAAATGCAACGAAATATATTCGGTATTTATCTAAAAAAATAAGGCTCTCTTGGTACAGTTCCTTCCTGCCCAATGACCTGAAGATTAAAGCGTGTGTTAAAACTACAACTGCGAGAATAGTTGCCCAAATATAGACTCCTAAAGACACTGGTGTCAAAAAGTGTATGATGATCTCAAAAATGGTTAAGAGCATTATGATTATGCTTAGCTCAATGAGCCTAATGTGCTGTCCATACGACTGGTAAAACCTTTCGCTCGGTTTTATTCTTCTAAACGCTTCTCTAAGCATAAATGCTAATAATGTTTTAGAGTTAAATAATTTGGCGTCTCTACAGAGTAACTTTTTGCATTGACCGAAATTGGCTATATTTTTGAGTGTGATAAGCACTTTTTCACTATTTTCATTGTGTGAAGGGGAAAATGTGTGACTGTAATTGTCCCAGAAAAAGAAGAAGTTGAATTAATAAATGCCAGTAAGAACATTCTTGCAAAATTTAAAATTGAGGGGCTAACCAGCGGAGCAATCCACGAAATTATTATTGACGACAGAACCGGTAGAGTTTTAAGCGGTAGCCACCGAAAGAAATCTGACCCAGCTTGGCCTGAGAATCATATCCGCACAAAAAACGAGTTAGAAGCCCAACTCATCATTCTGCACAGCAACTTCCAAAGGCAAGTTTCCAGCGAGGAAACATGTGTTCATCTGCTAAAAATAGCCGAATGTCTTGAAGCTGAACAAGGGATTCCAAAACACAGAATCGCGCAGACATTGCTCGAATACTTACCAATGTCGCAGCGCAGAATTCAAGAACTGCTACCACGCGAATACAAAGAAAAACCGCGCACTCCACCAGGAACAAACGCCCAAAAAATGAACCAAGAGGAAAGAGAAGCCCTCCAAAAGATTGAGGAAAAACTAAAAGAATTAACTGGAAAATCAGTACAGCCTTCCGACGACATGACTGATGCTTTATGCCCAAAGACGGTGTACCGTACAGTCCTTATCCATCAAAAGAATGCAAGTGCCAGGGCTGTCAACATGAGAATAATTGCCCTATGACTAATCTTGTATATAACCTTTAATAACTGTTAAGTTTGGGTTGAAAACTACTAACAACCCTTTTTTTATAAAAATCGTTCGTGCCTAAACGATATATTTGCCTGTTTTTTCAAAATCCTTAACAATTTCCATGACACGCTTGGGTGCATTGAATGGTCCCAGCGGAATATCTTTTAGAAGAACCCATGGGCTTTTGCAAGCTAAAACCGTTGCAATATGCTGTTCTCCAAAGCATTTTTTGGCGACTTGAACCACCATGTGCCGCACCTCAACCTCAGAGAGTTCCCCGAGGGCATGCAGGTACTCGTGCAGCAAAAGATTGTAGGTTAATGCGTTCACTGTTGATTTGGAGCTGACAGAGTGCTCAACAATTTCGACGAGCGCGCGGTTCAAAACGATGTTGTTGGTTCCCACGGGGTAGTACGCTCCAAGCTGAAGAGGCAAATCATCCAGAAACAGCATCATGCCCTCCCTTTTTTTGCCTTGAGCGAACTCCACTGTATCTTTTACTATCTGCCATACTTGACCGTAATTTTCGGCATTGTCTAGCTGTGAAGCAAACCGATTTTCTGCTTGTGAATCAGCACTCAAAAAGTAAGCTCACCTTTATGGAAGAGTGAATATGAACTAGGCTTTAAGTTTTGCAGCCCCACACCACAAAAGAAAGGGCCTACCGCAAAACGTAACTTAAATCATTAGTTATTTCAATTCTACCTTAGCTCGATTTCAACATTGCATCGAAGCCCTATTATCTCAGCTTCTAATCTATTTCAATTCTACCTTAGCTCGATTTCAACCTGCAAGCAGTGTTTACGTGCTTATGGTTGTTTCCGCATTTCAATTCTACCTTAGCTCGATTTCAACCGCCTCAAACGATTCTTTTTGTAATCTTTCGCCTTTATTTCAATTCTACCTTAGCTCGATTTCAACCTGGTCCACTGTAAGGTGTCGCTGTTGGGTTAGTCGATTTCAATTCTACCTTAGCTCGATTTCAACCGCCTCAAACGATTCTTTTTGTAATCTTTCGCCTTTATTTCAATTCTACCTTAGCTCGATTTCAACCTGGTCCACTGTAAGGTGTCGCTGTTGGGTTAGTCGATTTCAATTCTACCTTAGCTCGATTTCAACCGCTTTTCTTTTTAACTGCGCCACTATTGATTTTTCATTTCAATTCTACCTTAGCTCGATTTCAACATGAAAACGTCACGGTGTTGATGGAGGAATCTCAGCATTTCAATTCTACCTTAGCTCGATTTCAACCACAATCAACACTGTTATGTCCGCCGTAACGTTAAGCAATTTCAATTCTACCTTAGCTCGATTTCAACATAATGAGCTAATTTGCTAGTGCCATCTGGTTTGCGGATTTCAATTCTACCTTAGCTCGATTTCAACGAAATTCTCTGATGTTGCACACCTGTTCATGGATTTAATATTTCAATTCTACCTTAGCTCGATTTCAACGAAATTCTCTGATGTTGCGCACCGTTCAGGTTATAATATTTCAATTCTACCTTAGCTCGATTTCAACAGCTGTCAACGAGGACAATTCTGAGTGATTCAATCTCTGAGTCATTTACGCTCTAATGCATCGTCCTGCAACAAATTTCAATTCTACCTTAGCTCGATTTCAACTATAACGCTCCAATGATATCTCTATTGACAACGACTAGATAACTAAATTTCAATTCTACCTTAGCTCGATTTCAACAGGGCGGTTTTTACGCTTGTTTTTACTATCAAAGCAGGGAATTTAAGGTTTTTCAGGTGCCGTAAAAGTCAAGGTGCAACGGTGCCTCTGATTTATAAATGCTTACTAGAGTACGGTTGTCACTTCGCTTTTTTCTATGCCTAAAACTTCTTTGGTGACCCATTTCGGGTCCGGCGTTTCATAAAAAATGATGGAGTCTTTGTCTTTCTCAATAAGCTTGTTCAAGCCCACCTTTACTTTTGCCACTTCACCCTCTTTAAGTTCGCCTTCAAACGCAGAGTTTTGCACCCAATTCAAGTATTGCTTTAGGTATTTCCGCACTCTGTCTATTCTTTCGACAGCTATATCGTAAACTACTATTATGTACATCGCGTCACCACCATGCTTTGAAGCCCTCATATTTTTTTTCGCCGAGAAGATGCTTAACCAGCTTATAGCATTCCAACCGAATGAGCCGCTGATATGAAACGTGGCGGTCAAGGGTCTGATGCATCACTGTAGTCTTGAGTTTTTCATCGTATTCTTGGACGAAGAGTTTTCTGCCATCTTCTTTTAGGTAGCAGTAGTTCAATTCTTGCAGAAAATGGCTGGGTTTTATGAGGCGGTTGTTGACTAGGTTAAAGATGGTTCGATCCACTATGATGGGTTTGAAGACTTCGCTTATATCAAGGCTCAACGAGAAGCGTCTTTCGCCGGGTTCATGCAGATAGCTGATTGTTGGGTTCAGTTGAGTGTTGTAGATTTCCGACAGCGTAGTTGAGTACATCAGTGAGTTGCCGAAGCTTATGAGGCAGTTCATCATGTTGTCAGGCGGCTGCTTGACGCGTTTGTCCAGTTCAAAGCCTTCCCGCAGGATTTCGCCGTAGCTATTGTAGTAGTGGCTTCTTATGCGTCCTTCCACGCTCATCAACTCAGAAATCTGGTTGACATGGTCGATTTCTAAGCGGCATTTCTCGATTTCTTCGATGTATGCGTCAACGGGTTTGTCTTGTTTGCGGTAGTACTGGAGGTTTTTGAGGATGTTGTAGCTGGCGGTGTTTATGAATTCCTTTGCAATCGCCAACCTTTGCGCTTTGTCCATGTAATGCGCTACCTGTTTAACTATTAGGAAGCCTGAGAGCAAATGCGCGCGTGGGTAGAAGGTGCCTGAGTAGTAGCCGTAGTAGTTGAAGAAGTGGATGGGTATGTGCTTCTGCGTAAGATAGTTGAGTAGTTTAGTGTTTAGGTCCAATTCGCCGTAAGCGTATATGGCGTAGATATCATTGATGGGAATGGCTTTTTTGCCGTTAACGTTCTCAAAGTAAACCGTGTTTTCTTCACGCCGCAGCCTGCCGCTGCTCATGATATAGTAGTTTTTAGCCATACTTTAGCACCAACATAACTCGAAGTAACTGCATTTTTTGCAAAACCCCTTTTTCTCCACCACCGGAGGCTGAGACAAAGCCACGATTTTACCCATCTCCAGCAAGATGCCTTCAAGTTCCTTGATGTTTTCCTCCGTCAACTCAACGGGTACCGTCTTTTTCAGAAGCGGATAATGCAACACGCCTTTTACCTCAACGCCAAGTTTCTTAAGATAATAAAGGTAGTAGAGTAACTGGAAGAGGTGTGCTTTCTCCAATCGGCGGGAACGCTTAACCTCATGAATTTCGCCTTTGCCAAGCTCTGCAAAGTCGATTTTGATTCTGCCGATGCTGACTTCCTTAAACTTGCGGTTATAACCCTCCTCATGAAGAAGCTTACCCAGCAAAACCAAATCCGAATCGGCCTCCAAAGTCAGGTTATGCGAGAAAAACCACAACTTGCGAATGCAAACAAAAAAATAATTAATCTCCGTACCAGTAAACGATAGAGCATCTGACGAAGGTTGTTGGGTCAATTCTTTCTCCTCTATATTCTTCATTGTCATTTTGTAAACTGATTATATTTTAGATTATTCTGAGCTCAATATCATCTTCAGGAATCGTGAAGCCAACATCCTTCTTATACCAATAATCGACTTGCTCCTTAGAGATATATCTAAAATCGTCACCAAGAAAGACAGGTAAACTGCTTAGAGAATCTTTGAATCGATTTGCATATCTAATAGTAATTGTATTTTCATTTATCATCTTTCTCTTTTCTATGAGCTTAGCTTTTCTATCAAAGCCCTTAGTATCTTGTAAAATCTGCTGCACTTCTTCTCTTACACGAATTGCTTCGTCATCTCTTTCAACAAATATGGATATAGCGGTATAATCTTCTGCGATAAGCTCGAATTTACCCAAATCCCCCAAGTCCAAAAGACTCAAATGCTCGACAATTTCTTCAGAATCCTGAATTCTGCTTCTCTCGCCTATTTTTTTATAGTATTCGGAAATAGGTTTAGCCAAGTCTTTTTCTGAAAAGTTTCTTCCAATTTTTTTCAATACTTCGCATGTGGCATCTACTAGAACCTTGTCGTAAACAAAAGAATGAAAAGGTCTGCTGTTTTCATCCTTCGTTAACAGTATCACGTTAAAGATACCTTTTTCTTTCTTATTGTTTCGATTGCATCTTCCTGCCGTTTGAATAATGCTGTCAAGGGGTGCTAAGTCGCGGTAAACTACATCGACGCTTATGTCAACACCTGCTTCAATTAATTGTGTGGTTACAATGACTTTTCGGCAGGTATCGACCTTTATTCTGTCGATTCTTCGGAGTCTATCCGATGGTAAAATATGCGTGGATAGATTGATTAACTCTGTTTTCCCAACCCTATATATTCCATCAGCATCAACGTGGCCTGAGCACTCAGGGCAAAGTGCAAGAAGGCAATTTCTGAGAAACTCATACAAACGCTGACATGAACCAATTGTGTTTAAAACAATCATTATGTCCTTTGAGTCATTATGTATGATTTCCTGTAATACGGTTTCTTTAAACGTTTCAAAATCTCTGGGAATAAACTCGCCATTTTCGTTTAAGTCAAGATTAAAATCAACTCGGTCGAAAATTTTGAAATACTCATTTTTATCATGTACAAGCTCTTTTGCTTCGTTTGGAAAAATTAATGGCTGAGTCGCAGTCATCAAAATAATCCAACAGTCGAATTTTGACGCCAACAATCTCAGGGTATTATTGATTAATAGCCAGTATTTGGAGGGGATAGCTTGGACTTCGTCAAGAATTATTATGGAATTTGTTATGTTATGAAATTTTCGTGCTGACCTATTTTTGTTAGTAATGAGACTATAGAAGAATTGTATGAAGGTAGTAATAACAATTTCAGAGTTCCAAGCTTCTGTAAGTAATAACGCTTTGTTTAAATCCGCGATTGGATTTAATTCGGCTTGCAATTCAGCGTCTTTCAATTCAGTATAACTAACATCGGATAAGTGGTGATGCTTTAAAAATAAATTTGAAGGAACAATATTATACTGCTGTTTCAGAACTTCGTTCAGAACATAACTGTTTTGGTCTATAATACTTAAAAAAGGCAAACAATAAATTATTCGCGGTACAAAACCAGCCTCTTTCTCAACTCTATGTCTTAACTTTAGAGCGAAGGAGAACCCAGCTAAGGTTTTACCAATTCCTGTGGGCAAATTAATTGACAGCAACCTATCTTTGTTAAGGTTAATTTCTGGCAGAGAACGCATTATGTCCACATATGCCCGTTCTCTTTGAGTACTTATTTCGTCAGTGTTAATTTTGAAAGATTTTTCTTTAAAGCTGTCCACAATATCTTCTTCAAGGGAAGTAATTCTCAAGGGTGACTCCAAGTTAGCTGCATCCATTTTATCTGAATCAAGCAGTACAGAATAGAGAAGCAACATTGTAAGGTAATTGCCCATGTCTTTCATATTGCGCATCTTCCGTGTTGCAGCACGAATTTCTTTAGTGAGAGAATCCCAATTCTCAATTTCGTCAAATAGCCTTACGACATCCAAGTTGTTGATTAATTCGGCAAAAATTTGTTGAATTTCTTTTAAGTTCTCGGTTTTGATATTACGGATTTGCTCGCTTATGAGCATTTTTGATCCAGGGTCTTTTAATGTCGTTGCTTCAGCGCTTTCTTCTCCCCACAGATTTTGAATATTGCCATGATGCTTCTTAACTATAACCCAAGCTATTACAGGCAAGCATTGAAATTCTTCAAGTCGCCCTATGGATGATAAGTGAGCTCGCACGACCTGATAGGAAAGAAGTGAGGACAGCAGTCCATGTTGGGCTTTTTGGGACTTACGGCCCTTAGTAAGAAGGTCTTGAAAATACGTGGTTGCTTTACCTAAGTCATGCGTAACACCGATTAAGCGTGCGACGTCAGCCAGTATCTGTTTGTTTTGTATTTCTTTAGACTTTATCAATTTTTCAGAAAAGATACCAACATTTTTCAGATGAATGACTAGAGGCTTATCAGGGTGGGACTTAAGATTATAAGAATACAACATTGTCAGGTCCAATTCTGTAGGATGAGTTCTCGGACATTTTCACAGGCTTTCCATCGGTCTCGTATATTACATTCGCAAATTCTTTTACAATTCGTTCTTGATTCATATAGATAGGAATACGCTCAATGCCATATCGCTTGTTTTCTTCAATTAATAGGCGCCCTCTATCTTTCCGAACTACGCTTTGAACCATTTCTTCGCCCGTTTTAGCCACTTCATACTCGCCCACGTAAGCAAAGTTTGCTATTAAATTAGCCGTCCCAAGAGAAGGCGTATAATAACTGTAATGTTTTCTTAAAAATCCCCCAAACTTTAATCCAATATGTTCTTTTATGGTTTGAAAGTAAATTCTGTATTTTGGGTTCTTTACAAATTCGAATGGAATAAGCGTACGAGGATTTTCGCCTATGTCTCTAAGGCAGAATCCTCTAGAAGTATCTATTAGCGATATGTTGATTCTAGTTTTTTTCAAAGGATTCATTACACGGATAGCAAGTCGCGTATTTTGTGGCGAAAACAGATCGTAATATGAATCGCGGTTTAGCCCAATAATGGCTGAGATGAGCCCTGCCAGCGCTGTTCCCGTGGGTATAGCGTAAGTTAGAGGGGAAGTGGTTGTCTCTATCTTGCGGAAATGGGCATAATCGCCCCAAATGTCAAAAACAAGAGCCTTAGTTTTCATCTCGTCCATGACTTTTCTTTCCCAACGTCTATTCCAAGCTTAGTTTTGTGGCATTGAGTTCCTCTGTCATAATTTTGATAAAATCAGCACTATTCTTTTTCTGATTATCTTTGATGAAAGTTAGCTCTGAATTCACTTCAAATTCTATTCTTGCAATTTTGGCTTTATGTTTGCTGAGGCTGTCAACAAGTTCATTGATATCCAAATCAAAATCGGCTACGTTACGAATTGCCTCACCGCTTTTTTCTGTAACTAACAAGATTTTTTTGTCTAGATCGCCAATGTGATAATTTTCCTCTTTGTAAATTATACGCAGCATTAGCCGAGGCATCTGGCCTATCTTAGAGCGCGATACAAGGTTCTTTGTGCCATTCCATAATCCGTCTAGAAGTAAAGATACGTCCTCTTCCGTTAAGTGCGTGTACTGAGAAGCGTTTTCGTTAATAATACCATAAAAACAAATAAATGAGTATGGCAGAACATATTCATCTCTGAAGGTTTTTTGTTCTTTGTCTTTTCCCGAGGCGAATGCACCTGTTCCCTTTATGTGCATTACTTCGACTTTGTGAAGCGAACGCCCCATGCTGAATTGTACAGGCCCAGTTAAAGTAATTGCGCTTTTTTCTTTTTCGTTCTTCTCAATTGGTACAGTGCCGCCGAACAAACGAACGTCAATGCATTGGCTGAGAATATTTTGCGCGATAATATCTTTCATTTCGGCAAAGGCGAGATTTTTTTTCTCAACTTTTTCTCCATTTTTAATCAGGAAATCTTCAGCTCGAAGCTTTGCGTCTTGTATTTTCCCAGCCTCATATTCAATCTCACGTACAAAAATATCACCTGCTTGCTTTTTCCTGAAATTATAGAGATGGTCTCTAACGGTTCTTTTGAGCCTGACATCAGTAACAATGTTTATGCCTGTTTCTTCATCAATTCTTGGTTTATTTTCGTCCATTGGGTCGCCATTTGGGTTTGCAAATTGGCTATCATAAAAAAAGACTATTTCAGACCTGTTTTTTATCATATTACTCATCCAACTTTTCTTCTGTTACTTTGAAGATTGGAGCTAAAGTCATTCCTAAAGCAAAGAAGTAGCTAGTTTCTTCACTTGTTAAGTGCCAACCATTGTTTTCTGCTTCTACTAGTGCTTTAGCGGTCGTCTTTTCCAACGTAGTGTATGCCACTTTGTATTCTCTCAATTTCTGAATGGCCTCGGGAAAAAGGCTCTTTACTCTATGTTCATCAAGTCGTAATCCAAATAATTTTTCTCTAAACGGCATTGATCCGCGATTTGCAAACTGAACATCTAGCAAATATTTCGCTAAGACACCTTCTAGAAATGCAGCTTGTTTGCCGGGTGTATTAAAAGCATTCCCGTAGTCCTCAAAAAACTTTGAAAATCTATCATCTTCAATTTTTCCAGTCACCGTTTGAGTCCCCCATTCATCCAGTATCTTCAATTTATCAAGTAATAAAATTATCATTAAGGATTTTAAGGATAAAACTTTTGTGTAGTAATCATTTCCCTTTGTAAACGAACTACGTAATGTTCTACTGAAAGCGTTAATTAGTAAGCTGGCACGTATTTGTCTTTGCGCGAGTAAGTCACTTATTATATCTATAAAATATTTGTCGTATATGCCATCAATTTTTGAGTTGGGAAAAAAATCTCTTATCAATTTGCCGATGGAAGTATCTTGGTCGGGGTTTTTATCAAAGTGACCTACCCATTTGTTACCGAATATAATTTTTAATGCCTCTTCTCGAAAGATAGGCAGGCTATTTTCCGAGTAAATGATTTCCTTTCTGGCAACGAAAATCTTTTGAATCCACGATGGGGGAACGTCTTCAACATACCGCATTATGTCAAAGTAATCGCTTTGTTTTGGTTTAGTGAAGACAAATGTCAAGCCAACTTGCTCTTTTTTATCTGCAATAATTTCTGAAATATTATCTTCTTTACATATTAGACGGTCGTATTGCTTTTTGGGACTTTTAATTTCATCTAAAATTTCATCATTAGGCTCAAAAATGAAATCAGGTATTAAGTAAAATTTCAGACCGTACAAGCTTTTGTATAGATATTTATTGAGAAAATCTTTACCTGCTGATAGCACTATTGCACAATCAGCGCATATTGGCAAACGCTTCCATGCATCTTCTCTTAGGAAGTTTGGAGCAAACCCTCTCTTGTCAAGGGTGTATATAGAAAATGGCGATGCAAACCCCATAACTTCTTTGGGTTTTCCGCAAATGAAGCAAGTGCCTTCGCCCTTTGCCTCAACATCATGTTTTGAATAAAAACCTTTAAGCCCTTCATTTTTCAGAATGTTCCTAAAAACCTCAAAATCGCCAATATAGCGTATATTGTTTTCTTCAATTGTTATAGTAACGATTGTATTTCGTCTTATGTCTGGCGAAATAGCCTTGTACTCTTTTTCAAAATCACCAAATATTCTCTCTATGTTAACTAAAAACTCTGTCTTAAGAGAAGATAGAATTTGATCTTTAAGATATTCGCTTGGGACAGACTTGAACCAAAGCTCAAAACGCTGTCTCATCTTTTCAGGGATAGCTATTCTTGAAGTCGGCGTAACATCATACCGTTGATGGCGATAAACTCGGTATAGATATTTTGTCGAGTCCTTCTGATTGAAAGCTCGAAGGAAAATATTTTTGTATAAAAGCCTTCCTTGCTGGCATTCAAAGTTAATACACAAAACATTTTTTACATCTTCAAGCTTTGAAGATTCAATGAACATGCTTTCAGCGCATAAGCTCTCACTTCGGCAAGCATAATCTCCTAGGGCTTTTACAGCGGGTAACATCATTGCTTCGCTTCTTTATCAGATTTGTGAATCCGTATCCTATGCTGTTGAGTTCTCCTAGTCCGGTGTCTAGGGCGAATTGTAGTAGCTTTTGTTTGTCCTTGCTTAAATAATTAAAGGTGAATCGCCAGGTGCTGCCGAAGATTTTGGATTCGCGCCCATCAATTACGAGGTGGTTGCAGACTTGTTTTTGGAACTCAAACTGTTCGAAGATTGGGAACGCCTCCAATTTTGTGTCGTA
Organism: Candidatus Bathyarchaeota archaeon; assembly: GCA_963828195.1. Lineage (GTDB taxonomy): Archaea > Thermoproteota > Bathyarchaeia > Bathyarchaeales > Bathycorpusculaceae > Bathycorpusculum. Next base: position 412,370 of record CAWHDT010000003.1, read on the forward strand.
AAACTGGTTGTATTTTTTGAACAGGTTGTCTTCTACTTGTTTGACGAAGGCTTCGAAGGGGTATTGTTTGCGCCAGTAGACGTACTCGTAATCTTGAGGCGGCACGATGTCGTAGTGGGCGTAGTTGGCTTTGGGTATTCTGGCGACGATGGGTGTGCCCGCCGCCAAGACGCATGAGCCGCCGATTTTGGGCTCCAAAACCGAGATGCCTTCCACGGAAAAAGACATCTCGCCGATGTTCACCCGTTCCTTGCCGCGGTTAAGCTTCTCCAGTCCGCCTGCAACCACGCCGATCAAGCCCGCGTCGGGGGAAGAGACCAGAAACCGCCGTGCGTCGCCCTGCTGCATGTCTGTGCTGGGGAAGATGTTGCTGAAGCAGAAGTATTTGTAGCCGCGTTTGTCATGGAGGTCGCTGTAGGCTGAGCCGCGCAGCTGCTCGTAGATGAAGCCCTGCAGTTTGTGGTGGTACATGAGGTCGTAGATGCAGTTTGCCTCGGCTTTAAGCTCAACGAGCACGCGCATAAGGCAATCTTTCGAAGCTTTACCAATTTAACAATTGCGTAACATGCAGAACCAACCCGCCGAAAAACCCCGCCCCACCCGCCCATATCCGACAATAACTTCAACATGGATCAACATGGAAAGTCGCAACCCGCCCATCCGAAAGTCGCAACACGCAAACGCCTTCAAGACCTAAACCAAAAAACCAAACCAAAACACAACCAGCCAAGGCGGAAAGTCGCAACTTACGCCACACCGAAAGTCGCAACAAAAAAATAAAACCCGAAAATTTCAATCGTCAAACAAAAAATTGATAAATGAGGGGTGCTTTTCTTTAGACGTTAAGGTGAAATTTGAATGGCAAGCAATGTTCTCGTAAGAGACATAATGTCAAAAGATGTTAAAACTGTGCGCAATGATACAACAGTCAAAGAAGTAATTGCATTAATGAACAAATTCGACAAAGATGCAATTCTTGTTGAACAAAGCGGAAAACCCACTGGAATCATAACGGTCAAAGATGTCTTGGTAAGAGCAGTTGAGCATGGCGTACCCCTAAGTACAATCATCGCGCGAATGGTCTACACAAACCCGCTGGTGACGATAACTGAGGAAGCAACCGTTGAAGAAGCAGCTAACTTGATGAAAGAATGGCGAATCAAACACTTACCAATCGTTGACAAAAACGGCGCCCTCGTAGGCATGGTAAATGACAGGGACATAATCTACGCGGTTCCTTCATTGATGTCAACGATGGAAGAGTTCTGTCGAACAAAATAAGTGGCTAAATAACTCTTTTTTCTTCTTTAACTTTTTAAAAATTTTTCAAGCAAGATTTGTTGCTGTGCCTCTACACTCACATATGTTTAAGAAAGCTGGCGACCGCTTAACTATTATTTAGGTGCAAGTCATGAGCAAAAAAAAGCCCCATCAACCTCACACTTTAGGAGTCCCGTCATCTCAGGAGACACCAGTGAAAGGCGTAGAGCCAGGCCAAGTGCCCTGTCCAGTCTGCGGTAAAACATTCAAGACCCACTCGGAAATGGAGAGACACACCGATTCGATGCACCATGAAACAAAAGGCCACGAAGAATAACTTTACCTTACCTTTTTCTTCTTTTGGAACCTTAGCGTTTTAGCTGTTCATCCGTGTTCTATGAATGTCTCTTTTGCAGCTTCTTTTTTCATGTACTCTTTGAGTTTTTGCGGAGATATACAGGTCTTCAGGTTCGGACAATATTTGTTGGTGTGAAAAGTCAGAAGCTCCGATAGTGGCTCGACAATTTCTTTGTTCAAAAAGTAAATCTTTCCTTTTCCCGAACCCTCAGAATGCAACAGCGCACTTTGTTCCAAGCGGGTGACGTTGTAGGCAACTGTGTTTTCGTCCTGCTCAAGTTCCTTGGAAATTGCCGCGATGTCTTTTGGGCCTTCCCTTAAAACATCAATTATTGCCAGACGCGTTCTATTTGAAAGCGATGCGAAAAAAAGGTAATATGCCTCGTTTGAAAAATTTTCCATTTTAAATCACTTCGGATAGGTTATTGTTTAAAAACTAAGCTTTCCGCAGTACTTTAATTTTGCTTAAAGCTATCAGTTAGCACTAATTTTGTTGCGATTCGAAACAATAAGAGCAGCGAAAATTTGAGCAAAATAAAAAATATTGATACGCATTGATTTTTTTAAAGATCCATTGTTTTTTAATGCATTTGGAAAATCAAAAAAAGGAAGGTGGTGTTTTTGGTTGTGTTGGTTTATGATCGTTTTCTCAGCATCAGGACGATTAAGACACCAACTATGGCAATTGCGATTATTATTGCGGCTGCTGCAGCGCCGATGTACATTTCCGTTGAAGGCAAAGGATTATTTGCTACTGGATATGGCGAGGCTGTTGGCGAGCATGGGTCAACTGCGAAGACGGTTTCGTCAGAAGAAGGATAGTAAGAGTTTGAACCCGCAAATGTTGCGAAGACGGTGTATTTGCCTGTGATGTCGGGATACCACTGTAAACTAAACATGCCGCTTGAATCAGTTGTAGCTGTACCGATAGTTCTGTAGTTGCCGTTTGAGTCGATGACGCTGATTGTCACCGGAACGCCTGTTACGTTTGTTGGTTCGGGCTTTTGCATGTAAACGTATTCCATCCAAGCGCTCTGGCTTGCGTCAGAAACACATGGAACACCATTTGGAAAGTCCATTGCCTGTTCATTTTGTGTCGTTCCCGCCGAGATGTCCATCACTGTGCCGCTGATCACTAAAGATTTGCCAAGTTCTATTGATGCTTGAGGTGCTGTAACAGTTAATTTGCTGGGTCCTTGACCGTAACAGTAGATTTGCTCGTCATATGTATTCAAGAATGTCAAGTATCCGCTGGCAATCGCTGATTCATCGCCGTTCATTTCGTTGCTCCATCCGAAGATCGTCCATATTTGCTGTCCTGTGGTGGCGTTAAGGCATGTCAAGGGGAAACCTTTGTACATCGGTTGGTTCGGCGAGTGCTCGTCTCCGGCTATATAGACCATTCCGTCAGCTATTGCCACGAACTGCTGCGGGTACTCACCCCATGGGGTTCCTAAGCCTGCATTGGTGCTGTTGCCTGCGCCGCCGTTTCCATAAGTCCATTCTAAGGCTCCGGTAGCATCGTTATAGCAGAAAATTAATCCTGCATAGCCAGCGCAGTAAAGGTTGCCGTAGGCATCTGTGTCGCTGGACATGAAGTACTGCCAGTTGGTTGTGCTGCTTGATGGAAAGCCTACTGGACCCCACAGATAAGCGCCGGTGTTCAAGCTGTAGCCCCAGTGCACATTGGTTTCTTTGTCATCAAAGATGAAGACTCCAGTTGTTGGATCCCATGCGGAAATTATTCGAGTTACATTGTTTGGCGCTTGCTGGTAAGATTGTGTCCAAAGGGTTTGACCTATTGTATTTGGTTTTAGGCTTATGGCTGTGATGTTTGCTGGGTCTGAAGTTACGGCTGTAACGCTGCCTCCTGCATGTGTTCCGAAGGTTCCCTGGACCAGAAGCATCATGTTGCCGAGGCTAACTAGTGGACCAAGGGTTGCTGAACCGATACCCCAGCCTGTTCCCGGAAGATTTAGCGATATGTTCCAGTCATAGCACGATGGCAAGCTTGCATTTTCTGTTCCGGTGTACCAGGTGGTTGGACTTAAGTTTGCGCCTGTTATGCCTCCGAATACGTCAGATGAATTCCATTGAGCCAAATACCAGTTGGGTTTCGACGAGGTTCCATAATTGGTTAAAACGTATTTTAGTTCCTCGCCACTTGGACCTGCCACGCTTGTGCCAGTTGGAACGTTGGTTATGTTCATTGTTGTCAGCACTCCGTCTGATGGATCATATGCCCGCCACACTGTACCTAAACCTGGATAGGCAGTAGTAGTTGCAATCAATAAGCCGTTTGGCAATGGTCCGTATTGGTTAGGAGATTCTAAATCATAGATATAGCCGAATGATGGAAGAAGAGTCACACCTGTAGCTGTCACGTTAATACTCCATAGCTGTTGTCCAGTTAGCAAGTTTACTGCAACGTAGTTCCCGCCAGTTCCCGAGTCGCCATATGGCTGTTGATAGTAGAGGACCCCCTGCATAACGATTGGATTGTTAAATCGGGGATTGTAGGATAAGCCATTGTACCAATCTTCGCCTGGAACCGCCGTTTCATTTCCGCCTACTACACCGCCGTAACCGCAAGGTTGAGTCCACATTATGTGTGCGCTGGTTGGCGCTGTGCCATAGGGTTGGTAAGCACCGGGTCTTGCAGTTCCTGATCCAAGAATGAAGGGTTGTCCGAGCCAGTTTGAGGCAATAGTGTACCAATAAGTGTTTTGTCCTTCAATTGGATATGTCCAGTAAGCTGTTGGAAGCGGATAGCTGGCTATTGGCTGTGGAAGTTGCGCTTGCTGAACCGTTACTTGGCATGTTGAGTTGCTTGCAGTGAAAATGTCGCCTGTGTAAGAAGTGCCAGATTGGGCGGCGGTCCAAGTGTAGTTTTGTCCTGCGTAGTTAAACAGGAACGTGTAGTTGCCGACCTGAGTTGGAGTGTAGAAGTAGTCCTGTACGCCTGTTGGGTCAGTGATGTTTGCGAAGGTTTCTGTTGTGGTCGTTCCATCAGGCGCCGTGATTGTCAGAGTATATCCTGCACGTCTAATGCCATTGGTTGCTGTTGCTCCCGGCATTGGTTCATCTACCCACATGCAGACGGATATTGGTTGGCCAACTCCAATGGGGTTGGGCATTGCTGTAACGTAAGCAAAGGCATTAATGGTCCATGGAGGCGTATGCGCGCTTGCAGTTGGCGTCAGAATCATTGATGCGGTCATAGAAAATGTTAGAAACAAAGCCATCAAAATGGTTATAGTTTTATTTTTTAGTTTTTGCATTTTTTCTTTTCCTCAATTTTTTTGAAGTAAAAAAGAGGGCAAACTGCTAACAATGCTAGATATTGCCCCCTCTCATGAAAGCCAAATTTGGTGCTGATGTAGTATATAACACTTAGCAGAATTAGCGCAAATGCCTAGTCTACATTAAAACAAATTTTAAATTAAAGCATTTCAATATCCCCGTTAAAACCGTAATATCTTAAAAAGCCGCGCATTTAACAAAGATCCAATTAATGGCACAGTCCAAGTTGAATCAACATTCTGAATTAAAAGTTTTGATGCAGATGACCGAAATTTATTAACCGTTTATTTTGTCAATAGGTTTTAAAACTAAAAAAAGGGAAGGAAGTTTTGTTTTGTATTTGCTGTTTTATGGTCGTTTTCTAAGCACTAATAGCGCTATCACTGCTAGACCTACTATGATTAAGACGAATAGTCCGGCGATTGCGGGAACAAAGTATGTGTCAGCGACTGATGTTGGGGATGCTGTTGGGGCACCAGGTGTTGCGGGTGAGTTCATTATGTTGAAGTGAGTTTCTGCTGAGGATGGCCAGTACCCGTTGTTTCCTGCGAAAGTTGCGATCACCGTGTAGTTGCCTGCGATGTCAGGCGTCCACGTGAGGCTGTATGACCCCATTGCATCTGTGGTTGCGGTGCCGATAGCTCTGAAGTTGCCATTAGAATCTACGACATTTATCGTCACTGGAACGCCTGTGAAGTTGTTTGGTTCAGGTTGCTGCTGGTAAACGTAGCCCATCCAATCATTCATGATTGCGTCGGAACATACTGGGACTCCGTTTGGAAAGTCGCCTTTCTGTTCGGCTTGCTGTGTACCTTCGGAAATATCCATAACTGTACCTTGTACAACTACGTTATCTCCATATGTTGTAACTGTCGGTGAAGCCGAGACTGTCGTAGAACTTGGTCCTTGGCCTAGGCAGTAAATTTGGTCGTCGTAGCCGTTGAAGAATGTTGTGTAGCCGTCTGCGATAGCGTAGCTAACGGATTGGAATTCGCCGGTGTAATCTTGGAGGGTCCAGATTTCTGCCCCGGTTGTGGCGTTGATGGCGCGTGTCAAGGCGTATTTGAAGATGGGTGTTTCGATGGTGTGTTCGGCAGTGGATAAGTATATGATTCCGTTGCCGATAGCTTGGATGAATGTTGGGTAGTAGCCCAATGGTACGTAGCCGTAGCTGTTTGTGCTGTTGCCTTCACCGCCGTTGCCATAGGTCCAGATTAGGTTTCCAGTTGTCATAGAATAACAGTAGGTTAATCCTGCCATTCCACTTGCGTAGAGGTTGCCGTAAGCTGCCTGCGCGTCTGCGTCAGGTGTGCCTGGCTCGCCGAAGTAGTCAAGAGGAGCTCGAGGTGCTGTTGGACCCCAAAGTTCCTGGCCTGTTGTCATGCTGTACCCGACGAACTGCATAGTGTTGCCATATATCAGAGTGAAGACTCCTACTGTTGGATCACATGGACCTGTTAGGACCGTGACGTTTCCTGCTGGCGGTTGATATGTCTGCATCCATATTATATTACCGAAAGTGTTGGTATGAGAAACGTTGAGATCAACTGCGAAGTATGTGAAGGGAGCCCATGCTCCTGCTGTAGGCAGAGAGCCGTTTCTGCAGATCATCATGTCGTCGTAGAAAGCATAAAGTTGGGTGGTTGGGTTCGACGCATCAGGGTTGGTGGTTGGAGTAGCTTGGTAGCCTTCGATGAATTGGGTGTCTCCTGCCGCATTAGTTATGGTTGTTAGAGTTTGGTTGCCCATAAAGTTTAGCCAAGGCACCGAGATGTTCCAGTCATAGCGGTTGGTTGCTAAGCTTGTGTTCCAAACGCTTGCGTCTTCCACGAAATTGTTATTGTTGTTGTTGTTGCTGTTAGGGTTGTTAACGCCGTTCATCGGTGCCGGGACAGGTATAGTGCCACCGCCGGTCGCGTTGTAAATTGAAGGTGTCATTGCGTATCCATATGGGAAAATTAATGATGTCGCGTTCCATTCAGCTAAAGTCCAATTTGGAGCTGCATTGGTGCCTGCATTTGCAAAAACGTACCTTAACTGTTCACCTTGTGGGCCCTGGGCTGCTATGCCTGTGGGGACACCGGTTACGTTGAACAGAAAGTCTCCTGTGTATGCGTCAAAGACTTCTCCGAAGTTAGTTGTGAATAAGATTGCTGGGTAAACGCCGTGTTGGTCGGGGTTTTCAACGTCATAGATCATTGCGCCTGATAGGGCTGGTATGTTGGTTTTTTCCCAGATGATTTGTCCTGTTGCTAGACATTGGCAGACTGTTGCGCCAGTTTGTGCGCCTGCGAATGTTACTGGCAGCGTGTAGTATAGGTCTCCGTCAACTATTATGGGATTATCGAATCTCTGCTCGTATGCTGACCCCTCAAAGTAGGTGTTTCCTGGGATGATCAAATCGTTTCCTCCAACGACTCCTCCTTCTTGAGTCGGTTGTGTCCACATGATGTGGCTAGTTGTAGATCCCACTGCGTCGCCTGGATATCTCTGGAAGGGACCAGAGTTGGTGAAGCCGGTGAGGTCGCCTGAGCCTGTTGCGGATGAAACTGGTGAACCTGTGCCTAGCCAGTTTGATGAAATCGTGTACCAAGCGGTGTTTGTGCCGAATATTGGTCGAGTCCAGTATGCGGTCGGAGCCGCGGTTGTGCTGCTTACGAGCCCTGGTAGAGGTGTTTGGGTCACGACAAGTGCATATGTGTAGGAACTGGGCAGATATGTGTCGTTAACGTATGCTGAGCCGGTGGGTTGGTCAGCGGCAGTTATGGTTTCTCCAGGATAGCTGAAGGTCAGGTTGTATGTGCCGACTTGGGTAGGTGTGAACTGGTAGTCCTGATTATCTGTTGGGTCAGAGATGTACGCAAAAGTTATTGATGATGATGTTCCGTCAGGCGCAACAATGGTCAGGTCATAGTTATGGTATCTGTAGTTGTTTGTTAGTGCTGAATTGTAGTAAGGTGGGTTTCCTAGAAACATGTCAATATGTACTGACTGCCCTACCCCAATAGGGTTCGGGTACGCCGTCATGTACGCATGCGTTGGAATCTGCCATGCCGGTGTATGTGCACTGGCAGACGGTATAAGCATCATTGAAGCCCCCATTGAAAGTGTTAGGAAAATAGCAATCAAAATAGCTGCAATTCTTTTTTTAGCAATTTGCATTTTTCTTTTCTCCTTTAAAGCATATTTTTTGTTGAGCAAAAAGCAAAAAAAATGCTAATGCCCAACTCTCAGCCATTTGTTAACACCTTACTTATAACATTTGGCAAGATTCAGGTTATTTTGGCAAAAATGGATCGAAAATGATGAGCGCAACGCAACGTCGATGCAAGTGAATACGTTTTTCTTTGCCAAGGGGTCAGAAAGAAGGGTGCCTAAGGATTTTCATCTCTTATGAGAACGCTTGAATAAGTCGCAACTGAGCTGTCGCCGCTGTCAACGCCGCTAGATGCAGTCATGTTCAACTGCAGGGTGCTTTGGATTTGTTTGCAGCTTTCCAATTCCAAGCATGATTCCCCTGAGAGGATGCCGCATCCCTCATCAGCAGGTTGATTCTGGCTTTGTTTGATGCTTGCCTGTTTAAACTCGACTTCGAAGACTCTAAAATTTCCCGCTTGAACCGCAAGATTCTCAATACCCGAAAATTTAACAGTCATTTCCGCGTCGCCGACGCCTAAAGCCACGCATGTCACTGGAATTTGCCAGGTATCTCCGACCTGGGCTTCCGACTGATTAAAATCTGCCGTTTCAAGGGGGCTACCGCTGTTGCTGTTTTCCATGTATTGCTGAAGAACAACAGGCAAAAGAGTAAAGAGATTAGCCATGTCGGTTTCTTTGACTTCCAAAACAGCCGACGTCGCCGAACCCGCAGTGCCTAAGGTGGTTGTGTAATTTAGAGTGTAGGTGCCGCCGTTAATGTTTAGGACTTCAATTGTTAAGGTACTTTGAGCGGTGGAGTTTGTGGAGGAATTGCCGATTTGGCTGTAAGAGGTCGATGTGACTTGATAAGTGAGTTTTTCGCCGACCCGGTAATGGACATTTAAAGAAAACTCTTTAGCGTTATTTGCAGGCACAAGAAATATTGCTGTCAAAACTATTGCAATCGCGATTAACGCAGCAGCAGTTATGTAAAATTTCTTTCCAAACCGATTCCTCGACGTTTTTTCCGCCGGTTGCTGCTGGGCAGCTGAATCAATTGAACTGTAAAATTTGGTCAGCATTCTGGGTTCCCCATGGATCAGCGGTCAGGAGGATTATTTTTTCTAAATGCAAAGGCAATTGCCAAAGCCGTTATAGCCACCGCGGTTGGAACGGCTGCAATAATCGCGTAGAATTTCGTTGGTTCTAACCCGTCGATTTGGGGACTCCACAAGTTTGTTGCGATTATGGTGACGTTGGCGCCCCAGTTGGTGAAGTTTTCTGTAGAGTGAAGAAAGACGCCGGTTGCTTCATCCCACTCTTTATGTCTGGTGGTGCTGTTTGTAAAAGTTACAGCTCGAGTTGCGCCCAACACGGTTTTTTGCTGCTGAGCTTGAATAACTACAGTTGTATTGGCTGAAAAAGCATCATAGAACGTGTCGCCTTCGCCAAGATTAGCTGGGATAATTATCCATCCTTCCTCGTTGCCAGCTGTAAAGTTAAATTTCCAAATGGAACTGTACAACGTCCCGTTCACGTACCTAACGGTAAGATTAACTGAGAAAGCGGCAACCTCAACCTGCAAAACCACCATTTTCATCCAGTTGACGTCGTGTAAAGCCGGAGGAGAACCGGTTAAGTCAACGCTGTACTCCATCCAATCGCCCTCTTTGACACCTACCGAAGGACCCTCATTAGCGCCGACCGGTGAGACGATGACTAAAAGAGAAAACATCAGACCCACCATAATCAACACATTTAACGCTTTCATATCTCCCGCCAATAAGCTGTAACGCTGCTGTTGCCTTAAGACTTTTTCCGTCAAAAAAATTTGACCAAACCGACTTAACCCACCGTCAAACTTTCTTAACTACTTTTTTTCAGGCATGCTACCTGCAAAAAATGAAATACGCCGCAAAATAAGGGGGCGGGCAAAAGAACTTAATAGTATTTCCCGCTTAAAACTAAACGGTGCTTTATGCAGGTGAAACGGTTTCAGGTATTAACGGCAGTTGCTTGCATAATTTTTGTTTCCACCGCGTTCTTGTTTCCATTTGCCAACGCCGGCACAGGAAAATCGTCGGTAACGCCTGTACTGCTTTGGAAGTATCTGACGGGCAACGCGGTTGAGTCTTCCCCAACAGTTGCTGGCGGCGTTGTCTACATTGGCTCTTGGGACGGATTTGTTTATGCTTTAAACGCTTCCAGCGGCGCCAGAATTTGGAGCCATCGAACAGGCGGAACCGTCGGTTCAGCTCCCGCAGTTGTTGATGGAGCAGTGTACATTGGCTCGCTTTTGGGCAGCGTCTACGCTTTGAATGCTACATCTGGTGCGCGGGTTTGGAATTTCACGACTGGCGGGTTGGTCGGTTCCTCCCCGGCTGTTGCAGGCGGCATAGTCTACGTCGGCTCAGACGACGGCAACATCTATGCTTTAAACACTACTGACGGCGCCCTGATATGGAATTACGCCACCCAAGACGAAGTTTACTCTTCCCCCGCTGTCGTTAACGGCGCAGTCTATGTAGGCTCAGACGACGGAAACGTTTATGCCCTAAACGCCAGCAGCGGCGCCAAACTCTGGAACTACACTACAGCTTGGAGTGACAGCGCAGGCAACGCGGTTGGTTCATCGCCGACGGTGGCCGACGGCGTGGTCTATGTGGGTTCATACGACAGCGACGTTTACGCTTTAAACGCTACTGATGGAGCAAAAATCTGGAGTTACGCCACCGGCAACGCTGTTGAGTCATCTCCAGCCGTGATGAACGGCGTGGTTTACGTCGGTTCATTTGATGGGAAAATCTACGCTTTAAAAGCTGCTGACGGAGCGCTGCTTTGGACTTACAACACAGACGACGAAGTTTATTCGTCCCCTGCAATTGCAAACGGCATCGTCTATGTTGGCTCGCTTAACGGGAACATTTATGCTTTAGATGCATCTAACGGTGCCAAACTGTGGAATTACACAACAGCCACTTCGGTGGAGTCGTCTCCGGCAGTTGTTAACGGCGTAGTCTATGTTGGTTCGGATGACATGTACGTTTACGCTTTAGGCAGCTTCGCCACTTCCCCAGTTTCTCAGTCTCCACCGTTTCCGTTCATAGATCAACTGCTAATAATTGCTTTAGGGGTTTCGTTGATAATGGTCCTTTCCGCGGCTTTATTTGCGAAGAAGAAAGTGAAAGCAAATGAAAAATAAACCCTTGATTATTTCCGTTTCGCTGTTGCTGATTGTTTCTTTAGTGCTTGTTTCGTTTCTTGTACTGCAGGATAACGGGGGAAGCAATTCTTCAAGTGGAGGTGTGCCGAAGGTTTTTGTTGGAATCGACGTGGCTTACAACAACCTCGTGACCATGGAAAAACTTGTTGACGCAGTAAGCTCCTATGCAAACTTGATCATACTGGGATCAACCGGGATCTCCTACACCAGTCAGCTTAACGACGCCTGCCAGTGCATCTTCAACAAAGGATTATACTTCATCCTGTACACTGAAAATGCGCCGCCGCTTCAGTGGCTTCAAAACGCCGTGAACAAGTGGGGCGACCATTTCTTAGGATTATACGCCTTCGACGAAATGGGCGGAAAACAGCTAGACCAAGACAACGAAGATTTTATGCGAATTTCAAACGTGTCCAGCACCGCCACCTACTCCGACGTGGCAAATCAATACGAAGAACAGTTAAATCAGACCCTTGGAACCATCACAGTAAACTTCAACAGCACTAACAGCGTTCCCCTCTTTACCTCGGATTATGCGTTTTACTGGTTTGACTACGAGGGCGGCTACAATACGATTTTTGCGGAGTTCGGCTGGAACTATAGCAGGCAACTGAATGTTGCACTTTGCAGAGGTGCAGCTGAATCTCAAAACAAGACATGGGGGGTAATGATTACGTACACGTACACCACTCCGCCTTTCATAGAATCTGCGGCCAACCTTTACAGTGACATGCTATACGCCTACAACAACGGAGCCAAATACATCGTGGTCTACGACAGCAGCCTAAACTGGACAACGGGAATTCTGGATCAAGACCATCTGAACGCTATGAAACAGTTCTGGCAATACATGACCAACAACCCAGCAGCAGAAAATTCCGCTCAGCCAGACACCGCTTACGTGCTTCCCCAGGATTACGCTTACGGCTTTCGAGGCCCAAATGACAAAATATGGGGGCTATGGGGTCCAGATAACCTCACGGTCACAATTGCCACTCAGCTTTCAAGTTTAATGACGCAATACGGAAACAACTTAAACGTGGTTTACGATGCCCCAAGCATCAATTACACAAGCCAGTACAGCGAAGTCATATTTTGGAATGGAACAACCTACAACCGTTAATACTGAAAATCAATTGATGAAACCCTCGGTGCCGTCATAGGCAGGACAATACAATTTATATCCCCTTCAAAGACTATAATCTTTAACGCATTGTTTAAGAAAAAAATTCTGTTTCAATCTTTAGGTGGTTGGTTGATGGTTACTGGAGCGGTTGTGTTAGCGGCTGGCAAATCTGAAAGAATGGGGCAGAACAAGCTTTTATTGACCGTGAATGGAAAAGCGCTCATTGAACAAATTTTGGATGCATTGACGGCAGCAGGAGTAGATGAACAAGTGATTGTGCTGGGACATCAGCCTGAACAGATGATTGAAGCCGTAAAGCCGAGGCTGCCCATGCTAAAGATAGCCCTAAATGCGGATTACGAGCAGGGGATGACGTCTTCGTTTCAAAAGGGGCTTCAACTGCTGCCCCGTGAAGATGCCGCGTTTTTGGTTCTTGGGGATGAACCCATTTTTGACCCAGACTTTTTGAGGTTAATGGCGCAGCAGATGGAGAATAGTCAAAGTAAAACGTTGATTGTGAGCCCGATCTATAGAGGAAAGAAGGGGCACCCGCTGCTTTTTCACAGGCAGCTCTTCTCGGAAATACTGAATCTCAAAAACCCCCAAACTATACGTGACGTCGTTCATGGGCACGCTGATCAGCTTTTAACAGTTGATGCGCCACATTGGGTCATCTTGGATATTGACACCCCTGAAGACTACGCCCGGATCATCAAGCTGACAAAAACAGGCGCATAAGAGCTCCAAGCAACCAGAGTGGTTTGGATTTGTTATGCTTGCGGTTTTCTCTTGTTCTCGATGATTTGAGCAAGTATGCTTATTCCGATTTCTTCAGGAGTCTCTGCGCCGATATCTAGCCCCAATGGAGCATGTAGCCTCCGCAGTTGAGCATCGTTGATTCCTTGATCTCTGAGTCTCTGAGTAAGAATCGCGGTTTTCGTTCGGCTGCCTAACAAACCGACGTAGGCAGGTTTCTTATTCATCACGCTTTTTAATGCGGCATAATCATGTTCTGGTTCGCCGTGAGCAATGACTACAAAATCGTTAGAGTTTAAATCAAAAGTGTCCAAGACCTGCTTGAAGTCCCCTGTGACAATGTTTTCAGCCATCGGGAACTGTTCTTTGCTTGCTAGCTTGCGTTCGTCATCAACTATGACAACTTTGAAGCCGACAGTGCTGGCGAGCTTGGCAAGGGGCAGTGCAACGTGACCAACTCCAACTATGATTAGTCTCGGAGTGGGCTCAATTACGTCTGTAAGAACGGTTAATTCTCCTCCACAGATCATTCCTGTCCCGACAGTTCCTTCTTTGGGGTCTTTATTTAGGTTAAATGTGACTTTTCTTGACCTGCGCTGATTTATGGCTTTCAAGGACTCCTCAACTAATGCGCGCTCAACTTTGCCTCCGCCTATGGTGCCATACGTTGCGCCGTCTTCGCTGACAATCATCTTTGCTCCCACATCTCTGGGACCCGAACCTTTTTTCTCGACGACAGTACATAGAGCAAGACTTGTTCTTTTTTCAAGTAAGCGTGAGGCTTTATTTAAAATCTCTAAATCAGAAGGCATTCTAAGTCTAATAATATATAGTCCGAATATCAATTTTAGGCTTGCGTTTGGTTGCCTTACTTGATGAGTTCTTCAGGTTTAACTGGCGTGTGCCTTATGCGTTTGCCCGATGCTCTTTCAATGGCTCTAACAACAGCGAGGGGTACACCTATCGTGGGGGCTTCACCTAAACCTTTGGCATGATGCGGCATCCAACTGGGGTTTTCAACTATAACGGTTGTGAATTTAGGAATGTTTTCCGCGACGGGTAAGCCCGCATCAAAAAGGTTTTTCGTTAGCAAGTTGCCCTCAGCGTCATGCACGACTTCTTCGTAGAGCACCTGACCGATGCCTTGTATGGTTCCGCCGATGATTTGGCTCTCAACCATCTTTGGGTTAAGTGCCCTGCCTACGTCGTAGCTGCCCGCGACTTCTTTTACGTTAACCATGCCAAATTTGTCGATACCGACTGTTGCGAGAACCGCGCCAAAGGAGTTTAACTGGGCGTTTTGGTTTTCATAAACTTCCGATGAGTAATTGCCCTTCAGCAAGTTTGCCGTTATGTAGTTTCCTTCCTTGTTTTCTACTTGCTTCTTCAGTTTTTTGGCTGCGGCAACAATTGCTGCCCCAGCGACGACGGCGCTTCTGCTTCCCCAACTTCCCACGCCATCTTTAAGCATGCTGGTGTCGCCTCGGTTCAAAGTCACTATGTCTTCTGGGATGCCGAGTTCTTCTTTGAGCAGTTTCTTGACGAAAACATAGTGCTCCTGACCATGCTGGTTACCTCCTAGCCACACGTTCACTTTGCCATCTTGAACATCTATCCTTGCAGATTCTCCGCCCCAAAGAGCGGAAAGCAAAACGAAAAATCCAAGCCCTGCTTTGTCTTTTTGCGATTTTTCCTTGTATTTTAAGTCTGAAACGGCTTTAGTGAAAAAAGGTCGAGATGCCTCAATTTCTATTCCAAGCGGGGATTTGAAGTTCTCTGTTGTTGTATTTATGAGGCGGACTTCGTCAGCTTCCATTCCCAGTTCATCCGCCAGCAAATCCATCATGCGCTCCCTAAAGAAGGCGGCTTCAGGTCTGCCTGCGCCTCGGTAGGGACCCTGAGGAGGCTTGTTAGTCATAACAGCCCGTGCAAGCACATGTGCTTTTTCAATGCCGTACGGACCAGTCAACTGCATCCCTATGAAAAAAGGCGAGCTTGACCCAGCGGTTCCTCCAAAAGCTCCCGCATCAACCGTCACTTCGCCGCGCCAACCCGTCACCACCCCGTTTTTATCAGCGAAAATCTTCATTTTGCCGCGAACTCCTCTGCCAGGCTGGCTGGCGGCTAAGTGTTCACTGCGACTTTCGATCCATTTCACTGGGCGCTTGTATTTTATAGCCGCATACGCTGCCATGATGTATTCGGGGTAAAGGGCGCTTTTTGAACCGAACGCGCCGCCTGTGTCTGCTTGAATAACTTGCACTTTGGATTCATCTAGTTTGAGAAATGAAGCCAATCCTTCTTTAATGCTGAAAACCGCTTGGGTGGAAATGTAGACTGTTAGTTTGGAGCCGTCGTAATCTGCGATTAAGCCTCTGGGTTCTAAAGGGTTATTCACGATTCTTCCGATTGAAAACTCGTCCTCCAAGACAACTGAAGACTTTGGGTCTTCAAAATCTGTGCCCAGCCATCTTTGCATGATAATGTTTGATTTTGTTCCCGCATGCAGAGGCTCTCCCGAAAGTGATTCATCGATGGTCATCAATGGCTTTAGCTGTTCATAGTCTACTTCTACTTCATCGAGTTTATCTTCCGCTCCATAGCGGTCGTCATCAAACACCGCAGCTACAGGTTGACCTACATAGTTTACGGTGTCCTGTGCAAAAACGGGGTGCATCAAAGCGGGGTTTGTGGGTCCACCCCAGCCTTCTCCGCCACCTCCACCGGCGCCTTTTAAGTCATTGCGGTTCAAACCGCCTTTTACGGAAAGAACCCGCGCCCGCGCATGAGGGCTCCTAGCAACAGCCATGTAAAGCATATTGGGCAGTTTTATGTCATCCACGTATTTTCCTGCGCCTCTAACCAACAATTTTGATTCGCTCATTCAGTGTTACCAGCCTTGTTTTTCATCGGGTCTTTAGCCTCTTTGACGGCTTCCACAATTCCCCGGTAACCCGTACATCGGCATAAGTTGCCCGAAAGCATCCTCTTTATTTCTTCATCGCTCAAATCTCTGTTTTGGCTCAGCATCCAGTAAGACGTCATTATCATTCCCGGCGTGCAAAAACCGCATTGCAACCCCTGCTTTTCTATAAACGCCTTCTGCAAAGGATGCAGATCGCCCTCTTTTGCCAATCCTTCAATAGTGAGTATTTCCTTGCCGTTTGCCTGAACGCCGAGCATCGTGCAAGATTTAACTGCTTTACCATCCACCAAAACCGTGCATGCACCACAATTCGTCGTGTCGCAGCCCTGATGTGTGCCTGTAAGCCCCAGGTCTTCTCTAAGTACACTTACAAGTAGCCGTCTTGGCTCTAATTCAAGCTCAACAGGTTTCCCATTAACCTTAAAACATGTTTTAACTTTTTTCATAGCTGCCCATCACCGCTCTTTTATACGCTGATTCCACCGCGTCTTTCACTAGGATACCTAAAACTTTGCGCCGATACTCTGCCGACGCAGTAATATCCGTAATCGGCTTTGAGGCTTCCACAGCCAATACAGCAACGTTATCCAACACAGTCTCCTGACACGTCTTTCCCACTAAGGCCTGTTCAGCTTTTTCAGCCCTCAACGGCTTCGGACCGACAGAAGTCATTGCGATTCGGCACTGAGAAACCGTGTTATCATCCGCAACTGAAACGTGTGCTGCGGCACCCGCTATTGCGAAACCGCCGGAGCCCTTCTTGACTTTGCAGTAAGCGCTCCCAACGCGGCCTTCATGCAGGGGTATTTGGATTTCAGCCAGAACCTCATCAGGCTTTATAGCGGTTTTGAATTTGTCTAAAAAAAATGGATCTGACTGGATAATTCGGGTTCCCTGTTTACCCGCAATCGCGAATAACGCGTTTAACGCAAGCATCGTTGCAGGCAGATCATTTGCAGGAGATCCAAGACATAAGTCGCCTCCGACCGTGCCCAGGTTCCTGACTAAGGGGTCAGCGATTCCTGATGCGGTCTCGGTGAGAATCGGCAGTAGCGCAGCAATCTCAGAGTCATTTTCTATGGTGCTCATGGTTGTTAATGCACCGATTTTAAGCATGTTTTCTTCTTTGCGAATATAATTGAGCTCTTTGATGCCAGTTATATCAACCACGTTTTTTGGAGAAAGAGTCCTCAGCTTCAAAGCAGGTATCAGGCTTTGACCGCCAGCCAAAATTTTTGTTTCGGGTCCGAGGGTTTGAAGAAGTTGCAACGCGTCGGAGAGATTTTTCGGCGAAAAATAATCGAAAGGTCGAGGAAACATAAAAAGACCACATTTAAACAAGTAGTTTGTAAAATATAAACCATAGTTGTAATGGTTTGATTCGTTTTGTGAAACAACTTAACAGGTTAGCATCACTTCTATGGAAGTCTCCAAGGAAAAATTGGCGCGAATCAAGAAACTAAAATGTCAGGGTTTCTTCAATTATTAGCTTGGGGTTGAAGGTTCCACGATTAAAATCGTTTCCATATTCTGCATTTTAGGCAGGTTCCTCTTGATCCGAGCAATTATGTCCTTTAAGTTAGAAAACGTATCGGCTTTCACCTTAACGATTATGTCGTAGGCGCCATGAACTGAGAAAGCTTCCAGCACTCCTTCGGCGTTGTTTTTGTCCAATGTGTTCATTGCTCGAATAAATGTTGCATTAACGTCGTTAAAACATTGGCTTCGGTATTCTTGACCTTCAACTTTTGATTTTGAGAATTCCTCTTTTATACATGTTCTCAAGTCTAAATCAATTTGGTCAATTTCGTAAAAGGATACTGTTGGGCTTTTCATAACCTGATACATGTACGCCTTCATAGAGTTTGCTGTCCTGGCAAGTTTGTCCAGCCTAAATAAGTGTATTTTATATGAATTGCGTCTATAAGCTAAGTCCACTCTCTCTTTATCGGACATGATATTCAGTCAAGTTATTGATTAACTCAGAAATTAGCGTTTCCATATATTAGTCTGTCATGCTTTGTTCCTTCGGTGGAACATCATATAGCGTGCGCGGAAGAAGTTTTTATTATTTATTCTTTGTTGGCTTCCTTCCTAACCTTATCTGCGCGCGCGACAATCACAGACGCAAGATTTAAGTCGAATTCATGTTTCAAATATCAATGGGGCGACTATTGTGAATAAAGTTCACGTATGGACATGTGATGAACATGGGGGATTTGAGCTGTTTGCAGATATGGGAGAAAAAACGTATTGCATAAAATGCGGCAAAGCTATGAAATATCAAGGCAGCTATGAAGAGTCCGTTGAGGTTGAGACAACTCCCGAGTTAAATGAGCATAAAACACGTAGGCAATTATTGACATACCCAATCAAGGACGTTGTGAATGAATCTGCTAAATCAAGCAGGTTGGATATGATTCCTGAAGCTCAAGAAGTAATATTAATGATTTTAGAAACAGGCAACCTCAAGAATTTCATGAGAATGGATGGTTTGCCATTAAGTTACGTTGATGATGATAAAAAGCGTCTTCTTGTGGACTCTATATCCAGACGAGCCAAGTATGAATATTTGCTTTATAAGGTTGTAGCAGAACGTCACAGAGGAATTTTGCCCAAAGAGGTTATCTGGGATAAAAAAGAATTAGCTTGGGACTCCGAATATGTTGTCACTGAAACTATACCAAAAGGAATAGAAGTTCAGATTACAGAGAAAACAAAGATAATTTGTCTGTTGAAAGACCTTCTCGAGCAATATCATTGAATTATAAAAGCGCATGCTTTTTCAAAAAGTTAGAACCAAAAAGTAAACCTTATTACACACGTGTCGTATACATATTGGCATGTGTAGTTGAAGGATGTGCTTAATGTGGTAAACTTTACAGTATCCATATCCGAAGACCTCAAAGCTGAGATGGATAAGTTTCCAGATGTAAATTGGTCCGAGCTAACACGAAAAAGCATTCAAGTTTATTTACAGAGCAGGAAAAATCCGTTCCCTCCATTAGAATTTGAAATGAAGGAGGCGCACATGGTCTATGATGATGATTTAAGGAGACCATTAATGTCTGTGTTACTTAAGGGAACAAGTAAATTGGATTCGGAACTTGTTATCGACAGAATACTCTTCAAGGTTGAATTCAATAAAGAGTATGGAAGAGGAAAACTGGAAGGTGCCTTCACTGGACAGTTTTTGGAATATCAATCGGTAAGAGGGCAAGGCGAATCTAACATCAAGATTACTTTCTATCCTGAAGTTGATATGCTGCGGTGCCTAAATGAAAAACTTGATGCAACATTCTGGGTTTATGTAACACTGACTGTCTTTGTTCAAGGCTTTGTGTGTCCTCAGATTAAAGTCGTGCCAATAAAAGTTCCAATTGACGAGTGGAAGAGCCAAGTAGAGTCATCGTTGAATAAGTATGATGCAGATTGGAACCACATTCGTACGTGATAGCGTAGAAAAGGCGTTTTTCTCACCAAAAGGTGTACTTAAATTTTGTCAGCGTCCGAAGGAGGTTAGGTAGAATGACCAAAGAAATTGTGCCTAAACTTAAAGCGCTCACTCAAAGTATTGACAAAATGATGGAAGATGTTCAACTGATGCTGGGTTTAAGTCAAAAGGAAGTAGCCCATCTCCTTTTGTTGTTAGAAAAGGCGGATTTCGGTCACCTGGCTTTTTTTCGAGGAAACATATACTTAAGGTTTCAAAAAGAAGACCCTTTGGAAAAATACAGTAGAATTACTCTGATAGTTGAGATAGTAGATAGTGATATTCCGAATAGAACGGAGTACACTATCCCACGAGGTTTTATACGCTTAGCTAAAAGGAAAAATCTGGACCCGTAGCCCAGAAAATTATTAAGTCAGCTTCTTGGACTTGGGTAACTTTTCTACGAGTGCAAAACTTAAACTAAATTTGTAAACACGTATTTTTTTCTACTAAACGTGAAATTAAAAAAAGTTAACCGCCTTGGATGAACCACTAGGCGTTTTGATGCAGGTTTAAATGTCTTGCCTAGTAATCATTTTACTGGTGCAACCCTCAAGTGTCTTATCACTTTAACATCCCGTATCGAAGCAACGCCAAACTTAAGGCGGTTATGGAAAGAATAAAAGAAGACAAGAAGCTTCAGACCTACTGGAAATGCGCCAACGTCATGGCTATAGAGCGCATGGGCTACACTGACCATGGTCCAACACACGTTAAAATCGTAGCGAACCTCGGGTTGAAGATTCTGCGGATTATGGTTGAGAAAAAACTCATAACACCCAGCATAGTGGAGAATTACGATATGCAAAACGATGATGCGGAAGTTGTTGTTGTTTTAGGCGCAATCTTCCACGATTTAGGCATGATAGTTCAAAGGCATAACCACGAGAAATACGGCGCATTCTTGGCTCTGCAATTTCTGGAGAAATGCCTTCCGCCAACCTACAATGAAGAACAAATAGCAATAATGACTTCGGAGGTTCTCCACGCAATCGTAACCCATGAAGAACCCCACAACAATGAACCCCAACATAGCCGAATACTGACGAAAGAGGCGGGCATAGTCGGCATCGCTGACGCCTTGGACATGGAGGCGGGAAGAGCCCGGATTCCTTTTCAAGCTGGAAAAGTGGACATCCACGCGGTCTCAGCACTCTCTATCGAAAAAGTTGAAGTGGAATGCGCTGAAACAACTGAGCATGGAGAAAAACCAATAAACATAAAAATCAAAATGTCAAATTCAGCAGGCGTATTCCAAATTGACGAACTCTTAAAGCCGAGAATCATAAACTCAGGGCTAGAACAATTCTTCCACGTAATCGCCGAAATCACGGGAGAAAAAGAAAACAGAATAATCGAAAAATTCGAAATCTAAACTTTTTGCACTCAAAACGCTGACAATTCAGCTGATGACTGGCACTGAGCCGAAACTCAGTCGGGGATCCAATTGTATAAACCTGTTATGCTGATGGTCGGTTTGTTGATAATTCTCATTTTGTTTTTTATAGAAACCCTGATTGAGCTTTAAATCAAAAAATCAAACTATAACAAGCCCCGAAGCCGACCTACCTATAGCCCTGCCTGCTATTTGCGCCAAAAAACCGCTGCAAAAAGAAACTGGGCGGAAGAAGAAGAAAAACGCTTTCACAGAGCTTCTTCTTCTTTTAAAATATTGCCAAGAAGAACAACATTTGAATTTACGGTGTTGTTGTTCTTTAAAAAATTATCCTGCTGTGCCGAAGGTCGAATGCTGAAGCATTATTTTCCGAAGCGACGTTTGCGGTACTGGAATGTTCGGATGGCTCGCAGCAAGTCGATAAGGCGAAAATCAGGCCAGTAAACATCGAGGAAAAGAAGTTCGCTGTAGGCGGCTTGCCAAAGCAGGAACCCGCTTAATCGTTCTTCTCCTGAGGTGCGTATAATCATGTCTGGGTCTTGTTTATCCATGTGAGATGTGTAGAGGTACTTTTCAAAAGTGCTCTCTGTCACTTCATCTACGTCCAGCGCGCCGCTCTTGACTTCCTGAGCAATCTTTTTAGTTGCATCCACGATTTCTGCTCTGCCGCCATAAGCAAACGCGAAGTTCCAGAAGTAACAGTCATAATTCGCCGTTGCCGCTTCCAGCTCTGCGATAGTTTCCTGTAAACTTTTAGGAAGAAGGTTAGTTCTGCCGAGAACTTTGACGTGGATCTTATCCCGATGCAACCGTTCATCATGCAGCAGTTTTCGGAATCTTTCTTCAGCAACCTGCATGATTTTTTCGATTTCGTCTGAATGCCTGGAAAAATTCTCAGTTGAAAACGTGTAAAGTGTGACGTACTTGACGTCGATCATGTGGGTCCAATCTAAAAGCAGCTCAACCGTGTCAGCGCCGTTCTGATGGCCCCATTTATCCTGCAGCAAAAACGGGTGGCTTTCCTTTTCGTTTGCCGCCCATCGCCTGTTTCCGTCTAAAATTATCGCGACGTGTTCAGGTTTTACTCCGCCTTTAACCTGCTGCCAAAGCCATTTCTCATACAGCTTATATGCGCCGATGACAGAAAGCATCTTTTTAAGCACTAAACGTGACCTCGCATGTTAAACAATTCTTGAAAGGTTTTTCTCTTCGACTTTGCGTTATACTTAAGCTTTGCCAGTTTCAATTAAATCTTGCCCTAATTCCACCTTAAAAGTCGGGAACAAATTTTATTCAGATATTTCATCCTTAGCAGATTTTTTAAAGAAACCAGCGGTTGAACGGCTAAATATGAAAATTAACAGCACAGAAGCAATGCCGATTAAGATACCTACAACTACCGTAAAGATGAACATCGAAAAATACTGGTTATTGAGGCTTACAATTGATTGCCCGTTTGAGTTGTAGATGCTATAGATTACGTTGGCAGTTGCTTCAAGAATAAAACCGGACCACACAACAGTGACAATTAAAGCGATGTTGCGCAGTAATTTTGGGTCTCTTCCAAAGTATAAACGTACACTTCTTCCCGCAAAAACTATGGTTAGACCCACCACTAGAAGGTCAACAATGCCTTTGATAAAGAAAGTAACTATCTTTGGAGTAATAGCTATCCATCCTGCAAAATCAGTGGGAAACGGTCCAGCGTTAATGTTGACGTTTGCTACTCCAAGATAGACGCTGACAGCGATGCATAAGATTCCCGCGAAAACCATGTAATTTGACATTTGCATTCGCAGGGGCGGCGGTGAATAGTCTTTTACCCATTTATAGACGTCTTTAGCTGATCTGTCAACGCCAAAGCCTTTGATAAGTAAGAAACCGCCCAGCACAATTACAAAGGCAATTCCGTAGTAGTCAATGGCGCCTGGGTAAACGAAATTGTTGATAGCCCAAAGAATACCGAAAATTAAAACCAGCAATCCAGGCAAACCTAATGCCATACGTGCATACCGCGGGTTATTGACCAGCAGCCGGACATATTTTGTGAAGACAGCAGCGGTCTCCTCGATTGATTCACTATGCTTTATAACTATCCGTCTAACTGACGAAACAGGCACCCTGGATTCAACAAGAGGCAAAATTGCCTCGTCAGAATAACCGTCACTAACCAGAATCACTTCATTAGCATTAAAAGTGTCAAGTAAATTATTTAATTCGCCAACTAATTTTCTGTCCGCGCTTACGCCGCCCAGCTCAGAACCTGTTATTGTAGCGACTTCAAACATTTCCTCCGGCTGCTTTTCGTTTTGTAGCCTATCATAAAGCCGCACAGCCTCGAACATGGCGTTTGCATCTGGTTCTTCAGGGTCTTTTAAAGCTAAGGCAACTGCGCCGTCTAAGTTTGCGGTTCTTCCAAGAAGAGGCGTTTTTATTCCCGTTTTTACTTCGATGTCGCCGTCTCTGTCAACGCATAAAATTAGGATACGCTTTTGCGTTTGTTCTTGCGTTTCCTTCTTAGCCATCTACATCTCTATTCCCTTTATACTGGCATTTAACTTTAATCTTGTGTTTTAGAATCGTCTTCTTCGTCGTCGCCCATAAGGAGTTGAAATTCATTCCAATTTAGTTTTTCGCCTTTCTGCAGCTTCTCTCGAGCTTCAGCCCCAAGTTTTTCTTTGATAGCCTGCTGTTTCTCTTTAACCGCCAGCTGTTTTTCTTTAGCATCTTGCTGTCTTTCTTTATCTGCCTGTTCTCTTTCTTTATAAGCCTGCTGAGCCGCTATCCGCCTAACTTTATCTTCTTCCCACATGGAAGCTCTCAAACCCTGCAGTTGCCCCGTTAACTCTGCGATTTTCACTTGAAAACCAAGAATGTCCTCCTTGGCTTTTACATAAGCTTGATGTAGGCTGTCAGCTTGGGCTTTGCTTATTTTGGCAGTGTTCACTTTTTCGATCATTTTGGTATGTATTTCTTGGCTTTTTTTGGCTAAATCAGTTAATGCGTTATGGATAACGTCTGCTTCAGCTTCGATGGTTTGCCGTTGCGACATTAATTCCTTGATTTTTTTGTGTTTAGCATCAATTTTCTTGTAAGCGCTAAGTAGAGTTTCAAGCTCCTTGACGTTCTCAATTAATCCTTTTTCCTCCTGCAAATCAAGAGTAGTGGTTTGAATCTTCCACTCAATTGCGTCAAGTTCCTCTTGCAAATCCTGCTGCCTTTCCCGTGGCACTCCTTTTTTAAGTAAATCAATTTTTTCTTTTATGACGTTTATTTTCTCGGTGATTGGAGCAGTTTTAGCTCTAATTTCGTCTCTTTGCTGTTTTAGCATCTTCACTTTTTCATTGATGCCGTCGCGCTCGGTTTTCAACTCGTCAATTTCCAGTCGGATCTGCTTTACCTGGTCGTTTAGCTGGTTTCTCTGCTCGATGAACTTTGTGGTTTGAGCATATGCAGTATTTGCTTGCTCTCTTAGTTTTTCGATTTGCTGATGTAGATCTTCTATTTTAATGGGTTTTTGTTGCTCTGACATTTGCATTGCCTCTAATGCAGTTGAAGTTAATGAGCTTTGTTGCTTAAGCATTTATAATGATTTTCTGTACAAACTATGTAGTTCACATGGAAAAACAGCAGTTTTAAGATTATAATTTTTAAATACAGGCGGGACAATGGGTTAGTGAGCTGTAGAGTTATGACGTTTAATTACGAGGATTTACTGAAGAAGGCTTGCGCTCAAATGCCTGAAGTTTCCGCGAAACATGAGCGCTTGGAACTGCCCAACCTAATGGTTAATACAGTCGGTATGCGAACCATCATTTCCAATTTCAAAGAAGTTGCCGACGCTTTAGACAGGGATCCTCAACATATTCTGAAGTTTTTAACTCGGGAAATGGCGACGGCAGCCACTTTCCAAGATTCAAGAGCGATTTTTCAGGGAAAATTTCGCCGCGACAGCTTTGAACGTTTGCTGCAGAGATACATGGAAAATTACGTTGTTTGCCCCATCTGCAAACGCCCCGACACCAGAATAGTTAAGGAGAAACGCTTGTCTTTTCTAGTTTGCAACGCTTGCGGCGCTAAATCAGCAATTAAACAGTTGTAGGCGACCCCAATTGGATGTCTATGCGAACCTTAAGAAAGCAGGCAGCAACGTGCTTTTAGCCGTCTGCGACTGCGAACTTCTTGGCAGAACTCTCAGGGACGGCAAAATCGTTTTTCATATTAAAGAAGAATTTTATAATGGAAGAAAAGCCACGGTTGATGAAGCTATGGGAATGATTGATAATTCAACCATAGTTAATCTCGTTGGCAAATGCTGCGTAGAAAAAGCCATATCGCAGGGGTATGTTCATCCTGACGCCGTTTTGAACATAGCTGGCGTACCTCATGCTCAAATCATGAAGCTTTGATTAGACCGATCTTTGTTTCTATTGGTTGTTAAACTGTTTTTTTGAGGCGGCAGTCAATATTATGCCTGCTAAGGAAAAGAGCATCTGCAAAACTATCAGAGGTACTGCAGAGATAAAAGGCGGTATCATGGTGGCTCCGTTCGTCGGCGGAATGTAATACAAGACGGTCGCTTCAACTAGGCATGAAGCAGAAATAAAAGAAATCCCCGTCACCGATAAAGCAAAATGTTTTCTTATTATGATGTATGCGATGCCACTCCAGCCGAAGGCGAGAGCTAAGACGCCGAACCATGCCATAGCAGAGTACCCCGCGTAGCTGTATCCAGAATAGTAGATGCTTGGTTGCTGATGATTAATGCTTTGAGTGAACCCTGAAATAGTATAAGCCAAGGTAATGAGGGACGCGATAGCTGCCGATGAACCAGCTGCAATGGGGAAAGATTGATGTTTTATGGTACTGGAATTTGCCATGGTGCAATCCACCCGAGTGTTAAGGTAACGTTTGTAGGCGGGCTTCCAGTGTAGGTTACGTTGCCGTCTACGTATGTTGATGCGTCACCAGGCACGGAGTAACCTCCGAAAATGGGTCCTAAAGAGGGCTCTTGGCCGAAATACAAGTTGGTTGAATTCAAGATCACGCTGCCTCTTGAAAGGGTAACGTTGACGTAGCAGCCGTGAGCTGTCACATTTCCAGCGTTATAAACGTAGCCTGTTACTTGAACTGTGCCTTGACGGTTATCTGAATAGCCTAAACTGACGTTAACGAGTTTTGGAGCCTGCAAATCATTTATCTGATTCTGCAAATTGGCAGTCTGAATCGAATAAAAGATCGATGTTAAAGATACCGCCGCAATCACGCATAAGCCAATAATAATTAACGCAAAGTTGTCACGGGTTTTCTTCTGAACCAAATCATCTGCCTCTTCTCGCGCCAGTGTATTTTCAACCTTCAGCCTTAAAGATTTTGTGCTGAACCCGCGGAGCCTTCGAATTCGGGGTTATGGCATAAAATTTAATTAACGTTGGTTCACACATGTACTTCAAAACCTCCGAGCCTTCATATGAAAGTTAACTCAAAAATAGCTATCTCAAAACGTCTCCTCGCCGTTCTCCTTATAGCTGTGCTTGCGTTGTCCGCTTTTAACACTTACCTCATTTTTAAGCGGCCAAACAGCCCTGATTCTGGCGCTTTAAGCTACGATTTTGTCCTTTCCCAAAACGGCAACAATTACCAATTAACAAACATGTTAACAGGTTCCACAAGTTTATCAAGCAGCGCTTCATCCGCCCTTAATTCGGTGTTCAGCCAGGGGAACTCTGTTTACCTTAACCCTGGAACATACACTTTAAGCGGCGACGTTTCGATTTCCAACAAAATGGACGCCCAAATCGTCGGGAACGGAGCAACCATAATCGGCAACGGATACAAAATAATCATTTACGGCGACAACTACACCACTTCGCAGTTCGCCTCCGTTTCGGGCTTAACAATAATAAATGGAACTGTGCGAGTTGAAAACTCGTTTGGAACCACGATTTCCAATATGATTTTCGAGAACACATCAGTCGGCGTCGAATTGGCAAACACAAACACTTGGAGTGAAGACACAAAAATCGAGGATTGCAGCTTCATAAACGCCACCGAAGGCATAGATTTCCAAACGCCAGTCGGCAATGCTACAGGTTCTTATGACAGTTCAGTAATTGACAGTTGCTTCTTCAACATAAGGGATAACTCTGTCGGCATCAGCGTTGAACCGTTAGCTGAGCTTTCTGACAGCCAACTGCAGGATGTCCGATTTTGGATGGGGCAAGATGGAGTTACCAATCAGACTGGGCTTTCAGATGCCGGCTCAATGGATCAAACGCAGCTGTTCGGCGTAGTGTTCGAGTCCTTCACCAACGTGCCAAATGACATGTTCGCCATGGATCTGGGGCAAACCTGCATTTATCCCCCAACCATCGACAGCGGCGTCAGCTTTCTGGGCAATTGGACAGCAGCTATCCATAACCCATATGGCATATGGATTTCCGGCGTCGGCACCGCCTTTGAAAAACAAAACATCAACGTACCGGTGGGCGTAAATGGTCAGTACGGCGCCAACGTGACGATTCAAACGTTGCCGCTTCAAATCTTCACTTTCGAACCTGAAATTCAAGTCAACGGCAGCTTCAACAACAACGAAACCGTAACCGTTAGAATCCGCCTGGTATTCGCTGACAACGTAGTCTCAAACGGGGTAACGCAGACCTTCACCAGCAGCGGAGCAACGTGGCTAAGCAACGACCAAATGATGCAGCTGTACCCCTCGCAAGACATAATTTTAGGCGTCGTAATTGATGCGCAATCAAGCGCCAGCTCCACAAACGCTGTGGTCACAGTCAGCGGCTACGGCACAGCAGGATAATTTTGAAAGAACAACAACACCCGAAAAACAACTGTTGTTCTTCTCGGCAATATTTATTCAAAAGAAGAAGAAGCTGGTGAAAACAATTTTTCTTCTTCTTCTTCCGTCATTTGCTTTTTGTGGCGGTTTTCTGGCGTAAATAGCGGGTAGGTCTATAGGTAGAGCGGTTTCGGATTCAGGGCATTTTTAGTTTAATTTTCGATTAGGGCTTGAATCAGAGTTTTACTGCGCGGAGTGCATTAAAGGTACTTCAGCAGAATTTTAAGCTCTTTTTTTGGCGCTTACGATGCTTATTACGTCTCGGTCTTTGAGGATGGCGTCTTCGCCGATTCTTCTTTTGTCTCGTGCGTCGATGGCGTAGAGGAAGCTTTCTCCAAGTTCCGTGTGTATCAAGTATGCGAATTGATGCGCGGTTGTTCCCTTAGGAATGAGGTAAGCGTCAGGCAGCACTCTGCCGTTGTGGTCTGAGAGGTGCTCTAAATCTTCCACGGGGTAAACGGTTATCATGTTGAGAAGTTTGAAGTAAGCTGTGTTCATCGCGTCTTGGATGCCTGTTGAGCCTTTTTTCTGGAGCACTTTTTCACGTATAGCTTCCAGAGCCTTAATCTGGCCTGGTGTCAATTTTTCGGGGTGAGATATCTTGAAGTCGGAGTCGCCCGGTTTATAATCGATTAACTGTTTTTCGGCTGCGCGTCTAAGTGCAAGTTCCGCTTCGGCGGAGCACGGGATAACTGTGTAATCAAGCTTCTTCATGCGTTCCAAGTTAGCTTCAGCCGATGGCAAATCAATCTTGTTCGCCACAATCAACATGGGCTTTGACAGCCGCCTTAAATTGTCTACAAATCGGTAGAAGTCTTCGTCAGTCCACGTTGCGGGTTTGTCAACATTCAAATTTGCCCTTCTTATAGCCTCAGCAACATATTGTTTTCTTATGCCTAAACCCGTTAAACGCTCTTCCAGCGGCGTGGTGATGCCTTTTTTGTCAGCTTCCGCTGTCCGGGCAATCTTCGACCAATCCTTCTTAAGAATAGCCACCATCCACATCGTTATTTCACGTTCTAAGAACTGCACGTCCTCAAGCGGGTCGTGCTCGCCGGGTTTGCAGCTTTTTCCTTCGCAGTCTGTCCCGCCTGAAGCGTCAACTACATGGATAAGGGCGTCTGCCCTGCGGATTTCGTCTAAGAACTGGTTTCCTAAGCCTTTTCCCTCCCAGGCGCCTGGAACAATACCTGCAATGTCGATTAGTTCGACGGGCACAAGCCTTACGCCGTCTAGGCATAGCGAGTTTTTAGGGTTATCTTGCACTTTGAATTCTTCATGAACACAGGGCGTACGTACGTAGCCAACTCCCCTGTTAGGCTTAATTGTGGTGAAAGGATAATTCGCTATTTCAGCCGCCACCAAGGTTGCTGCGCTGAAGAATGTGGATTTTCCCGTGTTCGGTTTCCCAACGACTCCGAGTAATCGTGAATAAGACTTTTGCATGTGTTAATTCACTCTATAATGTTGTTGTGTATAGTGCTATATTATTTGCGCTTGCAAATTGGAACAGATATGTTTTGTTGTACAAGATACGCACACAACCGCTTAACCGACATTAATAATAAGTAAGTAACCAACCTACGTCTAACATAAGCTCTAAAAAGGTAACTGAGGCAGCTTGAGGGGCAAAAAGCTATCAAAATTTCTCGTTATCGCAGTTATCTCCATGTTTATTATAAGCTGCTTTGTACCGCTTCAAACCACCGCTGTAAAGGCAGATGATGTTTGGGTGGCTCAACCCATGCATATTGTGCAAAGTGTCAGCCCAATGAATTCACCTTCTGGCTATTCTCCAGCTGAAATAAAAAACGCTTATGGGCTTCCGTCTTCAGGGGGCAACGGGAGTACAATCGCCATAATAGACGCTTATTATACAAAGACAATATGGAATGATTTAACCGCGTTTTCAAATCAATTTAATCTGCCACTTCCAACTAACAACACATTTGAGGTTTATAACATGTCTTCAACAATCAGCACAGCAAACGCAAATTGGGCAACAGAAACCTCTCTGGATGTTGAGTGGGCCCACGCTATTGCTCCTGAAGCTAAAATTTTGCTGGTGGAAGCAACCAACTCTGGAAACGGCCTTCTCCCAGCAATCAACTATGCCCGAAATCAACCAGGCGTCACCGCTATCTCTATGAGTTGGGGAGCCCCGGAATTCTCAGGAGAAACCAGCGACGACTCATACTTTACCAGTAATTACGGCGCTGCCTTCTTCGCTTCTTCAGGAGACACTGGTGCGGGCGTAAGTTGGCCCGCTTGCTCACCAAATGTGGTTGGGGTAGGAGGAACCACTCTTAACCTTAATGCCACAGACGGAATGGTGATTTCTGAAACAGCTTGGAGCGACAGCGGCGGCGGATTAAGCTCCTATGAACATGCGCCTAATTACCAAACAAGCTACGGGTTGAACTATTCCACAAGAGCTGTTCCAGACGTTTCATACGACGCAAATCCACAGACGGGAGTTGCAGTTTGCTATAATTCCGGGTGGATTATGGTTGGCGGAACAAGCATTGGTGCACCTCAGTGGGCAGCAATTTACGCTGATGGGCTTTCAGCAACAAACGCTAATCTTTATGGGAAAGCAAAATCAGCCTATTCCTCTTATTTTAGAGATATCACCTCAGGGTCAAACGGGCTCTATAATGCAACCGTAGGTTACGACCGCGTGACAGGGCTGGGCAGCCCCTTGACAGACAACTTTAATTCTGCACTTGCAGTTTTGCCCACTTCAGGTCCAGGTGGCGGCACAGTTACGCTTAGCGGAATGGGTTATACAGCTGGCAGTTCGGTAAATATTTCGTGCCTAAACCCAGTGAACAATTTGTGGATCCCCATTGTCAGTAACTATGCAACTGATTCCCAAGCGTTTAACTACACATTTAACGTTCCCGACCTGCTGCAAAATAATCAGCCAGGCGACAACTCGCCGCTTTCTGAAAACCTTGTTTTCCAAGCCCAAGATAACAGCAACGGCAATTCCTACAATACTACTGTGCCATATACTGAATGGTTTAGAGGCTTATCGCAAATAGGCAACGTATCCGCAGCTGGTTTATTCGGCAACAACACGGACCTAAGTACAACTTTATTCGTTCAAAATGGTCAATCCCTAAATGTTGTTGGAGAATGGTTTAACCCTGGTACTGTTTCTTTGCTGTGGGATAACTCCATAAATGCGGGTACTTCAACAACTGACCCAACCGGGTTTCTCAATGCAACCATTATTGTGCCGACCACCGCTGCAGGGCAACATACACTGACCATAAACGATGGCGTATCAAACTTCAGTGTTACCCTAACTCGTTTGCCGACCGTAACCAACGATTACGATGGTGCGTGGCACACTACAAATTTCACGATAAACTTGACCCCTGACTTCAACGTTACAGAAACCTTTTATCAAATTAATAATGGACCCATCTGCAACGTAACCGCTAATGGGCAGCCATTCATAACCAGCGAAGGCAGCAATAATACCCTTGAGTACTGGAGCACATGGAACATTTATGGGACAGGTTCAATGGAGCTTCCACCCGTGACGTTAACAGGGATTGAGCTGCAAACAACGCCGCCAACTGGCTCAATTCAAATAAACGGTGGTGCAACCTCCACGTCCTCAAGCGCTGTGACTCTAACCTTAACTGCTAATGATTCTCTGTCAGGCATCAGCCAAATCCGATTCAGCAATGACGACACATGGAACCAGACAACTTGGGAACCTTATACAAACACCACGAGCTGGCAACTAACAGGTCAAGATGGAACAAACACAGTTTACTGCGAAATTCAAGACAATGCAGGCTTAATAACAACTCTCAGCAGCTCAATAATTCTCAATACACCGCAGCCTGCCCCGACGCCCTCGCCTTTAACAACCACAGAGCCCTTGGTCACGCCAAGTCCATCGCCAACCCCTATTCCTTCAGCTACAGCAAGTCCTTCAACCACCGCTTCTTCTTCGCCTCCTCCATTACCTTCATCGTCTCCAGAACCCAAAGTGGTGCTTCAGACTCCGGAGTTAAGCATCCCAGTAATTCTTGTCTTGCTGGCGGTATCAACTATTGCTTTAATAGTCAACGTCCTAAGAAAGCCGCGCGTTAATAGCAAGCCATCGCCAGCTTAATATAAGCGTTGAATAGGTTTTTAAGGCTGGACAGTTTATTTTTCGGTCAGGTGTTCCATTATGAAAATTGCTGAAGGAGTCCATCATATTGAAGGTATAAACGGCAACGTTTACCTTGTTGAAGATGGAGACAAATTAATTTTAATCGACACGGGTTTACCTCGAAGCGACAAAAAAATAACAAAGTACATTGAAGGTTTAGGTCGTAAGCCAACCGATGTTTCAACGATTATTTTAACCCATTTCCACATTGACCACGTTGGAAGCGCCAAAAAAATGAAGGAATTGACAAATGCAAAGGTGGCGGTTCATGAGCTTGACGCTGATTACGTGGCTGGAAAGAAGGCGCCGCCTAAACCAAAAAATTTGATGTTTAAAGCCTTAAGCTCAGTCGTTAAAGCTTCACCTGTCGAGGTTGATTTGTTGCTGAAAGATAATGATAAGGTGGGCAGGTTGACCGTTATTCATACTCCTGGGCATTCTGAAGGAAGCATTGCCTTATTGGATTCAGAAAGAAAAGTCATGTTTGTCGGCGATACAATAAGATTTATGGATGGGAAAATCACCGGTTCGCCTGAACACTTCACGTTAGATCCAGAAAAAGCAAAGGAATCCGCCAAGAAAATCTCAACGTTTGATTTTGACATTATGCTCAGCGGCCACGGCCAACCTTTGATGCCTGAGGCTTCTAAAAAAGTAAAGGACTATGCTGCTACCTTGAAGTAGTTTGGTTGCAGCAGCTTTCGTAAATCAACAAATCAAAACAATATTTTTATTTAGACCTGCTTGGTTCTTTTAAAGAAGGTCAGATAATTTTGTTAAATTCTAGTACGATGGCGCTTTTTGACAGGTTTCTTTTTGCCTTTACAATTGCATCTCATATTATACTTGTTTCCGTGAGCATAGCACTGATCTTTATTATTTCGACGGCAGAATTTCTCTCACTTCGCCGAAGTGACAAATACTACGGCGCTTTATCAAATCGGCTCTCCAAGGCGTTTGTGGTAGTTTTCGGCATCGGGACAGCCAGCGGCGTAGTCATGGCGGTTGAGCTTGTAACGCTGTTTCCCACCTTCATGACGCTTGTATCTGAAACTGGAGCAATCTCAATCTTTTATGCAGAAATCTTCGCTTTCTTCCTGGAAACCATCGCCCTCGTATTATACGTTTACTACGCCGATTTTCTGGGCAAGTACACACATTGGATGCTGTCAATCGTTATCGCTGCAGGCGCATTGCTCTCAGCGATACTCATCACTATGCTTAACGCCTGGATGAATACACCTAACGGATTTGATGAATCCGCCTTCATTCAAAGCGGAAAGGTGACTGTGCTGGCAATTTGGGCGCCGTTCTTCACAACTTCAACCATAGCCGAGGTAGCGCATGTTCTTCCCACCGTTTTGTTCGCGGGAGTGATGCTTGTGGGAGGATATTTCGCGTGGCGGAGCCTCAAATCAAAAGACCTTGAAGAAAAAAAGATGCTGGCCAAAGGGTTGAAAATCGCAGCTTCACTTGGGATAATTACGATAGTGTTGGTGATATTAACAGGGATAAACGAGATTACAACGCTGCTTAAACTTCAACCATTGAAGTATGCTGCGATTGAACTGAACCCAGCACCAGGCACCAACTTGCCCGAAAAATTATTCGGCAGCTTAAAAAACGGCCAGTTTTACGGAGGCATACCGATTCCTCATCTGCAATCATTCCTTGTCCAAATTGAAACAGGGATCAAAACTCTGCCTGGGCTTTCACAGTTTCCATCCTCGGATTGGCCGCCGCTTTATGTGCATTCAACCTTCGACGCAATGGTTATCGGAGGCTTCTTACTCGGTTTCTTCTTTTTAGCCTATTTTGTTGATTGGGCAATTTTAAGAAAAAAACCCCACGAATCCAAACTTTTTCTTTACAGTTGGATTCCGCTTGGCTTTTTTGCTTTAATAATTATGGAGTTGGGTTGGGTGACCGATGAGGTTGGGAGACAACCTTGGATAGTCTACAACGTGATGACTAGCCAGCAAGCAGCTAATTACAGCTCAGGCTTTTTGGTTCCAGGCATATTGATAATCGCTTTCTACCTCATCTTGCTGCCGCTCACATTCTACTTCTTCACGCGGATCTTCAACTCCACTTCAATGTCTGAAAAAGAAGAGCACAAGCACAAAGGTGCAAATATGATGGGTGTG
Source organism: Candidatus Bathyarchaeota archaeon (assembly GCA_963828195.1). Lineage (GTDB taxonomy): Archaea > Thermoproteota > Bathyarchaeia > Bathyarchaeales > Bathycorpusculaceae > Bathycorpusculum. Next base: position 446,531 of record CAWHDT010000003.1, read on the forward strand.
AAATATTGAACTTCATATTTGAAACGTACTTTGTCGTCTTCGCGATATTTGCCTCACTGCTAATTACGGAGATAATGAGTTCTGTTTTTTTGCTCCTCTTTTGGCAACAGTCAAACTCCAGAGTTCTGAAATACATTGTGCCCATATGGGAAGTTACAGGGACGTTCGCGGCTTTTCTGGTTGTTATGGGCGACTTTGCTTTTCCCTCCCTTTTGATTCCCATAGCATCCATCTTCGCACCTTTGCTCACAGTATTTTTGGTTTTCTTTGTTGCAAGAAATGCGTCACTGGCTTTTGCAGAATTCATAACAAAGAAAAATTGGCTCGATAAAGAAAAACTCTACAAAATCTACGCCGTATCAACATTGGTTCTTGGTTTTACCATTCTGGTTCTTCTTTCAGCTCTAGTCAGCGGTGCCGGCGTCAATTTTTCCGCTGGAACTTTTTCGCTTGGCGCTTGGGTTTCTTCGTCTGGCTCCATTCTCTTTGTGGTCGGCACGCTTCTTGTAGGATTTGGCGTTACACCCGTATTCTTAGCTATTGATCACTTGAAGAAAACCGTTTTGCCTTTAACTGCGGCCGGCGTCGTCATCTCGGTTCTCGCTTACTACCTTTATTCGGAATCATTTATCTCCGCTTTAATGCTTATACCAATCGCCCTCACCCTGCTAATCGGCGTTCTCTACACGACATCGAAAAAGACCGCTGCAGTAATATCAAACAAGGCAGTTTTCATCACATTCCTCAGCATCACAATATTCTCTCTTCAGTTTCTAGTTTACCCCACTGCAATTGGAGGGGCGGTCCATGTTGATGCAGTAACGACGTCAGGTCCAATGACCTCCGCGTTCTTCACCATTACTGCAGTCGGAGGAACGATGCTTGCAATAATGCTCGGATTCTACATGAATATCACAAGGCGCTCAAAAAATTCCGAGCCATAGAGGCTCCTCAAATAGATTGAGTTTTTCAACGAGAACATAGATTCGTTATACGGATCAAAAATTCTTATAGTCCATTTAGTTTAGTTCTATTTAGTTTGAAATCAAAGTTGCTGTTTATTTGAATTTAAAATAACTTTTCTTCCTTAACTTTGCACTTGAAAGAATTCCAAATCAGCCTTTTATATCAGATTGATCATAAAATATATTGTTTATTCGTTGACAAAAAGTCAAATAATTCGTAAAAAGTGATTAATATGGTATTAACTGGTGATTTTCTGGATGTTATGGCGTGGGACGTCTCCCTGAGCGCGGTCCTATTATGTATGGGCGCTATCATGCTTCATTACAACGCATCATCAGGTTTGGTTGATGAAAAAGCAGGAGATTTGCGAAGAGGATTCTCAATAGCGGCGGGAGCGGCGGGATTTTACCTGTTTATATCAGGTATGGCGATCAGTTTCATTTGGCCATTCGCACTCTCAGGCGGAGTGTACAACGTGCTCTTCGGCGGGATCGCCACCCTTGGAGGCTTAGTGCTTTTGACGAGCGCGATCATGTTATTCTTAAATGTCAATATGAAACCTGTATCTTACTTTGCCGCAGTAGCAGGTTTGTACGCTTTTGTAGACGCATATTCAATGTTAAAATACAGCCTTACCTCCAACCCATTACTTGCTGCCTTAGGCTACATGTCTTTTGCTGCCCCCGCGCTTCTTTCCGTTCCTGCAACTCATCTGGAAAGCAAATGGTGGAGATGGCTCTTCGTGATATTCGCCCTCCTGTTTGCCGCTGCATGGCTCTACCAAGCCGCCAACTTCACATACATGCATCTAAGCCCCTGACAAGCGAGTTGAGAAACTGCACTGAAGAAAGAAGGAAAGTTTAAACGCTGGCGGGACTATTTTTTGGTGTATGGGTTTTAGGAAAATAATGCAAGCAACTTTCATTTCAAGTGTATCTTTATGAGTTATAACAGTGTTGGCCTAGAATTGAATGAGAGGGCGTACCAAACCTATTTAGAGGAAACAAGCAAAGAGATGGAATCGGAGATTTCAAGCCTTTCAAGGAAAGTTGCCGATCTGAGGCTCAGCGAAAAAATCGTTTACGTGCTGCGGACACGGGGAAAATTGTTAAGACCGACGTTTGTCCTGCTTAGCGGTCAAAGCGTGGGCGCAGAAAAAGAACCTTTGAAAAAGCTGGCTTTGGCTATTGAGCTGCTGCATGAAGCCACTCTGGTTCACGACGACATTTTGGATAATGACAATTTCAGGAGGAATGCAGTTGCGGTTCATGCAAGATGGGGCGTCAAAGACGCAATACTTGTCGGGGACGCCTTAGCATCTCTTTCACTTAACTTAGCTGCAGATTACGGCAGGGAAATCTCCAAAGTGATTTCGCAAGCGTGTCTCCTGCTTTGCGATGGCGAATGCATTGATGCCTTGACCCCGGGCACCGAGATGAATGAAAGTAATTATTTAGAGAAAATCACCAAGAAATCTGCGTCCCTCTTTAAAGCTGCTACTCTTTGTGGAGCAATTGCTGGAGGCGGCTCTCCCCTTGAAAGCGATGGTTTGGCGGGATTTGGTGAAAACTTTGGGTTAGCTTTTCAGATACGCGATGACTTAGCTGATGTAAGCTCTCTTCGAGAAGGAGAAGCTCCGAACCTCAATGACTTACAGACTCTTCCTTTAATTTACATGAACAGCATGGCAAATGCTTCAGAAAAAAGGGCTTTTCAAAGTTTCCTTGCTGAGAAACCGGAAGATAGGTCAAAACGGAAGGTTACTCCAGAAAAACTGTTTGAGTTCTTGGAAAACACTGGGTCTATCTCGTACAGCGAAAGAAAAATAAACAGTTACATAGACAGAGCTGTTGAATGCTTGGGTCCACTCAAACAGAGCATTTACAAATCTTATCTTATCGAGATGGCAGACTCTATTAGAGCGACGTAACAGGTTAAGAACAGTTGTTGATTTAATTTCAGATGTTCCTGATTTAAGCTGCTTATTGCTCGGAGTTTTTAGATTCTAATGATTCCTTAAGTGTCTTATGACATTTGGAGCATTCGAACATTGAGTTCCCGCATGAAGGACAAAATAGCTCTTGTTTAAGCATGTGCTCTAAAAGCGTTAACAATTCCGCTTTATTTTGCGCTTCACGAGGGTTGTCCTGTATTAGAGCTGACGGTTCCTCAACCGCTTTTTTTGACTCTGGGTTTTCGCTTGAAACAATTTCTTGGTAAACTCTTGAGATGCTAGCCTTCCCCTCACGCAGCTTCTGCTTATCGTCTTCACTTGCTTTTTCCAGTATTTTTTTTCCGCGCTCAAAAGTTCGAGTTGAAACACCCGCTTTCTTCGCTACCACCTCAGTTGCTTTAGCTTTAAACTCTGGCTCCGCGTCATCTGGCGCTAACCCCAACTCCTTGTTTCGCCCGTTTTTGTCTCCCTGCCGCTTCTTCGCCAACGCTTTCTCAATCTCAAGCAGCGGCACAGCCAACTCTACAAGCTGGAAATTGTTCAGGTGGCGACGCCTAAGGTTTGCCTCAATCACAAATTTTTTCTCTACAAGTTTGTCTTCAAACTTGCGCACTTCAAAATCAGGTTCAAGCCCAAGCTCGGTGCATGCGCGGTACCTGTGGTGCCCATCTAAAACCTCCAAGTCCTCGTTAACTATTATGGGGTAATGTTGCCCTTCTGCCTGTATAGAAGCTTTCAGCTCAGAGAATTCTTCCTCAGACATTTTTGGTAGCAGTTTTTCGTATTCAGGGTTTAACCGTAAGCTCATGACAGACCTCGTATGTGGTATTTACCTTTTGTTTGTATTATTATATAAGGGTGAAGGGTTAACCTGCGATGGGAAAGATCTGGAATCTTCCTTTTAAAATGTAACCAAGCGCACGAAAGGCAGTCTAGTTAAGGCTAAGCGCCTAAACTGTTGGCTCCTTGATGCAACAACATATCTTTTTATTATTTTTTGCATTTTATGTCATATGCGCGTAAAACCCGCACAACAGTTTGGCGAATCAGCAGAGACCAAAGTGCGACTGTCATTTTTCTTTTCTCCTTTACTCTTCCTGAATAGTTTTGGTTTGCCGCATGAGGTTAACAATGCTGGTTCGCCAAACCAAAAATTTTTCAAAAGTCTATTTCTCAAATTTCGCTGAGCGTTTTTACGACTTTTAATGTTCAACTCTGAAAAACGATTAGTACAAAACCACAACCATTATTAAATGGCATGCAACTAAATTTTATCAAATAATAAATAATTAAAATCTCATCATAGCGAGAAAACTCGCTTTATGCGATTAACATAGTCAAATAGTATAATTCACAAATAGGAAGTGCATATTTACGGGAACATCCCAAACATTTACGATAAAGTACGTTATATCCGCTAGATTTGAAATTGAAGGTGTAGTTGAGAAACCCGATGTGATAGGCGCAGTTTTCGGGCAAACAGAAGGACTTTTTGGGCCTGAACTTGACTTAAGAGAACTGCAGAAAACAGGCCGCATCGGAAGAATCGAAATTGAGCTGCACTCAAAAAACGACAAAACCACCGGCGCAATAACTATTCCAACCAGTTTAGATAAGGTTTCAACAGCTTTGATTGCTGCCAGCATAGAAAGCATTAACCGTGTTGGTCCATGCTCAGCCAAAGTCGGTTTAGAAAAAATCGAAGACATCAGAGAAGCACGCAGAAAAATAATCATTGACCGCGCAAAAGAAATCCTGCATAAATGGACTATCGAGTCGATGCCAAGCATAGATGAAGTTTACAAAGAAATCTCCGATACCATGAAAATCGGCAAAGTCGAAAAGTACGGTCCAGAGGACTTGCCTGCGGGTCCAGGATTGGACGCTGCAAAAGAAATTTTTGTGGTTGAAGGACGAGCGGACATAATTAATTTGATGCGCTGCGGAATTTTCAACACCGTTGCCCTTGAAGGCGCCAAAGTTCCTGAATCAATAAAGAAGCTAACTAAAGAGAAACTTGCAACTGCCCTGCTTGACGGCGACCGAGGCGGCGACCTGATACTCAAAGAGCTGCAGCAAGTGACAAGCGTCAAGTTTGTCGGTCGTGCTCCAAGAGGCAAAGAAATCGAAGAGTGCAACTGCAAAGAAATCGCTGAAGCCATAGAAAACAAAGTTCCAATCTGTGAAGCGGCTAAACCGCCTAAAAAACCGGAGCCTCCACCACGCATCGCAGTTGAAGTTCCAGAGCCGATAAGCAACGCCGCAAAGGCATTGCTAGGCACTCTTGAAGCAGTCTTGCTGACTGACAAGTTCGAGTTGATTGAACGTTTACCCGTAAGCCAATTGGCAGAAAAGCTACAGCAAATGAGCGGTGTTGACACGGTTGTTTTCGACGGCATCATCACTCAGAGAATCGTTGACATCGCAGGCGAAAAAAACATTAGACGCATAGTTGCATCGCGAATTTCAGAAGCAGTAAAGCCAGCCTTAAACGTTGAATTAGTAACTTTCCAAGACGCAATCCCGCAAGCCTAAAGATAATCCGTCAGACTTCTGCCTTCCTGCTCTTTCTTTTCGCTCATCAACTCTTTTTCCGTTACGCCGAAAAAGCCCAGAATCCTCGCCGCTGCAGGAACCACCTGATTAGTTATGTAGTAGTCAACGTCGATTTCATCGTACTTGGCGAAAATGTAGGGTTTAACGCGGCTGTAAAATCGCCCTTTACCAGCAAGTATAACGAAGCCCACTTTGTCTCCGCCTGTCAGCCGCCACCCCTTTTCCTTAAGCATTTTTGCCGCCTCCACATGCGGAGCCTTAATTGCGTACTGCTCAGGCGGTTTGGTAAGTGTTTTCCAAATAACGAGGTTCTGGAGCGGAACTTTCTTTTGCTTAAGCTCTGCTATTACTGTGCGCACGTATTCAACTGCGTTTTTAGCTGATTGCTCTTCTAAAATGATTTCCAGAACGTGTTCTTGCACTTCTTTAGCGACTTCTGCCCAATCGCCCCGCATCACTTCCAACCCAACTATGTCCAGCGTGCCGTCCAGCCTTAAGCCTGCATACCGTTTTTTTGCTTCAGTGAAAAAAACACGTTTGTAAACTTCGCCGACTTCAACTTCTAAGCCTAAACCTTCTCGGATTTCAGCCTTAAGAGCAGCGAGTTTCTTTTCGTCATTGGTTAAAAAGATGCTGTCTGTGTCTCCGTAAATAATGGTTAAGCCCATGTCTTCAGCTGAGCGGGTAGCGCTAAGAATAGTGTGTCTTCCCCAAGCTGAAGCTGCTTCAGCTACAGGTTTAATGTACCATCTTGCGCCGACCCAGCCAGCGTACCCGTAGGCAGCGTTTGTTATGATTTTCACGGCTTTTTGCCTTGCATCTAAAACGCTGTATTCAACTGAGCTGGGGCTTAACGTCTTCATTTCCAACCGTATTTTGCTTCGTACGTCTATCAGGTAGGTTAATGCTTCCTTGTAGAATCCAGGCGGGGCTTTGCGGAAACGGTGCTTCACTTCAGGCGCTTCGTAAACCCCGCCTTGCGGTTCCACCTCACCGGGCGCAATGTAGGTGTCGGGCGACAGGTTGTATCTTATCATGATGTTGGGGTACATTGATTTGAAATCTAAAACCGCGATGTTATCGTGTAATCCAGGTTTCGGTTTAAGCACTAAACCCCCAGCGTAAGGACGGTAAGGCTGCTCGATCCGTCTGGGAACAAGTTCGCCGAGTTTGCGGGTTTCCTTAATGAGGAACCACTCCACCCTGAACCCGACCGCGGCGGTCATAACATGGTCAAGAGGCAAGCTGACTAAGCTTGAGAGTTGCATGGCGAAGTCAAGCAGCAAAGCTGCGGAGCCCTGGGTTTTTCGGGCGTTGTTTAAGCTAAATTCCTTGAGCAACTCTCTTTTCTGCTGGTCATCCCAGTAATCGGGGAACTCCACATCTTCAATTTCAATGCTTGCTTGGTTTTTCATTACGCCTAAGTAGGATGCTAAGTTGGAAAGCGTTTTAACCTTCACTTCTGGAAAAACATCCATGAAGTTGACAAGATCCACGTTAGCTATGCCAGTAAACGATACGTGACCGTAAATGCTAGTATGCGGCTCCTTTCTGCTTCGGTCAACGCTGAACGTTCTTTTGAGTTGATGGCTTCTTTTTACAAGGTAATCCCAATGCTGCGTGTTGCCCCCAAAAGTAACGAGGATGTCCGGGTCAAACTGGCAAACGTACTCGACAAAGCGTTTGAGAATTGGCTCATCGTCTTTGTCGTTGCCTGCCACGAACTGTTTTTCTTCGCCAGTGCTGGTTGCAGTGGAGATTATTATTATGGGGTTTCTGTCTGGTTTAGGTGAGCCTTCGCGGCTGTAGCTGACTAAAGAAAAACTTAAAGTTTTAAGCTTAGGTTTATCGGCGCAGTCGATTTGTTTTGGAATTGAGCTTGCGACGTAAACCTTGTCAACTCGTACGTCGCCCATTTTCTTTTCTTCTTCTTCAACCTCAACTTCGTGCCAAGCGCACGGAGCCACGTTATTGTCAATCAGGTACCTCATAGCAACGCGAATATCATCTTCGAGGCATTCTTTTACCTCTTCGAGACCCCGAAACTGCTTCGCCAACTTCCCAGTTTCAGTTGCGACCTTACAGTAAACTTTTATTGCCTGCACGGGTTTGCCAAAGAAACGGCGCTGCACAGCTTCCGCCTTAAATATTGAGGTTGGGTAAGCGTTCATTATTTCCGCTGCAGCCTTCGACGGGTCACAGCCGTCTTTGAGCACGGCGTAAAAGTATGCGGTGATTTTTCTGTCAATTATGAGCACTCGATTTCCCTTTGCATCGATACCCCAAAGCCACAGTTCACAGGTGTCGCAAGCATCATCGATTCGAGGATTAATGTCGAGTAGCCAAAAAACCACTTTCATAAGCAATCGCCGATAATAGCATAGGACAAAATTGCCTTTAAACTTTTAACTTGACCTTGCTAAAAAAAAATTATGACGCTCAAGCATAAAGAATGATTGGCTAAAAAATAGAGAAGGAAAAACGTGAGGAAGCGGTTTTTTGTCTTCGGAGTTATTTCCCCGCTGATATTAGAACGCCGCCTATCGTCAATATGAAACCGCCAGAAAGAACTGCGATGTCAAAGTTAAGCAGGGTTCCGGTCACTATCATAATGAAGAATCCAATGAACATTGGTATAGCGCCGTAAAGCTGCTGTGACTTCTTTTCGGGCGTAAGGTATCCCATTCGAGCAAATATTACGGTTGCGAAGACAAGGAGGATTCCGACAATTCCTACTGCGGCATTTCCTTTTGCAAGGTACACTATGGCAGCGATAAATATTATAAGTGCACCAAGCAGGCTGGCGATTAATCCGATTTTTGGTTTTCCCTTTGCCTTGAATGTTGTTCCCGCTTGCCAAGTTTGAGGCGACACGGGGACTGCAGTTTTAGCTCCATATTTAGTACAAAACGACGCGTTTACATCAATTTCAGCGCCGCAGTTAACACAAAACTTTGTTTTTCTCTCACTCATCCTTATCGTCTCTTCCTATTTTTTAATCGAATTCTATGTTTCAAGTTATCTTAATTTAAGGTTTGCTTAAAAACGGTGAAATGAGACAAGCACTCGGTTACCCTGAGCACCTTTAATTTGTAAACAGTGGCGAAAAACATGCGCAAACTCCTATTTCTTGTTTGTAGAACGGTTACCGCTGATGATTTACCCGGTTAGAAAAAAGTTTCAAACGAGAGAGAAATTGAGCATTTTTTGTTATGACAATTTTACGGTATTGATTGTGCTATAGACCAGACACGCTATTTAGGGCATGATGTTGGCTTCGGTGTCGGAGTGGGCGTGGGCTTGGGGGTCGGGCATGGCTTCGGAGTTGCTGTGGGAGTCGGGGTTGGGGTTGGGCATGTTGTTGGTTTGGGTGTTGGAGTTGGACACGGCGTTGGAGCAGGCGTTGGTTGTGATGATAAAGGAATATTTAAGCTAAAGTGTAAACTTGGAATCCCGTAGGGTACATTTCCCCCAAGTCCCACAAATAGATTATAGGTAAATGTTGCTCTTGGAGCTAACGTTGTTGGAAATGCTGATATTCCCGTGTGGCTAAAATCCGTAACCCAGTTTGCACTTGCATCTAAATGTGTAAGATATGTGCTAAGGGTGTCAGTTCCAAAGTTAGCTGATGTCCACGGTTTGCTAGAGGTGGCTGTTGGTGAAGGATATCCGACAGTTATGCTATAAGGTTGGAATGCTAAAGTGTCAGTACCTGTATTAGTTATGGTTACTGCAAATTGAACATAATCTTCGGGAACGAAGTTACTTGCAGATATTGACACTGTTGAAGGAGTGCCAAATGCCATCTTAGTATAGTCAGCTATGTTTGTTGTTGTGTAAGAATGCCCATCTAAGGTGATTGGAGTGTAAACAGCATTTGTCACTACTCCAACAACAGTTGTAGTAAAATTATCTGTATTGCCAATGCATAAAGATGTGTTTTGTGAGTTAGATAAGGAAGTATCTGCATTTGTGGTTGCGAAAAAAGCAATTAGCAACGACGCTACTATGATGGACACTACTAATATTCTTTTGATTGACTTGGTCATTTTACTATGCCAGTCTTTAATTTTGCCCATCACCTTTTATGCTTTATGAATGTCTTATTCTTATGTAACGTCTTTTGTTACCGTCATTTATTGAATTGAAATTGAATCTGGTGTCAACTGTTAGTTAATTGAAAAATAAAAAGGGAAATTTGTTTTAAAGTTTTTAGCTGTTTTAGCTTGCTACTGGTAGGTTTATGGTTACGGTTGTGGAGAACGCACCTATACCGTATGGAGCACTGTTACCAAGTCCTATGAACATATTCCAGACGAATGATTGTCCTGTGGTTAGATATAATGGCATTTCTGTCAATGCTGAATTGTAGCCAGGGTAACCAACTGCATTCCAACTGTTGTCAGCAAACCAAGATGCAGCCCAAGGTGTTGCATCATAAGGTGATATCAGAACGCCGTTAGGTGAAGTATTGCTTAGATAGGCTATATCTGTGGCTTGTGTATCTTGTCCAAATTCGCCAGCGCTAAGTGTGATAGTTCCATATTGAGTTTGTGTATCATATACTGTTGTCCCGCCAATACTGTCTGTTACCGTATAAGTGTCTCCCTTAAGTGCTAAAGTAGCAGAGCCAGTGTTCGTTATTGTTATGGCAAATACTGCCCAGGTGCCAGATACGAAACCGCCTGTGTTTACTGTTACTGCCGAAGGATTGTTAGGGTTTCCAGCTACTGATGGTGGAGTGTAACTGGCTATGTTAGTACCACTATAACTATAACCATTGCCATTATTTAGACTGAGTGGAGTTTCAGCTGCATTTGTCGCCACACCTGCAATAGAAGTGGTAAAAGTAGCTGTTGCCGTGTTTGCTGTAAAAGTTGCAACGCTCTGGTTGAACCATGATGCAATTGCTGGTGTTACTAATGATATTGCGAATCCGCATACTATGACTAACGCCAAAATAGATAGAATTAGTTTTTTTCGCATTTTTGTCTCTCCTTTCTGTAAATGGGTATATTTGCTTCGTTTTGATATTTAACACCCCGAGAACTAGACGGTACGTACTAGAAGGTATGGAAGAGCGTTCTATATAGAAAAATTTCAGGCTCGCCGCTTTCAAAACGCAGTGATCACAAAATAAAAGAAAGATAGCCTTAAAAAATCAGTTCTTTATGGTTATTGAGGTAAAAAACTGCGAAATTAAGCTCTGGTAAATTAATTAATTTGTTCTACGTTCTGTCCCTGAGAAGATGCGAAATAGTCATTCATAAAATGTTTACCTTCGGAGGTAGTATGGTAGACAACGCTTCCTTGGTTTAATTGTTTAGTCAGCAATTTCATTCGGATGCAAAATTCTAGGTATCTGTTGATACGCTTATTGTTTAAGTTGGCAGCGTAGACAATGCGCGTTTTGTTTGAACCCTTTACGCATGCTTGAAGAATATCTCGGGTGATATCAATGCCATTACGGCGTTTTGACCTCAGGGAACCATCTCCTTTCCCGCGAAAGGCGCAAAGTACCACATTTTCAACCTATCATCATTTAAGCGATGTGCATTTATGCCAGTTAGAATATAGAGCGAACAACTAGAAAACCCAAATTTAAGTTTCGCCACATTCATTCCAGCTTTTATCTTAAACAAGCAAACACCGAAAACGCATATAAGTCATATTTCCTAAAACGTAACATATCAAAAAACACACACATTTTCCCAATTTTCCCGTATGAAAAACAGCCAAAAAACCCAAAACTTATTTGGAGAGCTAGAACATTGAGACAGTTAATTTTAAGTTTCTCGCTGTGACAATATTTTTGATGTTTTATGGGTTCTCAAGAGGTTCTTATTGAAGCGAAGGGTTTAGCGAAGAAGTTTGATGATTTCACAGCGGTAGACCATATTGATTTTAAAGTTTACAAGGGCGAATGCGTTGGCTTCTTGGGACCCAACGGCGCGGGAAAAACGACAACGATGCGCATGATCTACTGTTTCCTGCCCATCACCGAAGGAGAGTTAACCGTGGCAGGCTTAAACGTCTCAGCGCAGGCTAGGGAGATAAAAGGTCTGATTGGCGTTTCCCCGCAAGATGACAACTTGGACCCCGACTTCACAGTCATGAAGAACCTGCAAGTCTACGCACGGTACTTTGACGTACCCAAAGAGAAAGCTAAACAGCGAGCAGCAGAGCTTTTAAAGTTCTTTTCGTTGGAGGAAAAAAAGGACGCCTCAGTTTCTCAGCTTAGCGGCGGCATGAAACGACGCCTAATCATGGCACGTGCACTAATCAACGAACCAAAAATCCTTCTGCTAGACGAGCCGACTACGGGGCTGGACCCTCAAGGTAGGCACTTAGTCTGGGATGAAATTCGCATGCTTCGCAAACAGGGCGCGACCATTATACTCACAACACATTACATGGATGAGGCTGCAGCCCTGTGTGATCGTATCCTCATTGTGGACAACGGGAAGATCATCCAAACAGGTGCCCCACAAGTCCTTATCAAGCAGTTTGCTGGTGAAGACGTGTTGGAAGTTGAATACGACGAATCCATGGTGAAACAGATCAAGGCAATGATGCCTGACGCAGAAGTTGAAGTCTTCGGCGACCAAGTCAGAGTCTTCGCTAAAGAACACGGCATGTTAGAGCAAGTCATCAAGCAGTTTCCAGACAAAACCATGACTATACGCAACGCCAACTTAGAAGACGTATTCCTCAAGTTAACAGGGAGGAAACTACGCGAATGACCAGTTGGCTACCGAGCTTAACGTACCGCGTCTGGCTGGTTTGGCGCAGAAACCTCGATGTCTTCACAAAAACCATATTTGTCAACTTCTTACCCGCGCTCATGGAGCCAATTCTTTATTTGGCGGCGTTCGGGTTCGGTTTAGGCGCCTTGTTCGGCGCTGGCGGTCATATTCCTGGGTTAGGTAACACCACTTACATCCAGTACATCGGGCCAGGACTCATCGCTATAGCCGTAATGTACGGCAGCTTCTACGAATGCACCTACGCCTCGTTCGTTCGCATGTACTATCAAAAAACGTTTGACGCCATCATCGCCACGCCTGTGAGCGTAGACGAAGTTATAGCGGGGGAAATCCTCTGGGGAGCCACAAGAGCAACCATAAACGGGACAATTGTCCTCGCTGTAGTTGCGGCTTTCGGCTTGGTTTCCAGTTGGTGGGCGCTTCTCGTGCCCATTGTCGCGTTCGTTGGCGGTTTACTCTTTGCTGCATTAGGAATGTGCTTCACGTCGCTGGCGTCAGCCATCGACTTCTTTAATTTCCCCACGTTCCTCTTCATCACGCCCATGTTCCTGCTCAGCGGCACCTTCTTCCCTCTCAGCGTCGTCCCTAACGGTTTCGCTTTGCAGGTTGTAGCGCTCGGTTTCTTCCCGTTGACGCAGATCGTTGACATGTCGCGAGGCTTAATGTCGGGCAGGATCGGTTCTCTTGCAGGCTTAGGGTCAACGGCGATGTGGGTGTTTGCAGTTGTCTGGGTTGCCTTGGTCATGGTGATGTTCTTTTTGCTTGCAATCTACCTCATGAAGAAAAAACTCATAAAATAACTCTAAAGCTAAGCTTTAACCAAGTCAGCTACCACAAAATAAAAGGCTGCGAGCCCCCGCCACTTACCCCACGGCTCCGCGATTTTCCTTGCTTCCTCGCTTGAGATTCTTCTGCCGCCGCAATAAAACTTTGAGATTATGCGCCTCAACCCAACATCATCAGCAGGCATAGCATCCCACTTCTGCAACGATCGGATAACGGTTAGCTCAGCCGTCCAAGTGCCGATTCCTCTTACCTCGTCAAGCTCCTTCACGATGTCGTCAGCGCTACTGTAGCTCCTGAATTTCTCCAAATCCAGCTTTCCCGTAGCAACAGCCGCAGAAATATCCTTCACGTATTCAGCTTTGCGCCCGCTTAAACCGCAGCCCCGCAATTCACCGATATCGGCGGCTGCAAGAGCCTTCGGCGCAGGATAAGCAAAGTAAACGTCTCCTTGAATTTTCAGGGTTTCGCCGAACTTTTTAATCATGCGCCTCTCCATGGCCGTGGCGACGGTTAGACTGATTTGCTGCTCCACAATTGAATCCATGAGCGCTTCGTAAACGGTTTGAGTCGTGGGACTGCGCAATCCCCTAAGCTTCGAAGTGATTTTCAGGAGGATTTCATCGTTTTTTGCTACGTCGTAGAGGGGTAACACATCTAAATCCAAGTTGAAGAGCCGTGTAACCATTTTAGTTGCCTCCTCAGCGTCCACATCGCTAATTTCCCTTGTCGTTTTCAACTCGGCTCTAAGCCTTGGTGATTCAACGGTGCCCACTGACTCCAGCGTCAACAAGCCAAGTTTGTCGTCAACCCGAATCACCTGCCGAAACCTTCCGTGTTCATACATGCGGATTTGTCTGTCGCCGTTGCCAAATATTTGAGCGGTTAAAGCAAAATTGAAAGGCGCCAATGCTTGAACTGTAAAGGTTTCTGTGAAGGTCATCTTCTTTCATCTTTAGGTTGTGTTGGGGCATTTGACATATTAAAGATTTTAAATTTAAATCGCCTTTGTAGGGAGACATTACAAGGCAATGGCCCTGCGAATATTTTGTTCATGAAGCTAATGTGGCGAGAAAACCTTTATACTGATTCTTCATAAGGTATTTTGAAAATGAAGTCATTAGAAGAAGCAAAACAACAGCTGAAAAATCTAAAACCTGCCCTGAGGAATAATTTTTCAGTCAGCACCATCGAAATCTTTGGCTCCTACATAAGAGGGGAACAGACCGAAAAAAGTGATTTGGATCTTTTGGTCACTTTCTTAGAACCCAACGATGTTGACCTTTTGAAATTCATCGAATTGAGGCTTTTTCTCAAAGATAAACTCGGCGTTAATGTTGATCTGATTGAAAAAGATACAATTAAGCCCCGTATAAGAAAGCGGATTTTGGAAGAGGCAGTTCAAGTTTGAAAAAGGATGTAGATGTCTACCTTGATGACATGATTAATGCCATCAACGAAATTGAGGCGTCCACGAAAGATATCAGTTTTGAAGCTTTCGCAAGAAATTATGAAAAGATAAATTCTGTGGCTTACGATGTTTTGATCCTAGGTGAAGCAGCCAATAAGCTTCCCGAATCTTTTCAAGAGAAGAATCCACAGGTCCCTTGGCGTATACTTAAGGACATAAGAAACGAGCATATTCATGAATATCACACGGTCAAACCTGATAAACTTTGGAAAATGGCGAAGCTGAGCTTGCCAAAAATAAAGACAATGATTGAGGGAACTCGTGAAAGAACGGCCCCAATGAATCTTAAATGCGAATACGCGGTTAAATTATTTAACATATACATTTAGAAGTTAAATGCGGCATACCGAAATTTGTTAGTTAAAGATT
>CAWHDT010000004.1:0-113511 GCA_963828195.1 Candidatus Bathyarchaeota archaeon
TGCGTCCAGGTAGTGTCTGAAGTGATTATGCCCGTGACGTTTGTACCGCTTTGAGCCGTGCTTAAATGCACAGTAACAACGAAAGCTAAACCGCTCACCATAAGGGCTATCAAAAATAAGCTTAAGAAGGCTCTCTTGTTTGCCATAGAAGGTCAAGTAACAGTAATGCACAAGCACTTAAGAAAGTTCTTGTCAAGATTTGTTTACATAAGATTCCTTAACAAACTTTTCACCATTCCAAATAAATCAACCCACTATCTAAGAGTGCGTATAACGCCAAAAACAAGATTTTTTGTTTAATAAGAATTAAGGAAATTAACAATCTGCCATCGCACATAGGACAAAACCAAGTCATAATCTCCAGTAGGGCTTAGTCAAGAAAGTTTGACTATAGTCAGTCAAGAAACTTTTACGAACACCCTTTTATCGCAAGCCTTTCTTAACCTTAAGTATGAATAGCGCAAACAAGGGCTTTTCGGTACTTATCATTGTTCTCTTTATAGTTTCAAGCCTAATTATGATTAAACCTGCAAATGCTCAGTCAATCCCTAAACCCTCTGTTCCAACATTCACCGTGAAGTATGTTGATAACTCATATGATGTACCACCCGTAACTACCACTACAACAGACCCATATACAGGGGAAAACCAAACTGTTACTATCCAAGATGGTTATCATGTAGATAATAGGACAATGATATTCAACATTAAGAATCAACCTTTTACATCCTATAATGATTCAAGCGGCAACTACATTGATTTTTACTACAATTTTAGATACAAGGGGCATTTTGGAACTGAGTGGTCATATTACCCTTTTAACCCCAGCGGAGTATCAAATGGTTTCTACGGTGGAATTGACTTTATACCATTCACCTATTATCCTGCTTCAAATTATGAATTCACGGTTACATCAATCAATATTAATACATTATCTATTCCTGATAACGGTCAGGTCGATTTTCAAGTACAAGCACAATTGGGATACATAACAGATACATCAAGTGCTTATGCAAGCAGAGTTTTTGGGGCTGTTTACAATTTTACTGGTGAATCAAGCGATTGGAGCAATACACAGACGGTCACCATAGGTCAAACTTCCACTTCTCCATTGACTTCACCAAACCAAACGCTTTCACCAGCACCTACTTCCACACCAACCGTTCCAGAGTTCCCAGCCTTAGCAGTTTTACCCCTGCCATTCTCCGCGCTTTTTGTGGCGGCTACCCTTAGTCATCGAAAGAGCTCTCATTCAAGTCAGCAAATCGTTTCCTATGGTCGGGCATAAAATATGGTTAATATGAGCAAGTGTTCATCATTGCTTCTTATTCTTGTTCTAGCCGTGTCAAGCCTAACTGTAATATTAGCAACCGTACCTTTTGGGTCAGCCCAAACCGGCAACACTTCTGCCTCCGCGCCCTCAATCCAGTGGCAAAAAGAATGCAGCGATAGTGGAACTGAATATGTATCCAATTTGATTCAAACAAATGACGGTGGGTATGCCTTCTTGGATTTAGGCTGGTATGGTCAATTTACCTTTGTACCCTCCACATTCTACAAGTTGAACTCTTCAGGTGACGTGCAATGGACTAAAACTATAGATTCCTTCACAGCATCGAGCCTTATTCAAACAAGTGATGGCGGATATGAAATATTTGGTTATTGGGCTAACGACGTTAGCAACGTTGGTGTTGGAGGATTTGTTTCAACCGTCCTTAAAACCGACTCTGAGGGAAACATACAATGGCGTGAAAATTACAATATTTCTGAACCCCAAATATACCCAAACGTAGTCAATGCCTCATTAAAGATTCAGACCAGCGATGGAGGGTTCGCCTCCTTATCATCACACTATAATAGAATTATTAAAACCGATTCAAATGGCAACCAACAGTGGGCAATGAATTTGGTGTTTCCAACTGTTGGTGGAAACGAATATACTGGCTATTGGACGTCTATAATTGAAACGCAAGATGGAGCATTGGCAGTGATTGGCGTCGGAACACTTGGTAACCCCATGGGCGGCAATATTTACTTAATGAAAACAGAAGCATTTCTGCCTTTACCCTCCCAAACTCCGTTGCCAACCCCAATGAAAACACCTATACCAGCTTTAGAAACCGTGGTCATAACTGTTGCTTTAACGGTGGTTGCGGTTGTTGGTGTGAGTGTTGGTTTGTTAGTTTATAGGAATTATCGAAAGAAGCAACTTGGCGCCCTCAAAACTTGACTGTTGTTGCTTGCAGGGCAATTTTGGCTTGAGAAGTGGCTTTTGGTGTAGTATAGTATACGTATTTCTGATGTTTTGGTTTACTATAGTAAACGAGTGTGGCTTCAATTGGAGACTTCTGATGCGGAGTTGAGCTGTGGAAAAATTTGGAAATCCATTCCTAAGTGCCTTCTGGATTTGGCACTATAAGCGCTACGTCTTTGCTGCCGCTTTATATAGGGATTTTACGGAACCCTGAGGACTTAAAGCTTGAACTTAAGCTCTAAACCATAAAATCAACCTTAAATAAGCCCTGCACAGAAATCCGCCTACCTATAGACCTACCTACTATTTGTGCCAAAAAAACGCCACAAAAAGCAACAGGCAGAAGAAGAAAAACCGTTTTTTGAGGCTTCTTCTTCTTTTGAATAAAATATTGCGAAGAAGAACAACATTCATTTTTTAGGTGTTGTTGTTCTTTCAAAAATGAAAATTCACTGCGAAATTCAGCTGCGAAAACGCATCTAAAAACTCGAAACCTCCCCGCCCCACTATTAACAACCCACGTCAACAAGTAAATAGCAAAGAAAAGCCAGTGCTCAATCGCAAACGCTCATTGCTGCGCAAACATACGCCCGAAGGGTTCGAGTTCCTTAAATATCAAGGGATTTATTGTCTATTTTACGGAGTACTCAGTTTGACTGAAAAACAGGAGTGGCAGCATCTCTACATGCTTCTTAAGCTTGCGGAGATGGGTGCTTACCGCCGCACCGCCAAAATCTCAACCGAGTTCCTGGCGGGCAAACTTGGGATTTCTCAGCAAACCGCCTCCCGTTACCTGATTGAGCTTGAACGCAAAGGTTGGATTCAGAGAAACATTACTCCTGAGGGCAGCTTGATTAAGATTGAAGAGGCGGGAAGCAAAGAGCTGCAGAAGCTTTATTCTAACCTGAAGTTTCTGGTTGAAAAATCGTATCCGCCGTCGGTGACTTTGGAGGGAACAGTTTTCACGGGTTTAGGCGAAGGCGCATACTACATTGCAAAGGAGCCTTACCGGAAACAGTTAACTGAAAAACTGGGTTTTGAACCGTACCCAGGCACGCTTAACCTTAAACTGTCAAGCGACTACGACATTAAAACACGCATGGAAATAGAGGCGTACCCAGCCATAGAGATTCCAGGGTTCAAAAACGAAGACCGCAGCTTCGGACTAGTGAAGTGCTACCCCGCCGTCATCGACAATAAGGTAAAAGGCGCTTTGGTAACGGCGCTGCGAAGTCACTATGACGTTTCTGTTTTGGAGATAATTGCGCCAGTGTGCCTCAGAAAACAGCTGAACCTCAAAGACGGCAACACAGTGAAAACAGAAATCTACATCGTCCCGTAGGCTAAAGGGCTAAAACGGGAAAATCGGGTGCTTGTACTTAACTGAATACTGCTCTTGCGGTTTACGCATTGAACCTAAAATGTAGCCAGCAAGCAAACCGAAACCTAACCCGCCTATATGAGCCAAATCATTCACGCCTGGTCCGGAGCTGATGATGAGCAGGAAGAACGCATAAACTAACGCAGCAATCAAAGATTGCCTAACTGAGCGCCCATTATAAATCACAACAGCCCCGAACAAAGCAAAAATCGCGCCTGAAGCCCCCACGGACAGCAAGTTTGGTCCAAACGCCAAGGACAAAACGTTGCCCGCTAAGCCTCCGAAAAGGTAGATTCCTACGTATTCGGGTAGAGAAAACATTTCTTCTCCGCGCAAGCCGAAGATGAAGAGAAAAAGCATGTTGCCGCCGATGTGCTCTATTGAAGCATGGATAAACATGGATGTGAGGAGTTGGTAGTACCAGCCGTGGAACACAAGATAGTTGTATTGGCCGTACTGGAGCATGATGTTGTAGTTTGTGCTGAGCCAGTTTCCGCCGGCGATGGAGGTGTAAATGTAGACGGCGACGTTTATGGCGATTAGAATGTACGTGGGCTTATACTTTACACAATTCATGACGCACAACCGGTTTAACTGGCAAGTTTATCGATTATTTTCTGTTTAATCTTTGATGAACTATCTAAAGAGTTTTCTCCAAACTTGCCGATCCTGACAACTTTAATGTTCACTTTGTGCTTATCCACGTAACTGCACACTGCTTTTTCCATCTCTGCCTGGTCGTACCCTAAAGCAATCACGTCAGGCTTAATGTCCTCGATTACTTCGCCGATGCCAAGGTTCTCGTACCCAAGCACCGCTTTATCCACCACTTTGAGCGATTCAACCAGTGCAAGGCGCTGATCCTCAGACATTATGGGTTTTCTGCCTTTAGTTTTCTCAACTGTGATGTCCCTTGCAACAATAACCACTAACTGCGCGTTTTCTCCACCTGCCTTCTTGGCATCCTCCAAAAATTTAACATGCCCCAAATGAAGCAGGTCGAACACGCCTGAGGCTAAGACAACTTTTTTCTCTGCTGGTTTGTTGGCCATTCGAATTTCACAGCGCCCAATAGTCTTAAAGCGTCAAGAAGCCCTTCGCAGTAGGCAACCGAAGTTAAGCTGGTTTCAAGCTTGCCTTGACCCTTATAATACTTTGCATCCTCTAAATAATCTGAAGCCCAACTCAGAATATTAGCCAAAGATTCCTCTGAAACGCTGATGGGAGGTTTAGTTTTCTGCAGTTCTTTTAGCACTTTTTCTGCTGAAGAAATATATTTTGCAGTAAGCGCTTCTAAACTCATTTGGCAAGGCTCCTGAACTCGGAGGGCGCCCCAGCGAAAGCAATCAAGGATTCAATTTCCATAAAATGCATGTCGCCTGGAAAAATCAAACTGTAAGGCGGCTCACCGAAATCAAAATTAACTAAATCCTTCACGAAGCCAGCTTTCAAAGTTGGGCTGTTGCTTCCCGCACGTGCAAGACCCACTGCCGCCGTTTTCGGTGTAATTACGCCTTTCTTGTTTTTCTTTTCCACTTCAAGCAGCAGGGTAATGGCCTGGTTGATGCTTAAGAACTTCTTTTCGGCTGCCTTCAAATCAAGCAGGCAAAGGGTATGCAAACCCCCCGCTTTGTTTTGGGCGATGACGTTGTAGGGTGTCTCCGAAAAGTTTTCTGGGAAGGGAACGGTAACTGTTTTTCCAAACTTGTAATTGTGCAGTCCCGATAAGCTGATTATCGCTGAAATTATGGATGCGCCATGGATAATCCGCGTTTTTATCCCCTGTTTCTCCGCGTCAATTCGCAAAGTGACGTGGGTAGTGGCTATGAATGGGTCGCCTGGAACAAGAAAGACCGCTTTGCCTTTTCTTGCGGCTTCAAGTATGACTGCTCCGTTTTCTTCTTCGAGTTCCCGTCTTGAAACCACTTGTACTTTTTTGCCGCATAACATTTCGAGACCTTGCACGCTGAAGTCGGGCATGAGGCTGGTGTAGAGTTCCAAGAAAACATAGTCTGCAGTCTTTGTCTCTTCTAAACCCTTGACGCTTATGCCTTTTTCATCGTTTAAGCCTAAGCCTACGAAGACAAGTTCATTCAACATTGAGCCCCTGCAAGTAATCGAGGGTTAAAACTTAAACCTTATTTCTCCTTGACTCGCCCTGCTTAACTAGCTGGTTGTAGTAAACGCGGCAGGACTTCATTGAAATTCCCGTTCGTTCACAAAATACAGTAAGAATTTTTTCTACGGGTTCATCAGGCTTTTTCTCTTTAAGCGTTTCCTTTAGCTCTTGAATCATATGTTTATCGGTTTTATCGCTCATCCGCATTCTTCCTAGCTTGTAGAACACCTTGTTTATTGTTGTTCTACCTCAAAACTCTTCCCGTTTTTTGGATGGAGCATCCAACCAAACATTTATATCATTTAGTCAACGAGAAAACTACGCATTCAGCCTTGAGACGGGATTGAAGAATAAATGAAGCCTGTTGACGAACTGGTTACAGATAACATGAAAAATCTTAAGCCATGCATCCATGGCGGAGAGGTTGCAGAGGCAGCAGGCAAGAGCGGTTTCAAGCGAGAAGAAATTTTAGATTTCAGTTCAAGCGTAAATCCGCTAGGTCCATCAAAAAAAGCGCTTGAAGCAGCAAAAAACAGTTTTAAAGAGATCCCTTCGTATCCTGACTCAAATTCTAACGAGCTCCGACAAGCCATTGCAAGCCATTTTTATGGATTGAACAAAAATAATGTAGTTGTCGGCAACGGTTCAACGGAACTTATGTATTTGTTCGCTGAGGCTTTCCTCAAAAAAGGCGATGTAGCCCTTATTCCTGCGCCGACATTCGGGGAATACGAAAGTGCAGTTAGAAAAACTGGTCAAACACCGAAATTCGTAAAGCTTGACCGCAACTTCAACATTGACGCAGGCGCTTTTGAAGCGGAGATGTCGGCAGCAAAGATTGTTTTCTTATGTAACCCAAACAACCCGACCAGCATTCTTATTCCCAACGAAACTTTAACAGGCATGGTAGAGCGGGCTTTGGAGCAGGATACTCTTGTTTTTCTCGACGAAGATTTTTTGGAGTTCGTGGAGAACGAAACAACTCTGTCAATGATAAACAAAGTGAAGAGTTATCCTAACCTGTTTATTTTGAGGTCTTTTACGAAAATTTTTGGTTTAACTGGTTTGCGGGTTGGCTACGGAATTGCCTCTGAAGAAATAATTAATGTGTTGCTGTGTGCGAAGATTCCTTGGAACGTTAATTGTTTAGCGCAGGCTGCCGCGGTCGCCGCCCTGAAAGATGAGGAGCATCTAATGGTGACTCGTGAGCTTATCAAAAAAGAGAAAACACAACTCTTAGGCGAATTGGGGAAAATTAAGTCTTTTAAGATTTTTCCGCCTGACGCAAACTTTTTCTTTATTGACATCCGCAAATCAGGCTTAACGGCGACCGAATTGAAGAATAAACTGCTAGGGCAGGGCATTTTGATTCGGGACTGCACCTCTTTCAGGGGACTTGACCAATACTTTATTCGTGTAGCCGTTAAAACCCATGTGGAGAATGAACGGTTGATTGAAGCTTTGAAGCAGACCGTGAAGAATCAGAAATGACTATGTTTGAGTAGTGAACTATGTTTTCTTTTGATTTCTCATGGTTTGTCGATTCCGCCCTGATTTTCATTTTGGCTTTTTTGATTGACGCAATATTAGGTGAGTACCCTGACAGGATTCACCCGACAATCGGGATCGGCAAAATAATCTCCTACCTAAAACCAAAACTTAAAAACCCAAACCCTAAAACCGAAAAAGCAAACGGCGTCCTATTAGCTGTAGTCGTGATGTTGGTTGTAGCGATTCCTGTGTTTTTGCTGCTTTTCTGGCTTAGGCAATCTTTCGGGCTTTTTGGCCAAATCGCCTACATTATTGTTGGGGCGGTTTTGTTTAAGGCTACTTTTGCTGTGAAAGGCATGGGGCAGTATACCAAGCCCATTGCGGAGGCGCTGAAGAAGAAGGATTTGGCTGAAGCTCGGAAGTGGTTGCCCTACATTGTGCGGCGAGACCCCAACACGCTAAATGAGAAGCAGATCACTTCTGCCGCTGTGGAATCAATTGCGGAGAGCACCACAGATGGCATAACTGCGCCATTCTTCTTCTTCGCCATATTTGGCGTTCCAGGCGCTTTTGCCTACCGGGTCGTTAACACGTTGGATTCTATGGTTGGCTACAAGAACGAGGAAAACAAAAACATCGGCTGGTTCAGCGCAAACCTCGATACCTTAGCCAACTATATCCCCGCCAGACTAACTGCTTACCTTATGGTTGCCGCCTCATTTTTGCTGAGGGAAAACTGGCGTGAGTCATGGCGCATCTTGCAGAGGGACAAAGCAAAGACCATGAGTGTAAATGCGGGCTGGACAATCTCTGCAATGGCAGGTGCATTAGACACGCAACTAGAGAAACAGGGCCACTACGCTTTAGGCGACGACCACGGCATCTCACCGGATCACGTCCCGAGGGCGCTGCGAGTAACGGCGTTGACTGCCGTACTATTTGGGATAGTGGTGGTTTTGCCAGTTTTGGCTCTACGAATCTACGTTGTTAGTCTATAACACTTGGAGCCGCATGGAAAAGTTATATGACACGAATAAACAATAATTAATAATCTCATTGCCCGCTAATCCTTGTATTTAGTTGAAAATAAATTAATGCCAATTCTTTTAAAGCCATCATGCGCTAATTAAATTAGTTATAAATGAGCTGGTATCAGTTATGGCTGAGAAAATAGCAATCGGAAGGGCAGTTTCTAAGAAAGAAGAAACATTAGAGCGAAGCGTATGGATTTTCCAAGGTAATCCACTAAAGTACGACTTGTACAACTCCCTTTCTGACGAAAATCTCAAAGAGGACACTTGGTTAGTTAGTCGTTATCGAAATGAAATGCACATTGGCGACATTGCATTAATTTGGAAAGCGCGGTATGCGAGCGGAATTTACGCTGTAGGTGACATAGTAACTCATCCTCAAGAAATGTTTGATTTGCCAGAGTCAAGAAAATACTGGAAATTTCAGTCTGACCGAAACAAAAAAGCCCTCAGAGTGATTGTTCGTTATAAACTAAAATTGAAACTTATCAATGCGCTCTTTAGCAAAGAACTAAAGAAAATATCGGGGCTTCAAAGTATGGAAATTTTTATACAACCACAGGGAACTAATTTTAGAGTTAAATCTTCAGAATGGCAGATAATCAGCGATTTACTAAAACAGAAATACACCTTTGAAATTTAGTAATCTCTCAAAACCTTCAACATTGCAAAATAGGTAGTGTTCTCTCTTTTTTGTTTAAAATTAATTGTATAGTTTTTATTCTGGCGTAGCATCAATGTATTGCCACTGAGAGGGAACTTTGGGTTTGAATGGGAAACCACTCGTCAGCATAGTTAGCGCTGGCATGTCCAAATTCGGCAAGCATGAGGGGTTACTTGCAAGAGAAATCTTCTCCGAGGCTGCAAAAGAAGCTTTTAGCCGCTGCCCTAAACTTGCCCCAAAAAACGACATTAAAGCCATGTTTATCGGGCATATGGGTGAAGCCTACGAGCATCAGGGTCACATGGGAGCAGCCGCTGCGGATTGGACGGGGCTCACCGGCATTCCAGCCACTCGAACCGAAGCCGCATGTGCTTCTTCGGGCGCTGCATTGCGAACGGGAATTTACGCGGTAATGTCGGGTCTCGCAGATGTGGTTTTGGTTGGCGGCGTCGAGAAAATGACACATCGAACAACCGTTGAGGTTACAGAGTACTTGGCTATGGCGTCGGATTACCCGTTTGAGCAGTGGCACGGCATCACTTTTCCAGGGTTATTCGCGATGATGGCGACTGCTCATATGCATGCGTACGGCACAACGCAGGAGCAGATGGCTTTAGTCGCCGTTAAGAATCATTATCATGGAAGCTTAAACCCTAAAGCTCACATGCAAAAAGAAATCAGCCTTGAAGCCGTCATGGCATCACGCCCGGTGGCTTGGCCGCTTAAACTCTGCGATTGCTCACTGATAACTGACGGTGCAAGCTGCATAATCTTAACCAAACCCGAATTAGCCAGCAAATACACGGATATGCCAGTGCAGATAATCGGCAGCGGGCAAGCAAGCGACACCATCGGATTATACGAACGCAAAAGCCTCACGTCGCTAAACGCTACAAAGTTAGCGGCGAAAGCGGCTTATGAAATGTCAAACACAAAACCCCAAAACATAGACTTGGCCGAGGTGCATGACTGCTTCACATTTGCCGAGCTTATGGCTTACGAAGACTTAGACTTCTGCCCTGTGGGTAATGGAGGGAAGCTGGTTGAAAGCGGCGAAACCCGCCTCGGCGGACGCATTCCAGTCAACACAAGCGGGGGCTTAAAAGCTAAAGGTCATCCTGTCGGCGCAACTGGAACAGCGCAAGCTTACGAAATGTACTTGCAGCTCACGGGGCAAGCTGGAAAACGCCAAGTTAAAGATGTGCAGGTGGGCTTGACACATAATGTGGGCGGGTCAGGGGCTACGGCGGCAGTTCACATTTACAGGAGAGATCAGTGATGAGTGCGAATGAGCCCTTCACGATTGAGCAGTTCTACAAGTTTCTCAAGCAGCAGAAGCTTATGGCGGGTAAATGCCTTAAATGCGGAAAAATCCATTTGCCGCCGAGACCCCTCTGCGACAACTGCTTCTCACAAGAGTTCGAGTGGATCAACGTTTCCGGAAAGGGCAAACTGCTGGCTTACACCGTTATCAATGTTGCACCTCAGCAGTTTCAAGCGTTAACGCCCTATGCCGTCGGAATTGTGCAACTGGAAAACTCCTTAAAAATCCCGGGGATGATACAGGGCCTAAAAGAAGAGCAGTTGAAAATAGGGATGGATTTAGAATTAGACTTTGGCACATGTAGCACGACGCAGCAGTGGCCTCAGTGGCCAAGATACTGTTTTAAACCCTTGCAGGCTTAAGCACAAGCTTTTTCACTCTTCTTTTTTAAATAGCACTATCGGCAAGATGTCGGCGGACTTGCCTGTTTTTCTTCTTCGATTTTCGGGTAAAGCCGCTTATTTTCAATCATGAATTCGCTTTGAGCCTTTCACCCAAAGGCGATGCGGCGATTAGGTTAGGCTGGTGGAGGTGGCGGCGGTGGCGGCAGAGGTAGATTGCTGCTGCGCTTTCTTTGATACATCAAGGCTGTTATTGCAACGACGACAACCACGATTACGCCCGCGATAATAATGTAAATTAAATCGGGAATTCCAGAAGGCGACGACGTGGTAGATCCCGGTGTTCCCGAAGGAGCCGTACCGCCTCCTTGAAGACTTGAAGTTTGAGCTGAAATGCTGTAGTTTGCGATTTCAGCTGACAGAGTTGCTGTCGCGTCGAATTCAATTACTGTAAAAACTGTGCCGTTATTCGGGGCTAAGGAACCGTTGATTACATCGAATCCTACAGCAACTACCGTGCCTGCAGCGTTATAGAAAGTGCCAACTACTTTGATGCCGGTTGCAGTTTGGTCCCCCATGTTTGATACGGATCCTATGACCGTATACGCGTTGTCTTCAACACCGCTGTAGACTGCGTCTATAGATAAGCCGGTGTACTGTTGGCTATTAGTCTGGGGCGCACTAGTAACGGTGAATTCAATATTGCTTACGCTTGAGGCTGTCAAGGTTTGACCGGCGCCCGGGTTGCCGAAGTCAACGTAAAAAGGTGCCTTTTGATCTTGAACAAGATAACTTCCATAGGGCATAACGCCGCTTGAAGACACCAATTCTGTTCCGCCCGATTCATAAGCCGCCGCTGTCAAAGTCACTTCCGACACGTTCTCGGTACCGGTGTTCTGCACTTCGCCCACCGCGATTAAATCCCCAGCCGCATTAACATACCATGTGTAGCTTACAACTTTAATGTTGGTTGGTACAGTTGGTGCTGTTGTTTGGCTGAAAGCTTTTGGAATAGAAACTAAACCTAAACACATTATGGCTGCAATCAACGCAGCAAAGACTTTAGACTTCTTCATTCAGTTTTCCCCTTTTCCCCGTTACCCGAAACCTTATTTTAAAAAGTACTTAAACATTATATAGCTTTTCCCCAATTCAATGCAACTTTCGAGGAATTGAAAAGAGCACGACCGCCTGAATTTTAGTCAGCTATAGTTCCAGGCAACTGATTCCCAAAGATGATGGTATTTCCTCATGGGCAAATCTGCCCACTGAGTGGCGATTATAGACAGCTAAGAAGTCGTAGAGATTTAGGAAATCCATGATAGGGCAACAAGCAGCAGCCCAATTCTGAAGCCTTGAATTCTAAAAAAGGTGAGTTTCCTACTTAACGATTGGAAGATAAAACCCGTATTCAGGAAGAGAGAGGGGGAAATACGTTCCAACCGTTTCGTAGGCACTCCTCACCTGCCAAGTTAATGCTTGCCTGCTTAATATAAATTTTTCATATAACCTACCTTTTTGCCACAAATGCTTTCAATAAAAACCAGTGTTAGCTTGTTTTTTGAAGCATTTTAAAAAATGAACTTAAGGACTGCCACAAGCTGGGAACCTTGATTCAGAGTTGGTCTTTGTCAGCAGATGCTTCAATGTTGATTGCAGATTTGGTTTGAAGTTGTTTGCGGAAGCCTCTTTATTTTTTTGTCCTTTTTGTGAGAACGTAGCTAAGCGCGATAATTCCAAGAACCAATGCAGTAGCTATAATGAGTATTGCTCCAGCCAATGTGGAGTTTAACGTTGAGTTGCTTGATGGAGCTTGAGTTGGGGACGGGGCAGAAGCTTGGTTAACCACATTGTTGGAGAAGCAGTAAACGTCCCAGTTGTTGCAGCCAATGTATAGGTTCCCGTTGGCTATGGTTGGGGAAGACCAGCTGCTGGAAGGCGTAGTGTAGCTTGCTATTTTTGAGCCGCTGTTGTTTGCATCCAATATGAATATGTGGCGTTCACTAGTTACAACGTAGAGGTAGCCGTCTGCGTAAGAAGGGGAAACGTAGGTTTCATCTCCAGTGTAGAAGCTCCAAATCGTGCTGCCTGTCGTAGCATCAAGGCAAGCTATGTTGTATTTGTCAATGATGTAGAGGTCACCGTTAACATAGATTGGGGAAGAAACTATGAACTCGGCGGCAGCTGGATCCGTGAAATTCCAAACAATTTCTCCTGTTAACGCATTTACGCCGTAGTATGACCTCATGTCGGATGAGACAAAAACCATGCCGGCTGCAATCGACGGGGAACCCAACATTTCATTGCCGCCTATGAATTCGTATTCGTATGGAAGAGGAAGTTTCCACATTACAGCCCCTGTGTTGGCGTTTAGTTTGTAGAGGGCGCCTGCGGTTGGTTCTTGAGAGGTGAAGTAGACGGCGCCGTCAGAAACGATTGGAGAAGATTCAATTGGTCCATTGGTTTGAGTCTGCCAGAGGACATTGCCGTTATTTGCGTCAAGAGCATACATATAGCCGTCTAATGACCCAACGTAAACTATTCCGCCCGACACAACGGGCGAAGATTTAAGCACTATGTCCCCAAAAGTGAAAGGCAAATCGCCGTTGACAAATGTTTGCCACATGAGGGCACCCGTGTAAGCGTTGAGGCAGTAAACGTATCCGTCATCTCCGCCCGTATAAAGTAGTCCGTTCGCCACGGCGGGTGAGGATTCAATAGCGTCCTTTGTGGTAAAGTTCCATATGAGGTTGCCGCTCCATGCTCCAAGAGCGTAGATGTTTTTGTCCGTTGAACCAACATAGACTATTCCGTCCACAACTGTTGGCGAAGATATGACGGCTCCTTGAGTTGCAAATGTCCAGTCTAAAGAGAGGCTGGAGGGACCCACTTGGGCAGTTGAGGAGTGAGTGGCATCCGCGCGGAACATAGACCAGTCACTTACTGCGGTTGTGTTAGATCCAAATGCCCAAACCTGGTTAATTCGGTTATATTCGTCTCCGTTAATTGCGTCGACCGCTGTGGTCACTTCGCCTGGAATAATGTATAAGTCACCGTACGCAACGATGGCGGATTCTCTTGGAGCCAATGCTTCGATAGGAAGCTGCCAAATAATTTGCCCCGTGTAAGCGTTCAAACAAGCAAACTGGGAGGTGCCCACTTGCCCACCGTACTCTGCTGATTCACTCGTTGTCACATAAACCATGCCATCTGCTACCGTAGGCATTCCTGGCCAAAGAAGCGTCGCATCTGGACCTTTGTATCGCCACACAAGACTACCTGTTTCTGCGTTAAAGGCGTAAAGATACCCATCTTTGTTCATTTCATAAACCATGCCGTAAGCCACTGCTGGACCAGTAACGAAGTACCCATCAGTGTCTCCCGTCGGCGTATATGCCCATACGATTTGACCGTTTGTAGCGTTGAAGCAATACATTGTATTATCGTCACTGCCTCCTCTATAGAACATGCCATCAGAATAAGCGCCGTCAAAAATCATTGGCCCCTTCGTAGCAGTGTCCCAAACGATTGCTCCAGTTGTTGCATTAAGCGCCATTTGTTGACTCATGAAACAGCCCGGAAACACCAAGCCGTCACCGTATGTTGTTCCAGTACCTGTGATGTCGCCGCCAGGGATGTAGGTTTGCCAAGCCATTGTTGGCGGATTCGCTGGATCAGAAAAACTCCAAGCTTCAATGGTGGAGTTGACTTTTTCGTAGAACATTTGCTCTTCGGGGCTGTAAACGTTGGCGCTGAAAATGCCGGTGTCAGCGCAAAAAGTGGGGCTGGTCCATAGTATTTTGCCAGTGTTGGGATCAAGACAACTGCTTTCTACAATCATATGTGAACTATCGATTTCGTAGGCTATCGGCCAAGTCCCAACCATCGGAATAGCTGTTTGCCAGGCGATGTTCCCCGCTTGGTCAAGCGCAACCATTGAGGTGTTGGTACCGACGAAAATCAATCCGTCAAACGCGGCGAGGTAAGGCTGTATGCCCGTTATGTTCGCTTTCCAAAGTATTGCTGAGGTGTCAGGGGCTGGTCCCGCTGAGAACCGTGTAAAAGAGGAATCGCCTTGAAACTCGGGCCAATCGTATGAATTCAAATTACCCAAATTGGAAGCTGTGGTGGTGTTCACCTGTGCAGTTGCATTTTTCTGTAAAGTTGAAGCAAAAACTGATGAAACAAGTAAAAGAGCCAAAACTAATGCGACTTGAATTTTTCTGGAAATTACTTTTTGCCCCCAATATTTATGCTGGATTCACCGATTTTCGTTAAGAGGTTGACTATTGACCCCAATGACGTGATTACCGTATTGATTTGTTTCACTATAAAGCTTACGGAAACTTCGCACCTTCATCTTCAGAGGTGCCGCCATCAACAACTGTGCGATAACGTTCGTTTAGTCTAATATTTGCACTTAAAAGGTAAAGAGTTATCGCTCAAACCTGAACTTTGCTGGCTTCAAGAACAAAAGGGTTTTTATGCTAAGCATTCAATAGCGATTTGTCATTAAGGGTAACTTAGGATAAAGTGGCAATTTGTCAGCAGATTTGGCATTAACCAACGTGAACGCCCTAACAATGAACCCGAACCAGCCTGTTGCTCAAGCAGTGGCGATAAGAAAAAACAAAATTGTCAAAGTAGGAACAAACCAAGAAATAAACCGGTTAATTGGCAAAGACACAGAAATCATAAATTTAACTGGGAAAACTTTAGTTCCCGGCTTAATTGACACGCACATACATGTGGCAGATTTTGGCAGATGCCTGCTTTGGCTTGACTTAACCGGCGCAGAATCAATCAATAATCTACAAAGCCTCTTAAAAGAAAAGGCTAAGCAAATGCAGGCGGGGAAATGGATAATTGGGCGCGGATGGACCCAGAGCCGCTTCAAAGAAAACCGTATGCCCAACCTTTCGGACTTAAACGAGGCAGCACCAGATAACCCAGTTATACTGTATCATGGGGCAGCGATGATTTGCGCCGTAAACAGCAAAGCCATATCAGCAGCTGGCTTGACAGAGCAGACCTCTGTACCTGAAGGGGGCGCCATTGACAAAAACCTAAAGACGGGCAAGCTGACTGGCGTCCTGCGGGGCACTGCAACAAATCTAATCTGGCGAGCCATTCCTGAGCCAAACGTTGACGAACTTTCGGAGGCGTCGGCGCAAGCTTGCCAAAAAATTGTGGAAGCAGGCTTAACCAGCGTTCACTGGCTTGTGCTCTCAGAAAACGAGTTACCCATAATTCAGAGGCTCAAAGCAGAAGGCAAACTTCTCGTCAGGGTTAACGTAGTCATTCCGGAGGCGCTGCTAAAGATAACCGCTGGCCTCCAATCATCTGATCCCCTGATGCTGCGTGTCGGCGGCGTCGGAATTGACGTTGACGGGTATTTGGACTCCAAAACAGCCGCGTTATCTCAACCTTACAGTGATGAACCGAATAACAGTGGCAAATTATTCTATACCGAGGAGGCGTTGGCAGGCTCAATCCAACGGGCTCTGGCGTCTCATCTTCAGCCAGTCGTACATGCGATGGGCGACAAGGCAGTGGATATTACATTGCGAGCAATCGAGCGAGTTGCATCTGCCAACGGGGTTCGCTTTCGTATTGAGCAAGCGGCGGTCCTAAGCAAGGAATCAGTCAAGCGCCTGAAAGACCAAAAAGTCGTGGTTACAGTTCAGCCCAAAGTTATCACAACAGAATTCGCTATTTGGTCAGCATCCGAACACCTCGGCATTGAAAGAACCAACTGGCTTCATCCCCTAAAAACCCTCATTAATGAGGGAGTTAAAGTGGCTGGCGGTTCAGACTGTCCCATGGAACCTTTAAACCCGATGCTTGGCATGCAAGAAGCAGTCTTGAGACCTGATTGTCCCCAGCAGCGTTTAACCGTTGAGGAAGCCTTGCGGATGTACACCCTTGACGCCGCCTACTCTTCGGGTGAAGAAAAAATTAAAGGGTCAATTGAAGAGGGCAAACTAGCCGACTTAGCAGTTCTATCCGTTGACCCGCTCTCTACCCCGTCCAAGGAGCTTCAAGACGTAAAGGTAGAGATGACCATCATAGATGGAAAAATAGTTTATTCCAAGACACCTTGAGAAGCGAGTTAATGTTCTGCTTTGCTTTTTTCAAGCTTAATGAATTCAGCAGATAATCTCCATATGAAAAATCCAAAGGCGCTCACTAAGAAAGAGAAAATTGTGAAGGTGTCTGTTCTAAGCCACGGCAAAAGATGCGAAACACGCAGTGGCAACCAATTTGGATCAAGAAACTGTATAAACACGCCGTCAAGCCAAGCTAGCAAACCATACAGAAATAGGACTTCTCCGACGACTTTGGCAACGAGAATTTTTCTGTCAAAAAAGCTGTTCATGCACTACCATGAAACAGGCATAATTATAAAACTTACTAGGGCATTATTGCTGATTTCCAAAAGGTTAACATTAAATTGGGAAAAAGAACAAACGGACGCCTACAATGATGCCTATGCACATCAGCACCCACAAAACGATGGTCACATCCCTAATTCGTAACGCACCCAGAATCTTGTTGCCCGTCAACGGCTCCAAACTATCGCCAAGAATATATTGACCGGGCTTCTCCAACTGTATCCGCAAGGCCCCAGCCATAGCTGCCATGGGCCAACCGTGATTTCGGCTCGGCGTCTTCTTGTGGTCTCTGTAAGCGATTTTCCAAGCGTTTTTTGCGTCTTTTCCAAGAATTGCAGCCGCCGCAATCATAAACATTGCAGTTAATCTTGTGGGTATGTAGTTGACGACGGTGTCTAGGTTTGCGCTGAACCATCCTGTGTTTATGTGTTCTTTATCTTTGAAGCCGACCATGCCGTCTAGGGTGTTTATGGCTCGAAAAGCGATGGCGCCGGTGACGCCGAACAACGCGAAGGACAACATGGGCGACAGTTTGAAATCAATTAGGTTCTCAGCCATGGATTCGATGACTGCGCTGCTCATCTGTGACCCGTTTAGGTTTGTTGAGTCCCTTCTTGAAAAATGACTATACTTCTTTGCTTCTTCAACCTCATCGGCTTGAATGGCTTTAGCCGCGGCTTTTGCCCAATCAGTCTCAAGCTTAATGCAAATCGTCATCTTCACAAGAATAATGCCTATGAAAGCGTACACAAAGATGCTGACATAAGTGAAAATCGCCCATAAACCCAAATAAACAGGCACCGCAAAAGCGCAAATCACCGCCAGCGCCAAAAAAACGCCAAGAAGTTTTTCTATTTTTGGGTCGGGGTTTTTGAAATACGGCTCGATTTTTTTAGTAAACTGCCCCATAAGAACAGTTGGGTGCAACTTGAAAATGAGCCTTTCAGGATTATTCGGAGACGGATCGCCAAGAACCAAATCTAGCAGTATGGCTAAAACCAGCATTGCGACGGCGATCAATATATTTAAGACTTCAAGCACCAACCAAGAGCTAAACTCGGCGTTTCTTTCGAGATACTTTAGGTAAACAGTTTATATTAATTACGGTTCTGCCGCTTTGCAAGAATATTTATGATCTGTTAAACAGGTTTCTGATTGGAGACTTCACTATTGCTGCCGAACATGTTTTGGACATACTTAGGTTGCTTTACTGAACGGTTTTTTAAGTGCGAGTTTGCTCCCCAGTTTTAGCCAATTTATAACAAAATTTAAATGTTGATATTATCAAGTGATAAAACAGGACTGGGTGCTAATCCTTGCAAATTAACTGGAAAGAATGGAATCGAAATGACCTGATCTACGGCATCATTGCGCCAGTTTTAGTAGTTCTGTTAATTGTTTTTATTTCAAAACTCGGGGTCTTGTTTGGAGGCGGATTTGGTGTTACCTATGGCATAACAATGGAACTGGAAGAATTAGTCGTAATAGCAGTTGTTCCAATGATGTTTGGTTTGCTGTGGAACCGGTGGGCTGGAGGAGCTTCTGGATTTTTAATGGGCAGTTTCTATGCGCTTTACTGGGCAAATAGCTTTCACGGTATGCGAGGTTCTGGTACAGTTCTGTTAGCTTACATACTTAGTGCTATGCTAATTGGTTACATGACGGGGGCATTAAATAAACGCTCAGAAAATTTCTTTAGAATGGTAATCTCAGGCATGACAGCTGGAACAATTGGGGGAATAATGCTCTTCAGCATTTTTCAACTTTCAAGCGCAAATGTAGTAACTGGGTTAAATGGCTTCTTGCTTTCGGTGTTAACCAGAACAGCAGTCGGCGCCGTAGTAGCTATTATCGCCAAGGTCTCTATGTGGTATGGATTAACAGCAAACAAAAGCCATATTTAGATTCATTGTCTCGCATAAAAGTTTCACAATATAAAGACAATTGCTTTTTTATTAAAAAGAGCTGCTGATACGCGTAAATTTTGTGGGGCGATGCCTATTTCTTTAAGCCAGTTTTTTGTTTTTTCGTCAATTTTGTCTCGAATTTCACTGAACTTAGCTAATTTTTTCGTTTATGTTCACTGAAAAGCTGCCGGGTCTTGAAGCGCCAATACAATCTTGTAAATACATCTAGTATGCTTTGACACTCCTCTTCTGCTTCCTCACATACCGTTATAACCATTCCAAAATGAACCTTCCCAAGATATACTTCAAAATCTTTAGGATGCCGGTCACTTGAGTCACATTCGATTTTATTCATAACTTTGACGGCGTAGGATGAATTGATCTGGGGTCAAAAACCTAAGCTTTAAACCTCAAATTGGTCACCCGCATATTTTCTTAGAATGCTTCAGCCATTTGGCTTCGGGCTGAATTTCCCTCAAATAGAAAACGACTTTGGTCTTTTCAAGCGCATGCTTGCTCAATTAAGAAAACTTTTCAATAATCCATGCTTTAATTTCATCTCTCGTTTTACGGAATGCGTTGAGTTTTTCTTCTTCCGTTCCTTCCACGTCGGAAGGGTCGTCGAAGGGGTGATCCAAATAATCCTTTGATTTGGGAAGTCTTGTAGTAATCAACTCGGGCTTGCCCATAACGATTGGTGAGGCACAAATTGCGCAGTTTATTTTTGAGCTGCTGTGGCAAACTGACACAACCAAGTCGATGTAGACGTCTTTGAAAACATCAAGGCTTTTAGAATATTGCCCAGAAATATCGATTCCTATTTCGGCCATAACTTTGATAGCTAGTGGGTTAACATGTGTAGGGTTCGTTCCTGCACTAAAAACTTCATACTTGTCGCCGTAAAGGTGTCTAAGCAATCCTTCTGCTAGTTGAGATCGGGCGGAATTATGAGTGCACAAAAACAAAACTTTTGTTTTAGCCATAAGACTCACCAAAGAGATTCTTTTTGAAATATAAAAGCATCGTCAATATATTCTATATATCGAGACTTTTTACGCTTTCAGGTGGTCCAGAAAGAAAAAACTTCAAGCTTCTCTTTCTCAAATTGCTTCTTCAAAATATCCTTAACTTCGTCTTCATCCAGATTGAAAACGCCTTTTTTATCTTTGTGCAAGGGGATTCCTGTTTCTCTGAGCCTTTCGCCTTTGGGGAAGTCAAGGAAGATGTAGTAGCGTTTGTCGTGAAGCATTATAATTCTTAACACTGTCAGTTCCTTGTTTGGGGAAAAGCCGTTTTGTTCGAGAATATAAACGATTGATTTAGGTTTTTTTTCAGTAACAAGTTGCTTGAATTCGTCCCAGCGTCTAACCCTCAGGTTATCGTCATTCATGCATTTACCACTTATTTCCTGCTCAGGATGTTGAAGCATATTTTTGAGTTTGTAGTGATTTGTACAACTTGGTCCAAATCTTTTGTTTAATCGTTAATTATCAATTTTCAAATTTGTCGATCGCCCGTTAATCCGCGGTTAGTCGGCTACAGGAATCTTCCTTTCCTTTAGGAAGTCTTTAACATATTCTTGTATCAGGTTTCTAACTTCCCTGAATTTAGCTATCTTTTGTTCTTCCGTACCTTCAAAACCACTTGGGTCTTCAATATTCCAATATAACCTTGTTGAAGGTCCTGGAATGGTTGGGCAGTCTTCTTCCTCTCCTTTCTTGCAAACAGTAATTGCAATTCCAAAGTATTCATTTCTTGATAATTGCCAAAGGTCTTTAGGTTTCTGTTTAGATATGTCATAGCCGATTTCTTGCATAACTTTGATGGCGTAGGGATGCAGAGGCTGCGGGTTAAACCCAGCACTATATGCATCAAAATAGTCTCCTCCATACTTTCTAAGAAAAGCTTCAGCCATTTGACTTCTCGCTGAGTTATGTGTACACAAAAAGATAACCTTTGTTTTAGTCAAGTCAACCCCACCTAAAGCTTATTATTGGTATCTTCGTCTTTGTAATATTTCTTTCTCAACCATAAAGCAACATTAACTAAACCTATCATGACTGGGACTTCTATTAATGGTCCTATTACAGCCGCGAATGCTTCTTGTGATGCTAAACCGAACACTGCGACGGCGACGGCTATGGCCAATTCAAAGTTGTTGCTAGCAGCGGTAAAAGAAAGCGAAGTTGTTCTTTTGTAACCCAGTTTAGAGGCGTGTCCTATTGCGAATGCTACTGAAAACATAATTACGAAGTAAGCTAAAAGTGGAATGGCGACTCTGACAACATCAAGCGGCAAACTCACTATGTACCCGCCCTTAAGTGAGAACATGACTACAATAGTGAAGAGCAACGCGATCAGCGAAAGATGACTTAGTTTATGCATTAAATTGTGTTCGTACCATTCTTTGCCTTTCATTTTCAGCAAGTAGTATCTGGTTACGATTCCAGCGAAGAATGGGATTCCCAAGTAAATCGCCACTGACTGAGCTACCTGCAGAAGTGAGATGTTAACGATTTGTCCTGAGCCCGAAATCCACCCGCTGGCTATCGTTATGTAAAAGTACGCCAGAACCGAGTACATAACTATCTGGAAAATAGAGTTTATCGCGACAAGTAGGGCTGTCCATTCGTTGTCGCCTTCTGCAAGGTTATTCCAGACGATAACCATGGCGATGCAGCGGGCTATGCCGATGAGGATTATGCCGTTTCGCAAGTCAGGATAGGCACCGAGAAACACCCAAGCTAAAACAAACATCAATAATGGTCCGATTACCCAGTTAAGCGTGAGCGACTCAGTAAGCATGGTTTTTGAGCCTTTGGCGGTTACCACCTTCTTTAGGTCTTCATAGCGTACCCTTGCAAGAGGAGGATACATCATCAAAATCAAACCAACAGCTATAGGAATTGATGTCGTTCCGATACTCAATGACCCTATTGCGCTAGACACTTTCGGGTAAACATAGCCTATCGCAACTCCAGCCGCCATTGCCAAAAATATCCAAACGGTGAGAAATTTGCTTAACCATGAAAGATGCGGCTTAGGCTTATTGGCTGGAGTTGGCACGCACATGCTATTTACCTTGCCTGGGTTTCCCGCAGTTTTCTGATTATTTGTCGAGTCTCAGTTTTGGAAGGGTGACTAATTGCGCCTGCTGGGCAGAGTGCATCGCAGCCATTGCACAGGATTACGCAGTTGTTTGGGTTCTTCACGATCGGCTTCTTTTCACCCTCGCTCTCTTCAAATTCGTAGGTACCCAGTTTGCAGTATTCTACGCATTTTCCGCAGCGGATACATTTTGCGTTGTTTATTGTTGGGTTCCAAGGGATTTTGCTTCGGGGGATTCCGTGCCAAGTTTCTGACATGTTTTCGCCTACATTTTGTTACTTAAATTGACATTCATAGCAACTTTTAAATATTGTTATTGACTCTGAGTTAAACCATGTCTGCAAAAGTCGAAAACCAAAACCGCTTCAAATCAATAGTTTTCCATGCACTCTCCGACCCCATCAGACTTGAAATCCTCTCCTTTCTGCGCGACGGCGAAAAATGCGTGTGCGAAATTGTTCCGCGCCTTAACCTAATTCAGCCGCTGGTCTCGCGTCACCTAAAAATCCTCAAAGACGCCGGAGTCATAAGGTGCAGAAAAGAGGGAACCAAACGGATGTACTCAATCGTTGACCAAAGAATCTACGCGGTAACCGACAACTTGACGCCAGAGCTTGTGGAAGCTTTGACGAAAGAGGTTTTTGAGCACATGACTTGCAGCTAAACCGGAAGTGGATTTATGAAAGAAGAAAAAATCAAAAAACTTGTTCGAAAACGATACGCAAAAGTAGCCAAAACCAGCGGATCATGCTGCGCTTCACCCATCAGCTGCTGCTCCGCTCCAACCAGCAAAGAAGTAAGCAATAAGGTAGGCTACAGCGAAGATGAGATGGCGGCGGTTCCTGAGGGCGCAAATCTGGGTCTTGGCTGCGGCAACCCAACGGCGATGGCGTCGCTTAAAGAAGGCGAAACCGTTCTTGACTTGGGCGCAGGTGCAGGGTTTGACTGCTTCTTAGCCGCCAACAAAGTGGGCAAGAAGGGCAAAGTGATCGGCGTTGACATGACTCCTGAAATGATTGACAAGGCAAGAGCAAACGCCAGGAAAGGAAAATACACAAACGTTGAGTTTAGACTGGGAGAAATTGAGAACCTTCCAGCCGCGGACAACTCGGTTGACATCGTAATTTCAAACTGCGTAATCAATCTCTCGCCCAATAAGAAACGTGTTTTTGAGGAAGCTTTCCGAGTTCTTTCACCCAAGGGCCGATTGATGGTTTCAGATATAGTTCTTTTAAAAGAGCTTCCGCAGGCCATTCGCGAAAACGTTGAAGCCTATGCAGGTTGCATCGCGGGTGCAGAAATCAAGGAAAAATACCTTGAGCTGATAGGGAATGCTGGGTTTCAAGAAGTAAAAGCAGTTGAAGAAAAAACATATCCGCTTGAATACATCATTAGCGAATCTGCAACCCAGGAAATCGTCAAAAGTTTAGGGCTTACGCAGGAACAGGTGAAAGAAGCAGCAAACTCCATTGTAAGCGTAAAAGTGTCCGCAGTAAAAACAAACTAATTGACCAAAGAATATTTTTGCTTACCCTTCTGATTTTAATAGAGAATCTAAGGGGAAAACTGCTCAAAACCGCTTTGATTATCTTTATATGGCTTTTGCGACATAACCCTCTATAGATGCTTGCCAACAAAAAACATAAGCTCTCATGCAAAGTCTGGATTGAATACAAAGATGAACCCTTAATTGGCAGGGGCGGAGCAGAAATTCTTGAAGCTATCGAAAATGAAAACTCGATTTCTAAAGCTGCAGAAACCTTAGGGATGTCTTACCGTTATGTCTGGAATTACTTGCATGACATCCAAAAGACGCTTGGGGAGCCCATTGTTGAAACTTTCAAAGGCGGAAAAGCCGGCGGCGGAGGAGCAAAGTTAACTGATTTAGGCAGAGGCTTGCTTGAGGAGTATAAGCAGGTCGAGAGCTACTTCGGCAAGGTTTTATCTAATTCGGGCAGTTTGGAGGTGAAAGCATTGAAGTTAAGTGCAAGAAACCGTTTTAAAGGAAAAGTCATAGCTGTTGAGAAAGGCGTTATCACGGCCAAAGTAAAGGTTGAAGTTAAAATGCCAGTTACAGTCACAGCGGTCATAACTAAGGACGCAGTTGAAGACTTAGACATTAAAGTCGGCGACGAAGTAGAAGCAATCGTAAAATCAACAGAAGTAATGATCGCCAAATAGTTTTTTCCCAATTAGCCCTTAAGTTAAGCCAACGTTCCGATAATTATCTCGAGTTAGTAACCCCTTTTTTAGAACATTGTTTGCAGCGTAAAAAACTGCTTTTTTTAACTAAAGGTTAAACTAAAAAAGTGATATTTCAGTTTTTTATTCTACAACATATCTGTAGGTGATGTGTTCGCCCGCTGTTGTGCTTTTTCTGGTGATTTTGAGTACGTCGCCTGGTTTGGCGCCGATCGCTTTGACCGCTGGGTCGCCTGACTCTATCTGCGGCATCTGGTAGGGCTTGACTTTGTATTGTGCAAGAAGCTGGTTCTTTTCTTTTTCGCTCAGGATTTCGTGGAGAGGAACAAGGGCGTGCTCGAAAATGTCGAAGACTGGGAAAGACTTGGGTAGCAGTTCAACCTGTTTCTTTTTTGCGCCAAGCTTAACGGCGTGCGTGTAGCGTCCTTCGGTAACTACTATGGCGCGGTCGATTTCTTTTTCTTTCATCACTTTGTAGAGTGTGTTCATTGCGGCGATGCCTACGGTGGCTTCACCTAAGATGCACCAGACGATTGCTTTTTCTTTGTCTTGTGGAATATCGATGATGTAGCTTATTTCGCCGTCGTGTTTTTCTTTTTCAAGCAGTTTGTATTTTCTAAGTTTAATCAGTACTTCTGCCTTGCGTTCTTCAATTGTTTCCGTTTTAGCGCTCAACATAAAACCTCAAGATGGGAATAC
The DNA here is from genome assembly GCA_963828195.1 of Candidatus Bathyarchaeota archaeon. Lineage (GTDB taxonomy): Archaea > Thermoproteota > Bathyarchaeia > Bathyarchaeales > Bathycorpusculaceae > Bathycorpusculum. The sequence continues at coordinate 24,917 of CAWHDT010000004.1, forward strand.
GCGAAACCATAACAAACTATTACCCTTAAACTTTTCCCCTGAAAAAAGCGTGACAGAGCAGAATTTCAAGGTTTCCGCACAACGGCAGCTGGAAGTCCCCGATTTCCTTTTAAAACTTGGATTTTTTACCTGTTTAACGAAAGAACAGTAAGGTTTCGCCGCGGTGCTTTCTACATTCAAAAATGGCTGGTTTTGAAGGGAAGAAGAACAACAGTTGCTCCCTAGGTGTTGTTGTTCTTTAAAAGCTGAAACGAGAGAGCTACACCTCCCCATTATCAACAACAAAAATCTAACAGTAAAAATAAGCCACCTTCGCCTGACATTGCCACCGACCGCTGGAAGGCAAACCCGTAGAATGCTGGAAATGCAAAATTTTTATACTTACAGTATCCATTTAAGTTTGGATAGTGCCACTTCGGTGTTAACCCAAAAATGACCAGCAGCACCCAAACAATAACTAAAGGGGAGACGGCGAGTTTTGAAGCCTCGAAGATCGTCGGGTTAATCTCTGATACGCATGTTCCTAAAAGAGCTAAGTGCATTCCCCAGAAAGTGTTCGAGGTCTTAAAAGATGCAGACTTCATTATTCACGCTGGCGACTTAGTAGACTTATCAGTAATTGATGACCTAGAGCAGATTGCGCCGGTTTTAGCCGTCCATGGAAACATGGATACCCAAGAAGTCAACGGCATTTTACCCGAAATTAACTCTCTTAAAATTTTCGGGTGGAAAATAGGTGTAATGCATGACCCAAACGTTTACCAAGGTTCAGGCAAGATGGAGAAAATCGCCCAAGAAAACGGCTTCGACGTTCTTGTTTACGGGCATACCCACAGCGCTAAAATTAAATGGGAAGGAAAAAACCTCTTCATTAACCCAGGGAGCCCAACTGACCCAGCATCCTTCATGAATAAACCATCGGTTGGATTGCTAAAAATAACGAAGCAAACCATATCGCCACAAATAATCAATCTTTAACCCATCAGAGCAGCCCAATAAAGAATTGTATACAAAGCAATTCCAAGAGACAACGTTACAAGCCACACTATCATGGTCCAACGCATAACAGTTTTTCGTGTAAAGCAACCCGTTATGTCTTGAAAGCGCCAAGAAGCCACGAGCCAAACACCAAGCGACAGCGCCAAGACTCCAAGCGGCACATGAATCAAAATGACAACAGAGGTTATCCCAGATGTGTGGGCAAAAACATATTGGGGAAGAATAGCTAGCGCAAAAGATGGAATCATAATTCCAAAAACAAACGCCAAATGCAAAAACAATGCGGTAGCCATTACAAATCCGTGACGCCGAAAAACCATACGCCGTTTAAGCGTATAACCGTAAATAAGCAAAAATAAAACGATGATTTGAACGGTTAAACTTGCGGTTGCAACTATTGCAAAAGGATTATTGAAAAGAGACATCAAAGTCAACTTATTTCTTTAATTGCTAAGCGTATAAAGTTTACTTTCACTCACCCCTCCACTCGTCCAAACAGTCGGTTCTGCAACCGTCTTATAAGCATCAAATGGTAAAGCGGTGTTTCAGAGGTAAAATGTATGGAGCATTGTAAAAACCCTTGGAAAGACGATTGCAAAAGTGAAAACATCAAGCTGTACATTCAGATAAAAGGCGAAAAATTACCCATCTGCCAACAGTGCTGGAGCAAAATAGCTGACCAGGAACAAGAGTGGTGAAGTGGCAATGGAGAACTTTAGCGTTAACTGTGCGAAATCCTATATCGGAAAAAACGTTAACCTGCACCTAAAAGACGGAGCGGTCATAATAAACGTGCAACTGCTCGGAATCCACAGGGGTTCAGGAAAAAACAGCCTGATAGAATACACTCCCCATGGAAACAGCAGAGCCGCCCGCATGCCGCTTAGGAATGTCGCTTGGGCTGAATTGATAAATTCAATTTTGCTGCAAAAAGCCGCCTAAACATCTCTAGCTAAGATAAAAGCAAAAATATAACCAAAATACTTCAAGCTTATGCGTTGTTCAAACTGCGGTGTTTGCTGCACAGAAACTGAAATGCTTCTATCCAAGAAAGACATCATTCGCTTAGAAAATAAAGGGTTCAGCAGAAAAGACTTTGTGAAATACGACAAACAAGGCTATGCACAACTCGAAAATCGGGAGGGCTACTGCGTTTTCTACGACCAAAAGAAACGCCGATGCAACGTTTACGCTGATCGTCCTTCAGGTTGTCGAGTTTACCCGGTTATTTTGGATGAAGACATAGGGATAGTTTTAGATGACATTTGTGATTCAAGAAAAACCATTACAGAAAAAGAGAAAAGATCAAAGGGCAAAAGAGTGATTACACTTTTAGAGAAAATAGACAAAGAAGCAGCAAACAGGCGCGCTTAATTTTCTTTGGAAAATCAGAAGTTACTTCTTGCTGCTTTTGGGTGGGCTAATTGCCGGCGGGGTATTTTGCGTCTTTTTCTATTTTCATTCTTTAGATGTCTTGTCCTTAGCAAGCAAATAGTCAACGTACTTTCTTATAGTTAAGTTGTTTTCTTTGGCTCTTTTCTTGATTTCTTCGTGAACTTTGTCGGTGACGGTGACGCATTTGTATCCTTTTCGTGGCAAACTCTCTATCTCCCTTCGTACTTTACGGTACGATTGAATATATAATTAACGGTGAAACAAAATGATGAAACACAATTTTATCGTGAAACCTTATATAAATGTACGTTCGCTAACTATGATTAAGAGGGGAACAAAACGCCGAAGAAAGGCTATAAAAGCATCACTGTGAAGGTTGAGGTTTACGATTATTTTTTTAATGAATGGTTGAAGGTCAAAGAGGAATACGCAATTAACAAGGGCATTCACAGCTTCTCAGCCTATATTACCTACCTCTTGGCCCAAATGATAAGCGAAGAAAAGAAACGTAACGGTGAACATAAACCCCGTTAGAATCCCTACAGCTTTAAATAATTCTTGACATGACATGTCAACGGTGAATAAAAATGCCTTGCACAGTAATTGTCGGTGCCTTCTGGGGAGACGAAGGTAAAGGAAAAATAATTTCGTACTTGGCTCTTAAAGACAAACTTGATTTCTGCGTGAGAACCGGGTCTGTAAATGCAGCACATACGGTTTGGTACGAAGGCAAAAAATACGCTCTGCACATGGTTCCTGCAGCCTTCTTGAACCCTAAAACACGTCTGCTCATTGCTGCAGGTGCAAACATCCATGTTCAGAAGTTTTTTGAAGAAGTTGAACTTACAAAAGTGCAGGGCAGAATAGGTGTAGACCAGAACGCTTCAATAATAGAGGAAAAGCACAGCGCTCAAGACAAGGCTAGCGCCGTCAACAAAGGTATTGGAACTACAGGTTGGGGTGTTGGACCAGCGATTGAAGAACGAGTCCGACGGACAGCAAAATTAGCCAAAGACGTGCCTGAATTGAACCCGTACCTTACTGATCAAGTGAAAGAAGTCAACGACGGCTTGGATGAAGCAAAAAAAGTGCTTCTTGAAGGCACGCAAGGATTTATGCTGTCATTGTTCTTGAGTGGCGGCTACCCATACGTGACTGGAAGAGATACAGGTGCATCAGCAATCGCCTCAGAAGCAGGAGTGGGACCCACAAGAGTTAACGACGTTCTCATCGTATATAAATCATTTATAACAAGAGTCGGCGCGGGGCCGCTGCCTGGAGAAATAACTAAAGAGGAAGCGCAGAAAAGAGGGTGGTTTGAAGTTGCTGCTGGAACCGGCAGAGACAGACGTTCAGCACCGTTTGATTTTGAGTTAGCAAAAAAAACCGCCAAGATAAATGGTGCGACGCAGGCGGCGATGACAAAATTGGATAGTATTTATCCAGCCTGCAGAGGCGCCAGACAATGCGTTGACTTGCCGAAGGAGGCAAAAGACTTCATAGCAGAGGTTGAAAAACAAACAGGCGTGCCCATCGTTTTGATAGGCACGGGACCAGAAGCTATGGAGATAATTGACCGCAGAAAATAGCAACTCTTATCTTCTAAACTGCAAACTCCCCTTTCAAGGCGCAATGGAATAATGATGTCCAAGGAATTAAATAAAACCTTAGCTAGCTTTCTAATACTCCTGTTTGCAGCAGGTTTACTTGTTGGAGCATTAGCGAGTTTTTACATCACTGACAATGCAGTGAATAATCTAAACAATCATGTTACAGATTTAGAAAGTCAAGTTTCTGACAACCAAGGCTTCCAAAACGCCACTTACCAAAATATCACCATTCTTCAGAATGGCACGTCGCTGACAGCTTTATATGAAGATGTACGTAACTCCATCGTTTTAATAGAAGGCGACATCAGCGGTGGTACGCAGCAGGGATCAGGTTTCGTCTACGATTTTCAAGGCAGCACTGTGGTATTAACGAATTACCATGTTGTTCAGGGCACCACTAACTTAAGCGTCACCTTCGCAGATGGAAACGGCTACTCAGCTAAAGTTCTGGGAACAGACCCATACTCCGACTTGGCAGTTCTCTCCGTTAATGCGCCTGCGTCAGAGTTTAAACCGCTTGACATCGTAAGTTCCTCAACATTAGTTGTGGGAGAATCAGTCATAGCAATTGGGAACCCCTATGGACTCGTAGGTTCTTTGACAACCGGAGTAGTAAGCGCTCTAGGACGAACAATAACAGAAGACATAGCTGGAAACTACGCAATTGCTAACATCATTCAAACAAGCACGCCCATAAACCCCGGAAATTCAGGAGGCCCCCTGCTGAACGCAGCGGGAAACGTTGTCGGCATTACAACAGCAATAGTTTCTAACTCACAAGGATTAGGCTTTGCCATTCCCTCGGATACCATTCTGAAGGAAATAGATGATTTGATAACAAACGGCTCTTACAATGGGCACTCATATTTAGGAGTCGTAGGAGAGGATATGAGTTATAGTTTGGCCCAGCAAAGCGGCTCTAGCGTCACTTATGGATGGAAAATTGAGTCCATAGTGAGCGGAGGGCCTTCGGATGGCAAATTGAAAGTTAACGACATTATAATTGCTCTCAATAATCAAACAATCACTAACGGCGATGATTTGGCGAGCTATTTGGAAGAAAATACCCTGCCAGGCGACAATCTTACGATAACTGTCATTAGAGGAACCTCGCAGATACAGGTAACAGTTGTTCTTGGAGCAAGACCTCCTCCATCAACATAAAAAGAGCACTTGTTTTTAAGTTTCAACGGAACATCATTGGCCGAAAGAAATGTAACTGCATCTCCAAAAGTAATCGAGGACTATCACTTATACTATTGAACAGTGCGCTTTTTGGTGCCGACGAATAAGAACGGGTGGCTAAACACGTTTTCGCAAATTAAAGAGATCTTTGTTTTAACGCTTCTTTTTCAAGTTTTAAGTCAACATGGTCTCTTTCTATAGCCTGATTAACTATCGTTCGATGATAGCATTCTGCACAATAATGTTTTTCATCCATTTCATAAAGCGTTGTTGACACAGCGCCAATCGGTTGATTGCAACCTGAACAACGAATAAACTTCTTTTCTTTGTTAATGGCCTTTTCAGCCGATTCCGCAGGTGCCTCAAAAACACTCCTTTCTTTGAAAAACTTGTTGTCCCAACTCACAATTTTCATACTCCTTAAATTGAGACTAGATATTTATTGCGCGATTCACTAAAAAGCTTTTTCAATTTCCGCCAATAAATTAGACTTTACATTAATAAGCAAACAAAAAAAAGCTCCGAATAAAAATTGGCTTGACAAAATAACCTTAATTTAATTAAATAATACTCACGCGAATGAGTCAACCAGCCGTAAACCGATTTTTAGAGCACATTTGATTACACTTGTCTTCCCCTCAATTTAGTTTTAGAAATTTAGGTTCAAATTGACTCATTATACCCACTACATCTTGAAACCCCGAAACAACCCGGCAACTGTCCGCGTCCAACACCTTTATGTTTGTTTAATCAAATATAAACTGGAGCGTTTTTTTGACCGTTACTGAAGAATTATCTAAGCTCCAAAGTTATTCAGATGAGCTTGGCATTGACTTATCTAAATCTGAGGATAGGTTCAAACGGTTCTTGGCTTCGGTTCTTTTTGCCAAAAGAATCTCAGCTCAAACTGCCAAGGAAACTTACCTTTATTTTGAACGAGAGGATCTGACAAGCCCTGACGCCATTTTAGAAGCTGGGTGGGACCGTCTTGTGGAAGTTCTTGATTCTGGCGGCTACACTCGATATGACTTTTCAACAGCCACAAACCTTCTAGAAATCTCAAAAATGCTTAAAGAAAAATACGGCGACCTCGAAAGGCTACATTCGGAATCCAGCAGTCCAGCAGATTTAGAGAGCCGTCTACGAGAGTTCAAAGGTGTTGGCCCTGTAGGTGTAAACATATTTCTGAGGGAACTGCGCGGAATATGGGAAAAAGCGAAGCCTAAACCCTCACAGATAGCGGTTATAACGGCTCAAAAGATTGGTCTGAACCCAAAAGACATAGAGCACTACGAATCTCAACTCGTTCGATTAAATCTTGAGTACTGCAAAAAACATCGAACATCAGATTGCCCGCTTAAAGACAAATGCCCAGATAAACCACATTAAAAGAAAAAAATTTGCAACTGAAATCAATTTGACCCTCGGGTAATATATTGGAAAAGTCTTATTAGCTCACAGAAGCCCCATTTAGATTAATGAAATTTAAGCAACTGACAGCACTGCTGGTACTACTACTGATTTTACCAATTTTCCTAAATTGCACCTCGCCTGCTAAAGCAGAGACCACGCAAACCTCGCCCAACCTGTACTTTGGAGTGGACGTCGCCTTCGACAACCTAACTGCAACTGAACAATTGATCGATAACGTTAGTTCCTACACGAATTTCTTCGTAATCGGCTGCACCGCAAACTTCAATCTAACCAGACTTACTGTCATCAGCTGGTACCTCTACGACAAAGGCTTGAGCTTCATAGTTTACTCTGATATTCCTGGTTACCCAGGAAGTCAATGGCTTGCAGAGGCCAAGAACAATTGGGGTAACAGTTTTCTGGGAATTTACTATGACGACGAAGAAGGTGGACGACAAATTGACCAGTCAAACAATACAAACAATACGTATCCAATTGTGCCAGCGTCGTCTGTCACAGAGGCGCCAACCTATACTTATAGCGACGCTGCAGAAAGCTACGTTAATACCCTGAATTCGTGGTTAAGCAATGGAACAATGGCAGTTACCAACAGTTTTGCTTACCCGAATGAATTTCAATTGTTTACGTCGGATTATGCCCTTTACTGGTACGACTATGAAGCTGGGTACAACGCGGTTTTTGCCGAGTTTACCATGAATTATAGCCAGCAACTAAACATTGATCTTGTTAGAGGCGCAGCAACAGTTCAGAACAAGGATTGGGGCGTCATGATAACTTGGAAATACACTACTCCGCCTTACATGGAAAATGGTACGGACCTCTACAACGACATGGTGCTTGCATACAATAACGGCGCAAAATACATCGTTGTTTTCGACACCAACGAGAACTATACCCAAAATGTTCTTACGCAAACGGTTTCGCAAGGACAGGGAGGGCAACTCGACGCGATGGAACAGTTTTGGCAATACGTCAAAGCGAACCCCAGATCACCCAGTCCGGTGAGCGAAAGAACAGCGTATGTTCTTCCTGCGGATTATGGCTACGGTTTTCGAGGGCCCAATGATAAAATCTGGGGACTTTGGCAGGCAGATAATCTTTCCTTGGACCTTAGCATGAGCGTTTCTACACTTATGCAGATGGACGGTGATAAGCTGGACATAGTTTATCCGTCACCGACGCTTGAGTCTGCAGGGTACCACAGTGTTATCGAGTGGAATGACCCAACGCTTATACCTACACCATCACCCACCCCTCAAAAAAATGGTTTCCCCCCGTTTTACACAACCACGATTTACTTCTATGCGGTTGTAGCAGGTCTAGTCGCCGCTGCGGTTGTGTTCACAGCGTTAAAGTTTAAAAAAAGAGATGACCGCAAAAAGAAAATGATTTCCTAAATGAATTCCAAGCATTTCTACATTCCAATGCGCCGTTCTGCATGCAAAGTGCGCGGTCTCCATTCGTTGCAGGGCTATGTTGAATCATGTTTGGCGTTTAATAGGATCATAAAGCAGACCGAGGAGAGACTGTAGCGCACACACAAACACCTCTACCTATAGACCTACCTACTATTTGCACAAAAAAACGGCAACAAAAAGAAACCGGGCGGAAGAAGAAGAAGAAGAAAAACGATTTCACGGAGCTTCTTCTTCTTTTGAAATATTGCCAAGAAGAACAACAGTTGTTTTTCGGGTGTTGTTGTTCTTTTAAAAATTAAAAATGGCGACAAAATCCGGCTATGTAAAGCAGACAAATCAGGTTTAAATGGACATTTATAACAAAATTTTATATTCAAACAAACCCATAAAAACCCCGCCCATCACTCAAGCTTGGGCAAGTGAGTGTACGCATGCAAAAAAACAAAGTTACCAAGGCATTCTTCGGGTTAACCAGCGAGGCGGCTCCTCTGTTAAAGGTTATCGTTCCAGCTCTTTTGATTCTTTTGCTGTTTGCTTCGCAGATTACGCCGCTGTATGCCCAGCTTAACTCCGCTAGAAATTTAAGTGGAACGTGGCAAAGCTCGTCCCCAGGCATGTATTATGAAATGGATCCAGCCGGCACGGGCATACGCGAAACGGACGTAACCGCAACGTTCGAGATGGATATAACTCAAGAGGGCAACCAAATATCCATAACTTTGGATCTTAACCCTAGCAGTTGGGTCACAGACCCTGCATACACTCAGGAATATGGTATTCCAGCTGCTCCTGAAATTGCTGGTTCTATAGATTTCTCAGGAACCGTTTCAAGCTCAAGTTTCACGGCAACTGAACAAGGCGCCTTAACTCAGGAGCAATTAACTGGTTCGTTCACCTCCGACATTATAACTGCAACGCTGACTGGGAATGGACAGGAAACAAACCCCAACGGAATAGTTGTAACGCTAACAAGCTCATCCACACCAACAACAACTTCGGCTCCCACATCCACTCCGGCATCAACACAGCCGACGTTCAACCGCTTTTTAGGCGCCGTTTCACTGTTTAAAGGCTTGGCATGGTTTACAAATTCAGGCATGAATGTGCCGCTTTCTTCAGGCCAAATGGGCTCGGGAAACACAGTTTTAACAGGCAACAACTCGATCGTCGGATTCACTTATCCCATGGAGGACGGAACCGTTTATTTAGACGGAAACACCGCTGCCGGATGGGTAGCTCTCACATCTGAACCGGGACCAGAGAACCAAGTCATCTACACAGTTTACCCGTCCAATACTGCTCTGCCCAATAGCTGGGGGACTGAAGGCTGGGAAACAGTTGGTTCGATGGCGTTGGAAGCTGCTATTGGAGCAGCGGTTTTCGGAGAAGCAGTTGGAACCGCCGCGGCAGTATCGATCATTGTTGAGGGCGGGGTTTTTCTGATTCATTCGGGAACAGCATACATAAACGAGCACAGTCCACACCTGATCCAAGTGCCTCAAGGAATAGTTGCAGGCGAAAACACGCAGTACGTTGTCAACGTCAATGCTGGGGTAACGACTGTTCAAGTTATTGATGGTCCAGTTTACTTCATTGATCCAAGTACAAACAACACAATAACGGTGGAAACAAATCAGATGCTTACTCTTCCCGCTGCGGGGCAAAGCGGCTTTAGCGAACAAGAACTACAGTCTGACGTGTCTTCCTTTAGCTCTGCTTCAATAAATCAGTGGTGGACGCAAACTACGCCCAATGGTTTAAACGGCTTTTCAAACTTTCTGTCAAGCGATATAATCATAATTGCGGTCGTTATTGCGGCAATAATAATCGCGGTGGCAGCAGTTGGAGCTGCAAAACGCAAAGGAAACCAGCGGCAACAGCCAAGTTCCCCTCAACAAAAAATCTAACTTTTAGAATAACGAAAGGTTCACATTGAACAAAGAAGAAAAAAATGGACATATTTAGTTAAGCGCCCCTCACGTCAGAGGGAAGGTAAATAAACGCATTTCATCAGAGTTAAGTTTGAATAACTGTAAGCGTGAAGGTATGAGCAGAAAAACGATTTATTTTCAGCACAGCGCCCTTTTCTTCGCCGTGCTTCTTGCTTTATTACTTGCTGTCGTTGGTCTGGTTTTTTTTGGAGCCATAAGCATCGCCTTCAAAAATATAGGTTTTACACCTTTAATCATCTTCCTGATTTTAATCGGCACATTGATCGGTAGCTTCATCAACATTCCTTTGATTAAACTGAAAACAACCGTGCCCATGATCCGAGAGGAAACTGTCAACTGGTTTGGCATAACCTACCGCATCCCCCAAGTCGAGTACGGAGAAACCGTCACGTTACTTGCAGTTAACGTTGGAGGCGCATTGATACCGACAGGCGTCTGCATTTACCTGCTCATCAAATCAGTGCCTTCAATGATTTTCCTCAGTTTAATCGGCGTATTAGCCGTTGCGTTAGTGACTCATTTAGTGGCACGACCCGTAAAGGGTGTGGGGATAACTACGCCAATATTTATTCCGCCGATAGCCGCGGCAGTATCCGCCCTAATTCTTTCACCTGCGCACCCAATAACAATCGCGTACGTGTCAGGGGTCCTTGGTGCACTCATAGGAGCTGACCTCTCAAACCTTAGAAAGATCCCAAAGCTCGGCGCACCAATGGCCAGCATCGGAGGAGCAGGCACCTTCGACGGAGTGTTCTTAACCGGTATAATCGCTGTGCTTCTTGCCGGATTGTAAAATAAAGCGGTTTTGCAAACGCCTGAAACTTAGCACCGATAATTAGGAAGCATCCTGTATTCCATTGAAATCAATTTATGCCGTTTATACTTATTTGGACGCTGAAACCTGTGACGCCTACTTCATTTGGAGATACTGTTAGGGTCAGGATTGCGGATGCGATGTTCCAGCTGCAACGTGGCCTCATTATTTTGGCTGCGCAATGTAATTATTGAACAACACAAATGCACTTCGAAACCAAAAAGCCACATTATTTGCTTAGCCGTAAGTAACAGCGAATCTCCAGAATAAAATTTGCAGAAAAAGCTTGAAAGTGTGCCCAATAAACCAAGCGATTTAAATTTATGCCTGCAAGAGATATGAAGGGCCGGATTAAAGTTTTAGGTTTTTTAGCCAATTGAATAAGTTGGTTTTTTGGGGCATTTGATTTTTCAATGCGAAAGCGGGGTTGTCATCTTTGTTTATGAGCATTTTCTTGATTAAGCCGGTTTTTTCTGCCTCAACTAGTTTTTGTGTGATCCAACTATCGGATGGGAATGTTTGAGATAGCTTTTGGAGTTCAAGAGTTATCCCTTGGACAGTTGGGTTATGGTTGTTCTGGGCGTTAGTTACAGCTTTCATTAGAAGCTGGGTTTCCGCAGGAAGCTTTCGGTAGAGGTTTAAAAGGGCAAGTTTTTCTTTTCTATCCAGAAAAACAGCATAAAGAGTGAGTAAAACAAGAAATACGGTGGCACCTGCTGAAAGCGTAAGGCCATTTTGGCTTATGCCCAATGCGACAGCGGTCCAGGCTCTTATTGGTTGCCAGTAGTTGTTGATGGCGCTTGCAAATGGAAGTTCTTGATTTTCAGTGTCTGATACGTTTTGCGGTGAGGATGGGTACATGATTAAGCTTATCATTACACTTTTTGTTTGAGTCGTGCTGTTCGTGTCGAAAGTGGCTGTTTCATACCAGTAAAGAACCACCTGGGTTTGACCTGTATCTTTGTATTGAAATGCAAAGTAGCGTGCCGTAATTGGTGGGTTATCTTGGATCAAAATGTCTCTGAGATCAAGTTGAGTCACCGTTAATGGATTACCCGCACTAAGTGGATAATTGATTAGGCAGGTTTCCCACCGGTGCTCAGAAACTACGCTGGGCGCGATCTGTATGGCCACCCACAATGATGGGGCTGTCTCGTTAGATGCACTGTAGGAGTAGACAAGTGCTGCGTCGTCGCCCGACTGCTGTTCAAACTGTGTATCGCGATAATCGTAACTTAAATTATAGCAGCCACATTTGGAAGCATAGAGCTTGACGTATTTATCTGGACACCTGAAGGTGTTTGGACCATAACTTGAGCTGGACCTTGCGTTAAAGCGAGCACAGGCGCTTGAATAGATAAAAGCATAACTACAATTACGGCTATTCCCACGATTTTGGCGATGTCGGGTCGATTGAGACTTACTTTTGTATGTTTGAGAAGTTTTCCGCAGCTGGGGCAAAACGGTTTGGTTGAACTTGTTTGGCGCGGTCTGCACTCTGGGCATATTGGAGGCGATCGAGGCTTTTTGAAGACTTTGTCAGTTATTGCCAGCAACAAAAGTGTTCCAATGAACATAAGGACAGTGGCACCTACGTCGTGGAAAAGTTGTAATGCCAAGTCTTCCCCGAAGTTGTAGCCTATTGCCAAAATAGCAGTTATGCGGATTATGTTGAGCGCAACAATTAATGGTATACCTAAGGCGAGGATGGCGAATTTGTTACGTAGGTTACCGCGCATAATGTACGCTATGAACAAGGCAAAGATAACAAAGCCTATCAAACTATAGATACCAGAGCAAGCCACATCCACATTAAATGGCAATGTTGTGTGGTTGGGTCTTAGAAGCGTTATTACGGGACCAGCGTTACTTGCGGAGAGCGTTGCATGTAATCCGAAAGTATTCGCAAGAGTATTTGATGCTGATGCACAAAAATTTGCGAGGTACGAACCGAAACCGTAGAGGATTTCGTCAGGCGGCGGAGTAAGAAATATGAGGAAAGCTATGGGAAAAAATAATTGTTTTAGCGTTTGGAGGTTAAATAGTAAAATGGTTAGTCCCGCCACCAGGAAAGGTAGAGTAAGCATGTGGTATGTTAACGGTGTGAAGGTGTAGCTTCCATACCAGTACGTCAGGATAGCGACGGCGCATAACGATATCCCAGCTGTTGCGGGGAAGATTTTTTGGAATCCGCTATTGTCTGTTTGGGGGGGCTGAAGGGCAGCATTAATCATTTTTCGTTTTCTATATAATAAATAAGCGAAGAGTAAGGGAATAACGAGTATCTGGTAAGTTGATTGGTCGGTTAAAGCACCTGTAAATACCATGCCTAAGTCTTGAAAGTAAAGCGTAATCACAGCCAGAGTAATGACTGAAGCTTTCAATGCAATAACCAATCTATGCTGGCTTAGCACTAAAGATACCTTTGAAGTCGTGAAAAAATTGATTTCGTGCATAAGCGGCACTGACAGTGCTTGATGATTTTATGAGTCCTACGATTTATGTTTAATGTATTTTCAGCCTATATTTTCTATTCCTCTTATTTGCGAATGTAGCAATAAAGGGTAAAGGTTCGAAGCCCTTCGATTTGAAAATTATTTTTCTTCAATCGACGAAAAAAGCTGAAAGCGCTAAGCAATCTTATTCTTAAATATTTGGATTAACGCCTACAATTTAGTTCGCAGCCGGTTTTTTCCGTATTCTGAAAATATCAAAAGCCGCAAAGCAGACGAATAAGGCAAGTAACTTGCCTAACCAAGGCTATATTCAGAAGCAACAAAAAGTGGCAACGTGTGTGAAGGAGAGGGCGTTTGGGAAGGAAATGGCGAAGGTGAGGATTTGGAGTTGTTAGTAATGCACGGCAATAAAACTGATTGCTGCAATAAGCAGGATCAAAAGTACAAGTCGTTTATAGAATTTGTGGGATAAACGAAAACCTCTTGGGGCTGGTTGCGAAGTCAAATACTCTTTATTCTTCCTGCTTTTACTATAATCATGGATGCATCTATTGAATATAACCATCATGCAATTGGTGGCGGACATATGCGCTCGTTTGACGTACGCACCTGAATCCATCGTGAAAAGTTAAAATCAAAATGCCTAGCTTCTTACGTTCAAATAAGCTTACCGCCACAAATTAGGAGCACGCTTGCATTTTTAATTTACGACTTGGTTTCTGTTGTGGCTACAGACTATCAATCAGAGGTCGCAAATTACTGATAAACCCAAGGTTGCAACATACAAAAGACAAACGATCCTTCAGCAGTTAACCTACAAATGAAGGATCAAAAATCCGTCGCACTTTCATCATTTCTTCAAATAAAATAAAAAAGAAACCCTCATATTTTTACTGCCCAAAAAACCGTCCGAAAACAACCAAGTAAAAAAGGATCAGAAACTTTTAACAAATATCCCGCAAAAGAAAACCCCCTTATTTTTGCAAGATAAAGGCAGGTGTTCGGTAACCGCTGTTACAATGACGCGTATTCAAGTTTAGGTGAACGCCAGCCGTCAACCAAACAGTTGACTGAATAGCTAGCGAACACGATTTGCACTAAGGTTACTTTTAGGTTGCTTTTGTTCTGCTTCAAGACTCCAGTTATTTTTCTTGGATAAAAGCTCAAAGAAAACCCATAACGCGCATTACGACTGTGGCAAAAAAAGTCAATCCGCAGCCGATAGCTGCCATACGCAAAAATTGCTTATCAACGGCTAACCTTGCAGAGTAGTCGGGCGACGAATATAACAGTTCAGAAGTTGTGAGGAGTATTATAGCGGTTACTGCCAACCACAAACTAATATCAGACAAGCTTAGCGGAAAAACCATTGTATCTCTCCATTAAATAAAATGGAACACTAATTGAACACCACAGTTATTGGGTGATAGAATCTGCTCGTTAATCGTAACTGTTTTAGCTGAACTCTTGGCAAGTACACTTGCAACACCACTTACAACCGGACAGCCTAAGATCTGAACGCTCTTCAAAGGGGGATTTGCCCGGTACAAACTCGGATATAAAATGCCAGTTGCCTTGAAACTGACGCCGTCCTTCACGGCGGACATTTCTACCGTTTTAGCTAGATTAAATGTTTCCGTTAAGCACCTTGGCAAAATTTCCGTTAATTCATAGATAGGAATCTTACTGAAATCTAATTGTAAACGTTTTTCAATTTGAGCCATAAGGTCTGAGCCGGGAGAAGTAAAAAATGCGCCATGAGTTTTCTCGGATAGAAATCTGCCTGAGGTTAATTCGTCAATTGATGGCTTTCCATCGAAGCTTTCAGAAACAAAAACGACTGATTCTTTTAGGTTTTTGAGATATTCAGGAAGATTAACATCTTTTGGGTAAGCGGGAATATAGTATCCCTTTGCATTAAATTTTAAATCATTAATCATCCGTTCAATTGTGGAATAAGCGGATTTTGCAGTAGCATCTAGAAGGCTGATTTCAACGTACTTTCCATTTCTTGCAAGAGAAAAAATAACACCCCAAAAAGTCAACCCAAGCCCGATGAAAGCAGCAATCTCCAACCCGAAAAGCATGGAGTAAGCCAAAAGAAGAATCCCGATGACCAAAAATAACGCTGCAAACGTTGAGGAGCTACGGTTCTTTTTTCGCATAGAGTTCAAACTTGCAAACACCTTTCCAACATTAATTTTAAAACAAGCTCATGGTTTTTGTAGAATTATATTGAATGTTATGTTTAAGGTTTATGATAAAACTCAATTATTTTCTAGAAAAATTTTCTCTGCACTATTCGCATAAGAAGTTTACAGCGCGCATTATCTTAGCACTTTAACTGTTCCTTCTGTTCGGGGACCTTTTTAGGAACCATACTAAGCTCACAAGAATCACGGTCACAGTTATAGTGGCAATTATCAGACCCAAATAAACTTCACTGAATAAAGTTGCTTTATTTGCAGCATTTGCTAACGGACCTGCAGAAGAAGTGGATGAAATAGTCGGCGATGGCGTATGCGTAGGTGCAGGTGTTGAGGTTGGATTGGGAGTTCCCTTAGGAACGGCAGTTGGACCCGGAGTTGGATTTTTTGGAGAGTCTGGAGCTGAAGTGGGTAAAGCTGATGGAGAGGGAGTTGATGCCGGAGTTGAAGTAGGTGTAAGTGTAAATGTTCCAGTGATGCTTTGAGGTCCCTGCACATAACTGAAAACGTAAGATGACGCAACTGCTACTGATGAACCGTCAACGGTCAAGGATGCAATGGAGTAACCAGTGCTCGGTGTAATGGTGAAAACTTGGGAGCCACCATAAACAACGGATGTTGTGTCTGGGGATATCACTCCGTTAGCACCTTGAGTGACGGTAATAGTATATTGATTAATCGCGAAAGCCGCAGTCAAAGAGCCGTCAGCTGAAACCGAACTAAACTGGTAAGACTGACCTGAAGACGAAGTAACAGGCACAGAAACGCCATTAGCAGTTATGGTCGCTACGTGATAACCTGTGTTTGGTGTAATTGTGAAGCTTGGTGTAGCACCATAGTTAACAGGGCTTGTTCCAGGAGCGATTAATCCGTTGGCAGTCTGAGTAACAGCAATCGTGATTTGGGTCACAATAACCGTTGCAGAGGGAGACTGAACTGAAGTTGTGCCTAAGCTGTCAGTAACAGTCACAGTAATCGAGTAAGTGCCCGCAGACGTTGGAGCAAAATTAAATGTCGAGGAAACATGGCCACTTTGAAGCACGGAATCAACATACCAGCTATAACTCGCGTAAGATCCCGATCCTCCAATAGCAGTAGCTGTAAAAGTCTCACCCTGGCCGACAACCATTGTCCACGAAGAAGGCGACACAGAAACAGTCGGAACAACATTCACTGAAACTAGCGCAGCATTTGACGGCACTGAAGTTGCGTTTAAACTGTCAGTCACCGTAACGGTAATCAAGTATGAACCTGAAGCAGCAGGAGAATAATTAAATGTCGATGCAGTCTGGCCGCTTTGAGCAGACCCATTCACAAACCACTGATAAGACAAGTAAGAACCCGAACCACCAGAGGCAGAAGCAGTGAACACCTGGAATTGACCAACATTTAAAGTCGCCGAATCAGGCGTCACACTCGCCGTCGGAGCAGCATTCACAGTAACAGAAACCACCGTGGAATTAACCGCGGTTTTGGAACTAGCACTATCCGTAACTTGGAGCTCAAAACTCCACGAACCCACAGTTGTTGAGCTTATTGTTGCAAAAGAATAGCTGCTGGAAGCTGCACTGTTAATCGTCGAGTAAGAAGTCGAGTTTGGAGCTTTCTGCAGCCATTGGTATGTGTATGGACTTGTGCCAGAGGTAACAGCTGTAGAACCCAAAACTGTAGTTTGACCCTGATCAACCTCGGCTTTAGAAGCAGAAGCAGTCGGAGATACTAGCGCGGAGTCCACTGTTGCCGAAACGGCGTTAGAAGCAGAAGAAGTAACCGGAATAGAAGCGCTATCGGTTACTTGGCAGGTAATTGAATGTGAAGTTCCTGAAGCAGTATAAGAATAACTTGTACTGTTAGAGCCAACCATAGTGCCATCCAAGTACCACTGGTAATTAATGCCGCCTGAACCGCCAATAACCGCAGCAGTAAAGATTTGAACCTGACCAATATCCATCGCAAGTGGACCAGGAGGAGTGATACTTACTGACGGCGAAGTAGCCACCGAAACGGGTGCGGTGGAAGATTGAGAAGTTGCACCTGAACTGTCAGTAACAGTCGCACCGATCAAGTAAGTACCCCCGGAGGCAGGAGCAAAACTAAACGTAGATCCGACCTGACTAGACTGAGCTGACCCGTTCACATACCATTGATATCCTGTGTAAGACCCCGACCCGCCGCTAGGAGCAGCAGTAAACGTCTCAGACTGACCAACATCCATAACCCAAGAAGAAGGCGACACACTCACAGTCAGAGCAACATTAACCACAACAGAAGCCGCCACCGAGGTAACAGTAACTGGAGTACCTGCGCTGTCAGTCACTTGAAGCTCAAAACTCCAAGACCCTGTAACCGTATAACCGGAAGTAACAAAATTATAACTATTGGAAACCGCGCCTGAAATAGGTGAGAAACTACTGCCAGGAGCCTCCTCAAACCACTGATACGAATACGGAGAAGATCCCGTTGAAACAGCAGTAGAAGTCAAACTGCAAGTCCGACCCTGATCTACCGTGCCGGAGTTAGGCGTCACAGTGGGAGCAACCAACGAAGAATTCACCTTAACTGACACGGCGTTAGAAGCAGGAGAAGTAGCTGGAGTAGAAGCGCTATCGGTCACCTTACAGGTAACTGAGTGCGTGCCCGCTGAAGCTGTATAGGAATAACGTGCATTGTTAGAGCCAACTACGTTACCATCCACGTACCACTGATAAGAAAGAGTGCCAGAACCTCCATTAGCCGTGGCAGTAAACGCTTGAATCTGACCAACATCCATTGTAATTGAACTGGAAGGAGTGATGCTTACAGTCGGCGAAGCAGCAACAGTGACCGATGCGGCGATAGATTGAGCCGAAGTTGCACCTGCACTGTCATTGACAGTCGCAGTAATCAAATAAGTACCCGGGGAAACAGGAGCAAAACTAAACGTGGAGGCAGTCGCGCCAGACTGAGCCGTCCCATTCACATACCACTGATAACCCGTATTGGTGCCTGTGCCTCCAGAAACGGTGGTTGTAAACGTCGTAGACTGACCAACATCCATAACCCAAGAAGAAGGCGACACATTTACTGAAAGAGAAGCGCTTACTGTAACGGTTGCAGCAGGTGACTGAGGCGAAGTAACGCCTGAATTGTCAGTCACTGTCGCAGTAAGTAAATAAGAACCAAAAGCTTCAGGAACAAAATTAAACGTTGACGCAGTCTGGCCAGTCTGAGCAACATTATTCACATACCATTGATAAGCCGTGTAAGAGCCTGAACCGCCAGAAGCAGACGCCGAGAAAGTCTTAGACTGACCAACATCCATAACCCAGGTAGAGGGCGACACGCTCACAGTTGGCAGATCATTCACCGTAACCGTTGCAGGACCAGAAGTCACTACTACTCCCGCATTATCGGTCACCTGAAGCTCTAAACTCCAAATGCCTGGAGTCGTAGAACCCGAAGTGACAAAGTTGAAACCCGCTGAATTCGTGCCGACATCAACGTAAGAACCACCAGGAGACTTCTCCAGCCACAGATAATTGTAAGGTGAAGTACCTGTCGATACAGCAGTAGAAGTCAAACTACAAGTCTGACTCTGATTCACAGCTGTCGGGTTAGCTGTCACGGTTGGAGCAGTCAGCTCAGTATTTACTGTGATCGTCGCAGGGGAAGACTGAGCAGAAGTTGCTCCTGAACTGTCAGTAACTGTCACGGTAATCGAGTAAGAACCCACGGAATCAAGAACATCAGGATCCAAAACGAACGTTGACGATGTCTGACCATTCTGAGCAGCACCATTAACATACCACTGATAACTCATGTAAGACCCTGTACCCCCGCTGGGAGCAGCAGTAAACGTCTTAGACTGCCCAACATCGATCGTACTTGAAGTAGGCGATACCGTAACAGTAGGAGCAAAGTAAACTGTGCGTATTTCCTGATACCATTCGTTCTGATTTTGATCCGTGAAGAGATAACATAAGTTATTGTTCGCGATGAAAATTTGTGGACATGCTTCGTCATTCGTTAATAGGGGACTGTTACCCGATAAAGTGTATCCTGACGTGGGATTTGTAGAATACCACGCATTAATGCGCCACAAACCACTATTAGCTGAAGTTTCTGCTTCAGTCAGAAGCCAATATTCTCCACCAGTGTACATTATGGTTGGGAAAGCAGTGTTGTATGGTTTTGTAACGTTCATCACTACTGTGTCGCTGGCGGTGCTGAAGCCTGTTATTGAAGAGGAGGTTCTCGCCATGATTTCCCACCAACCCCCTGAATCATGTCCCTGCACCCAGAACAAGTACCATAAGTTGTTGTTAGGATTGAGCCACACGAATGGATTTGTCCACTCGTCGTAAGAAGTTGTTAAAACTGTTCCTGACTCTGTGAATGTTACTCCATTAGAGCTTGTCCATAACTCAACATCCTTGTTGTTTATGTTGTTTAGGAACATGTAGAAAATTCCGTTAACGTAAACAACCGAGGGAGTACGGTACTCTCCAGTCCCACTTAAAATCGGGTTGCTTGGATAAGCAGTCCAAGTTCCAGTGATACTGTTTGAATAATACAGGTTTACGAGGCTACCTTCTTCATTAGAGTCATAAGCCAGGTAAGTCCAAGTTGCACCATTAATAGTGGTGTCGCATTGAACGATGTCGGTTGTGTGTACCACTTCAAAGCCATGTTGATCTGTCGGATTGCCAGAAATCGGATTAGAAGCACTAGACATAGGATAAAATGAGAGGGGAGTGGCTTGAGCATGAGCAGTTTGAAGAATGTTTGGAACGCTGAAAAGAACGCTAAATGTACTTATCGTCAACAAAGCTATGATAAGGCAAGTTACTAAGCGTTTTTTAGTCTGCTTTTCACCTATATTCTTAATCTTGCATAAACGGAAAAACATGAATTATCCTTTCTCCACTAAAAACAGGTTCTCTAAAGCGTTGTTCAAGTTATTTCGGAAAAAAAAGCTACGCCGCTTTAGTCCACTTCAATTTATTTTATCAGCGTTCAGTTCATAAATATATTTGTGGGTGTGTTTCTGTAATAACAACTTAAAAAAGATAGATTTCACCAAAAAAAGCCAAATACTTTGAAAAAACTAATACCCAAATTACCCTAGTCACTACTCGGGGTCTTACTTCCGAACTCGAACGTATAGCCACAATATAGCCATAACATTGATGTTGATTGCAATGGGTGATGGTGGAGGCGACTCAAACGCATAGGAATAAGTACGAAACTTGTGCTTACCTACCGTGTGCTATTAGCCGATCAGTAAACTTTCAAATGCCTCGACCCGCTTATCCCAAGAGCAATCTTCTGCAAATCTTATTCTTTTCGCAACTATGGCTTCATGGTCAGGCTTATTGGATTCTTTCACGGCTTCTTCCACCTTTCTTATGAAATCGTCTTCATTTTTTCCGATATAGACAAATTCAGATGCGTTATTAATTACCTCTGGCAATGCTGTCGAAACAACGGGTTTCCCTGCCGCCAAGTATTCATACAGTTTTATTGGATTAACTGCACGTGTAAGCTTGTTTATTCTGAACGGAATCAGACAGACATCCATATAAGCCAAGTACTTTGGAAGAATTTCGTATTTCTTGACGCCAAGCAAGGAAATATTGGGATGTTGTTTGAATTTTTCTAATCCATAATTAACTGGTCCGATAAGCAAAACCGAGTAATCCGAATGCAACTCCGCCAGTTTGCAAACCAACTCCACATCAAACCAGTCAGAGATCGCGCCGTGATAGCCAATTATGGGATGCCGTAGACGTTCCATTTCCGAGATTTTTTCATTAACTTTTGTAGCTTTAAGAAAGTGAGTCACATCAGCTCCATTTGGAACATAAAAGCAATTTGAATTGAACTTTGAGAGCTTCTGACGGAGAGCCTCAGATGTTACAACAACGGCAGAAGAGTTTGTAACCATATTTTGTTCTTCACGTAACACCCGGGCAACATCAGCCACATCAGAAAAACCGCTTACTTCGTCAACACAGTCGAATAGGATCTTTGTTCCCATAGCTCTTAGAGTGCTTAAAAGAGGAGCATATGCATTGCCATAGAAAATAGCCACATCAGGTTTAAAATGGAGGAAACGAAGAAACAACTTGAGACCCGACACTTCAAGACCCCCATTAATGAACCTCAGTTTACCTTCAAAAGGAGGAAGAAACATGTTAACTGCGCTGAGCCGACTATTGATTTTTTTTCTTAAAAACAGGTTTTCGCTAGTAACAATCCATGAAAACTTGTTCAAGTACAATGGACCTTGAATGTACAGTACCGTATGACCGTTTCTAGCTAGTCTTGAGGCCAACTGTTGAGGCCTTTCCCAAAGTACCGTTTTCTTCTGAGAAAGAGTAAGCATACCATATACCGGAGAAAGCATAAGTATTTTCAATTTAATCGACTCTCCATATTACTACATCACGAGGTAAAAGAGCATCACAAATCGATTTTTTAGTTTGAGTCTCAATAGTTACAATCAACTTGAGCGGCCCCGACTAATCCTTTTGTTTGATGTTAAAAGCGCCAGGTTATGTCGGCGTTTTTTGTGTTCAAACAGTTCCGAAACTTTGTTGACTAACCTTTGAATGTCCGGCAAATTCGCTTTCCAATATACTGACTATTTTTTTGCCTGTTGTACCATCGCCGAACGGGTTTACCCAACTTTTTTTGTGATCACAGCTGATTTTGGCTGCTTCAAGAATTTTTTCAGGGTTCGTGCCTGCGAGCATGTTTGACCCAACTTCCAAGGTCTCAGGTCTTTCGGTGTTATCTCGCAAAGTAACGCAGGGAACGCCAAGAATACAAGTTTCTTCTTGTACACCGCCAGAATCAGTTAAGACAAGTTTAGCTTTGCTTTCGAGTTGAATGAAAGCCAAATAGTCTAAAGGCTCAACCAACGTTATGCCTGTGTGATCTATGCCGAACTGATATAGCTGCTTTTTGGCCCTCGGATGAATGGGGTAAATCAGCTGAACCTTGAATTCACTCTGAACTAATTGCAAACCTCGAATAAGCCCTGAGAATTTGTTCTTGTCGTCAACATTTTCCTGCCGATGAGCTGTAGCTAGCATGTATTGGTTGCTTTCGACGCCCAAGGAGTCAAAGATTTTGTTTTTTGATTTAGCTATTTCCAAGTTTTGGTACAGAGCGTCAACAACTGTGTTTCCAACCACGAAAATCTTCTTTTCTTCGATACCTTCGTGGAGCAGTATTTCCCTAGATTTTGGGGTTGGAGCAAACAAGTAATCTGAACAGTGATCAGTCAATATTCTGTTAATCTCTTCAGGCATACTCCTGTCATAACTGCGCAAACCAGCTTCAACATGCCCAACTTTGATTCCAAGTTTTACGGCGGCTAAAGCACCTGCTAAAACTGTATTTGTGTCTCCTTCAACGAGTACGACGTCTGGAGATTCTTTCTGCAAAACTTCTTCTATGCCTGCAAGCATCTTACCTGTTTGCTGCCCATGGCTTCCGGAACCGACATCAAGATTGTACTTTGCTTCAGGCAGATTAAGCTGCTCAAAGAAGACTTTATCCATGTTATAAGAGTAATGCTGTCCGGTATGCAGAATAAAATAATTCAAATTCAATCTGCTGCATTCTCGGATTATTGGTGAACATTTTACTATTTCAGGTCGGGTTCCCAAAATAACAGATATTTTCATGTTGAACATTTACTCCCGCTGCAAAGTACTATGATGAAGGTAAGTTAAGGGCGTTTGTTTTAGGGCGAGAACGAAAGTTAAAAAGGTAACCGATTGTCCACGCGGACCGCTTAAAAACAAAGTTCAGCGGCAACAAAATACAACGTTTATCATTTGTGGCCTTGTATGCCTTCAAGATGTCTCTCGAAGAAACTAAAATGCCAAATGAAATGTCAAAGAAATTCAATATCAAGGTTCGCTCGCGCAGAGTTTCTTTGACATAAGTTTTTTCAATAGTTGCCCAATTTTTTCCCCACGCCTTATATTGCCTAAAAAGAGCTTTCCACGTAGGTCGTGAATAATGATAAAACACTGCTGACTGCAAAAGATGAAGTTTGTATCCCAACATAGTCAATCTTTCAGCTAAGTCAGTATCTTCAGATGCAAATCGGAAAATCTCGCGAAAACCGCCCGCATCCAATATAGCGTCCTTTTCAAACACACTACCGCCTAATGCAAAGGTATTCGAGGCAACCACAAGTTGCGCCCCTCTTTCATTAATACACATTGCGTAGTTTTCCAACGCTCCTGACAGTGGCAAATTGTAAGTTAAACCTTGAACTCCACGGACTGCAGCAACCTTAGAGGAAGTTTTCAAGTATTCAATTGTGTTGCGCAGAAATTCAGGGTGTAAACGTTGGTCAGAATCCACAAAAGAAACGTAGTCTCCCTTGGATAGGTCAACAATTAACTGTCTGGCGTAACCCAATCCTCGCCCATCATCTGTCGCTATTTGCCAGTTAAATTTGGAATTACTTAATATTTCTTCGGCGATTTTTAAAGTTTGATCTTTAGATTTTCCGTCAACTAGCACGACTTGAATTTGATCGGCAGGATAAATCAAATTAAGTAGAGATTTTAAAGCATCTGCTATTGTCGCTTGGCAGTTTAATGTGCAGATCCCAATTGTGACCAAGGGAACATCCGCAGGAATTTGTTTCAAATGAATCACTTGATTAGATTATTGTTCTTACTAATCTTAACATTTGTTTCCCATTGAAAACAGGTTTTACCTGTTTCTGTGCATTTACTTTATTATCCGCCTGGCGCTTCGTAGACTTCGCTGCCTCCGTTTGTATAAACAAGATCTGTCTGATTAAGAACTGGCGAAAGTGTACCGTTCCAAACTAATTTTTCATAGTTAACACTAACATAACTTAGACCTACGAATTCACCAGGAGATACAAAGGAATTATTCGTGAGAGCTCCAACATATCCAGGGTAGATAAGGCCATAACCAGTTAACGCAGTATCGAGCCCGTAATCAGCAATAAGAGTATAATTATTTTGGTAGGGAACATTATTAGAAATCCATTCTGCACAATATACACTGTGAGTGTCAATAAAACCGTAGTCCACGTATAACTGCAGGGGGTTCATTCTGTATTCGCTTAGTGGAATAGACCAGCTTTCGGTTTTTGCAACTTCATAAACAAAGTTTGTTTGGAAGAGAAAATAAGGAACTATTATAGCAACAATGAGTAACGAAAACAGTATTTTTTTCTCATGCTTGAAGACAAACTGGACTGATGTCCACATGCCTATTACGCAGAAAGGTGCTAAGAACATTAGCAATATGTGATAGAACCGCGTCATGTTTAAGGCGTTTGCTAATCCTGGAACTGCAATTAATGCAGCCAACAAACCTAAAGCTACAATACTAAAAATCGTGTATTCTCGGTCAAAACGAAAACGAGTTTTTTTCAAGATTAAAGCAAATATGCCTATGGCAATAAAAACTTCAGTCAAATATGCGAAGGCTCTGCTGACAGTATTTAGCATGGAAGGAGACTGCGCTAACCCTATTCCGGTTAAAACTTCCGTACCTCTAGATGCTGGGTTAAAAATCCCGCCGAATTGGGAAGCAACTAGATTTGCGATTGAAGTGAAACTGTTAAAGACGGCGGAGCCTGAAGTAAAAATGTACCAGGCGAACATTGCCACGAAGAAAAATACAATCATGCTAAACTGCAAATTGAAGTGGGGGCGTTTCAGATACACTGAAGCGAGCCATGCAGCAAAAATCATAAAGAGAAAAATTTCTGCCAATGCATAATGGGATAAAATTAAGCCAACGCTGAAGATGGCAAAACTTGCGAATTTAACGCCTTGCTTGATTTTCTTGTTTAACAGCACCAGCAGTAAGAGGACAAAAAATAATTCACCAATCATCTGCCGGTTTAACCCAGTCAATTCGGTGAAAAATGTTATATCAGCCATGAACACGAAGGCTGAGAAAAAAGCAAATTTCTTGCCAATGTATGGCTTCCAAAGAAGGTATAGACCCAGAGGGACTAATGCAAAGATGAGGGGATAAATTACTTTGTACACCCAGGTAAGGGAGATTCCAAGTAGGTTTGAGTAGACAGTTGGAAGTATGGTGATGCTGAGCATTGCGTTGTATCTGCCAAATGTCAGGTCGGAAGGCACAGAAAATACTGGATTCCAATGAGAGAGAAGTTGGGTTGTTCCGGCAACGAAAAGTTCGTTTGGAGAATCGCTTCCATAGGGCAGTATGTAGTTAGATATCAGGGAAGTCTGAAACAGCAACGCTATAGCGACCATAAGTATAGCGAATGGGTAAATATTTGTGGATTTTCCATGAAATGCGATGGCGGTGAACAGCAGGGCAACAGATGCAATCATGATTAATAAAAATACGTTGTCGCCTGATACGTTTACAAAATATGCGCCTATGATGCTTAAGAGAGGAATTAAAGTTAAAAGCAAAAATGACGGGGAAAAGCTTTGGTTTTGAGGATTCGAATCTGGTTTTGCTTTTTCCTGTCTTAGTTGAGTTGCGACCGCGCCTACAAGTACCAGGGTATTTATGGATAAGGACAAGGGTAAAGTAGAAAGAGGAAAGCTGTACCCAACTAATGCACCAAACTCATTTATAATCAATCCTGCAACCAAAAGAAAAGCAACGCTAAAGCCAACGGCGTAGATGATGAATTCAGCTGTGCCAAGTTCAAGTTTTAAAAGCTTAATAACGATGAAGCCTGGGACAAATGTCAGGTAAAAAAGGCCAATTACTTCCCTAGCCAATGGAAAATTAAGAAAAAGCGAAATGTACATTGCAACTTGTAGAAAAACAACTATACCTAGAAAGTGCCGCGAAAGATATTTTTGATTAAAATCCATTTTTAGATGCACCAAAATCAAACAATTTTTCTGACTATCAAAGAACGGAACTAAAAATCCATTTCTTGGATGGTCAAAACGTTTTACGGCTTGACTCTACTAAGCAAGCTCTCTTCTGAACAATGTCTTTTTAATTTATAAAAAGGTTTTGTTTATGAAAGCTTTTAGCCATGATTGGACAATGAGAGCATGACCAACAGGTGTGGGATGAATTCCGTCTTGTGACCAAAACTTCGGATCTCTTTTTCTGGCAGCTTCTCCAAAAATCTTGTCTAATGGAATAAGAAGAGTTTCGAATTCTTCGGAAAGTTTTCTCACAACTTCAATTTTTGGATCCAAATCTTCTCTAAGTTTGAGCTGGTCTTTAGCCACGATTATTGAAAAGGGTTCCATTAAAATCATTTTGGAGTTGAAGTTGTCACGCGTCTTTTGCAGTATCATTCGGTAGTAATTTTCAAAATCTGCCGTCGATATTGGACTATTCCAGAAGTACTTGCCTAACGTATCGTTGATTCCTATAAGAATTGAAACGATATCGGGTTTCAGATCCAAAGTGTCTTTTTGCCAGCGATTACAAAGGTCTTTGATTCCGTCACCTTTTACACCTCGATTAAGAACCTTGACTTCTGTTTCTGGATACATCGCCGATAACCATAATGCGGCCAACAAGACGTAGCCAGTTCCAAGATTCTCATCGTTCTTGTAATTTCTTCCTGAATCAGTTATGCTGTCCCCTTGAAATAGAATCGTGATTTTTGATTGCAGCTCCATTTATTGAACCCTCGAATCATTTCTTATTTTTAAAAGAACAACAACACCGGGAAAACAACTGTTGTTCTTCTAAGGTGATTTGAGGGCAGAAAGAAGTCATTTTGAGCTTTTCCAAAACTTGTTTATGAAGCTCTCGGTATCTTGGTAGAAATAATCTATGTTTTCCTTGATTTTGCTTTCTTCCCAATCCCACCACCTGATCTTTAGAAGCTTTTCGATTTGGTCTGGTGGAAAACGATATTTTACTACTCGAGCGGGATTTCCTACTGCAATTGCATACGGTGGAATATCTCTAACGACTACGGAGCCTGCTCCTATCACCGCTCCGCTTCCAATTCTTACCCCTGAAAGGATGATTGCGCCTACGCCAACCCAAACATCGCTTCCGATAATCACAGGTCCCTTGCTTTTACTGTCCACGTTATCGTTTTCTACATTTTGCAATTTTTTTTTCAATGGAAAAGCAGTTACCTTGTTTATGTCATGCTCGCCGCCCATTAATACTATCACATTACTTGCAAACATGCAAAACTTTCCCACTACAAGTTGGTCATCTGAGCGCCAAGAGAGGATTTTGGGCCCGCCAGAGCTATATTTTCCAATTTGCACGCTCCCTTTAGGCTCAGCATTGTCACATCGGTAAATTGCTGTTAAAACTAAGTTTCTTGCAGTTATGCTTCTACCAAGAACGGTTAACACAATTCTATCCAGCATGAGATCATTTCCAAATTAGTGAATTTCAACTAGCTTAAATTCTTAAAATTAGAAAAGCAGCGAAGGGAAAGTTAGTCTACAGGGTTTTTCGACGTTCGAAAGATGTGAAAACACCTGCTTTTATTTCTTTTAAATGTCTTGCCATGTTGATTTCAGCTTTAATAGTGTACAGTGAGAGTTTGCTATTCCGGGTTAATAGGCTGGCGGCGAAGCGACCTAAAAAGATGCCGTAGACGAAATTCGCGAGGTTCCATGGAGTTTGTTTTACGTTTTTGAAGAAGAAATAGGTATGGTATGATATTTCCATATGTGTTCGGTATTCGCTGCTGATTCTTGCCAATTCGGAGTGCTTATGTAAAACTTTCGCGTTAGGGGTCATTAAAACAGATTTTGGGTGGCTTTTCTGTATCCTATAGGAAATGTCCATATCGTCACAAAGTGAATATCTACTTAAGTTTTCATCCCATTTGAACTGGCCTAATATCTTTCTTTTATAGGTACAGTTGTTGCCACTTAGCCATTCGCATTCAATAGTATGAGTTAAAGGATAAGGGTAAGATACTCCGGTTGCAAATACTCGTGACTTGTCTTTTTCTAAAAAGAAAGAGGGAAACAGCTTGCAAATAGCGTTAGAGCGCGCTGGGAAACCAAGACCTATATTTATTACGTGCCCGGCAACTCCAGAGACATCTGGATAAGCCTCATAAACTTTCAATATTTCTTTAATGTAATCTTTTTGCAATATGACGTCGTCGTCTAGACTGCAGTGAATTTCGCCTGTTGAATTGGCAATGCCTGCGTTCCTCGCTTGTGTTACTCCTTGCCCCTTGCCCCGCAAGTATTTGAGCTCTATATTCTTGCTAGAAAAATCTTTCTGCATTCGCTTAACTAAATTTTTAGTTTCATCGTTTTTACTATCATCCACTATAACTACTTCTTTTGGATACACTGACTGGTTCAAGATGGAAAGTAAAAGGTGACTAAGAACTTCAGCTCTATTCAGAGTTGGAATAGAAATGGAAAAATTTGACATTTATGTTTCCTTCGCAAAAAATTTGATAATATAACTTGTCTTAATCCTATGCCGGTTAAATAAAATTTCGGATCTTGGAGTATAAAGTCCTGAAAGACTTAACGTTTCAGTTTTGAGATATTTGCTGCTGAAGTATTTGTCCTGCTTGATTAGATGCATAGTTCAGTTGTCCGGAAACGAGGCCCCACTGAGTGCCAGTGATCCATGGCGCCCAAGCCCACGCACAAAAACCTACATTGTATTGATTAAGAATTGCCAAAGTATTATTGAACCATGCGTACTCTTCGCTCATGTTTGTAGCCCATAGGTTGCAGCCTATTTCGCCGACCCATACAGGATGTTGCGACGCAAAGGAAAGCAAGCCTGTAACATTCAAAGCCCAAAGCACGTCAGAATAACTGTATTTTTGAGAATAATTGTTTAATGAATCATAGAAGCCGTCGCTGTAGAGATGCGTACTGTAAATAATATTATTCAGAGGATCATAGAGTGGATATGAAGAGACCCAGTTCATTGAGCTCATGGTTGTTGAGGAACTGGAGTAATTCTGGAAATCTAAGTAAGTGTTAGTACCCCATTGGGCAACGATGATATTTGTTGAACCCGTTTGGCGGACTGCATTAATGCACTGCTGGGTAACGTTAAACCAGCTTGCTTCTGCCGCTGCGTCACCGTTGGGCTCATTCCACAACTCAAACATCACATTAGGATAGACCTTTAAATTGTTTGCAACACTTGTCCACACATTAACAAAGTCGCCGACACTGTTGATAATTCCGTTGCCGTTGTCGTAAGGCGGATAAGGCAATGCGGAATCCTCACTTGAACCGCTGTTTCTCCAAAAAGTGAAGTCAACATAGATTCCCCGCAAGGCGGCTTGCGCAATAAAGTATTCCAGGTTGCTTTGAAAATTTTGTGTGTTCTGAACCCACCACTGAGTTGTTGCAAGTACTCGAACTGAATTGCAGCCCCAACTTTCTATGGCATCAAGATTGCTGTTTACAGCTGCTGTGTCCCAAGTGTTAAATTCTAGCTGACCATTCGGAAGCAGCCAGCTGCCACAGGGTCCATCAATAAAATACGTGTAATCGACCCCGCGCAAAACAACCGCGGTGCTATTTGACGTGAGTATTTGGTTACCCGCGACATGAAGAGATCCAGTCGAATAATCGGTTGAAAAAGGAGGGTTAGTTGGAACAGGCTGAGGGGAAACTTTAACGTTGTTCAAAACGGGAGATAATATTGAAAATATGATAAGCAGACATGTTAACAATATGGCAAAAGCAAGTATTTTTCTTCGCAGAAGAATTCACTCTCGAAATCTATCAGGACATTAAATTCATTAAAATATTCTTTCTAATATTTCAGTTAAGTTAAAGTCGGGTTGCTAAATCTTGGATTTGACCTTTCATAAATCCGAAAGTCCAAGCTGAAAGTTTTAATCCAAAATGAAAAGGTAAAAGAAAAACAATTTTTTTACGTAGAAACTTGTAGCCTTGAATAGAATAAAAAAAGCCAGCAACGAAACCAGCTATCGGCGTCATGCGAGGTATTGAGAACGCCTCTCCCGTTTGGCGAACAGTCCTTTGACATCCATAGCCGTACCAGAAATATTTTTTCCACAGGTCTTTAGGCTTAGATAACCCGCCATGCAACTCATAAAGTTCAGCCATGTTAGGTCTTATTCGCCAACCTGCTTTTTTAATTCTTAAGACCAAGTCAGTGTCTTCGCCGGCACCTTTAATTTTTTCGTCAAAACCATTTACTTGCCGCAGGGCTTTAATTCTGAAGGTTGTTCCTCCAGTGCCTATCAGCTTGTCGGTTTTCCAAATGAAGCTCTTAGGCTTAAGATAGTTTCGTTGGTTGACTATGTATGGAATTACCTCTAGGTTCAAAATCAAGTTGCCAGGAACGGTCTTGAATATCCCTGCAGTTATGCCTACCTCAGGATACTTTTCAAGGGTCTCTAATTGGGTTTTCAAATAATTGCTCGTTAATATCTGGTCAGCATCAACAAACAGTAGGTATTCTCCGTCGGCATTTTCAACGATTTTGTTTCTTGCATGGCCTAAACCCATCCATGTGGTTCTGAAAGATTTCGCTTGTTCGCCGAGCCTTGCTACATAATCGGAAATGATTTCGGGGGTGCTATCTTGGCTGCCGTCGTCGACAAAGATTAATTGCATCTGTTTTTTGGGAAAATCTTGATTGATTACGCTGTTAACGGCGTTTTTGAGCATATTCTCGCCGTTGCGAACGCATATGCCGACGGTTACAAGAGGTTTCATGCGTTATCCTTCCGAGAAATCGGGTATTTTGAAGTAAATTGCAAGTACTCTTCTTCGAGTTGACTGGTGATTTTTTTCCAATCGTAGTTCGCTGCAATTGCTCGTCCAGCTTCGCCAATGTTAGAAGAGAGTGTCTTGTCTTTTAGAAGTTGGACTATGTGCTCAGCGAAATTTTCAAAGTTATTATCGATGAAAATGTTTTTCCCATTTTTAATTGATAATCCTTCTGCACCAACTGAGGTGGAGACAACTGGGATTCCGCTTGAAAAGTATTCAAGAATTTTAAGCCTTGTTCCAGACCCTTGAAGCAAAGGGGCAATGCCAACATTTGATGCCGCCAATAAATCTGCGATGTTAGGCACAAAACCCGTGAATGCAATGCCTGGAAGATTTATTTCGGTTCTTTTTTTCCCAACAACGATGAATTTCACTGTTTTTACTTTTTCTCTGACCTTCGGTGCGATCACCGAAGAGATCAATTTTATGGCTTCACGATTAGGCTCATAGGCTAAATTGCCAACAAAGACGACAGTTTGGGAACCATCCAGCCCGTATTGTCTTCGAGTTTCCTGCAAATCAGAATGGCGGCTGAATAATTCAGTGTTAACGCCATTGGGAACAACAATAATTTTCTGAGTTGAAAAACCCAATGAAACCAAGAGCTTTTTTTCTTTCTCAGAAACAGTTAAAATTAAGTCTGCATTCCTGTAAGCTATTTTTTCTAGAAAAGTCTCAAGAATTCGCCTAACCAAACTTGTATGCTTAACTCTTAAAGCCTGAAAAACATCATGGCAATCAATGGCAACAGGCTTCTTCATTGTTCTCATGAACGGAGTAAGAAGAATGCTCAAAGCAGGCTGTTCTATTTGAACTATATCGACATTTTGAACAAGACGAGAAGCTCGAAACGCAAAAAGGAAGTCGAAGAAGTATAGAGCTGAAGGTTTTTCTATCTTCCCAATTTTTCCAATAATTTTAAGGAGTGACTTGGGCAGAAAACCGTTCAATCCATAAACAGAAATTTTATCCACATATTCTGTACTGGTATGGAATTTTGGTAATATTACATTGACTTTGTTTCCAGTTGCAGCAAGTCCTTTTGCGAGGTTGATTATTCTTACGGAAGCGCCTGAATCGTTCTGCATCGAATCTTCGTAAGCGCTTAAAATGCTGATTCTCATCTATCATCCGGCCCACGCTTTGCATTTAAATCAAGTTGTAAGAAGCTAAATTTTCTTTAGTGAACCAGACTCTGTCGTCGGGTTGTGCCCAAACAGAAAATTTTTTCCCAAACAAGACTGCCAAGATAGAAATGAAAAGCAAGATGTTGTTTTCAACAACCTGATAAACATAAAACCTTGCTTGAGGGACAAAAAGCAATAAAGAGGAAAACAACAGCAAAGGATAAGATAGCACTAAATAGCTCGATAGAACCAAAAAAATTGCAAATGCAATTGGCGAGAACAAATAGAGAAGCATGTTTGGGATAACTGTGCTCTTTGTTGACTTAATTTTTCCCTTGACCAGTAGATCAAGGTATTTCGAGAACACTCTTATCAGCTGGTTTATGCGCCTAAGCTTAATACCGATTTTTCCGCGAAAAGTTGCAGGGAAACTTGAGTAAAATTTTGCGTCTTTTACGAGCATAGCACGATAGTTCTTTTCGATAACGCTAATAATGGTGCCACAGTCGTCTGAACCTGTTCCGTAAGGATCGAACTTACCAAGAGCCTCCTTCTTGAAGGCGCTAAAACCTCCTTCAAAAAAAACGGTAGACCCACATTTAGATTCTCCGACCCTTAGATAATTGGCAGATTTTAGATAACTTTCTTCCATTCTAGTAATCCAAGTTTGACTTGAATTAAAAAGAATTTTTGGTCCGGCGATAGCTCCAACTGTTGGGTCAGCTAAATAGGGCAAGGATTTTTCAAGGATATCTGACGGCCAGAAGCAATCTGCATCTGAAATTATTACTACGTCGCCTTTGCAATATCCTAATGCGTTGTTTAAGGCGTGGGATTTTCCTTTTCTTTCGCTTTCAACTATGAGTTTGATGTTCGAGTTTTTTTGTTTTTCTGAAAAGTCTCGCACTATTTTAGCAGTATCATCGGTGGAGTTGCTGTCTACAACAACGATTTCCATAAGTTCTTTAGGATATGACAGTCTAATGGAATTATCCAGCTTATACCCGATGATGCCAGCTTCATTGTACGTTGGAATAATAATTGAAACCTTAGGTTTGTAGGCAGAATCAACCTTCGTTGGCCAAGATGCCTTAGACTTATGCTTCATGTACAGAAAAATAAAGGCAGGAGGACCAAGAGCTAGAAAGCCAAACAAAAACCAGACTGCTAAGAAAAAAATCATAAGCTCCACTCATTTTTTTACAAAAAAGACAAATGCTAACTCCAACGTTTCAAAGTAATTGCTTAGCAGTGATTTTCATATGCTGATCGGTTTTTTTCCAGTATAATGGTGAGGTTTATTTTTCCATGAAAGGTGGAAGAACGTCCCCTGAAATGTCTGTGTAGGTTTTCAGCATTTTTAGTTGCAAACCCCAAGTGATCGAGTGCATAGTGTGGCTGTAATGCGGAAAGCCCTTTTTCATTTCTGCTAATGTAGCGCCGTCTTCGATTATGTTTATGTCTTCTGCCTCACCGATCTTTTCTTTTGCTGCCAAAGCGAGGTATGGAACTTTTTTAGGATTGAAACTCATTATTTTTGATGCCACAAAATCATTTGTTAATGGATTATCGCTTGCTATTATGGCGCCCAATTTCTTCGGACACTTTCCCCGGCAGATTAAGCCGTCAACCACAACAATGTTTGATTTTACAATCTTGTTCGCTGCAACAATCACATTCACGATGTTACTGTGATAGGAGTATTTTCTAGGTTTTGAGATTGCACCGAAAATGTTTTTCATCGCACAAGTAACGCCGATAAAATTGTGAGTTTTAAGCTTAGGCACGTTTATGATTAAATCAGCGTTCAATAGATCCTCGTTAAACGGCAAGGTAACTTCGTTCCCGCCGACCGTAACAGTCTTTTCAACAATGTTTCCTTCACTAAGGTTCTTCAATGCCACATTGCTTTTTCTGCATAACTCGTCGTAGCCTAAAATCTTAAAAGCGTATTTCGTTTTCATCGCAGACGCATCAGCTTCAGCCACTGAAATGTTAACTTTTTCACCTATTTTTTCTTGAACGTATTTTATTACCGAACTAACCACTCGGCTATCTGTCGTTTCCCCTGTTGAGGCGTTCCAGTAATAGCAAAGGTTTGGCTTAATGACAACATTTTTTACTCCACCAAAATCGTAGTTCAAGTCATCAATCGCTTTCCCGACCGCATCATCAATTTCATTTACAGGAAAATGATGATTCTCCACTGAGGTAAGAGCAACTTTCGCCATTATTTAGCCTCATTTAACGGATATTTTGAATCGACCATTTGCATTGTTCCTGATGGCTGTTTCTCTAAAATCAGATTATTCAACCGATAAGCCGAATCGATTATTCGCATAACATCCAACTGTTCCTCCAATGAAACCGGAAAGTCCGAGCCGTTTTTTAGCGCATCAAAAAATAACTCCATAATAGTATAGAAAGAAGAGTAATAGTAAGTATAGGATAGGTAGTTTAGTTTTTTGCCTGCTACTTTTCGCATGAGATTCAGGGCGCCTTCTTTAGCAGCGTTTTTTATAGGATCAGATGGGAGATAACGGTCAGTAGAATCGAAACCGACTGTTCCATGCAGGTTAATTCTGAAATTGAAATCTGGGAAAATCGATTTTGAAAACCAGCCAATATTCACAATTCCGGTTGCATTACAGCTTTTTGACTTCAATACAATTGTTCCAGCATCTTCCACTGGCAAATGCATCGTATTTTCTAGAGTTGAGTATGCCACATCAAAATCGCCAAGTAACCAGCTTAAAAGATCAATCAGGTGATAGCCCAAATCCACCAGCGCACCGCCACCTGCCAAATCTTTGCTAAGCCACCATTCAGGAACTGGAACTGGCACAACAGCGTGTGAAATAGGCCCGTTAAGAACCAATTCAGAAGTGGCTATCAATGGATCGCCTATTGCGCCGTTTTCAAGCTTGTTCTTCAGTTTCTGGACACATGGGAAATACCGGTAATTGACACCAACCATCATTCGAACCTTTTCTTTCTTGACTTTTCCAACCATATCCTGCGCTTCGGCAAGGTTTCTGGCAATGGGTTTATCCAAAAAAATATCCAGTCCCTTTTCAGCAGCGTAAAAAACGCCTTCTTTCTTTAAGAAATTAGGCAGCGAAATAATGACAGCGTCCAATTTTTCATTGTCTATTAATTCTGTGTAATCGTCGTAGGTTTTAACATGGAACCTTTCTGCATATTGACGGTTTTTTTCGCTTTTATCGGCTCCAGCTACAACTTCGACTCCTTCTACACGCATTGCATTAAGCATGTGAAGTTGACCCATGTGGCCTAAACCAACAATTCCAACTTTTGTCAAAATTTTCACTCCAAAAATTACAGTTGACTTACTCATCAAATAAAAAATTACAAAAAAACTTAAAACGATACTATCAAAAAAGAGAAAGTTCAGTTGCTAACTTTTCAAAATTTTACGCTTTCGACGAGAATTCTCTTCATTATTCCTAAGCCATGTCGAAGCTTGAGCTTTTTTTCACCCAATCTACTCCTGTAGTTAATTGGGATTTCAACAATTCTGTAACCACTTCGCCCAACTACAGCGTTCATTTCAGCCTCTACGTCGAAGCCTTTGCTCTTGGGTTTCCAAGCGTCAAGTAGCTCACTTCGTACAACACGCAGGCCAGACAGGGGGTCACCGAGGTTAACACCGTTCATTATCAACTGGGCAAATGCAAACATCTTGTTGCCTAAGTAAAAAGGGTTTGCCACTGATTTGCTATCGTTGAGTTCGCCCTTGAACCTGTTCCCAATGACCATTCCTACGTCAGGATTTTTCTCTAAAATCTCAACCATTTCAGGGATGTATTCAGCTGGATAAGTATAATCAGCATCGGTAAAAACCACATAGGGAACTTTTGAGCCAATGTTGTGGAACCCCTGAAACATAGCGTCGCCCTTGCCAATACCCTCTTGAAGCAGGACATCTGCGCCCATATTTTTGGCTATTTCAATGGTTCTGTCAACGCTATTGCCGTCTACAACAACCAAGTAGGGCTTATCCAGAACGTCTTGCAATTCACTAATCGTGGGTCCCACTCCATCTTCTTCATTAAGCGTTGCTATAACCACTGATACTTTTGATCGATGTTCTTCAGCAAAAGTTAAACCTGATCTTTCTCCTTCACTAAATGTTCCTATAATCACTGGGGTACTTGAACGAATTTCAGTCACAAAAAAACCTCCAAAAAACCTAAAAATTAGCGTTATGTACTAAGCAGGAAAACAAGCTATTAAAGTCGTAAGGATTAAATATCTCGAACAATCAGCAGATGTTCTATATCTTTTCAGCAAAATTCCAGAGGAATCCAAGTTATTACTTGTAAAACACTTCTTTATTTCCAAGGTGACCCTTAGTTTCTACAATGGGTTTCGTTTGATTGCTTAACCATATCTGAGTTTCGCTTCTGAACTCTTCCACTGCCCGTTTCTTAATGTCCAAGTAATCTGAAATGTTGACAACTCTCGTTCGGTTACTTAAGAAACCAATCATTTTTTCGAATTTTGGTCCAATGCGCGAAAATTTGTGAGTGATAGAATACTGAAACACACTATTTTCCAAGTTACGTTTTTGAAGGCAACGTCTAATCACTCTGCTTGCAGATTGATGATCAGGATGCCAGTCTCGCTTTAGTGGGAAATATACTTCATCGGGAAAATGCCCTTCTAAGAAAGCAGTTACTGCTTGCTCGACTTCAGGCTCATGTTGTGAAAGAGTATAATCTTCGAAATCAAAGAAAAACAAGTTGCTCTTCAGCACACCTAAAATGGAAACGGCGTCAGTAACCTCTTTTTTTCGAATTTGCTTTATTTCTTCTGGAGTTGGGTTTGACGTTATGCTTAAAACTTTTGAGAATGCATGCCTGCCATCAGTCATGATTACGACAAATACTTTGTAGCCTTCATTGATTCTTTTAGCTATTGTTCCTCCACAACCCAGCGTTTCATCATCGGGATGGGGAGCAAAAAATATGGCCGTTTTCTCGCTCATAATACACGCCTTATTCCAAAAAGTGTAGAGTTAGCGTCTTATTTTTTAACTGCTTTTTTTAAGAGAGATTTTTAGTTTTGTGGCGATGTTCTCAACGGTGTTTCCCCAAGTAACACGATCGTATAGCTCGCTGATTATTTTTTTGTGAACAAGCCGCACTTCAAAGTTTCTTCTGTAATTGTTGGTCCATTGTTTCTTGTAGGGTTCATCTCCTCTGGTCATATCGTATTCTGTGAAACCCTTTGCTATGCATTCTCTTAAAAGAAACATAATTATTAAATTTCCAACAGAGAACTCGGAGTACTTTGGAAGAAAACCCGCGAGGTAATAATACATTTTTTTATCATACTCAAACGTGTATTGGGCAGCCACGGGTTCTCCGTCTATCCTGAGAAAATAGATGCCCAACCAATTATTCCCCGCAAAAACTTCGGCTACATCCTTGTGAAAATTCCTAAAGGTTTCCTCAGCGAAGGCTCCAGGCTGACCTTCTGATTTCCACTTCAGCTCATGCAACCCGATGAAAATATTCATCGCTTCTTTAACTGAGAAACCGGCTTCATCAAATCTCTTTAGGTCTACAGTATGATTTTCCTGAATTTTTCTAACGTATCGATTTAGGTTTTGCCTCAAATTTCGGCCAAAACTCTTTCTTAGGCTGTCGAATGTATTTGGCAGCGCAACATACGGACATAGGTTACAGACTCTTTCCTTCGTTTCAAGGTTTAAAGAGGGAGCCATAAACAGTTGTTTTGAATAATTAATGTTTTCAGGAATCTCTTTTAGTTCAATCCAATCCCAATCTTCTTCTTCAGTAAGATAGTCTAGTATGTACCTCATGAACTCATTTTCTTTTTTTGAAACGATAAAATTGTTATAATCTGAATGGCGAGCCCCCAGAAATTCGATTTTCTTAATTGAGCCAAAACTTGCCAGTTTGTATTTAGATAACATCAGTGGAGCTATTCCCAAAATTTTGTTGTCTTCTTCGACTTTTAAGAGCAAAAGTTTTCTTTGTGCTCCGAAATGCTTCCACCATGTGGATAACCAATCTACTGTTAAGAAAACGTTGTTGCCAAACCGGTTTTCTTTAAGGATTTGATCCCACACGTTTCGAATACTTTCAAAATCGTCAACTTCGGTTACTTTCAATGTATCCTTCAACTCTTCGGAGTTAAAACTGAAGATTTAATGTTCACTGAATAAATGTAAATAGACATTAGCAGCTGTTGTTCTTAAATTATCTTTAAGGGTTTTACTTGGAAATTGCTTCATGAAATAATCAAATTCCCCAATCGGAGAAAAATGAAAAGTGCCAATTCCTTTTTTATCTGCCAAAGCAACTGCGCCAACTGATTTCGGAGATAAACCCACCAGTTCTGAAACTGCACTATCTGCCGCCACCACGTCTTCACTGGACATGACCATGTTCAACCGTTTGGTATGCGTCCCAATTACAGCCAAACCATCAAGAACCACCAAATGCGTCTTTATCTCTTCATTTATTGCAACGATAGCCTCATCTAGCACCTTGTGGTAGATGAACTTATTTGGATAAGCGTTGCATCCAAAGAAGTTTTTTAGCGCACAAGAAATCTTAACCCTTTGCATATATTTCGGCTTAGGAACATTTACCACCAGATCAGCCTCGGAAAACAATTCAGGTATATGAAACTTGAAGTCTTTACCGTCAAATGTTCTGTTAACGATTTTGTATTTCTCTTCAGTCAAGTTAACCATGTTTACCTTTTTTTCCGTTGCCATCTTATTGTACCCAAGCATACTAAACGCGTTTTTGCATTTCATGGCTGAAGCATCCGATTCAACAACAAAAAATTCTGAAGCATCCGTGTTTTCCCTGAAAACATCAATCAGGGCTCCTACAAACCGGGGGTCAGTCACTTCCCCCGTTGACGGATGATAATAATAGCACATATTTGGCTTGATTACGATTTTTTTAGACTTTCTGCCAAAATCAAATTTAATTAAATCAAGCGATTCCTTAATGGCTTGTTTTACT
Organism: Candidatus Bathyarchaeota archaeon; assembly: GCA_963828195.1. Lineage (GTDB taxonomy): Archaea > Thermoproteota > Bathyarchaeia > Bathyarchaeales > Bathycorpusculaceae > Bathycorpusculum. The sequence continues at coordinate 64,267 of CAWHDT010000004.1, forward strand.
GCTTCAGGTTCACAGTTTTTAGTACGCACAAAACTAACAAGGCTCAAAGTGTATTTCCTCCAGAACATTTACGCCATTACTTGAGCGTTCCTATATGCTAACGAAATTGCTTGCAAACCGAGAAGTCCTTCTTCGCCGGACGGTTGCGGTTGCTCATCCTTTTGTATGCAATTAACAAAATGTTGCAGTTCCAAATAACGTGAAGTTTCTTTAGCCAATCCAAATTTTCTTGCAATTCCTGCCCGTATTATGCTTGAAGTGCTGACTGGAGCCAATTGAACTGATGTGTTTTTGGCTGTACCGCAAACTTGAAGTGACGAGATGAAGCTTTTTGAAAACCAACCAGCCTTAACAGTTCCAATAGCGCCATTCTTAAATTTTAATGTGCAAGTCGCTACGTCCTCCAAATCCGTTCTGAACAGGTATTTGAGGACGCTACTTGCAGATTCAACTTCACCGAAAAACCATATTAGTATGTCAACGAGGTGCGAGCCTAAATCTAGCAAGGCGCCTCCTCCCGTTAGCTCTTTGTCAAGCCACCACGAAGGCACTTTGACAGGTCCTATGCTGTCACTCCTGGGAGAGAACGGTCCACCGCTTATGTTCGTAGCTTCCGCAATTTGCACTTCACCGAAATAACCATTGACTATTTGATCATGAAGCCTGATAACAAGAGGATCAAACCGCATGTTAAAGCCAACCATTAACTTTACGGAGTTTTTCTGGACTGCAGACAGAATTTTCTCGCCCTCCTCGACATTTCTTGCAAGGGGTTTTTCCAAAAGGATATGTTTTCCTGCTTCCGCCGACTTCACCGCAGCTTCTTGATGAAGAAAATTCGGCAAACTGATGATGACCCCGTCAATATTCGCATCTTTGAGGAGATCTTCATATTTTTCATAGACGTCTTTGACTCCATATTTTTTTGCGGTATTTCTGGCCTTCGGAGATAAGTCTGCTACAGCTTCAATCTTGAATTCTTTTAACTTTAAAGAACTGCTAAGTAGGGATTTGCCTTCAACGCCAAGACCGATAAGTCCCAAATTAATCGTTTTCAAAAAATAACCTCTTTTTTTTACAAATAATAAAGTTTCAAAGATAACGCAGCAAATGTTATAGTGATTTTTATTTCTTTTCCAATATTTTGCACAAATTATCGAGTAATGCTTTGAATTGCCTGATGAATCGTGAGCAGGTCATGCCTGACTTTTTTGAGTTTCTTTCAGTTGAAGAAGTGCGTATATTCTTATTGCCGCCCACTCTTCTTTAAAGTGAGCATCATACTGGCCTATATCTATTATCTCATAGTTGTGATCAAACAACAACTTTAGCATGGCATTGTAGCCTTTATAGTGTGGTGAACTGATTGTAGCAAGCTCATCTACGAATGGGCATGTTAGAGTAGGCACGTCAATGTTTTTTCTGTTTGTCTCAAGGAAAAATAAGCGGGGTTTGTTAACATTCAGTAATTTATCCATTAAAGATACAAAAGATGTTTGACTGCATATATCAAATGCTCCGAGAAGAAGAATTGCGGAGAACAGACGATCTGACCCTGATTGCAGATTTAACTTTTCAAAAGAAGACGAATGTACCCAGGTACCTTTTGGATAAATTTGTTTAAGGTCTTTAATTGCTTTGGCGCTGTTGTCAAAACCTGTTATATTGTATCCCGATTCTAAAAGTGGACCTGCCAACGGAGAATACCCACACATGACATCCAAAAAATTGTCGCCCGGGTTAAGATAGGGCTTTATTATGTTAAGAAGAGTTTCTCCGCGGTTGTTGACGTTTTTTAAATATGGATATTCATATCGAGAAGTGATTTTGCGCAAAACAGTTATCGCTGGCTTTTCTAAATGTAGAAAACGCAATGTCTTTTGCGCTGAATGTTTAACGCTCTGCTTGTTCATTGTTTTCCTTTCCGATGCCCTATTCATTGTTAATTTTGTAAGAATTTGGATGTTAATCGCTGAGTTTTACAAGGGATCGTTGCGGATCTAATTGGAAAAGGGGGAGGTTACGTCATTTTTCCGTTTTTTTAATGACAGTGCAACCGCGCCAAAGGTCACAAGCACAATTGCTAACAAGACTAAAATGAATGCTACAGTGCTGAACTCTGGTACTGTTGGGGTTGGAGAGGGAGATGCAGTTACAATCGGAGTAGGAGACGGAGACGCAGTTGGAACTGGAGTTGGTTTTGGAGTTGAGACTGGAGTAGGTGAAGGGGTCGAAGTAGGTGAAGGAGTTGGAGTAGGTGCGACAGATACAGTAATGGTAGATGCAGTAGAGTTCACCGCGATACCCGTATTGTCAGTTACTTGGAGGATAAAGTTCCAGTCGCCAACAGCAGTAGAAGATGAAATTGAAAAGTTGTAGAAAGACGAAGTTGCACCGCTAATAGAAGAGTATGAGAGTGCACCAGGAGCCTTGCTAAACCATTGATAGGTGTAGGGCGAAGTGCCAGTTGCCAAAGCAGATGAAGTTACATTGACTGTTTGCAGTGTCTGGCTTTGAACGATTGTGCTAGGAGTAGGCGTCAACGAAGGAGCAGCCAAAACAGAATTTACCGTAACAGAAGGCGAAGCGGATTGAGGCGAAGTTATACCTAAGCTGTCAGTAACAGTTGCCGTAATTAATGGGGAACCAGAAGCACTAGCAGAATAAGTATAGGTTGAAGCCGTTTTGCCGCTTTGAGCTACGCCGCCAACATACCATTGGTATGATGAATAACTACCTGAACCTCCAGTGGGATTAGCAGTAAATACATTGGACTGACCAACGTCCAAAGTCAATGAAGTAGGCGTTATAGAAACAGTTGGAGAACTCACCATAACAGTGGCTGCAGTAGAGTTCACCGCGGCACCCGTATTATCCGTCACTTGAAGGATGAAACTCCAACTACCGGTAGCCGTTGAAGCCGAAGTGACAAAACTGAAACTTCCTAAGTTTGGACCCTCCTTAACGTAACTTCCGCCTGGAGCCTTCTCAAACCATTGATACGTATATGGCGAAGTGCCAGTTGTAACAGCAGTAGAAGTCAAACTTGAAGTCTGGCTCTGATCAACAGCGACAGGTGAAGGAGAAACTGTGGGAGCAGCCAAAACAGAATTTACCGTAACAGCAGGAGCAGAAGACTGAGGCGAAGTTACACCCAATAAACTGTCAGTAACAGTTACCGTAATTAATGGGGAACCAGAAGCACTAGCAGAATAAGTATAGGTTGAAGCCGTTTTGCCGCTTTGAGCTACGCCGCCAACATACCATTGGTATGATGAATAACTACCTGAACCTCCATAAGCAATAGCAGTGAACATCTCAGATTGGCCAGCATCCATTGTCCAAGAAGTAGGCGATACAGTAACAGTTGGAGTGACGGTCACCATAACAGTGGCTGCAGTAGAGTTCACCGCGGCACCTGTGTTGTCAGTCACTTGGAGAATAAATTTCCAGTTGCCAGCAGTCGTAGACGAAGAAGTCACAAAGTTGTTGTTGGACGAAGTTGCGCCACTTATAGATGTGTAAGATAATGCACCGGGGGCTTCACTGAACCACTGGTACGTGTAAGGAGTAGTACCTGTTGTAACCGCGGTAGAAGTTAAACTACAAGGCTGACCCCGACCGATGATACTTGGATTAGGCGATACAGTCGGAGCAACCAAGGCAGAGTCAACAGTTACAGTTGCAGAAGCAGAATTCAGCGTTGATCCGCCTCCAGTGGGGGTCAATTGAAGCTGGAAGCTCCAGCTGCCCACAGCTGTAGAAGCGGAAGTCACAAAGTTATAGCTAGACGATGTTGCGCCGCCTATAGGTGTGTAAGAAGATGCGCTTGGAGCCTTACTAAACCATTGATATGTGTAAGGCGAAGAACCCGTCACGGCAGGAAAAGTCAAACTTGAAGTTTGACCCTGATTCACTGAGCCAGGCGAAACGGATACGGTGCGACCAGCTAAAGTTGAGCCATCTGGTATTACTGAGGCTATTTGGGACAGGGCATTGCCTATAAATATCTCTCCCAAGCCAGAATCATACGCAGCGCCATAAGGAACCATTCCCACTCCGATATTTTCAATTACGGAGTTACCGCTGTCTGATATCACCGAAACAGAGCTAGAAAACTCGTTGGCAACGAATATTTCGCCCAAGGCAGGATCATAAGCCATGCATTCAGGTTGGGTTCCGACGTCTATGGGCGTACCAACCACGGTGTTAGTACTGTCAGATATCACCGAAACCGTGCCGGCCCAATAATTGGTTACGAATATCTCGCCCGTGCCAGAATCATAAACTACACCATCCACGCCAGACCCCGGACTTCCCACAGTTATGGTTGTGATAACAGTATTAGTGCTATCCGATATTACAGAGACCGTGCCGGAATTATAGTTGGCGACAAATATTTCACCTTTGCCAGAATCATAAGCTAAACCATATGGGTAGGTTTGCACGGGTATGGTTGCCACCACGGTATTGGTAGCATCATTAATCACAGAGACAGAGTTGCCGCCTGGTTGCGTAGATGAAGACTCATTTCCATAATTGGTAACGAATATTTCGCCTTTTCCGGAATCATAAGCTACACATGAGGGACCGAGACCAGTGGTTATGTTTGCTACCACTGCATTGTTGCTGTCTGATATCACAGAAATCGAGTTGGTTGTATAGCTGCTTACGAATATTTCGCCCTTAGCAGAATCATAAGCTACGCCATAAGCCCAGTTTCCTACAGGCAAAGTCGCAACCACCTCATCATTACTATCAGATATAACCGAGACAGTGCCGGCTCCAGCATCAGCCACGAATATTTCGCCCTTACCAGAGTCATAAGCAACATCTTGGGGCCAGCTTCCCACGGGCACCGATGCAACCACAGTATCCGATATGATTGAGACAGAGGTAGACCCAGAGTTGGCAACGAATATCTCACCCAGATAAGAATCGTAAGCTTCGCCAGAAGGATCAGAACCCACAGAAATAGTTCCGCCGGTTGTAAGCACTGCATTTGTGCTGTCAGAAATTATCGAAACAGTTCCAGAGCCACTGTTCGCCACGAAGATCTCACCCGCGCCAGAATCATAAGCCACACCAGAAGGACCGCTTCCAACGGATGGAGAAGCAATCACGGTATTAGTGACGTCAGATATCACTGAGACAGAGCCAGACCCTTGATTAGCAACGAATATTTCGCCCTTAGCAGAATCATAAGCTAGACTTTCAGGATCAGATCCCACAGAGATAGGTGTACCAACTACGGCATTAGTGCTATCCGATATCACCGAAACACTCCCAGAGCCACCGTTGGCGACAAATATTTCGCCCTTAGCAGAATCATAAGCTACAGCAGTAGGATCAGTTCCCACAGTAACGTTTGCCACAACCGTATAAGTGCTAAGCGAAATCACCGAGACATTGCCTATTCCGGAATCAGCCACGAATATTTCGTTTTTGCCAGAATCGTAAGCCAAGCCTGAAGGACCGGCGCCGGCACCCAAAGACACATTTGCCACAACTGCATAAGAGTAATCATCTAGCGCGTAAACCGTGTTGGACCCAGAGTTTGAAACGAATACCTGATTTCCAGAATCCCAAACTGCACCAATGGGATCTGATCCCACTGACACGTTCGCAATCACCGCCTCAGTGCTGTCCGATATTACAGAGACGTTGTCGGAGCCGCTATTGACAACGAATATAGTCCCCTTGTTAGAATCGTAAGCTACGCCCGCAGGATTGGTTCCTACTGTTATGGTTGCGTTTATTGCGGTGCCGGAGGCTATATCCACATGGGTTATTAAAGTGGCAAAAATCATAATGAAAATAATGAAAACGAATCCTAAAAGTTTAGAAAACTTTACTTTCATAAAAAATCCCTCTTAAAATTTCATTTAATAAAGCTACTTAGCTCTGCCTTTTATGGCAAGCGCTCTTCTATTTTTATTAGAATAACTTAACTTATAAGCATTTTGCAAAAAACTTTTGAAATTAATTTTTTTAATGGGGTGTTTATGTTTTTCCATATTTTGAAAACCTCTTAACATATTTTATGTTGTGGGGCAATAAGCTCGTTCACTATCATTGATGATCTACAAGAGGGTTGGGTGCTTAACGTGGACAGAATTGAACCTGCGCCAAGTCAACGGCGGCTTCATTGAATGACAAATCTAGAAAAGCTGACTGCAAACCTTTACTTTTAAAAATAATGTAAAGAATGGGAATAACTGGTAAAACAACGTTCGAAACCCTAAATATCCTCTATTTCATACGAGTCAGAAAACAATTTCTTCTTCAGAGATGATGGCACTACATCGTAGAAACGTGCAAGAGAGTCAAGAATCCCGTCATAGCACTTTACAAAATAAAAAGATTCATCAGATTCGCAGCCCCTCTTCAGCTTAATTTCCGCCATGCCTGTACCATAATAGATTTCTTTGATGCCGTTTTCAATTGCCCATTTTATTGGAGCGTAATAAACCAAATTAAGATAAACATAATCATTGTTTGAGCAGGCTGAATAATCGAAGCCACATTTAAAACCTTCTAAAGTTTCTTTATGCTGCATGCATAAGGTAAAGCCAACAATTTTTTCGTTCTTTTTGGCCAGAAATAACAACGTTTTATCTCCAGCGTGCCTACTTAAACTTTTAAAGAAAGAAGCATCGTAGTAAGGTGATTGCCTTCTGTTATATTTGAAGTAAAGATTTGAGTAGAGATTTGACAATACCAAAGACAGCTGCTCGAATTCAGATATGGCTTCAATTTTAACACTGTTTTCGCCCGATTTTTTCAACTCACGTCTAACATTTTTACGAACTTTATAATTTAGGCTCATTAAATATTCGTCGAAAGTAGTCCACCGGATTTTGATGGTATAAGTTTTTCTCCAAGGTAATTTGCGGTATCCGAAATCATTTAAACTATTCATGAGATTTGCTTCTGAAGCCGAAACACAGATAAAACAACTAATTGAGATTCGTCCCGTTTTGCATAAGCAATCGATTCCTTCAGATATCTTACCTATAATTAGGCTTTTATCATAGTTTTCATCGCAAAGAATTCCGCTACGCCAACAGCCAGCTGGAGAATGGCAAAGTAATGCATGGCGATTGTATAAATTGAGAAAGTCCGCAAAGGTCAATATTTTTGTTAAGAATGGGATTAATTTTGGTGTGTTAGCGAAATAGGTATCTTTTTGGTCAATGAAACATGGAGTAAAAGCTACCGGATTTGCGCCACAAAAAACAGCTACGTAGTATACATCTTGTTTCATGATGTTTTCCATTGTTTTAAACCATTCATAAGTGCAATGAGGGTCAGTTGAAAGGGAATTAACGAAACTTTTGCCCAAGATATCCACGGATTTTAAGATTTTGAAATTCAATTGTTCAGTCAACTTGACTACCATCGTGAAAGATATTTTCGGTAAGAAAGTTTGCCTCTTGATTTCAAAAACTGACCCGTGGAGGACTCCACGCGCGGCTTTTGTCTTTTAACATGTTAATTAAGCCCAAAGGAGAAAAAGCAAGTCTAAATAGAAAAGGCGCAGGATCGTTTACTTCAAATAAATCGTAAAACAAACCAGGTTCATAAAACTTAAGCCAACTGGCAAGCAACTTCAAATCGCCTTTCTGCAAATTTGAGTTTGCTGAGGAATCCTTGATTAGCTTTACAATGTACAGGAGGTCTTGCTCGAGATATCTGCCTTTAACACCCTCTTTATAGTTGAATGTCCCCTTGACGTCTCCATCCATTGCTATTTTGTACAATAAATAAGGAAAGTCCACCCCAGCTTTGACTGCAACACAAAGTGATCCCCAGAACCGCGGATTTATCTCCAGCAGTTTGGGAGTATTGTCGCGAGGGTCAAGTCTGAACTCGACTTCAGCTATTCCGTGCCAATTCAGTGATTCAAGAAGCTTTTCAGTATACATCTTCATGCGAGGGTTCAGCGGAGCACTTTCGCGGTAACAACTGTTGCCTCCACTAGGAGGCCAAGCTCGGTTAACTTTTATGCAGCAGAAGGCTCTAGGTTTTCCATTGTTGTATACTGCAGCGACTGAATAGTTGATTCCTGGAACATATTCTTGAATTAACGGATATGGAAAATACTGGTTTATGCTGTTGTAAGTTGCAATAAGTTCCGAAGCAGAGTTGACGAATCCGCCCCGCCTATCAAAAGCGCGATCTTTCTGCCACACCACTGACCAACGTGGTTTAACAACGCAGGGGTAGCTCATTTCCTGAGCAGCAAGTTTTAGTTCCGCTGAATTTTGAACAAAACGAGTTTGTGGAATAGGCACGCCATTTTCCATCGCCAACTTAAGCGTCGAGCTTTTATCAAAACATGACAGAATTGAATCGTGACTGGCGATGGGCAGTTTAACGTAAGGAGTTAATCTGTCTCTGTTTTTGGAAATCGGCACCAGAGATGCTTCAGAAAGCGGAAAATACATATCAAACTTTGAGTTTTTAACTATTTTTTCAACCGCTTGAGCATATTCTTTTTCAAGGCTAGTTGATGGGACTAAAAATTGTTTTCGACAAAATTTGGAAAAACGGGAAGTATACACGGGAAAGTTTGTCAGGACAGCTGTGTTTATGTTCCTTTTTCCTAGAGACCGTATGATTGGAAGGCTGATGGGACAATATCCTTCAGCCACTAAGACGCCGTCGCTTTCCATGTTAATCAACCAATAAGGATTCAATTGTTAATTGGAGCCAGGGGTTGGATTTGCACCAACATAAACGGCTCTGCAGGCCGTCGCTTTCGTACTCAGCCACCCCGGCGACATCATTTTTTAATCCGCGGAAGATCCAACATTATAATTTTCTGGGCTTAAAGCCGTTAAAGCCACGTCGGGAAACAATATTTTCTAAATAATAAGCAAGCTAAATAGCTATTGATTTGGGTTTCTCAGCTAGAATTGCGTATATCCTCATTGTTGCCCACTTTTCTTTAAACTGAGCATCATATTGGCCGACGTCTATTACTTCGTAATTATGATCAATTAGTAACTTTAGCATCGCGTTGTACCCTTTAAGGTGTACAGAGCGAATTGTCCCAGATTCCTCTATGAATGGACTGTCAATTGTGGGTGCCTTTTCGATGCTTCTATTTGTTTCCAGAAAGAACATGCGGGGTTTGCTAACACTCAAGAGTTTGTCGATTGAAGATACGAAAGCTTGTTGACAACATAGCTCGAATGCTCCGAGAAGAAGAAAGATTGAAAATTGTCGTTCTTCGTCAGGTTCGGTTTTAAAGCTTCCATAAGAAGAAAGTACCCACTTTCCTTCTGGATAAATTTTTCTCAAATCTTTTATCGCCGTGCGATTATCGTCAAATCCGGTTATATTGAATCCTGACTTTAGCAATGGCTTCGCCAACGGAGAATAGCCACACATTATATCCAAAAAATTGTCTCCGGAATTAAGATACGGCTTTATTATGTTAAAAAGAGTTTCGCCCCTTAAACTAACGCCTTTCAGATAAGGATATTCGTATCGGGAGGTAACTTTGTTTAAAATCACTAAGGCAGGTTTTTCTAATCTCAAAGTTTGTAAAGCCTTATGGCCAAAATTTTTTATTCCTGAGCCCAAATTTTATTTACCCCCTATAATGCCTCGGTTACATTAAAAGTTTGGTTATAAACGATTTTTAAATTAATTATGAAGATTTTGCTACGGAAAGACGCTTTCCAAGAGTGTTAGTCAGTGGAGAAAATACATCCTTTTTAGTTATAAAATTGTAAACGAGTGGAACAATTCTTTTTTTGATAGCTCTAATCTCAAGGTTATGCCTTATCAAAGTATTCCAATTTTGCTTGTAGGATTCATCGCCTCTCATGAAATCGAATTCATTTAAGCCATTATCGATAGAATTTTTTATCGAGTATAAGAAGAGAAGATGCCCTAAATGGTAATCAAAGTATTTCGGGTCAAATCCTGTAAGATAGTTAAACATTTTATTTCTGTATTTGAATGCATAAATTGCTGAAACAGGTTGATTGTTTAGTGTAAGAAAACAAAGATTCAACCATCCCCTTTCGGCGAAAGACCTGGCAACGCTTAAGTGAAAATCACGGAATTTTGGGTCTGCAAAAGCTCCAGCGCTGTTTTCCGACTGCCACTTCATTTGGTGTAGATTAAAAAATGTCTTCATGGCCGTATCAAGGGTATCCAAATCGTTATGAATATAGAAATTAACTTTGAAATCATTTTGTAGCCTTTTGTCCCATCGCCGCATATTTCTCCGCCAATTAGAACCTAAGCCTTGAAAGTAAGCTTCAAACTTATTTGGCAAGATGATATATGGACAAATGTTGAGATTTCTTTCCGCCAATTCTAGTTTTTTCCCTGAACAAGTCTTCAGAGCCTTTATCGTGTCGGAGTCTTCTGGAACATCTTCAAATTCGATGCAGTCCCACTTTGAGCTTGCATGATTTGCGTAATCCATCATTAGCTTAGCGCACTCTGCCTTTTTGTCCGCCAAAAGAAAAGTTTGATAGTCGGCTGCTGGAGTTCCTATGAACTCCATTTTTGTTAGTTTGAGTCCAGCTAATTTATATTTAGAACGCATCAACGGAGCCGCTGCAACTAGTTTTTCGTCGTCGCTAACTGTTATTAGACTGAATATCCTTTCGTCGCCGAAGTGCTTCCACCATGTTGACAGCCACTCCCACGTGAGAAATATGTGGTTATCACCGCTTCTTTGAAGAGCGTCGGCCCATTCAGTTTTATAATTCAAAAACTGCTCAAAAGATAACTCGGCTACTTTCATTTAAAATTCAAATCCTTTTTTTGAGTGAAGATCAGATTTTTCGACTTGGATGCACATCTTGAAACTCCAACACCCGAAACATGAAGCAATAATTGCTGTTGGAGCCAGGGGTTGGATTTGCACCAACATAAACGGCTCTGCAGGCCGTCGCTTTCGTACTCAGCCACCCCGGCTCTTTTTTGGAATTGATTAACAATCAGCAATCAGTATCCAAAAAGCTGCTGTTTTGAAAAATGTGAACTTTTCCAGCAATGTTTGACTGCCAATTATGCAGTCATGTTTAGCCATAAGCTGACAAATCTTTGATTATACTGGAAAGCGTTAGCTGTATCATTAAAAATCCAAAGTTCAAAGAAGACGTTTCCGAAAAAGCCGTTATTTTGGGGATCAAATGCAACGGTTGTTTGGCTTAGACTTAATGGGAAACCGTTAACGATGATGTTTTGCATGTCTACTTGATTAGGGTTATTTTGATCAAGTTGGTACTGTAAAGAAAAGCTGATGGGGAGTTGCAGTGACTGATTATTAGCAACGCAAAATGGGATATCAACTAAAGACGGCAGATTGCTGCTTGTACCATTGAAACTGTCCGGAGCCGATTGCGTTTCGTTTCGGAATTTTACTTCGATCTGATAATAAGCAACGGACCCTATATGATTGTTAACATTAAGATATAATGAGTAATTTTGAGCTGCTTCAACGTTGTAAGGATATGTGGCATTGTGGTAAGCCCCAAAGATCGATAATTCCGTTAAGGGCGTTGGCGCTGGGGCTGCGGCAAGTTGCTGAATTGCAGGTGAGGCAACAAACAACGCTAAAACGACAGTTGCGACAAGTAAGAGTGTTCTGTATTGTCTGATAGCCATTCAAGTCTTCCTCGGTTTTCGATTCAATTTAATCCAAACAGCTGTGCCTGCACCTAAGATAGCCACAGAGCCAATTATGGAGAAAATAGTAACCATGAATTTTTGATTGTCATTGTTATTGGCGTTTTGCTGCAGGGCTGTAGCTTGGGAGCTAAAGCTGTTTAACACGTTTTGGCTTTGAGTCGCATAATTATAAGCTGCATTGTAGTCATTGCTTGCGTAAGCTAATTGAGCCTCAGACATTAAACCAGCAGCGTCGTTAAGAGTAACCATTAAAGAGGTTACGTTTGCTCCTGCCGATTGCGCTTGTTTAGCTGCATCATAGCAGCTTTTGAAGTTGTTTTGTGCTGAAGCAATGGCTGTTTGGGCGCTATTTTGTTGAGCGAAAACAGGAGAAACAAACAAAGCAACAGCTATAAAAAAGATTACAAAAGCTATAGCGCAAGTCTTTAAGCCTTTAATCAAGTTGAGCACCGTTAAAAATCAGGTCACAGAAAAATTAGGTTGATTGTGAGTCTGATAGGAATTGTTTAATTGGGCACAATTCTTCTAAAGCTTTCTTTTTGGTGGAAAAATCGTAAAGGTGCTTTTCCATGGTTTTGCTGCATCGAGCGTATTCTTTGTAAGCATCTAAATATTCATGTCCTTTGAAGGTTAATTTGTAGCGTTGATTATTATCTTCGAATGTTATAAGCGAAGCATCTATTATTTCGGTTAGATAACGTTGCAAAACCTTGTAGCTTAAGTTAGCTTGATACATTATCTGGGTTTTTTTAGGGTCCTGACTCGCAACGTTTAGAATGTCAGCTATTATGTCTAACCTATCTCGATAATTACCCACGGTTTGCGTTCTCCTAAAAATCAAATAAAAACAAAAAATTTTAAACTTTAAGCGTGCAGCCAGCCTCTGCCGTTTTTCCTTAATTGATGTTTCTCCTTTTTTTCTTCAAAAGGCTGTTGGGCTAACTTTTTTCTTTGCGGTTTCTGAGTGGTGATGTTAGTTTTAATAAATTTGGTCCATCCGCCAACCTGAGGGTCAGGAGGGATATATCTTTCTGCGTTCAAGACTTCATGTTCTTCTAGGATTTCCTTAAAGTTCAGGGCTTTGAAGTCTCTGGTTGCATGGATTATTGTGCCTTGGTCGATGAACAATTGATTGTAGCTATTGAGCGCTATGCCTTCAGCTCGAACTTTGTCGTCGTACCTTTCGCGCCAAAGTTTTTTCCATTCTACTTTTAATTCTTCCACGAATTCTTTTTGGTTTAGCGACATGTCTAAAAAAGTCCCTCCATGATAGAAGCGGATTTGAAAAAGCTGTTTTATAATGATAAAACTAGCAGGAGAAGTTCTCCCTAACTATTTTATGTTTGAATTGTCTTATTTAAGGTGTAAGGATGAATTGTTCTATTTTTATTAAACATTAAGGGTTTTTTTCTGTATTTTAAATGATTTAATGTTTAATTTTGTTATTGTTTGATATAGAACATTTCATGTTTTTTTACAGAACAATTTCGCACATATTTGCCTATTGCGAAGGAGCGGTCGGTCAGGAACCGCTTGGTTCTAACGGAAAGAACATAAATAATTTAGTTTTGGGTTCTAATAAGTGTTACCACTTGCTTCTTTGGCGGCTTAGCTACTTTGCAATGTTTAAATTCTACTTTTACTATTAGGAAAAGTGGTATTGTTATGGCGAGCTTAATTTTTGCTAAAGATGTCTATACAAATAGGTTTAACTCTGTTCAAGAAAATGATACATTGTCGCGGTGTTTAGAAGCATTTGAAACAGGTATGCCTCCGGTTTTAGCTGTTTTAAATGATAAGGGCAAATATGAAGGTGTGATTACTAGACGCGCGATTTTAAGGTCAAGACTTGACTCTACGGCGACGAAGGTAAAAACATTGATGAAGGTTGCGCCTCCTGTGACGGTTGAGTTTTCGCTCAGTAAAATGGCGAAGTTGATGATTGAGAGTGAGATGAGGCAGCTTCCGGTTTTTGAGAAGAATAAGCTGTTAGGGTTTGTTACTGACGAGAGTATAATTCATGCGGCCGTTCTTCAGGAGTGGGGTGGCACTGCGGTTGAGAAAATCATGACTCGTGCGCCTCACACGATTGAGGGTAATCGTTCTGTGGGGGCTGTTCTTAGTTTAATGAGGGAATACGGCGTTTCTCATGTTCCAGTCATGGACAACGGCAAGCTTGTAGGAATAATCAGCATTGAAGATATTTTGGAGAATATTTATTGGCCTCAGAAACGCCAGACAACAGGAGATATAGTGGGAGAGAAAATTGAAACATTAAGCTTGCCAGCTAAAGGCATAATGAACAAACAATTAATTACTGTTGAACCTCAAACGAGCCTGCGTGTTACCGAGAAAATGATGTATGACCACGACATAGCCTGTTTACTTGTTGTTTCAAACGAGCGGCTAGTTGGCATCGTGACGAAACGTGATTTTCTTGAGCCGATTTCCCAGTTGGAAGTTGTTGAGAAAAAATTGTCAGTTCAGTTCGGCGTTAAAGACGTAGAGGTTAGTCCTGAACAGCAGGGATTTATGATGGAAGAATTCGATTCCTTCGCTCATAAATACCAAGAGGCTTTCCAGTTAGGAACACTTTTTATCTACATGAAGAGCCACGGCAACACAAACCTAAGGGGAACACCGCTGATTCACTGCCGATTACAGTTCCGGACGGTGAAGGGGACATTTTTTAGCGCCAGCGAAGGCTGGGGGGTTGAACCGACTTTCAGAGTGGCTTTAGATCGACTTGACAGAAGGCTGCTGCGGAGCAAAGAGCTGCTAGCTTACAATCCAAGATACGCGAAAGATTACCTGCGCAAGATTGGGCTTCCACAAGAAGAAACTTAATTTTTTTCTTTTTTCAAAAGAACAACAATACTCGGGAAGCAACTGTTGTTCTTCTTCTCGGGCAGCATTTTTTTTTAAAAGAAGAAGAAGCCTCAAAAAACCGTTTTTCTTCTTCTTCTGCCCTGTGTCTTTTTTGTTGTTTTCCGTGTTTACGTTGAAGTTTTTGCTTTTGTGTGGTTTTGTTGTAAAAAGTAGGCAGGGAGAGAGGTTTTGGGTGTTTGTGTTTTGGGTTGGTTTTTTGGTTTAGCGTTTGAAGCTGTTGCAGGTTAGGGTTAAAAAAGATATAAAAAGGTAGAAAAAGATACAGAAAGATATGGAAAGATGGGAAAAGGTGCAGCCACATGCCGCTAACAAAGCAGGAAACATTCAAAGCTAAACTCCAACGCCACAACCGGATCGCAGTTCCAAAGCTGCTGCGGTGGCGCTACAAAATGGAGCCGTGTGAACCGTTAAAAGTCACCATTAAACCGCTTGAGCAAGAAAGCTACGGCGAAGAAGAGTTCCTGGCTAAAACAGCCACCGACGGACGCTTAACAGTGCCAAAACTAAACATGAAAATCCTTGAGCAAAAGGAGGAAAAGAGCCTTGCAGGCGCCATTTTTGAAGTCACAATCAACCCCGCAGGCAACCCAAACGACGCCGCGCCTCAGCCTGAAGCCTATCCCCAAGAAAACACCGAAACAAAACTACTCGACAAAATCAAAGACACCCGAAAAAACCTCTAACGCAACCCCATAACAACCCAAACCGCTCCAAACGGCACCACATAGAAAAAATCAAACCACCCATCAAAAAGCCTGGGATTCGCCTAAAAAGCTGGGGAGGGGAATTGAATCCATATGTAACAGCTCTGCAGGCTGTCGCCTGATTTTTGTGATAATTTATTATAATGAAATCGTTCTATAATAAAACAGAAAATTATATATTTCGTTCTGCAATAAAACAATTATGGCAGCCTCTGCAATTTTCGAGGAATGGAACACCTACGCTCAGCGAAGAGTCCTTGTTAAGCGTCAAGTGAATCTAGACGCGATGGAGCGTAATTCACAGTCGAAGATAGTTGCCATCACAGGCATAAGACGCTGTGGCAAATCAAGCGTTTTGATGCTGTTAGCTCAGAAACTGACAAAAGAAGGAAAAAAAGTCTGTTACATCAATGTGGAGGACAGCCGGCTTGGAGCCGAAAAAGATGTTCTGGATCAGATTCTCAAGTGGTTTGGCGATGAAGGCTTCTTGTTGCTTGATGAAATAACCAGCGCCAACGATTGGAGCGGCTGGCTCGCAAGAACACATGAACTCCTCAAAGGCAAGCTGCATCTAGTGGTGGGTTCTTCTCGGAGGAGTTTGGTTACTCCAAGCAAACCATTGCGCGGTCGCATACTTTCAGTCGAGCTTTTTCCACTCTCTTTCAAAGAGTTTTTGACCTTCAGAAATATAGAGGTTGAAAAGACCACGGTTGGGAGAGGGAAATTGGAGCGTGCACTTTCTGAGTATCTGAAGTTTGGAGGATTTCCGGAGGTCGTGCTTGCGGAAGATGTGATGGATAAAGTGAGGATTCTGGACTCTTACTTCAAGGATATTGTGGGTCTTGACGTAGCTGAGGTTTCGCGTGAAGATCCAACGACAGTTGCAACTTTTGGAAGATGCGTAATCCAGAGCACTTACTTCTCCGCCTCTAAGTGCCTCAACTTCTTCAAAAGCTTAGGATACAGAATAGGCAAAGAGAAGCTGCTACAGCTTGAAAAATACGCCGAAGCAAGTTACCTTTTCTTCTTTATCCCAGTGTACTCACATAGCATAAAAACTCGCTCATTATACCCTCGCAAAGCATACTGCGGGGACGTTGGATTTTCATACGCTACAACTGGAAAGACCGATTGGGGAAGGCTGTATGAAAACGCCGTGTTCCTTGAACTAAAAAGAAGATTGAAAGATCAAGAAATCTGCTACTGGCGAAACAAAGTCGGCGAGGAAGCTGACTTTGTAATAAAGCGCGGAAGTGACGTGGACGAAGCATACCAAGTGGTCTACGATTTGAGCGGTGCTGAGACCGAGAACAGAGAAGTTGCAGGGTTAATATCATGCATGCAAGAACTCAAACCATGCACTTCACTCATACTAACCAAAGAAGCCTCGGAGACCCGCAGAATAGGTGATTCCACAATCAGGTTTAAACCTCTCGTAGATTGGCTTATAGAAGAATGAAGTGAACAAAAGACGAAACCATATCCGCAATAGCTTGTTACTCATAAAGAGCGGAGATAGGAATTGAACCCATATATGACAACTCTGCAGGCTAACTAATTATTGATGCCTAAGTGACGGCTAATGAAACGTGTAGTCTGATGTCTTTCAAATCCGCGTCTCAATGTTGCCGGATAATATTGCATAAGCGTCTTGCTGGACAAGGTTTCTTGACTAAGGATTTATTTTGATTACTTGGGTGTCTGCACTGTAACGAGGTGCTTAAATTCTGCAGGTTCTTTGCCTTCAAACTTTTGCCAATTGTGTTTGCAGGGATGTGCCAGCAAATCTTCAAAGTCTTCGGATAGTAGGTAAAGACCATGTTTTGACTGATCCACTCATCAGGTTTATCCCACCATTTCAATTCAAGCAGCTGCTCAATAACCTCTGGACTAAATCTATATCTTATTATTTTACTTGGGTTTCCAGCAACTATGGCGTAGGGCGGGACATCTTTGGCTACGACGCTGCGTGCCCCAATGATTGCGCCGTCCCCAATTTTGACGCCTGACAATATGAGAGCTTCGTATCCTATCCACACGTCGTTTCCAACGTTTATGTCTCCCTTGCTCCTTGTCGGGTAGGGGTATTTGCGGTAGTTTTTGTCCACTACGCTAAACGGGCAGGTGGTTAACCATTTGGAGTTATGCTCTAAGCCCAAGATGAAGGTCGCGGAATTTGAGATTGAGCAGTACTTACCCACTTTTAATATAGCTGCTCCGCACCCGATAATTTTCGGTCTTGCAAAGCTGACTTTACCGAAATTAGTCAAAGTGGAACCATGAGTATGCAGCGCTATTCGCATGTAGGTATGCCAGAAAACTCGCAGGTAAATATACTGAAGAGCACGCTTGCATTTTCGCCTTCTTCCTTCTGCGGGCAGAGGGGTTTTCAAGAGGGATTCATTCAATGTAATGAACCTCCACCGCGTTTAAGCGTGTAATGCTGAATTTGTATTTCTCATTCGAAGACTCGCTGGCAGTTCCCATGATTATAAGTTTGAAATTTTTGGTAATAAAAGGTTCTTGTACAGAACTCTTGACCTCAGCCAAGTCAAACTTTCTTGACTAATGTTTGCTCAACAATAAAAGAACTGGTGATTGAAATTGAACCCATATGCATCAAGCAGGTAGGAAGGTCATGGACCTTTAAGAGGGAACCTAATTAATTTTTTGAAAGTTTTTTCATCGAGATTGTGCCAAACCTCGGCTACTTATCTTTGACAATGTAGTCTGCTTCGAAGGTTCTTGGGTTTATCTGCCTTGTTTTAATCTCTTTCAACTCGGATTTGGCGCTTAATGTTTTGAATTGTTGTGCGAAGCCCTCAACGATGTCAAGTACACCGCACCCGTAGCAGAAACCGCCTGAAAACGAAACCGTAAGCATGGCTTGCGAGGCAAACACGAGTTTAGCAGTAACCTCAGGGCTCCTAACCCTGTTATAAAGGAGGACCGCTTTTTTTGCAAGCGCTTCCAGGTCTGGCGGTGGCAACATGTTTATTGAATGCCGGTTTAGAAGGGTATCCTTGAGCCGTCAAATCCGAGTTTTGAAATTCCCAGCTCTTCTTTGACTTCCCTTAGCTGTGCAGCGTTGAAAACTGGTCCATCTTTGCAGACGCGGTATTTGCCGATCAGGCAGCTTCCGCATAAGCCAATCCCGCAGCGCATTAGCCTCTCAAGGCTTGCTTCTAGGGGCAGTTTGCGTTGTTCGGTTAGCTCAAAGATTTTTTTGACCATGACTTCTGGACCGCAGGTGTAGATCATGTCGAATTTCTCTTTATCCAATAGGCTGCCAAGCGGCTCAGTTACCATGCATTGCAAGCCGTAAGTTCCGTCTTCTGTTGTTGTAATCAAGTTTTTCTCGTTGCATACGCCCTTTAGCTCGGAAACAAAGAGGAGTTCATCTTTGCTTTTGGCGCCCTCAACAAAGGACAACCGCTCAGTTTTAGCAGTAAGCTGTTTCGCCAAAAACAGCAAAGGCGCCGTTCCCGTTCCGCCGCCTACCAAGAGAACTCTGCCCCGGCTTTCAGTGAAACTATTCCCGAAAGGTCCACGAACCCCGACGACTTCGCCTGCCGCCATATTATGCAAATGCCGTGTTGCATCGCCAACCTGCTTCACCGATACAGAAACCAACCCGTTATTTGCGTCCATTATGCTCAATGGGATTTCATCGATTCCTGGAATCCAAAGCATCAAGAATTGCCCTGGCTTAGCTTTAGAGCATAACCTGTCGGGAACGATGAAGGTTTTAACGGTTGGACTCTCAACCGTAACCCGCACGATTTCCGTCGTTCTAAGTGTATTAACTGCGGTGAGCGAGGCCGACAATTTCTTTCACACTCCCAACATGTTTTCTTCTCAAATAAGTTTCCACTCCCTTAGTTATGGCTTGGAAAACCTCCGTGTCCTCCAAAGCTATGGCACTTCCAACTTGAACTGCGGTGGCGCCAGCCAAGAAAAACTCCACGGCGTCACGCCAACCCGTTATTCCGCCGCAGCCTATTATTGGCACATCAGGCAGTTCCTCGCGAATGTCATAGACACATCTCAGTGCAACGGGCTTGATGGCTGGACCTGACAAGCCGCCTTTTATGTTGCTTAAAATTGGACGCATTGTTTCAGAATCAATAGCCATCGCTTTCAAGGTGTTTACGGCTGTTAAAGCGTCTGCGCCAGCCTCAACCGCTACTTTGCCTAAAGCAGCTATATCTGCAACGTTTGGGGACAGCTTCACAATAACAGGTTTACTGACTGCAGCCTTCACCGTTTCAACTACTTCGGAGAGGAGCCGTGGGTTTTGACCGATTTCTGCTCCAGTTTGCTTGACATGTGGACAGGAAACATTTAGTTCAACCGCGTCTGCACCTGCTGCAACGGCTTTTTCTGCAACTGCGGCATATTCCTCTGCTGAGTAGCCAAACACGCTGACTATAAGCGGTAAGCGCAGAATGACTTTTGAGTACTTGATTTCTTCAGTGTACAGGTCGATTCCCGGGTTCGGCAGCCCCATAGCGTTGATTAACCCGCTTTCTGCCTGAATCACAGTTGGGTTTGCATAGCCAACTTTCGGTTCTATGCCTATGGATTTTGTGACTACGGCTCCTGCGCCGCCTTTAGCCACGCGGTGAAGCGATTCAGCTGAGTAACCCAGTATTCCAGATGCTAGAATGGTTGGGTTTTCCAGCTCTAAGCCTGCAAGGCGTGTACTTAACGGATTGCTCTCCAAACATAATCACCATTCTATCTAGGTTGAATTACTTTTAAAAAGATAAAGCTTCACTCGGCAAATTATTTTCTTCCGCCGAAAAAAAACGGAGCGGTTTTTTGATTGGTAGAAGCACATTTATGTCTAATTTACCGCATCGTTGAAGAAGTAAAATATCATTTGTGAAAAAAGAAAATAAGGGGTTAGGCTAACCTTGAAAGCGACTTATTTCTTCTTTTTAGCCTTTTTATCTTCTTTCTTTGGAGCTTTAGCCACTTTAATAACCTCTAAATAACAATTGACTTCAATCTGTATTTATATTTTGCTAAAGACTAATCATTCTGACGCAACAACCTAAAATACCTAAAAATAGCCGCTATAAGCAAAATAACCGTAAAATCAGACGATTAATCTGATGTTTTTTCCATGCTATTTCACCCAGTCAAATTTTACATTTATATGTCAATATTGAAGAGTTGTTTTTAAGGAAGATTTATGAAGCAAAATCAACGCAAGAAAAGTTTCCCACAGAAAACCCTATTTTGTAAACATTGCCCTGTCTTGGATGTACTCTTTTCCTGTTCGCAGAGCAATTTCAGCTTTCGCCAATTCGCTCCCTAAATAAGCCGCGTGGTCTTTCGTTGAAACTAATCCTAATTTAATAATTTTGGTGTAGAGGGCGTCGGCGGTTTTGCCTTTGATAATCTTGTCGGGCTGTTGCATAGTAGCAGAAGAAAAATGCATCGTCACTATGCATTCGTTGATGCGGTCTACTATGACTGTGAATGAACCCAACTTATCCAATTCGGTTAAGTTTGGCTTTTCAGCCTTGAGCACCCGAACGTTTTTCTCAACCGATTTATCATACCGCTCTTCACGGTTTCTTTTGTCTTTAAAAAACAGCAGGTCTACCCCTAGGTCTTTGGGTACTGAATTGCGTTTCTTTGCCAGAAACATCATCTTAGCCGCAGCCGCCTCCTCGCCAACGGTTCCTTTTGCTTTGTCACTTTTCTCCGTCGCCAACAGCATGCTCGCCCCCACTTCAGATGATAAACGTGCCAGCAAAGCGTTAACTCCCACCGAATCCGCATCCATCAATTCAGTAACGTTTGAAACACCAACAAACATTGGCACATCGGGATTTCTTTCAGCAAATTGGCGAAAAGCAGTAAACGACACCAAAACGTCTGACGGATCAAGAATCAGATCCGCAATGCACCTTGAAATTCCCAGATTTTTTGCTTGCTCAAGAATCTGCTCTAGGAACTGAACCCGTTCTTTAGCTTTTTTGGGAAAAATGCCTTCCTTCTGGTTTGTCGGGATGACGACCACGGCGACGTCGTGGACATAGGGTGCAATTGCTTCAATGTTTCCTGCATCCCCGCTCAAAACGAGGTCTGCACCCGCATCGACCGCTGCTCGGATCTCGGCTGGGTCAAGCGAATCTACGCTAACAGGAACAGTAACAACCTGCTTTACAAATTCAACTATTTTTTTGGCATCCGAAGGTCGGGATTCGCCCGCAGCCATGCCGACATCGATGATGTCTGCGCCAGCCTCTACAAAGCGTTTTGCAAGCCGCTGAATTGCTTCTTTATCCATTGACGGCGCATCTACGATTTCGGCTAAAACCCGCATTGGAAAGTCTTTGCCAACCGCCAAGTTCCCAATCAACATGTTGCCAGGTTTCTTAAGCAACGCTTCACGGCTCTGCTCTGCCGTCTCTATTTCCTGCAGCGCTTTTTTCTGGAGCTTTTCCCGAAGCAAGTCGTCGGCAGGCATAATTGTTGAAAGCTTAATGTCGCCTAAGCATTCAAGCACAGTGGGCAGGTCAGCAGCGTACCTTGGACCTTTAAAAGTCTGGATGCCAACCGCTTTTGTAATCGTCGCTACGTCTCCTGGTATGAGCCCAGGCACCAAAATCACCTCAAAACCCGTTAAATCAGCGTCTTTTAATGCTTTGGCGATGGTTTCGGGAGTAAGCAGGGCGGCAACTGGAATCTTGAGGGCAACGGTCGTGGTTTTTGCGTTGCTTTCTTGTGCAGAGCATTTTACTATGTCCTCCGCCAATGTACCCGTAACTAAGAGCACCCTCAAATTTTTGCGGGATTTGTTAATCGCAGGGGGTGCTTGCTTCTTAGCTGAAGATTCTGCATTAGCTTTCAGTTTTGCTCCTCCATGACTCTATTCGTTTTGTTAAATCAGTCATAACTGAAGAGTAAACAGAGTTTGGGGCTGCACGATCCACCACTTGCCGGCAACCACTAATAACCTCCAAAAGTTTTTCCACGTGCTTTAGCTGTTTTTCATCGTTTAAGAAAATTTTAACGCGTGTTGCATGGATAATTGCCTCAACAGTCAATGCCATGGCGCGGCTAAACACCTGAGGATACTTTTGTGTCGCCTCTATCGACTCAACTTTGAGCAATGCGCGGGTTTTCATGGTTCCTTTTGTCGCAATTAGCTCCAAATGCGCCACTGAAACCTCAATTGATGCCTCAGCCAAACTAAGCTTAGGAGCATTAACAAACTGTGCTTTTTGGAACCATTCGCCTGGGAGTTTGCCGTTTGGGTTGACTTCTTTGAAGGTTGAACGGTAAAAAACTTCTATGTTGTCTGTTAAGTTTACGACGGCGCAACGGTTTGCTTTGATGTTGCGGTAGGTTTGGGATGAGTTGAAGAGGTCAACTGTAAGGTGTTGTTCATCCTGCAAGGTAAAGCCCATTGGTGCCGCGTTAGGTTTCCCATCCAAGTTATAGGTGGAAACTATGCATTCTGCAATTACGTCTTTCACGAATCCTAAATCCGTTAACTTCGCCGCCAAACCAATCCAAGCCAGACAGAAGGCTGCAAGCATTCTTGCAACCGAATTTAAAATTTCGCAGAAACATAATAAAGCTTTGCCAACCTAATGTGTCAGTTGAGTTCAGGAAGGTTTGTTGGCTGGTCCCGGTGTGCTTCCACTATACTGCGTTAAAGCTTGATTGCGTTGGCAGCCATTAAAATCAACAGTATAGAAATGGCGATGATGCCGGCGAGAAGTATTGCGGCTGCTATAAGCAGTTTTTTGCTGTTGTCTTTTTGCTCGCGCGTTTGAACCGCTCGCTCTGGAAACTTGTCAAGCATTTGAACCGCCAAACGGCCTCTTTCTGTTAGACTGTATCTTCCATCGTCGAGTTTTTCTATAAGGTCGCCAAGCACTTTTAGGTGGTAATTGAACCTGCCCGTGTTAGTAACTTTTGCGAACCCCATAAGTTCACCGTAAGGCAGAGGTCCTTTATCGTTAAGGAGCTTTAGAATCTCTCTTCGTGTAGGATCTTTTAGGATTTTATGAAGCCCAGAAAGCTCCACAGTCATTTACTGGTTCATCGCCTTTTCCCACGCATAATTAAAGCGATAACACCCAAAAATACAACAACCAGTGCAACAAAGGAAGCAATTAGGATTTCGTAGATAGAAGTTGGGCTCTGAGTTGAGGTAGGGGCGGTTGTTGACGTTGATGACGAGGGGCTTGACGTTGAAGTAGAAGATGATGGGGCAGGTGAAGAGCTTAAGGGAACGTTGGCAGGTATTGTTACTGTTTGTGTATTGCTCCAACCGCTTGTTTGACCAGTAAACTCCCACGGGTACATGTCTAATAGGCTTGTTGCGTTAGGATTATAAACTCTACTGACATACCCTATCATCGCTTCAACTTGGATATCGGTTTGAGTGCCTTCAGGAATCGGTATTCCCACCTCTGAAAGGTTACTCAGAGGGATTGATGTGTTGGTGTAATCAGAATCTGACTGTGTCAGATAACCGTTGTCAGCAGTGTAAATATCAGACCAGCTACTTTCGTTATGGTTTTTTATTTGAATATTGTAGTAGAACAAAATATTTTGAGCAAGATTTGAATCAAAATAAGATGTAAAGGGTTGATTCTTAATTGTCACTACTACATAGCTGAATTCATTGGTGTAGCCAATTTGAGCCACGACCTGTCCCGTGCTTTGGTTTAACGAATAAGTCGTAGGTACAGTGTAAGGCGGACCGACAGGCTGTACAGTGAATGTTGGAATGGAGGGAGTGGGAATAGGAACAGACGAAGGCGTGGGAGTCTGAGCAAATGCTGGTTTAGCAATTATTAAGCACATAATGGCTAAGATAACAATAAGAAGCGATGAGAAACTCTTGCTATCCCAACCCTCACCCACTCTTGAAAATAGTTTCATGCAGGCAACTCCATCGAATGATAAATACTTCAGGCATTGGTTTAAGGATATTTGACTAAATATTTTACCAAAATCTTATCATAGGGTAGCAATTCCCATCTAAAACGAAATAACACGATAACTGCAAACAGATGGTTGCGGCGTTGCGTTGACCCCAACGTTTATTTTATGTAAGGTTTTTAAGGGATAATCGCCTAAGTTTTAATGAGGATTTCAAGCCTTTTTGAGAACCTGTTTTTTGGTGGTTAATAATTAAATGGCAGTTAAGGTCGCTTTGGTTTACCCATACTTTCACCCTGCAAATGACAACTCCATTTTCCGTTTCCCACCTCTGGGACTAGGCTACGTCGCCGCCGCCCTGAAAAAACGTGGCTTTGAGGTTGAGTTGGTTGACTGCACTTTTCTCACGTTAAGCGAAGCGGTTGAGCGGGTAAAATGGGCTAAAGCACAAATTACCGGGTTTTACTCAATGTTCTCAATGAAAAAAACCACTCTTGAGCTTGCAACTGCAATCAAAAACGCCTGCTTGGGCGATTGCGGTTTGCTCGTGGTTGGTGGGCCTTTGCCTTCTTGGAATCCTAAAAGCTTTCTTGACATCTTCGATGTGGTTGCTGTAGGCGAAGGTGAGGAAACGATTGTGGAACTCGCCAAATGCGTTGCGAACGGGTCCGGGCTCTTAGGTGTGAGAGGTCTCGTGTTTAAGGATGGAAACCGCGTTGTGCATACTGGCCCAAGAGACTTTGTTGAGGATTTGGATGGGCTAGCTTTTCCTACACGTGAATTGTTTGATAATGAAGCGTACAAACGGTACTATCTTGACCGATTCGGATATTCTACTTCCTCCATGATAACATCCAGGGGATGCCCGTTTTCATGCGATTTTTGCAGCCGACCAATTTTCGGCACAAACATCAGAACCCGCTCGGCACAAAACATTGTTGATGAGGTGCAGGAGATTACGGATTTGGGTTATGAGAGGGTTTGGTTTGCTGATGACTGCTTCACGTTGAACCGCAAGCATCTGCTTGATGTGTGCAGCGAAATGGTCCGCCGCAAAGTTGACGTTGGCTGGGAGTGCTTGTCGCGTGTGGATACAATGGACGCTGAAGTAGCAAGGGGGATGAAGCGAGCTGGTTGCCTAAGGGTTTTCTTCGGTATTGAATCAGGTAATGATTCAGTTTTAGGGTTGATGAACAAGCACATTAACACTTCACAAGCCAAAAACGCGGTTTATACAGCTAAGAAAGAGGGGCTCGAGGTGGGGGCTTTCTTTATTGTCGGCTACCCAGGCGAAAACAACAAGACGGTGCTGGATACGGTGCGTTTTGCGTCAGGTTTGCCGCTTGATTACCTGTCGTTCACTTTGCCATACCCCATTCCTGGGACGCCACTGTACGAGCGGGTTAAAGATAACGGCGTTTCAATAGACGACTGGGAAGAACCCAAAAACTACCATTTGATTAGGCATAAACTGCTTTATGCTTCAGGCTTCAGCGAGGCAAAATTGAAATTCGCCATCGGGAAAGGCCAAGCGCAGTTTTACGGCAGAAAACATCTTGGGAAAGTCGGTTACAGCGTCTTAGGGAAGCCGTTTGAACGTTTAACGGACATCACGTTTGGAATTATGCGTTGAACCCTGAGAGTGTAAATTCTTAAAAATTACGTATCTTGATAGGCAGGCATTTAATCTCAAACCTACAAGAGAATATCGAAAGCCAGTTGCAAAAACTAATCGTTATCCCCGCCGCCATAAGCTCAATGCGAATCGCAGTTTTACCGCTCTTCCTTTACCTCTACAGCACGGGAAACATTGCTGCATGCTTAATTCTGCTTGCTTTTTCAGCTGCAACAGATTTTTTTGACGGCTACTTAGCAAGAAGATTAAACGCAGCATCGCAGTTCGGCGCCTACTACGATGCCACAACAGACTTTATTTTGGTATTAGGAATATACACAATCTTTTTTGCAAGAGGGTACTTCCCAATTTGGTTATTGCTTCTCATAGCCGCCTCATTTATTGTGTTCCTTTCAACGAGCCGCTCTGCAAAAAAAATGTATGACCCAGTTGGAAAATACATCGGAAGCGCCCTCTACATAGGCATAGTTTTAACGTTGATTTTTCCGACCCAAGCAGTTTTTACCTTTGTGGAATTTGCCTTCCTTGGGTTTTTTTTAGTTTCACTTGGAAGCCGCATAGTATATTTTGGCAGAAAACGCCGTCAGTTAGCCCTAAACTAATATACTGTTTTCCCAATAATGTTACCGTAAATTTCGGTGCAGCCTTTGTCAGAAAAAATATGCCCAAACCCAAGGGGGTTACCTGAGCAAATTCGTGTTTCAACGGGCACCGCTATAGTTCTTGGGCTGTTAAAAGGCAAGTTAGATGCTGAACCTACAACTGCGTATCTTATGACGTACAAAGAGGGCAAGTGTACGGCTAACTGCGGTTTCTGCCCCCAAGCAAGAGCAAGCAAAAGCAACACCGACTTGCTGTCAAGGATTTCATGGCCAACTTTTCCAACCGCTGATGCCCTGACAGCAGTCGCCAAAGCGGTTAAAGAGGAAAAAATCCGGCGGGTCTGCATCCAAGCCCTGAACTACCCAGAGGTTTTTTTGCATCTTGAATCGCTGGTTAAGGAGATAAAAAAGCAAGCGGCGGTTCCTATTTCAGTTTCTTGCCAACCGCTAAAAACCGGAAACATTGAGCTTTTGGCAAAGGCAGGCGCGGACAGGTTAGGCATAGCATTGGATGCAGCAACCGAAGCCTTGTTCAACCAGGTGAAAGGCAAAGCTGCAGGCGGGTTTTACGATTGGGAAAGCCAGTTTCTGTTGCTAAGTCAAGCCATCGCCGTTTTGGGTAAGGGAAATGTCAGCACTCACGTGATTGTAGGGTTAGGCGAGACGGAGAAAGAGGCAACACAAATAATTCAAAGATGCGTTGACATGAGCGTTCTGCCAGCTCTTTTTGCTTTCACGCCTATACGAGGAACCAAGTTGGAGAAAAATTCGCCGCCCGCACTTGAGTCTTATAGGCGCGTGCAGCTTGCCAGGTACTTAATCGCTATGGGATTAGCTCAAGCAGACGGGATGCGTTTTAATGTTGCAGGCGAAATTACATGTTTTGGCGTGGCAAAAGAAACTTTGGAAGAAGCAGTTAAGTCTGGTGAACCCTTTCGTACTTCAGGCTGCGGTGGCTGTAACCGCCCTTTTTACAATGAAAAACCAAGCGGACCCATCTACAATTACCCGCGACAAACAAGCCGGGAAGAGATAGAAGAAATAAGAAAGCAGCTGAAGCTCAGCTAAGAAAGCAACTGATCGGCTGTTTGCTGGGATTGAACTTTATCTTTGGGCAACTTGGGCTTCTGCCTTGTCACCTGCTCAACAAGCCGCCAGAACTCCTCCATAGTGTAACCCTTCAGAAGCTCCTTCATGAGTTTTTTCACTTGGTAATAAATCATTTGGGCTTCACCCTTATCCAAGCTTTCCTGAGGACCCTTAATACGCCTGAAAAGCTCATCCATCTGCCGCGGGGAAGCTCGGATTCCGGCTTTCTCCAAAAGCTTCTGTATAAGCGTTTGTTCCGTGTTTCTGCCGACGAAAATTGTTGTTTCTCTGCCCACAATTTCAGGGGGGAAAGGCTCAAAAACCAGTGGGCAAGCCATCATTTCCTCTACATCTTCCTCTACTTCATGGGTGAAAATGTTTTCGCCGATTATGGGCTTATGGAATTGGATCGGTAGGGCAAAAGCTTTTTCAGCCGATTGAGCGATCCGATAGATTTTTCCTAAATCGACGCCTGTATCGATGTTGTAGAGAAGCTCCAGCGCCGTTACAACTTCTTCAAAAGGAGCTATGCCGGCGCGTTCCCCAAAGCCAGCGATGCAGGTGTGTATGTATGAGACTCCTTCTTCTACAGCAGCCAAAGTGTTTGCCGTCGCCATCCCGAAATCATTGTGGCAGTGAATAGAAAGCGTTACCTTCTTTTTCACAGAATCAGGTAACCCATCGCGAACATGAGACATTAAATAACGCATAGAAAGGGGCCTTATGAATCCAACGCTGTCAGCTATCGCTAACCTTCTTGCTCCCGCATCAGCCGCCGCCACAAAAACCTGCAAAATATCTTCCAGCGGGGTTCTGGTGCCATCCATAAGAACAAAGCTCACCGTTGCCCCATGCTTTTTAGCGTAATCGATGCTTTCAACCAATTTTTGCAGAGCTTGCTCTTTGCTTAATTTTAACTTGCACTGCAAGTTTAAACCGTTAAAAGGGGTCTCAATGGTTACATCTTTTATACCGCACTCCAGACAGGCTGCAACGCTGTTCGTAGTTGCCTCAGCCGAAGCCGTCAGCTTCACGTTTGAAAAACTTTCATTTACGATGCGCTTAACATTGCGTTTTTCATCTTCAGACAAAGCCGGGAAACCCACGTTAATCTCAGAGACCCCCGCTTCATCCATTAGCTTCGCCAGCCTAACCTGCTCCACATAAGTCAGATAAACAGTGGGCGCTTTGATGCCTTCTCTGAAGGTTTCGTCTGAAACAAACACGCGGTCGGGAAGTTTAGGCGGCAAATTCTTTCTTAAACGATTGTAATTCGCAATTAACCCTTGCGCTTCAAGCTTCTTAAATATCGTCTTTCTCATTGAGACTCAATCCAACAATATGAAACCTAAACGATAATGTTAATTTGCTAATTCAAATATAAAAACTAAATCACCACAGCATAAAGTCGCGTTTCAAAATATTTAAAAAAAGGTTTTTTAGCCTTTCCACAGCCTTTTTAAAGGGCAGGGTTTGCTTTGTTGAAGTAGGTTTATTGGCAAAAGTTTTAAGTGTTGACAGAAAATGTATTAGCCGCCGAAGGCAACAGAAAATGAGCAGCTTAAAGGATACTGTTGAAAAAATAAAAAATTTAGAAAACGAGAAAAAAAATCTTTTACTTGAAATTGAAGCGCTCAAGAAAAGGGCTGATGCTAAAGCTACTGAGTTAGAAAGCGAGGTTGCCACGCTGCGTGAAGAAGCTAAATCTTTGAAAAATTTGATGGGTCAATGGCAGCTATGAGTAGACCAGCTTTAAGTGGGTTAATGCCGGGCAGCTTTTTCTTTTCTTTTGGCTACTGGGTCTCTGCAGGTAGGGGCATTCTTTGAAGAAGAGCATTTACTGAATTCGCCAACGCGCTGCACGCTGCCTGCCGCGCCTCTGTGGACGTGTCAGTTTCAAGTCTTTCAAGTTCTTTATGCAAAGCATCGACTCTATCCGTAATTTCTTGCTTCTTCTTCTCGTAATAATCATGCATTTTCTCTTGGTCAGCCGTGAAGGTTTGCAATGCAACTTCCAACTCGTTTTTTGCCGACTTCAATTCCTTTCTGGTTTGGGCAAGCGTTTCTGCAGCTTTCTTTTTAGCTCTCATCTTGTAAAAGCGGATTTTGATTTCTTCTTGACTTGCCACATCATCCTCTAACTCGCGGATTTTTGTGCTTAAACTCTGAACCTCCGCGTTCCGCTTGAAGCTTAGCTCTCTTGTTTTCTCAGAATATTCCTTATCGGTTTCCACCAAAAGATGATTATTGTCAAAAAGCTCCTTTGCCTCGCCAGTCAGGTTTGTTTCCTGAAGCCTTTTTTCGGCAAGCGCTCCTTCAACATCTAGAAAAATCTGGGTGCGCTCCTTAACAAATTGTTCATCCACCTTAATCATCGGGGTTGACTCGAATTCCGAAATCATTTGGCGCAGATTCGTAAGCCAATCATCGAAATACTGGCTGAAAGGGGAAAGCGCAAAAATTTGATTCCCGAACCTGCTTAAACCGATGAGAGTTTTTTCAACAACCTCCTTAGCAGAAACCTCAGTTGCCTCTTCCAGATACTTGCCGCCGGAGCGCTGCTTTTTCTCTTTTGTCTTCTTTTCATGCGCGGACTTTGAGAGTTGCCGACCGGCGTTTCGGCGTGAACCAGTTTGAGACCTGTTGCTCATAGACAAACCAGTGTGCACAAGAAATATTTAAACAATGACATATGCGCCAAGATAATTGTGATTTGTTTGTTAAAAAAACAATTGGCGAAATTTCAGTCCGTGCGCTTATTTCTTGCTTTTCTTGCTTGTTTTACCGTTTCAGGGGGCTTTCGCGACTTCATGACAAGTATGGTTCCGACGACTACAATGAGAACCACCACAATGGCTACTGCGTAAATTGCCGTTAGGTTCGATGAGTTATTTGAGTTTGAGTTAGCTGAAGTTGCTGGGGTAGATGACGGTGAGCTAGATGAACCTTGAGTGGGAGAAGTTGTAGAAGCGGGAGAGCTTGAAGAGCCAGGAGACGGAGTGTTGGAAGAACCGGGGGATGGAGTAATTAAAGGTCCAGTTCCTTGGAGAATTGGTCCATCTGCTTGGATTAGAAGCGAGTATTTTGTGATTTTTTCGCTGGTGATTATTCCTGTCTGGTTTATGTCAAAAGCTCCGAGCTGAAAGGACTCTGATGCGGAAGATGATAGGCTTGCATCGGTGTTTGAATAGCCTACTGCGACAACGCTGCCTGTGGAGTTGTAGAAGGTTCCAAATACCGTGACGTTCTCGGCGGTTTGGCTGCCCGTGTTTTGGACGTTGCCTGTGACCCAATAAACGCCCGTGTCATTTACTGTGTTGCCGATGTATGATTTGCTGCTTGAAACAGTTAAACCTGGATATTGGTAGCTTGTAGTTGCGTTTGCTTCAGCGACGGCTAACTCGATGCTTGCAATAGTTACTGTTGCCCATGTTCCGTCTGGAGAATTGTTCGGTGCCCAAAATTCCAAGTAAAAGGGTGCTATTTGATTTGGGCTTAGATAAAGGATCGACATGGGATCTATACCGATGGTTGCATACGTATCTCCCTGATCTGTCCCTGTATTGTCAATTACTGAACCCGTCACTAGCACACCAAATACGGTGTTTGGGCCTTGATTTTGCACTTCGCCGACAACGTCAAGAATACCTTGGTTGTCAACGTAGTAGCTGTAGCTTAAAATCTTCATATCTTGCGCTTGATTAATTTGGCAGAAGACATCTGGAACTAAAGCTAACCCCAAAGACATCAGGGTCAACGCAACAAACAAATAAACAGAGCTTTTTCTCATGGAACTATCCCCTTACCCCAATAAATTCCACTAATACGGGTTTGTACTATAAAACAGTTTTTCAAAATTACACCTTAAATCCAAAATAGGGTTTTGCCCAAGATTCCGCAGTTAAACTGGCTAAAATTTGTTGGGTCGTGGGGATAACTTGGGTTTTTGTCGGCTAGATTTTTGAGTTGAGACTTTGCCTTGGCGTAAGTTGCGACTTTCCGTCTTGGGTCTTTGTGTTTCGGGTTGCTTTTTTGGTTTGGGGTCTGGGGCGTTTGTGCGTTGCGACTTTGGCATTGTCGGATTGCGACTTTGCATGTTGAGTGCATATTGAAGTTATTGTCGGTTATGGGCGGCTGGCTTCGGCGACGGGTTCGGCTCTGCAGGTTAGGAAAGGGCGTTTTAGCTCAACTGTGGCTTATTTAAAAGCGCCTGGGAAAGTGTTCGGGCTAAATTTTAGGGTGACGGAGGAGACGCGCTGCCTTGTCCAAAAATTAAGTGTTAAAGTAAGACAGCGAAGTTGTTTCGTCTTTTCGTAGTATTTTGAGCGGCGCCCCATTTAGAAACGAGCATAAGCGCTCTTAAATGAACCGATGTTTATAGTAAAGTAGCCGGAGGTTTTGTTTTGCCAAAGACCAAAATTGAATTTCTCTATTTTCAAGGTTGCCCAACCTACAAGAAAACTCTGAAGGATTTACAAGACATAATAAAGCAGAACAAGTTAGACGTAGACTTAGTCAAAATAAAAGTCAAATCAGACACTGAAGCTCAAAGCTTTAGATTCTTGGGCTCCCCAACAATCAGAATAAACGGAGTGGACATAGAACCCGCAGCAAAAGAATCAAACGATTATAAATTTGCATGCAGAATCTACAGAACACCCGGAGGCAAATCTCAGGGCTTTCCGCCAAAAGAATTGATAATGAAAAAGCTTAGATTACTAACTTAGAAAAGTCTTAATCTTTTCCTCTCAAGCAGTATTAGCGCGCCCACTCATTTTCGCTATTAGCGAAACAATATAAAGCAGAGCGAAAGAACTGCGTGGAATTTTTTTGGTCAATTCTGAGACCCCAGTCTTTCTCAATGCTTTCAAGCAGCACACCAGCAGCTTCTTCTCCGCGAGCGGGAAAATTGAAAAGATCCACGTACAACCGCACCTTACTCACCACGTTAACTCCGCCATCATTGGTCAAGCCATGGGACATTTGGAGCGGAACCAAACGCCATTTCCATAAACCTTCAAGTTTCCCATGCAACCTCACCCCAACATACTGTTCAATAGTTGCCTTTTCGAGCCCCTTCAACACCTGTTCTTTTCCATTTTTCGGAAGTTTATCAAACTTCATAGTAAAGCTGCGAAGAAAAATGATCTTGTGAGGCAACTATTAGTCCTTCATAAGCGCTTCTCTAATTTTTTCAGGACTTGAAACAACGTATTCTTTCTTCTTGTATTCCTCAAGAGCCTTCTCAATCCTTTCCAAACCTTCTTTATCAGAGAGTTCTTCAAGAGTCGCCAAGATTTCCTCAATTCGATCAAAATGTTCATAGAGCGCCTTCAGAAGAGGCAGAGGAATAGATACAGTTTCAGTCAACCAAAGCACTTCTCCAGTATATAACACGTTAAGCTATTGATCTTACTTGCCAGATTAGGTAAAGCGTTAGTTCCGCAGCAGAATTCGAACGTTCGAACCCTGCAGAACGGATTTCCCGTTTGAGCGATCAGAACAGCGTGTCTATCGTGAGTTCTTAGCCGAACCTAATTTCCCGTGTTCAAGGATTGGAAAACAACAACCCAGCAGTCAAAAGTTCGAGAAGAGTTATTTAATTTTAAGGATTTCCTTTGCTTTCGAAAGCAATTTTTCTGCTCCGCCGATTGTTTCTAAAGCACCTGTCTCAGAAAACTTAAGACCGTAATCGGCTTCTTGCCTTTTCACTTAGCAGTCTGGCGATTTCAGCGTTTACTCTAGTTCCCACAGTACTATGCCTCTCTCAATGTTTTCATACAAGGGTTTGTCTTCACTTTTTAGACGAATGAACTCGTTCATATCAACTACGATAGGCGCTATTTTCCTGTCGCTCCCTCTATTAAAGTCACTGAGCAATTTGCTAACGGGTTCTTTCTCCGCCGCAACGATCAGTAAGTCAACATCGCTTTCTTTTGTGTCTGTACCTTGAGAGCAACTGCCAAAAAGAACAACTCTTCTGGAACAACTTTTTAGGCTATCAACTAGCTTTTTCAGGGCGAAGGTATTGACCGCGATTTTCAGCTGTTTTACAGTAGGGTCTTTTACGTTAAGTCTGTACATTCGCATTCTGCCCCGCTCTTGCCTGGATAAAAAATCCTCACTTGCCAGCATGACCAGAATCTTATGCGCAGATGCTCGGCTTACATTAGTTTTTCTCGCCACTTCCCTCTCGTAATACTCATTCATTGGGTCGAATAAGAAAAACTCCAGCACAGTCAAAACCTTAGGCGTCAAAAAACGCAGCCCTTTATCTCCATCCCCGTCTTCAATGTCGTCGGCTGCATGAGTCTTCACATCTGTTCCTGTACCGCAAACTTCGCTCATTTTTTTATACATTCAGCTCATTATTTTATACCTTAAGCTACTTAAAATTTGCGGCAAACTCGAAAACTTGCCATGCGAGACGCCTTAGCGCTGCGGATGAGAATGAACCTGCGAGCTCCTAAGGGAAAGGATTTTCCGTCCAGAATGGCAAAGCTGAAAACGTCAATCTTGGTTGAAAGAGAATTAACTCAAAAGTCAATGGTGGGTTTTATTGGGTTGTGGGGTTTGGAGATAGTTTGAGGGGGAGAAGGGGAGAGCGAGCAAAAATATAATGTCTCCAAACCTTTCCACCCAACCCATTGTTTTGGTTTTTGTTTTTTCCCTCTCTCCTGTTAGAGTGCTTTGAAAGCCTCGAACCACCTGTTATAGTTTGACAGCATATCTAGGGAGACGCTTGGTTTGCGCTGTTCCAGAATCTGGCGGAAATCAGCCATCGTTAAAGATCTAGGTTTAGCCTCTTTATCCATCGCTTTGCCTGACTCGAAGAATTCTCCAATAAGGCTAAGCTGGGCTGATTGACAAACATCGCGTATGTCGCTTCCTGAGAAGCCTTCTGACAGCCGAGCTAGCTCCTGCAAGTCCACATCTGAATCTATGGCTAAAGTGCTTGAGTAGAGCTTCAGCATGCTTAGTCGGGTAGCATGATCTGCCAGGGGAACCAGAATTCTTTTTTGGAAGCGTCTAATGAAAGCCCAATCTAAATCCCAAGGCTTGTTTGTTGCGCCAATTACATAAACGTGCAAGTTTTTGCCTTTATCCACAATTCCATCCATTTCTTTAAGGAATTGGTTTCGAACTCGTATCTCTCCGCCGACCTCGTTAGTGTGCGCTCCCATCAAAGAATCCAACTCATCAACAAACACGATAGCGGGTTTACCTTCAATTGCTGATTTGCGGGCGGTACCAAATAATTTTGAAACATTCTGCTCAGCTTCACCAAGCCACTTAGACATAATGGATGCTGCATCAATTGAGTAGAAGTTTGCGTCGATTTCTGTTGCAACAGCTGCTGCGAGCAAAGTTTTTCCGCAGCCAGGAGGACCAAACAGCAAAATGCCCCGTGGCCAACCCAACGGGAACAAATCGGGTCTTTGAACGGGGTAAACGATGGCTTCTTTCACTGCTTTTTTAGCGGTATCTAAGCCGACGACTTCGCCCCAGTTAATATTAGGTTTCTCAGTCATCACAAGTTCCTCGTGTTTTCCATTTCCGTTTCCGCTGCCGTTGCCTTCCACGGTTGCGCCTCCGCCTTCACCGTCATTGTTGGTTGCTTCGTTCATTTCGGTTGATGAAACGGCTCCCTGCAATGCTTTGATTCTTTCTTGGTAAGCTATTGCTCGTTGAACGTAAACTTTATTCAAGCCGTATTCGGGGTAAAGCTGAACAAGCTGCAAGAGACTCTCTATTGCTTTTTGGTAGAGGGTTATGGCTCTTCCTTTTTGTCCTTGCTTATCTAAGCGTACGGCATCTAAAGCGTAAGCTGTTGCGGATTTCTCTAGTTCACTTGAGGCACTCATGTTTTTTCTTCTCCTATTCAGGCGATTTTAACTCAATTTTTATTTTACCCTTTGTTCCTAAACTTTCAAGGGCACGCTCAATTTCTTCGTTGGAAGTTTGCAATTCACTTGAACAGCGGCTTAAATCGACTTCTCCATTAGTCTTGCGGACATATTCAAGAAGCACATCTTCCAAGCAAGGCTTCTCTACTTTTAACGAAAACTCTTTAATTTCAGATTTTTTGTAGGAAAACACCGTCTTTGAGGGGTCAAACCCAGATTCTTCCGTAGTTTTATGACCAATCAACTGTGAAGAACTGGCGGTGAGAGCTACAAGCTCCTTAATCGGCGATTTCTCCTTCACAGGAGTTGCAGCAGGCGGCTCGGGAAGGTTTTCAGCTATCTTTTGCTGCATGAAGCAGGTAACTTCTTTGAGGATTTCTTCGCCGCCTTCAGTCTTTTTGCCGACTGGAATCAACTCTTCATCAGCAGATAGTTTTGTTGCGTGAAGAGTCTCTTGGATTGTGGAGTTAACGTTGTCAAGTTCTGAGCTGACATCAGGTAAAACTTGAAATAGCTCCGAAGAAACATTCTGAAGCAGCCGCAATGCGGGCTTCAAATCAGAAACAATGTCGCCGAGCTCTTTGATTGTTTCTAGCCGAAGAATCACACGTTCAATGGCTAACTGAACATTATACAGAAACTTTACAAGCTTTCGGACCTCAGCGAGCTCAGTAGCGCAGATCGCGGCTCTTTCGCGATTGTTCTTTTTGAGGGCACCCATGCAGGTTTCAAAAAGTATGCGGTCTCTTTCTTTTAATCGAAAACTTGCCTGCTCAAGCTTATTTTGCTGAATTCTAAGGGTAGAAATAGATTTGTTTGCGACGTCACGTATAGGCGGAGGGGGCTGATTGATCAGGCTTAAACTTTTCATATTTTACCCCTCCCTCTGGACGATGTCTTTTGTTTGTTTGGCTATTATATGCCAGCTTTCCCGATCTCTTTAACGTAGACAACTACTGGGGGCTCAGGGAGCTTCTGGGCAACGCTTACCTGTTCAGCGTAAGTTTTTGATCTCTGGGTTGTATCTTGTGTGTCACCTAGCAGCACGCTTGAGACCTTGCTTTTTGTCAGTTCGAAATCGGTTTTCTCTAAAGTTGCACGCTTCAGCGTTTCTTGTAGAAGTGCAAAAGCGTTCTTGTAGTTTTCTTCATCTACTTTGCCTATTTCGTGTTCAATTTCCAAGTTAGCGATGGCGTAGCTAAGCGACGATATTTCTTCTTGGCACCGTTCAATTTCTATGATGGACTCGTCAACTATGATTTGAGCGTCCTTCTTTAGCTGAGTTAAAACGCTCGTGAAGCTAGTGTGAAGTTCCTGATACAGGTCCGGCGCGATTTTTCTTTTGTCATTTAGATCTTTCAAAGCTTGGTCTTTTCGCCATATGAGGGGAATCTGGTCACAAAGGATACCTGCTTGGTTCTTAATTTTTGAAATGTAAGTGACTTCAGCGCCATTAAACCTTAAAGTTTCCATGGGCTGTTTTGTGAATTGGCCGTCTCCAAATTCGACGAAGACAGCGTCAAATTTTCCACTTGGGGTTAATGCGAAAGATGCGACTTTACCAATAATGCGTCCATACTCGTTTTTGATGGGTTTACCAATATAAAGAAAAAGATTGGAGTTAGACATGTTTGTTGTTTTCCTCCTATTTTAGAAACTCTGTGTTGATTTTTCTGTTTGCGGGGTTGATGGCATTCCTGGGGGCAGATCTGGGAACTTGTCTTTTATCTTCTGCTCTGCAACGGTTGCTGCTTCTGTGAGAATCTTTGATGCGTCCTCGTTTACTGTGTCGAAGTTTAATGTCATTCCTGAACCTTGGCCTGCTTCAATCATGATTCCGCTCAGCATGTTGCCAATTTCGCCCAGTTCGCTCTCTGCTTCTGGAAACACGCTAACTAAGCCCGCTTTGACTGAACGTAGAACACCTACGGCTGGGCCTAAGGTCGATACTACATCGCCTAGTTCTGATACAGTTCGTAACCTTAATGTTATTTGTTCAAGTGCAAGTTTCGCATTCATTATTAACTTTGACATTTTTCGAACTTCAGCTAATTCGTTGGCGAAGACATTTGCGCGTGCGCTGTCATGTTTTGCGTAAGCATCAACTATTCTGGCGAAGATTGCTTTGTCTCTTTGGCTGAATCTGTCAGTGGCTTGATCAAGCTTCTGTACTTGAAGATCGATACGCCTGACTGCGAAGTCTAATCGTGGCTTCAATGGTCCCGGTGGTTTTACAGCGTCTTTGATGCGGTTTGAGAACGGCTCATCGTCCCGTTTACTTTCCCACTTTTTTGCAAATCTTTCTGACAATTTCGATTACCTCTGAAGACAGACATGACATAGTACAATCTTATACATTGTTAATATGGTAAAGATATGCACGTATAGCTGTACAGCTATATGTCCACCAAAAAGTCGCCTTAGGCTTTATATATAAGAGTTAAAGGCGGCGGGAGCGCTAAACCGTTTAGACAGAAATATGTAAGTTAGACTAAAAAGAAGCGCCAAGTAATGCTAAAAATAAAAAGGTGATTTGATTGAATAGTAGATTGAAAATATTTGGAGTAATCGCAGTTTTAGGCTTCGTAGCAGGCATTATAGCACAAGTCACAGCAGTCTTCGTTATCCCATGGCTGATTGCAGTTTTGCCGTTGCTCGGGGGAATGAGCAGCTTCCTGATTTCAGGACTTGCAGGCGCATGCTTAACCGTTGCAATAGTCGGCGCTTGGGCATACATGACCGGGAAAAAAGAACCATACTAAAATAAGAACAACTCTCCAGCCTCCTTTCTTTATTGAACCCTCTTTTTGATTAGCCACAAAACCCATTAAAACTTGTAGTAATGGACTCGGTAGCGGAAAAAAACTTCACAAGCCTCCAGCTTAAATTCCCCGCCTTCAGCTTCATCGTACCTCGATTTCCTCATCGTCCGAAATTATAGCTTTCCGCACCAACTTATTTGCGTTTCTTAAAATGTTTAAGCTTTAAAGCAATCCAGTCCACTTGATCAATTCAAGCCGTCTTTTCCATCTCCAACTTTGGCGCTTTCGTTGTAAGCTTTTGAAAATCGGAGCCGAAAATGCATATAAGAACCGTTCTAAACCATCAATGTGGTGATCTTCATGGTTGATTTAAAATTAGATTTGAATAAGACCGCTTTGGTTGTTATAGATCTGCAAAGAGGCATTGTTGGATCTGAAAGAAAACTTGAGCCTTACAGCGTAAAAGAGGTTGTCGCCAACGCCGCAAAGCTTGTTGCCGCTTTTAGGGATGCGGGAATGCCTGTTTTCCTCGTGCATGTAACATCCATCGATGGAAAAGATATGCTGCATCCCGTCATCGACCAGCAATCCCCATGGGGATCGGGCCCAAGACCAGCAGACTGGGCAGAATTCGCCGAAGAAATAAAACCCACAGGCAAAGAAATTGTCATAGCGAAGAGGCAGTGGGGCGCCTTTTACGGAACCGAACTCGATCTGCAGCTGAGACGCAGAAAAATCGAAACCATTGTTCTCTGCGGAGTTGCAACCAACTTCGGCGTTGAAACAACTGCCAGAGACGCTTACCAACGCGGGTACAACCAAGTCTTCGCTGTAGATGCAATGGCTGCAAACAGCAAAGACGAACATGAAGCAACATTAAAATTCATTTTTCCAAGAATCGGACAGATAAGAACCACAGACGAAATCCTGAAAGCTGCTGAGAACGGCAAAACTTAGGCATTTTTTTAAAAAATAGGTTCTTCGTTTAAACCACAAGCTACCGTTACAAAAACTGGCAGCAACGTAAGGGCATCGGGGTAACTCCATGCTTTGAAGGAGGCGCAGCGGATTTCCCTCAACTATTTTCTGGTTGGTTGCTTTAACCAAATTTTCGTTAAGTAAGTAGATAAATACGGGGTTTGCATATGTTGTGAAATAAGAGAAAACAAGATCTTCGGAATAATCTTTGGGGCGGACAATAATGAAGTACATACTTGTTGTTGGAGATGGCATGGCGGATTACCCTGTGCCTGAACTGGGAAATAAAACGCCGCTTCAAGCAGCGTACAAACCCAACATGGATTCCATAGCAGCCAACGGGCGAAACGGCGTAATCAAAACCGTTCCAGACGAGTTAAACCCAGGCTCAGAAACAGCCATATGTTCACTTTTGGGGTATGATCCAATAAAGTATT
This sequence comes from Candidatus Bathyarchaeota archaeon, assembly GCA_963828195.1. Lineage (GTDB taxonomy): Archaea > Thermoproteota > Bathyarchaeia > Bathyarchaeales > Bathycorpusculaceae > Bathycorpusculum. The sequence continues at coordinate 103,854 of CAWHDT010000004.1, forward strand.
GCACGGGCAGAGGTCCCCTTGAAGCGCCAGCCAGAGGCATAAAACTGGGACCAAACGATGCAGCGTACAGGTGCAACTTGATAACTGAGAAGGACGGGGTTATACTTGATTACTCCGCGGGTCACATAACAACTGACGAATCAAGCAAACTCATCGCGTCGATAAATAAGGCGTTTGGAAAACTTGGCAAAATCGAATTCTACTCAGGCTTAGACTACAGGCACTTTCTGATACTGCGGAACATTCCAAAGCCGGAGCTTATCAAATGCACGCCGCCGCACGACGCTGTCGGCGTCAATTTTTCGGAGGTGCTGCCAGAAGCCAAGTTGCCTGAGGCAGAAAAAACAGCGCGGCTACTCAGAGAATTGATTATTCGTTCAGGAGGCATTCTTCGGACTCACCCTGTGAACGTTGCCCGCGTAAGAGCTGGCAAAAACCCGGGTAACTTGATTTGGCCTTGGGGCGGAGGCAAAAAACCTGCCATGCCTACGTTGGAGGAAAAGTACGGTTTGAAGGCAGCGGTCATATCTGCGGTTGATTTGGTGAAGGGGATCGGAATTTACGCTGGAATGGAAGTCATCAACGTTCCTGGGGCAACGGGTTTGCAAAACACTAATTATGAGGGCAAAGCAGATGCTGCATTAAAAGCGCTCAAAGACAATGATTTTGTTTTTGTCCATGTGGAAGCGCCAGACGAAGCGGGGCACTGCAAAGATTACGCGTTAAAAGTAAAAACCATTGAGGACTTAGACAAGAGGCTGCTTGGCAGAATCCTAGGCGGCTTAACGGAGCCTTACGCAATTGCGTTATCGCCTGACCATCCTACGCCAATCAGAATTGGAACACACACCAGGGAACCTGTGCCTTTCGCAATAAAGTCGCCGCTTCTGAAGCCCGACGGCGTGAAAAAGTTTGATGAAATCTCCGCAAGAAACGGAGCCTTCGGGCTAGTAGAACACGACTACCTCATTTCACTTCTTCTATCGTCAGCAAACCCCAAAAATAAAACTGCTTGATCACCCAACCTGAAAAGTGACGTTTAGGCTAAGGAAATAAGAATTAACCCCGCTAAAATCGCAATTATCCCCAGTTTCTGGTTGTTAACCAGTCTTTCCTTCAGGAAAAAGTAGGCAAGCACTATGGTTACAGCTGGAGCAGTCGCCGCTATTGGGCTAACTATGGAGACCAGTTGGGTGCCTAGGCTCAGGTTGAACGCCGTATAAGCCAAAAAATCCAGAAGCCCCGCGGCTGCGATGAAAAGAAAGATCATTTTAGTTGGAATCGAAATTTTTGTTTTAGTGACTCCTGTCCACGAAAACAAAGTCGCGGTTGCGAGCACTTTAAGAAACAAAAGTGTCATGATGGGCCCCACTGCCGCAACTATCGGTCTTAGCAGAGCATAGCTGATTCCCCAAGCAATCATCGATATTAAAGCGTCGCCGACGCCAGCTGATCTTCCCTTTTTGAGGCTGGTTTTGAGTTCGGCAAAATTGGTGGAAGCAAAAAACACGCCGATAAACACAGCGACGACGCCTATGATTTGCAGAGGCGTCAGCGTTTCTTGGAAGAGAAAGAACGCCAACAAAATTGTTATAACCGACCAGCTGGCGGTAATTGGAGACACGACAGAGACATTGCCCTTTTGGAATCCTCTGTACAAAAAAATGTACCCGAAAATTCCTGAAATTCCCGCCACCACAGTTACGCCGACTAAGCCAATTGACAGGGGAGGCAGTTTGAAGAATAGGATTGCAAAAATAACCGCTGGAACCAAAGCGACTGTTTGATTGAGAACTAAAGATGTTTTATAACCAACTTTGTCTATCGCCTTTTTTGCGAGAAAGTCCGCTATCCCCCAACTCAACATCGCAGTGACAGCTAAGAGGATCCCTAAGTCTAAAGCCATAGTCTAATCCAATGGTCATAAACATTTGTTTGACCAGAATTTAAGCTTAAAAAGATCATAATAAAGGGTTCTGTAAAGTCTTCGTTGTTTTTGGGTTCATGTAAACTTTCGTTGGCTATCTTTTTATATGTCAGAGTTTTAGGTGTATCTCCTCGAAGTTCATTAAGTAATGCAAGGGATTTTCCAACTAGTGACCGCATAAGGGTTTCGTTAGGTATGTTAATTTTGTAGTCAATTATCCATTGGCAAGTAACATTTAACTGTTCTAACAGTTCAAAATTAAGTTGGTGCATTCTCTTTAATTCACTAAGGGTATCAATTACATTTTGAATAGCTTCAGACAACCATACCCTCTCCGTTCTTTTTCCTTTGTTCTGTCTCTTTCTGTAAATTTGCGAAAAACTGAATTACAGCGGTAATTTTTGGACCCGTGATATCTTTCAATTGTTCAACATCTTTGTCTAATTTAGAAAAGGCTGCTAATTCTTTTGAAGTTTTTCCCTGATTTCGTTGCATTGTATCATTAAGCGACAATACCGCATGATTCAACTTATCAACGTATCCGTAAAGTTCTAGAATATTATCTTGGTCTAGAGCTATCATTTCTACAGTTCCTTTGAACATCAGTAACATGCTTCTCCTATTACCCCACACCCAACGAGATTTAAGAGACCCATTAATTTTCTCTAAAAGACCTTGATAGTATTTTTTGGCATATTTGCGCATATCATCATATGACGGATTTTCTGTTCCGAAAATACGTTTTATTTCTTCTTTTGAAGTAACGTCAATATAGGTTACTTCTTCTTTATCTTCGCTGCTCATTTTTGCATTTCTCCTGTTTTTCAATCCATTCTCGTACAGCTTGGTCTATGAGTTCGCTTAAAGTTATGTCGCATTGGAGAGCAGATATTTTGGCTTGTTTCCATAACTCAGGGTTTACCTTTAGAGAGGTTACAATTTGGTTTTTTTCATTTATTGACGTTTTTAATCACCAATTAGTTAATATTGTGTGGTAGTATAAATAGTTTTAGCTTATTGTTTAGTTTAAACTAAATGGTAGTAAGCCTTAAATAGCTGTTTAATACTATACTACTGATTAGTGGCGTAGTAAAATGGCAACAATAACAACAAGAGAAGAACGGGGTCAAGCAATCGTAAACCTTTCTAATCAAATAGAGAGAGCGGATGATTGCATTTACACCGTTAAGTCTCAATCTCACGAAGGCGAATACTGTGTTTTCAAGGTTAACGGAGAATGGAATTGTGAATGCCCAGATAACAAGTTTCGCCATGTGAAGTGTAAGCATATTTTTGCGGTTGAGTTTTCAAGCCAATTAAGAAAAGAGGTTCAAATTAACCGAGTTATCCAAGAAGTAAACGTTAGCAACTGCCAATATTGCGGTTCAAACAACCTTAGAAAACACTGTGTAAGAAAAAATAAAGCGGGTAATCTCCAAGTGTTCTACTGTCGAGACTGCCACAAATACTTCACTATAAACATTGGTTTTGAAAGAATGAAGCACAATCCTCAAGCAATAACCTCAGCTATGCAGTTTTACTTTAGCGGAGAATCATTAAGAAACACAATGAACTCTCTAAAGCTGTTAGGTGTCGAAGTCTCACACCAAACCGTTTACAACTGGATTAAAAAATATGTTCGATTAATGAAAGACTACGCTGAAACGATAAAACCCAATGTTTCCGATAATTGGAGAGCAGACGAATTATATGTTAAAATTGCTGGAAACATGAAGTACCTGTTTGCCATGATGGATGATGAAACACGCTTCTTAATCGCTCAGGAAGTAGCTGAAACAAAGGATAAGCATGATACAAGAAACCTATTACGCATGTCTAAAGAGCTAATGGGAAAGAAGCCAATGACTTTCACAACTGATGGATTGCAGTCTTACCATGATGCTTACAAAAAAGAGTTCTGGACTTTGAAAGGGCCTAGAACCGAGCATATCAGACACATCAAACTAAGTGGAGATATGAATAATAATAAGATGGAGCGGATAAATGGCGAAGTCCGTGACCGAGAAAAGACTATGAGAGGACTAAAAATAAATGATACTCCTATTTTACAAGGCTACCAATTATTCCACAATTACATTAGACCCCATGAAGGCTTAGACGGCAAAACCCCAGCTGAGGCATGCGGAATAATCATTGAAGGGAAAAACAAATGGAAAACACTAATTGAGAACGCAAGCAAAAAAGACCGATTAGACTATCTGCGATAATTATATATGCTTAAAATAATTAAACAGTTTAGTCATGTCAGACTTGCGAGCAGAGATTTACCGGTGGTCATTAAACCTCATTGAAAAAGGGTTTAAGTTGGAAGGTATCTTTTTACTACTTTCAACTTGGAATTTTGCATATTTCAGATACCATCTGATAGAGTTTAAGATAGAAGAATTTAAAAAACTTCTGGATGATTGTGATTTTGAATTTTTTAAAGATATACGATTTGAGACTGTTGATTTATCAGATAATGAGATTACTAACAAAATAAAAGTGATATATTCTTCCTTATCCCAATTTAAAGGAATAAAATATGTTGGGGCTACTAAAGTAATGCATTTGCTAAGACCTAATTTTTTTGTCATGTGGGACACGAAAATGATAAAGAATTACAAAAAAGAGACCCCAAAAGGTTACATAAACACTTCTCCTTCTGGTTACGTCAATTTTATGAAAGAGATGCAAAAAAGATATAGAAACAATGAATTTCTAAACCTTGCAAAAGGAGTATCCATTCCTCGTGCTATAGACCTTTATAATTGGGAACATAGGGATGCATAATTCACAGATTTTAACAACCTTAGTATGCTCGGTATCCCACGAAAGTTAACACCGAGAAAAATTATCCCACGACACTTAACATGGAGAAAAAACCAAGAGAAGTATCTCACGAAACTTAACAGAAAAACTCATCCCTTAAGAACTTAACAGAACCCTAAAAAAAGGTGTGGTTACTCGCTATAAAAAGAAGGCGAGTCACTTATTTTTCGTTCCATTTTTCCCTTACCGAACACAGGTCTTTAATTAACCCCTGCCTTTTTTGCACGTATTCCTTAATGGCGTTTTCAAATGCTTTTCCTATGCTTTCTTCTAGGCCCAAATTAGTTAGTTTTTTGGCGTTGCAGTAGGCTTCTTCTGGAACAGTTACGGACTTAAATCCGTTGAGAGGCATTTTTCTATCTCCTGATTTCTGCTTCTCTATTACTTCGACAAAGTATAAATAGTTATGTACCACATATACCACATTAACGTATGGTATATACCATGACGGAAGAGCAAAAATGTTTAATGAGGGGGAAAGAGGTGATAAAAATTGAGTCTAAACCTAAGTAACCCAAAAGGATTCTTACCTATGTTGTTATTCGTTGGCTTCGTTTTTGCTTTAATAGGTATTGGTTTTTACAGTTTAGGCGCTAATTCAGGTTGCTTGTTGACGGATTCGCTATAATGACTGTTGCTGTTCTTTTGTTTATGATGATGAATCGGCGAAAGATAGGGTTCTGATGGTGTTAAATGCCCTTAACATTTAGCTCCAACATAAACACCAACTCTTTTTTCGCAATTAAACTTTACTCTTTTTTGCTAAATTCTTTGGCATTACAGAACCCAAAACTCTGATTCAGAATGCGAGCAAACTTGAAACTGCCAAAGGTGTTAAAAGCCAAGAATCCTATTAAGATAACAGGTATTTGAATGAAAATTTCAAACTATACAAAAGCAGTTATTTTTCTACTATTACTAACAGCTTTGGGCAGTAGCGTATATGCACAAACTCTCCCCTCGCAACAACCACACTCAGCACAATCTGGAAGCTCAACAACTGTACTGGGATCGGGTTCTTTTCCCTATGTACTTGTAGCCGTGATAGTTATCATAATTGTCGTTGTTGTTGCAGTCATCGCTATTATTCGACAATCCAAAAAGAAAAATATGCACCCTCAGCCAACAACAGAAAAAGCCTTAGTTATTTGTCCGAAATGTTACAATCGGATTGATGCTGTTAACGATTTTTGCCCTAAATGCGGTACAGATATTAGACCTAAAAACACACAATAACAAAAGTAAGAATTAATAAATATTGATGAGATTAGAACCAACGGATTTTTACAGAGAAAACAAAACAACGAAGACTTTACAGAACCTAATAAAGCCCCTGTCAAATTGGGCTACTTCACGAGAATATTGCCTCGGCTGCTGCTTTCTAAGCGGTCCGTTCCGAGTCGATGGCTTTTATCCGTTTGCTGATGACTTTTTGGATGTCTGGGTCTTCTTCTTTTTGTTTTGCTTCATCCAAGAGGTTTTTTGCTACATGGATGCTTTTTCCGCCGAAAATTTTTGCAAAGTTGCTGGATCGTCTTTCAAGCAAGCGGAGGTATTGAGGCAGAACGCAGACGAAGTTTAACGGGTAACGCTTGTTTTTGTCTAAGTCAACAACGACCAGTTGGACGTTGCGGTCAAGTCTTTGATTGCCCCTTTTGATTGCATAAAGTTTTAAGTTCATTCCCCTCACCAACCTTAACATATCAAATTTAGATTTAACTCTTCGATACAGTTTCCATGGACTCCAAATCATATTAATATTCTTGAGAAGCAGAATCAACCTTTTTGTCAACTTTAAATAACAAAAAGGGGGCAGAACACGCCCAACAAATTTCAGGGCAAATCAGCCCAATTTAAGCTAAACAGTTAAAGCACCCTTTTGCCCGATTAGTTTATTTGGGAAAATGCAAACCGAAAATTCACGCTGTGTTTTCGAGTTACTCGCCAAACCAGTCCGCAATGCGCTAGCAGAGCTTGGCTTTTCAGAGCCGACTTTGCCGCAGACTTTGGCGGTCCCGCCTGTGCTTGAAGGGAAGAATGTGCTTTTGATTGCGCCCACGGGCACGGGAAAAACTGAAGCCGTTCTGCTTCCCATCTTTTCAAAGCTTGTTGAGCAGAAAACTGAAGAACAAAAAGACGTGGGCATACAGGTTATCTACATTACGCCTCTTCGCGCGTTGAACCGGGACATGTTCAAGCGGTTAACGTTTTGGAGCGAGCAATTAGACATAACTGTTGAAGTTCGCCACGGGGACACAGAAATGAAAATTCGCCGAAAACAAGCACTTCGCCCCCCTCAGATGCTGGTTACCACGCCTGAAACTTTGCAGGCGATTCTTCCCGGCTCACAAATGCGCAAACATCTAAGCAACGTACAATGCGTCATCATTGATGAAGTGCATGACTTGGCTGAAAGCAAACGTGGGGCGCAGCTTGCAGTTGCGCTTGAACGGGTTCTAGAGGTGACAGGTAAAGAGTTTCAAAGAATCGGTTTATCCGCAACCGTGGGCAACCCAGAGGAAGTTGCGCGGTTTGTTGCGGGAACCAGTAGAGAAATCAGCATCGTGCGAGCTGTGCTGGCTAAAAACTACCGTTACAGGGTAGAGTATTTGACGCCGACTGAAAAAGATTATGAGTTAGCTGCAAAACTTGAAACCACACCTGAAGCATCAGCCAGGATTCGAAGGCTAATCGAACTGATCGACAGTCATAAATCAACTTTGGTTTTTGTTAACAGTCGAACCGTCGCCGAACTGCTGGGACACAGATTCGACCAGCTTAACCGCACGGACATATCGGTGCATCATGGCTCCCTGTCACGGGAAGAAAGAGTCATCGCGGAAGATGCGTTCAAAGCTGGAACAATAAAAGCAATCATCTGCACAAGCACACTTGAGCTGGGCATAGACATCGGCAACGTGGATTTAGTTATCCAATATATGTCTCCGCGGCAAGTCAGTAGCCTAATTCAGCGCGTGGGCAGAAGCGGACACAGCCTTGAGCGGCTCTCAGAAGGAGTAATCGTCACGGCGTACCCCGATGACACTTTGGAATCGATGGCTGCTGTGGAAAACGCCAAGCAAAACAGGCTTGAACCGGTGCTTTTGCATAAAAACGCCCTCGATGTTTTGGCTCACCAAGTTGCGGGCGTCCTTATGGATAAAGAAACCGTAACTCAGGATGAACTATTGGGGATTGTTAGAAGAGCTTACCCATACAGCACGCTTGCAGCTGAGAAGCTTTCGGAAGTTGTATATTTTTTAGAGAGCCTACACAAACTTAGACTGGAACAAGAAGGAAAACTGTTGAAGAAAACAGGCAGAACACGCGAATACTACTACAGCAACCTATCGATGATGCCTGACGAGAAACGTTACCCAGTAATCAACGTGTTGACTGACCGAAAAATCGGCACTTTAGGCGACGAATTCATGACCTTGCATGCGCGGGTCGGATTGCATTTTATCATGCGGGGAAAGGTTTGGCGTATCGTCCAAATTAACGACGAGTCGGGAACGGTACATGTTGTTCCTGCGGAAGACCCCTCGGCTGCTGTTCCAGGCTGGGATGGGGAAATCCTTCCAGTGCCCTTTGACCTTGCCCAGCAAACAGGCGAAATGCGGGAAAAAATCGGCAGACTCCTCAAAGAAGGAAAGAAGCCGGAAGCGGCAGCGGAGCAGTTAGCCTCAGAATTGAAGACTGATAAAGCAACGCTTCTTGACGCGGCGTTGGAAATCGACGAGCACCTCAAGTCGGGAGCGCCGCTGCCTACGCAGAACCGCATAGTCATTGAAGCGTTGGATCGGTACATTGTTGTTCACGCGTGTTTCGGCGAGATAGTTAACCGCACTTTAGGCGGAATATTCGATTCAATTCTCTCTGAGCGAGAAGCAATCACGGGCTGGTGGACCGACGGCTACCGAATCCTGATTGAAACCACCCATAAACCCTCCAGACAAGAAGTTGACGCCTTGCCAAAAGAACTCTTAGACTTAACCGACAGCCGCATCGATGAGGCGTTTTTGAGTTACGTAAACTCCAAGTTTCCTTTCGTCAGCAGAATGAAAGCTATCGCTGAAAGATTCGGCGCCATGCCAAGGGGAAAAACGTTAGCTATGTCGGAGCGCGGCGAAAAATTGAAAGCGGCTTTTGAAGGGACACCGATTTACGATGAAACACTGCGGGAAGCCATGATGGATAAAGTTGATTTACAAAAAACCAAGCAGATAATGCATGACATCAAAGAAGAAAAAATAACTGTCACCGCACTTTCCCGCGAAAAGCCGTCGCCGCTGGCGTACCACATTTTGATGCAGTACGCCGACACCGCAGAGTTGATGGCGCCTGAGCGCGTCATTTTAAGCAATATTGACCGGATGAAACATTCCATTGAAGCCCGAACCGCCAGGCTGCTCTGCATGAACTGTGGAGCATGGACAACGCAGGTTCGCGTAAAAGATCTGCCCGATGAGCCAACGTGTGGAAACTGCAGCTCGCGGTTGCTTACGCTGCTGTATTTCAGCCAAGACGTCGAGAAGCTAAAGGGGGATTTGCTCAAGCGCCGCGAAGGCAAAGAGCTTACCCCTGAAGAGCTCAAGGAGCTGAGCACTGCCAGACGCAAAGCCGACTTGATCCTTAGCTATGGAAAGCAGGCGGTTAAGGCGCTGCAGGTGAAAGGGGTTGGTCCAGAAACGGCTTCGCGGATTTTGGGGCGAATGCATCCGCAGGAAGAGCAGTTTTACATGGATCTGCTGAAGGCGAAGATTCAGTATTTGCGGACAAGAGAATTCTGGGACAAATAGGGACTGCGTGAAAAATCAGCGGTCTGGATTTTTTTTAAAGAAGAAGCTTGGAAAAATCGTTTTTCTTCTTCTTCTTCCAGAAACGGGTTAATTTATA